>JAVWVS010000004.1:0-124922 GCA_036666555.1 Lachnospiraceae bacterium | reverse complement strand
ATTATACGACAGGAATCGAAAAAACTCAATTCATAAAAGTGATAATATTTGCAAGAAATAGAGAAAGTATTTGTTAAAATAGCGTAAACTTAAGGGATGGAATTGACAAACCAGACCTCAAAAGGTACAATTAGATGAAATTTACCACTTATGAAAAAGAATGAAGGAGTAATAAATTTATGAATTGGTTGAATAAATTAGAACGTAAATTCGGAAGATATGCCATTTCGAATCTTACTTTTTTACTGATTGGATGTTATGGAATTGGGTATTTGATTGCAATGGCGATACCCAATGTTTTGCAGTATCTCACATTGGAGCCGGAACTAATCTTACACGGACAGATATGGAGAATCATCACTTGGATTCTGGTACCTTCCGGTGGAAGTTTAATTACAGTTGTCATTATGATGTTCTTTTATTACTCACTGGGGAAACAATTAGAGATGACCTGGGGAGAGTTCCGTTACAATATGTATATTTTTTCGGGAATGTTGTTTACCGTTATTGGAGCCATGATCTTATATCTGGTAACCGGAATCAATTTTCTGGGTTCTTTTTTTACCCCCTATTACTTATACCTTTCTATCTTTTTGGCCTTTGCTGCCAGTTACCCGGAGATGGAGGTGTACTTATATTTCGTACTGCCTATTAAGATGAAATGGATGGCACTGGTGTATCTGGCTATTGTAGGCTATAGCTTTATCACCGGCAATATTGTCATTCGGGTGACCATTTTGGCATCCCTGCTTAATTTCGTTATCTTTTATTTTTCTTCCAAGAATATGAAGCCCTACTCACCCAAACAGGTGAAGCGAAGAAAACAGTTTCACAAAGAAGTCTATCAGGCAAGAACCGAAGCCGGAACTGCAGGACCGGGGCCGCATCATCGCTGCACTGTCTGTGGCAGAACGGAATTAGATGATCCGAACTTGGAATTTCGATATTGTTCCAAGTGCAATGGGAATCATGAATATTGCCAAGACCATTTATTTACACATGAGCATGTCAAATAAGAACTACATTCGCAAGAGACAAGAAAGGAACACACAATGCGCAAAACAAAAATCGTATGTACTATGGGACCGAATACCAATGATAAAGAAATGATGAGGAAACTAGTGGAAAGTGGCATGAATATTGCCCGATTTAATTTTTCCCATGGAGACCATGAAGAACAGAAAATGAGAATGGACTTGTTAAAAACACTTCGCAGTGAGACCGGCAAACAAGTGGCCATTTTACTGGATACCAAAGGACCGGAGATTCGTACCGGACTTTTAAAAGGAGGACAGAAGGTCACCTTAAAAGAGGGGGAATTATTCACCTTGACTACTCAGGAAATAGAAGGAGATGACAGAAAAGTCTTCATCACCTATGATGGACTGGTACAAGACGTGCAAATTGGTGCCATGATTTTGATTGACGATGGACTGATTGAACTGGAAGTAAAACGAAAAGATAAAACGGAGATTATCTGTACGGTCATCAATGGTGGAGAACTGGGTGAACGAAAAGGTGTTAATGTACCGAATGTTCCGGTACGGTTACCGGCATTGACCCAAAAAGATAAAGAAGATATTATCTTCGGAGTAGAACAAAAGGTGGATTTTATTGCCGCTTCTTTTGTTCGTTCCGCAGAAGGCGTATTGGAAATCAAGGCTCTTTTAAGAGAATGCAATGCACCTTATATTCCTATTATTGCCAAGATAGAGAATGCAGAAGGAATTAAAAATATTGATGAAATCATCCGTGCAGCAGATGGAATTATGGTAGCCCGTGGAGATTTAGGTGTAGAGATTCCCGCAGAGGAAGTGCCCTACCTGCAGAAAATGTTGATTCAAAAATGTAATGACAATTATAAACCGGTCATTACCGCTACGCAGATGCTGGATTCCATGATTCGTAATCCGCGTCCTACCAGAGCCGAAGTGACGGATGTGGCCAATGCAGTTTATGACGGAACCGATGCAGTGATGTTATCAGGAGAAACCGCACAGGGAAAATATCCGGAAGAAGCATTGCAGATGATGGTGCATATTGTGGAAAATACGGAAGAACATCTGGATTATGATTTTATGCTTAGTAAAGCCCAAGAACACAGCCGGAAAAGTATTTCTAGTGCCATTGGATGTGCTTCCGTTACGGCAGCCGCTAACCTGAATGCAAAATGCATTGTGACTCCGTCCATATCCGGTGCAACTGCAAGAGTGGTGTCTAAGTTTAAGCCAAAAGCAAATATTATCGGTGTAACACCCAATGAAAACACCCTTCGCAGAATGCAAATTTACTGGGGCGTGACTCCGGTGAAATCCATGCAGGCAGCTACGACGGAAGATATCTATGATGGAGCCATTGAATTAATTCAAGCAAAGCAAATGGTGGAATCCGGAGATATCATTGTTATGACAGCGGGGATTCCTTCTCCCAATGTAAAGAAAGCAGTACGTGACGGCGTCAGCAATATGATGCGCATTGCAGTAGTGGAATAATTGGAAACACAATATACCATAAGGAGAATACCGGAATGAAGAAAGAGCCGTTTGTAACCAAAGCACAACTAGAAGAGATTGTCCAAACATATCCCACGCCCTTTCACATCTATGATGAAAAAGGGATTCGAGAGAATATCAAAGCGTTAAAGGAAGCATTTTCCTGGAACAAAGGATACAAAGAATATTTTGCAGTCAAAGCAACACCCAATCCATTCTTGATGAAAATTTTAAATGAATATGGTTGTGGCAGTGACTGTTCCTCTTATACTGAGTTAATGCTTTCTGATGCACTGGATATGAAAGGAACAGATATTATGTTCTCCTCCAATACCACTCCGGCGGAAGAATATGCCTATGCAGATCGGTTAGGCGCCATTATAAATCTGGATGATATTACGCATATTGATTTCTTGGAAAAGACCATCGGTCATATTCCGGAGACCATTAGCTGTCGCTATAATCCGGGTGGACTATTTAAAATCAGCAATGACATTATGGATAATCCGGGAGATGCCAAGTATGGCATGACTACGGAACAGCTCTTTGAAGCTTTTCAGATCTTAAAGAAAAAAGGAGCGAAACATTTTGGAATTCATTCCTTTTTAGCCAGCAACACAGTGACCAATGAATATTATCCGATTCTGGCACGTACCTTATTTGAAACAGCGGTCAAACTGCAAAAAGAAACCGGAGTGCACATTGCATTTATCAACTTATCGGGTGGTATTGGGATTCCTTATCAGCCGGATCAGACTCCGAATGATATTCGAGTCATCGGTCAAAATGTACATACAGTCTATGATGAGGTTCTAGGGCGCGCAGGCATGGGAGATGTGGCAATCTATACAGAACTGGGGCGGTTTATGATGGGTCCGTACGGTGCACTGGTAACCACGGCGATTCATGAAAAACATACTTATAAAGAATATATCGGTTGTGATGCCTGTGCAGTCAATCTGATGCGTCCGGCCATGTATGGTGCCTATCACCACATTACGGTGATGGGGAAAGAAGAAGCTCCCTGCAATTGTAAATACGACATTACCGGTTCCTTATGTGAAAATAATGATAAATTTGCAGCAGACCGGATGTTGCCGAAAATAAACAAGGGTGATTTACTATACATTCATGATACCGGAGCCCATGGGTTCTCCATGGGATATAGTTACAATGGAAAATTAAAATCTTCCGAACTATTACTAAAAGAAGATGGCAGTGTGGAAATGATACGACGGGCAGAAACACCGGCGGATTATTTTGCTACTTTTGATTGTTTTGATATAGGGGAAAAATTATTGCAAATGAAATAAAGGGTAAAATTAATTGTATTCCAGTTGCCCATATGGTTTTGCGTGGTTTCTTTGATATAATAAAGGTAGTATTTTTCTAAAGGGGATTTTATGACATGAAGAAAACAAGGATACTTTTCTATTATAAAAAAATAAGTGCATTATTTCTTTGCATTGCTTTGATTTTGGGGTTGTTGCCGGTTTATCCAAAGGTTGTCCGTGCGGCAGATACCGGAACCAATGTATATACGGCTCCTGAACTTACGATAACAAAAGCGCAGGAAACTTATGATTTAATGCAAGACATTACTTATGACACTACAGCATATACGTTATCCATTACGGACGAAGGTGGTTTTCGTGTGGATACCGTAGGTGACTATACGGTTGCTTACTTGTTGACGCCGATGATACCTTCGCCAACACCGGGAACGGAAGGTGTACCAACGCCTCCGAAGGCAGATACGACTGCAATTTCTTTTAACCGGATGGTACATGTGATAGAAACCAATCTCTGTATTACATTTACGATAGATACAACAGGTCTAAACGGAACATCAGCTGCTTTTGCAGATGGAACCGCTCAGGTAAAAGTGAAAATTCCTACAAATAGTAAAATCACGAAAGAACAACTTCCCACGGTCATAGTGAGTGATACCGGCGAAGTACTTCCTGTAACCGGATGGACGGATGCAGCAGGTGGCATGACCTATACGACAGAACAATTAATGGCATCGCCGTTTACCAAGGACGAGGCCTTTTTAGCATGTGTTGCACAGTCGGTCAATCCGATTGTGTGTACTTGTGGTGCAGGAGAACAGGCAGAATGTCATAGTGCGGACTGTGCATTATTGCACCAACCGGAAAATGAAGCCATCTATACGGAAAAAGCAGGTGGCGAACCAGCTGCAATTCCAATGGGACCGGTCTTAGGAGGCAGAAGTGGTGGGATCACTGTACCAAAGGGAATGTTCTTCCTATCACCAAGTCCGGAACAGGGGAATGTTCCCGGAAGCTATGAGTGGTATGATAAGTTTATAGATACGATGAATGCGATTGATGCTGATAGCAATCAAGGGAACCAAATTGATTACCGTATTATTATCTGTAAAGCGGAACAGGAACTAACCATAGAGGATATAGGTAAAACTTCAAAATTTCATGGGTTAGGGGGAAGGCTTGACGGAAAAGGAGGGAACCTTCCCGGTAATGACAAAGCAAAGAGTCTGACTTTAAGTGCAAGTTGGAGTGATCCAGACGGAGCCGATACTCTTTGGAATCGAGATCCTGCAACGTGGGGAGCGAATACTCGCCTAGGTTTACAAGGAGCACCGGATGATGCCGGTATCATTACCTTGCCAACACAAGTGGATTTAGGTGTACCCACCACTTTTCGTAATATGAAACTCATTCCGGCAACGGGGTCCAAGATTTTAATCAATGCCTACAGTCAGAAAGTGGTGATGGGAGAAGGGGTTGAGAATACAGCAGGAAGCTATATTGATTTATTTGGCAAAACGGGAGATCCCGCAGATACGACACTTTATGATGGTAGCACAGAGTTGGAAGTATTTTCCGGTACCTATCATCAAGTTTGTGGGGGCTATTTTAATGCACAAAAACAACGGAATAGTATGGACGAGCAATATATCATTACCGGAGACAAACAGGTCCAATTGTATGGTGGGAACTTTTATGCCGGTGGCACAACGAATACGGATAGTAATACGGATATTTTATACCGGAATTGTGTCGTCGGAGATTCTCTGGATGATGATGTGCAAGGTGGAAACGGTAATGTTAAATATTCCACAAAGGGCATCGTTTCCATGTTGGTGCAACCGATGGAAGGATTAACCTTTGTAGCACCTCCTGCTATATTATTGGGAGTTTATTCTTGCTCTTTATTCCCAAATGGGACAGATACGCTTACTCTAGATACGACTTATTACAAGCAACCCATCGATATGAGCCGCACAGACATTGCTGCTTCACCGGATGGAAGCGAAGACGGTTCCTATCCGGTGTTAGACTTGGATGGCAATCATTCCAGTGTTAGGATGGATATTAATGCTCCTCAGACTACGCTGAAATCTCTTTGGGGACGTAGTATGGCGAAAAAAAATACCACGAACTATCCAGCTACGGTGAATATTATGGATATTGGAACTGTGAAAGAGTCTGTGAATGGCTCTAACCGTGTGAATGAGCAGTTAGCCCATGATTGTTCCGTCAATGACAAAACCACCCTCAACATTAGTAAATCCGTCCAACTCAATGGTGTCAGTTGGTTTTCTACGGTGAACATTGCAGAAAATATGGATTTATCGGTCAACTACTTTGAGATGGTATTGGGTAAAATGAAAACATATGATCAAGCAATCACGGAACTGAATAAAAACACATATTACACCAATGGCTTTCCACAACTGAATTTGGCAGCAGGCAGTGCTTTAACGGTATCACAAGGCGGAGCCAATTGTATGATGGGAAATGTGAACGCACAAGCCTCCTCACGTATTTCGTTATCCTGTGATAATTATACACAAGATAATAAGGCAGGGGGAATGCTCTTTGGTAAAATCACAGCACAAGCAGCCCCCAATCAACTGCAAATAGGGCTTTCTCCCAACTCGGTTCCACTGGCAAATGGAGACTATGGATTTTTTTATCTGGGAGAAAATGATACCGTTGCTGCAACAAAAGTCGGTACGATCGGCAACTTAACATCTGTAGATGGCGCAGTTGCCCATAAGACAAATAGTACGAAAGATTTTATTACCATAGGACCCACCCAGAATTTACCCATTGAACTGACCTCTACCTCTACAACAGCTACAGCGTGTTCGGATTTTGCGGCAGTGAAAACGGCTATTACAAATGCAAACAAAGGAAACGAAGTGTTTAAGATCAAGCTTCTCAAACCTTATCCAATGACCTCGGCTGATTATATTGCTTTGGCAGGAATTACAGCAACACAGTGTGCCGGCCTCATTATCACCGGTTGGGGCAATGATGTAGGATACGAACGAAAGGGAGATGGAGTAGTAAGTGCAGGAGAGACAGTAGATGCACCGGAAGCCATTGGCACCGAAGGAGCAGGCAGGAATACCCTCTATAAGAATACAGCACCACCGTCTTCCAATGGACTTACCCTACTTGCAACGGACATTCAATTGGCAGTGCCTGCCACCTTTCGAAATATCAGCTTGCGAAGTACAGTAACTACCCCTATTTCCTATCGGGCCATGTCAGCGGGACAGAACGAGGGATATTTGCAAATTGGTCCGGGATTAGAGCAAGATACGAAGTCCTATATGAATATATATGGTGGAAGAACCAACTTTTCGGAAACGGATCATTATAATAGTGCAGTGACGATTTATAATGGGAAATATGGTACGGTTTTATCCGATGTAGATGCAAGGGGTGAAACTCAGAGCAATACCGGGGCTTCGGCACTTTATATTTATGGTGGTACGTTTGGTAGCGATCAAACAACACCAGCGAATAATATCATTGGCGCCACCCAAGGTACTGCGCAGCATGGTGGTGGAATCGGCAGAAAAAGTGAGATTCATTTATTGGTTTCCGCGGATTACAATTTTCATCTCAATGAGAGCCCGATCATCGGAGATGCTTATGGAGAGGCAAGGAACTTTGGAAGTAGCAATATTACCATACAAAATAAGGATGACACTTGCTTTGAGACATTCCCCACGGTAGCATCTTTAGATACGACCTACACAGGGGCAACCTTAAATGGTGGAGGAACGTTGAACATCAATGCAAAGAACGCTGTTTTTGGTACCATCACTCCGGGAAATGGAAATGAAAAGGGACCATTACTGACCAGTGGAACCAAGGACCTGGCACTTCGGATAGTGGCCGCAAAGAGTATTGATAATATCTATGGCGGTGGCGCAGCACCTACTTCAGCCGTGAATGTAACACCTAGAATCTGTACCATTGATTTTAAGGATGGATGTGATACTACCGTCAAGAATGCAATGTGTAACTGGAGTACGCTTACTTTGGAAAAGGGTACTACCGCACCTACACAAGTATTATTCCAGGGAGCCCCAGACACCTTTTATGCAGCCAATGCAGGGGCGAAAGCCAAGGTGGGAACCCTTTGGCTTCAAGAGAATACCGAATTACAACTAAAGCATCCACAGAATCGATATGGTATCAATGAAATTAAGTCTAGCGGAAATGTAGCAGATAGTGGGACGTTGCTGGTTAATGCCACCACTCAGACCCCCGGTCTTACCGTAAGGGGGCAATTAAGTCAATCGCCTATTGAAATTGGTCTTGTGCCAGAAGTGCTACCACAGGATGGAACCAAGCTTTTGAAGTTTGAGACCCCAGCAAATGCAGATAAAACGCAGTACAATAAGCATATTTCCATTGTGGCCGGTATTATTCAGGACAATAAAAATGCTATGCCGGATGGAACCGCAGCCGGTCATGGCTATGTATTTCTAACAAAAAATGCCAGTGTTCGTGTCTACCCTGCACCTCACAATGGAGCGCCGGGAGCAGACCCTATGCGTTACACGGACTACATTACCCTATGGGATGCGTTAAACGATATGGAGAAATATCCGGCACCTAAGGGTGAAAAATATCTGGTTAACTTTATCAAAGACTATACCATCGGCTATCATAACAAACTAGGGGAATTGGTGATGGAAGAGGGCGCTGATATTCACGATGATCTTGAAAAATTGAAAAGTTTTAAAGGAGAAACCGCAGGTTCGGGCAAGCTTAAAACCATTTCCTTTTCCAGCATTGGACAAAATAAACCGGAGTTATTGACGGAAAATGATATGAAAAAACTAAACACGGTGGATATACAGAATCATGCCAAATATGACAGAGCCTTACAACTTCCAGAAACGAATACTTTAGGATTACATCACGCAGACCCAGCTAAGAACGAGGGGATTATCTTTGAAAGTTTTAAATTTGGAGGAAATTGTCCACCATCCATAGCAGCCAATGGCTGTACCGTTACCATGGGAGCCTTTGGTGTAGCCAATGACCAACCGGGAAGTGTCCGTATGACGAATAGTGATTTGGCACTCTATGGAGGAGCGGTCAGTACTTTAACAGTGGTACCGGAAAGCGCCAGACTGGTGATTAACAGCGGAATCTATGACACTATAAGAGCGGGGTCTATAGACCTGAGCAAGCAAGTGACGGGAGATGCCACAGTAGATGTCAATGGCGGTATGATTAAGACTGTTTCCGGACTATATACAGGTGGCGTAGCCACTGGTAACTTTAACAATAACATTACCGTAGATCAGGTTACTCAATTTGACAACGTGAATGTAAATAAGAACTTAACTGTGACCAAAGAGATGAGTTGCCGTGATACCAATGGAGTAAACTATGCAGGCAATCTTACTCTTGCAGATAATGGGGTACTGGAGTTTCAAAATGCAACTACCGGAGCAATTTTTCAAGCAGGAAATCTAACGGCAGGCAGCAACTCGGTCTTGCTTGTTCCAAAGGATGCGGGACCTACCGGTACTTCTGTTCCATTACAGGTAGCAGGTAACTATACTAATACCAAGAATAGTACTTTGACAGTGGATGTAAAAAATACGAATCACCGTGTAAAAGGAGACGATCTGATTGTCTTTGCAGCGGCATCCCTACCACCTACGAAAGAGCAGTTCTTTAGCACCAGTATGGAAATTGGAACAGCGGATACCACTGCACCACAGACGATCATTGAATATGGCTTACCCAAAAATCCAGCGACAAAGCTTGCGTGGGTGGGTATGCCCACTTCGGAAACAACGGGAAGTAGCAGTAAAACTCTTTATTTTGACAGTTTGATTTATGACCCGGAGAATTTAAATGCAGATGGAACTAGCTCGGTAGACAAGTTATTTTTGCTAAGCAAAGCACAGTACGATGCTTTTATGGCAGCGACAGATAAGACTGCGGGAGCTGCTATGAATAATGCAAGCAAGTATACAGCGACTACCACTACCTTTACACAAAAAGAAAATACAGCTCCGGCTGCTTCGGATGGCATTGGTGATGGAGTACATACCCATTATTACAGCAGCGTAACTACTACGATTGACCCCAATGAATCTTATTACACTTTGACTTACGCAGGAGTCGCATGGGCAATTGCAGTACCGGATGTGTATTCTCCGGATACCACAGCCGTTGGGAGGACTCCAAAAGCAGTGCGCGATACCGGTATCGGAGATGAGAAGAAATTTACACTTCACATTCCATTGGAAGAACTGAATCGAGGCGTTCATACGCCAAGCGGTATTTACCGCATCGGCTGGAGTGGAGGAAAGCAATTTATATCGGGTGGTGTCATGGAACCGAATCGTTTGGGTGATTATCCAACTAACGCATTTTCCTCTCCACCCAAGAACGGAGACTGGACGGAAGGTGCTTCTACCGCCTATATGACTCAATTGCAGGATGTGAAACCGAATGCAAAGGGGGCATTACTAGGCAATGTAAGTGCTTACTCTATCACGGTAACCAGGGCACAGGCGAAAGCTATGAAAAATGTTTATCTTTATGTGCAGGATGTCTATGGAAATACAAGAGAAATTACATTGACCCCAGATTGGCAGTTTGTGGCGGATGTCACTTACCAAGTGGGTAGTGCAGGCTCTGTACCGCTAACAGCAACGGATGTCTACCAACGAAATGTGGAATTGAACAGTATGGTAACCGCAATGCCTTGCCCGGAGAAATTTCAGGATCAGGCAAAAACCCAAGGCTACGCCTTTGCAGGGTGGTCGGGTACCAAAGGTACCGGCATTAGCGGCACCTATTACCCTACAGTGGATCGGTTCAAGGTGGTGGAAGACAGCACGCTGACCGCACAGTGGTTAAGAGATGATGATGCAACAAAGGGTGGCGATGGGGTACCGGATGCATGGCAGAAGACCGTAGGGTTTCACATTGCATCAGCAGATACAACTGTGGCCGGTTTTGCCGATACTACGAAGTTGGTGAAACGTGTACTGCCACAACGAAAGTCGGATGGTACTTATACCAATGGCTTTGACCCCAAAGCAACAAGTGCGAATAGATTTGTGATTGTGGATGCTTCGGACGTACCGGATACGGTAATATTAGATAAAAAATGGGCATTTACTCAATGGACAGCTACGGATACCGGAACAACTGCAGTTACACCGGCAGGTCAGAAAATAATCATTCCAACAGGAGCGGACCTGAATTACTATGCACAATTTGCATCCGATGTAACAGGGACACCACAGATTGTCCATACGGCAGTGATTCAAAATACACTTCCCATAGATAGCAGTACAACCAATAAGACTTTGCAGTTTGCATTTGCAATTCAACCGGGGACAGGGAAGCTAGACATTGGGAATACCGAGATTAGCGAAGCTTTTCTTACGAAAAACCCATGGACAGTAGGAAACTCAGCACCGGCAGATAAGGTACCTATTACGCTGGGAGGAGGTGCCGCCAATACCATCTTAGGCACCATGACTGGTACAGTAGCAACCAACAGTAACGAAGCGGATGTCTGGTATGCCTACGTGGTTACCAATGGAGGGAAGACGGCAGGGATCGTATTAGATACCACAGGCTCCACCTATACACAAGTGACTGCTCAAAGCGGTGGTTCCATCAGTCAGAAAACCATGGATGCAGAATATCAGCCGACGGGAACGCAGACAATTTCCACAGATAGCACAGCAACGCTTACCTTAGCGGACCCCGGTAAAACATCGGCAACGGGATATACTTATCAAGCATCGGGACTGCATCAAGCAGGCTGGACCACCAATAGACTAACCACAGAAGAACGAACTACGTTATGTGGAACAAATGGATTTACCACTTTACAGACACAAAATAGATTGACCTTATTCCCGGATGCGCAGTCAACCGTTACAGCAAATGCAATACCAGATCAGCGGTTATACCTTTATACCTCAGATCAATTGGGGAATATACGGGAAACCACCGTGGTGCTAACGGATGTCTATAATGTATCGGTACCGACCTGGATTGGGCTGGCAGCTATACAAGGGCAAACCAATAAACTGATTACACCTAAGGAAGGCTGTTTTATTGTAAACCGAAGCGTAAAACCGGTAAAAGCAGAGATTATGAACTTCGCAGTGAAAAGCGGGGCAACGAATCAGTTGGCACTGGTGAATCAAGCACCAACGAAAAAGAATGAAATGTGGCTAAAGATACAAGAAAAGACTTCATCACTTGGGTTCCCAGAAACAGCGGTGGCAAGTATTAGCACCACTCCATTAGAGCTAGGAACGATGCCTAGCGGTTGTGATTCAGATGGAAATCCGGTGGGACCAAAGGTTCCCCATGGAGTGGGATTTACCTTTACGGCAACGTATCCATCAGATATACCATTGCGGCTGAAAGATTGGGATTTGTTTACCATGTCCTACCGTTTTACGGTGCAACCATAGCGTTCACCTTGTAGATAGAGAATCATTCGAAATACCATTTTGTGGTACAAAAAAGGAGGTGAGGCCAATATGGAGAACGAGCCAGAAAAAGGCTCTGGGATAGTTACCCTGTTACAGAAACAAAAATCAAATAAAAAAGTGCAGATGGCAATGGTGCTGGCCATTATCATAGGGGCAGTACTGATATTCGTATTTTGGCCAAAGACAACACCTTCCGATCCAAACGCGAAGAAGACCGCTTCCGGAAAACAAAGCGAAGAAGAAATTGCCAAGAATCTGCAGGCACAAGTGGACGCAGGGATGTTTAGTTGTGAAATCAATCCCACACCTATTTTTGCATCGGGAGACAGCCAAGGACTGTTAGCAATTCGAAATGGTCCCTCCAACATGCAGGATATGCGTGTAAGCATCCAACGAAATGATACCGGTGAAACCGTGTATACGGGTACGGTGCTACGCCCCGGGGAGCAAAAGACAGAGGACAGACTTTCGGTTATCCTTCCTCCCGGAGATTATCCTGCCACCGCGTGTATCGAAGTATTAGACCCCGCTACCAAAGAGGTGGTGGCAAATTTAGAAATGGCACTGACCTTAACCATACAAACCTAAGGGAGCTGTCACAGGAAAAAGTAAGACCAAAGATTGTACAAAAAAATAATAAAATAAAAAAGGAGTAACGATTATGAAAAAAAGAGTAGCACTGATTTTAGCACTTATGTTAACTTGTTCCATGTCCATGCCAACTTTTGCAGCAGCACCAACCACCGATGCAGGGGAAACCTCGGTGGGTATTCAGGTCTACGATTATGATCCGGATAACCTGACCAAATCCGTAAGCTTTACGGTACCACTTTATGTGACCTTGGCGGTTACCCAAGATCACAGTACGAATACAGCAGGGAGTAAAATTATCGTTCCGGCAGCAAATGCCTACCAAATTACCAATACAGCAAAAGCAGGTGCAAGTTCCATCGCAGTCAGTAAACTAGTGGTATCCAAAATTGCCAATAGTGATTGGACGCTGGATGTTGCAAAAGTTCCTACCACAAGGAGTAACTTTCATATGTCCCTTGGTACCGGAGACAATCTAACCGATCTGGCCGTGCAAACTTTCGACAAGACAGAGGGATTTATTACGGCAGCAAGTTCTACCAATGCTGTAAAGTCCAATGCTCAAATTACACCTAACAATGGGGTATTACCTCTTGAAATTGCAGCAGCCATTAACACAGGTGAAGTGTATGACAAGAAAGCTACCGTACCACAAATTAAATTAGCATATACCCTGCAACCAATTGGTGCAGATGGAAAATTTATTACGAAAGAGAGTGTGAAGGCGTATGTAGGTGACACACCTGCAGACGCAGGATACTAAATTCGTTTTGTTCTTCGCATTCCATTTCTAAAATAGAATGGTTTAGCAGCCTTATCGAAGTCGACACCTTGTGGGTCGACTTCGGCATAAGAACAGCAGAGAAATAAGATTTGCTGTTTTTATGCCGAAGCCGTAAGTACACAAAAGGGAGGAACATTAGTTGGAGACAGATGTAATAAAAAAAAGAAAATTACGCCCTCTAGGAATCATCCTATTGGTTGTCATACTCTTAGGGATTGGAATCTATGGGGGATGGCATTATTATCTTAGCCATGATCCACATGCCATGGATATGGAAGCATTTGAGGGGAACTTACCCGGAAAATCAGAGGCAGAGATTCAAGCAGATTTAAATCGCATCATTAAAGAAGGTGAATTTAATGTTGCCATGAGTGGAACAGTATCCATTGATGGGAAAAAAGGAAAAGTCAATATAGAAAATGTGAGTGCCAATCATTATTTTATGCAAGTGGACATTGTCTATACGGATGAAAAATCCAAAAAGGATACCCTCATCTATCAATCCGGTATCATTAAGCCCGGGTATAGTGTGGGTGAGGCCACGATGAAGGAGTCCCTGCCTCATCATGGAGATGGGAAGCTGACCGCTTATGATGCAGTAGCCACCTTTCATGCCCTAGATCCAAAAACCAAGCGGGAAGTGGGAGCTACACAGATTAATATTGTGCTGGCATATCAAAATAAAGCATCAAAGGGGAAATAGATGAAGGAACAATTTACCAACAAAGAATATGAAGAAAAATTAAATCAGTTACGTAAGAAATCACGCCGCAGAATGATTGCCATTGTAATCATTCTGGTAGTTGTTTTTATCGTTGTCCTCTTGTGCCTGCGTAGTTGTGGAAAAAAAGAAGAGGACGCACTTACCAGAGATGCAGCGGCAAAGACCGGTATTATGCCGGGAATGACCGATGCAGAGATTCAAGAACGCTTGAATCGGGTGGTTAAGGATTCGGAAGTCAATGTGAGTATGAATGCACAGCCGGTTTTAAAAGAGGGTGTGTTGAATGTAAATATTGAGAATATACCGGCCAATAAGTTTGCATTTCGTGTGAAGGTAGTGATGGATCAAACAGAGAAGACTTTATTTGAGACGGATATTATTGATCCGGATCATTATATAGAAAAGGTAAAGATTAAAGACAAAATAGCACCCGGAGCCTATGATGCCACGGCAACATTTACCTGCTACGATCCGAAAAGTTTGCAAGAGACAGGTGCTACAGGGATGAAAATAGTCGTGCTGGTTCCCGGAAAAAAAGCGGAATCCTAGCCGGAGAGGAAATTTATGAAACGTATAGCGACACTGATTATAACATTTTGTTTGTGCATAGGATTTTCCCAAGTGGTATCGGCAGCTGCAATACCGGATGGGAATGAAACAAGTGATCACTCCATTGTGCAGATATGGATTACAGATGGGAAAAATCTGCCGGATACCAATGAAAATAATCCGGTGCTTTCTGTGCGTGTCATAGATGAAAATGGCAATTTAATTCCCAATGCAATGGTTACACTACATCTGGTAAAACCAGTATTGACTGACGAAATTGTTATCAAAAGTGAGGAAAATGGAAGTACGACTCCCACTCAGGGGAATCCGGCTAATGAGGTAAAGTACAAAGTATTCGGACCCAATAATTCGGAGATTCAATATCTTGTACGAGCGAATGCACAAGGATATAAGGCGGGCGTTACCCAGCCTTTTGAAATTAACTTTGATGTCAGTGGGACCATAGAGATTACATTGTTAAAGAAAAATCCTTTGACCGATATTACAGTGACTTATGTGGTGCGGGAACATGATAAAGCGGAAATCGCATTTACAAAAGCAGATATCGACAAAGGAAGTGCCATTGGTGCAGTGAATGTGCCTTTGGTAACGGTACCTAATACCCCCACCGACAAATGGAAATTAGATGGATATTATGTGAAGGACAAAAAATACACGGCTGAGGAATTGGCTCAATTCATACCACTGGAAGATACTATTGTGGAAATACGTTCTATGCCGGATCAAAATGATGATGGAAAAGATGATCGAGACAAGGACGATCATACAACGAATCCAGACACCAATGATAAAGATACCAATGCACCGAATATCAAAACAAATGAAAAACACATTGGTTTTAATAATATCCAAACGGGAGACAGCGCGGAGTATAGAGGATATTTGATTGGATTGGGTGTGAGCCTATTAATATTAGTGCTCAGCTTCATATCCCTTGTAAATCACAAGGATAAGGAAAAGAAAAAATAATCATAACAAGGGAGCGGTGATTTATGCGAAAAGACAAAACAATCACCAGCCAAAAGCGCATAAAATATATGAGAGTCCTTTTGGTTGTTTTGATTTGTTGTAATATAGCGGCACTGGTAGTGGTGCTTACGAAAAACCCCACCTTGGTTTCTCCATCCTCCACAGGGAATGTCTCTAAGGCAACCAATGAAACAGTAGCACAAAAAATATCGGAGGATATGCAACAAATGTCTGTCAATGAAGGCCCTCATTTTTCATCACCACAAGGCGAAGGTGATTTGCGTATTGAAATCGTAAAAACTTGCCACTACGCTTATCAAGTGACCTACTCTTTAGTTACAAATCAAAAACAGATTTTGAAAACAGGGTTAATCCATCCCGGAGAATACGTATTGGAAAAACCATTGGAAATCGCCTTGAAAGCCGGAACATATCCGGTGATTGCTCTATTTACGGCTTATGATATGGAAACGAAACAATCCGTAGGCAAGACAGCGCAAGCGATGACCTTTTATGTGGGGATGTAAGGATGGAAGATGATACTGATAGATTTTATTTGAGAAACAGACATTTTACTGTTGCAATGTCTGCCTTGATATGTTAGAATAATATTCGGTTCACTTATTAGATGGGCGGCTGTGGCGGAATGGCAGACGCACAAGACTCAAAATCTTGCGGGGGCGACCTCGTGTGGGTTCAAGTCCCACCAGCCGCATCTAACAAAACAGCACAAACCAGCGTATTTACTGGGTTTGTGCTGTTTTTATTATACTAATATTTTGAAAAAGGGGACAAAAAGTCATATTGACAGTATATCGGTTTACCGATATACTGATGGTAGGTGATAAATGATGACAATGATAGAATTACTAAAGGAAAAAGGGCTGTCACGGTACAGCTTTTCTAAAAAGAGTGGTGTGCCTTGGGCAACGCTTTCTGATATTTGCTCCGGTAAGACCAGTTTAAGCCGCTGCAATACACAGACGGTTTTGAAAATTTCCAAAGCACTGGATTTATCCGTTGAAGAAGTATTAAAACTAAATGTAGAGGTCGACGGCGTAACTGAGACTGGCAAGCCAAAGGACAAAAGCTATTTAGAGTGCAATCTCTCGCCGCAGCTCACAAAGGCAATTTTCGATTATACGCAGGGCGAAAAAAATGGGGTTTCCTACATGGATTGCCTATGGGACGAGTTGTACGGCTCAATTAATTCCGACTTGTGGTCGAACTGCATCACAGAGGAACAAGCGCAATATTTGCGCACAAAATATCTCTATGGGGAGGAGTATTCCGGTGATTGATTTTACAAACTGTGTGGTCAATAAATTTAAGGCATATGGCGGTGCCAATGGCAATAAAATTAACGTGTTTTATGATGGCGCAAGCTATATGCTTAAGTTTCCGCCGGTTCCGAGCAAGAGTAGGGGGATGAGCTATTCCAATAGCTGCATCAGCGAATACCTCGCCTGTCATATTCTTGCCTCCATCGGGCTACCGGTGCAGGATACACTGCTAGGTACCTATACCGATAAGCGGGGCAAAGAGAAGCTGGTGGTAGCCTGCAAGGATTTCACAGCAGATGGAGAAAGGCTGATGGAATTTGCCCACCTTAAAAATACCTGCGTAGACAGCGAACAAAATGGGTACGGTACGGAGCTTGACTCTATCCTAAAGGCAATTGACGAGCAAAAGCAGCGCGCAAAAATTGCGCCGATTTATAATTGATATGGAAAAAGTCTGTGAAATCATTGCCACAACCCCTGCCATTTCCGATTTGCAAAAGGATTTCTACCAAACCCTGCTCACCAAGCGGAAAGAAAAAATCCTTGATTATAGCATGGCGCTGCGCATGAAGCAGCAGGAAAATGCACAGAAAAATAAATGAAAAATAAAAAAACAATATACAAAATACAGGCGACATCAAAACGATGTTGCCTGTATTTTGTACCCAAAAACAAAACTAAAAAAGTTAGCTATCTTGACGGCATATCGGTAATTCGATATACTAATACAGAATGAGTATGAGTGACAATTGGGAATCCCTATAGGCTATAACGAAAAGAAGACATGGAGAAGTAGATATGAATGGAAAGATAGTATTAATAGATGGACATAGTATTTTAAACCGTGCATTTTATGGTGTGCCGGATCTTACCAATGCGGAAGGACTTCATACCAATGCTATTTATGGTTTCTTGAATATCCTATTCAAGATATTGGATGAGGAAAAACCGGAGTATTTAACGGTTGCATTTGATGTACACGCACCTACTTTTCGCCATGAGATGTTCGCGGATTATAAGGGTACAAGAAAACCTATGTTAGAAGAATTAAGACAGCAGGTACCTGTAATTAAGGAAGTATTGTGTGCCATGGGCGTGAAAATCATAGAACAGGCAGGATTAGAAGCAGATGACCTTCTGGGAACATTGGCCAAAAGGTGTGAAGAACAAGGACTGGAAGTTGCAGTGATCTCCGGAGATCGTGATCTGCTACAACTTGCGACCCAGCATGTGAAGATTCGTATTCCTAAAACCAAACAAGGGAAGACTGAAGTAGAAGATTATTATGCAGAAGATGTGAAGACCCGTTATCAGGTAACACCGAAGGAATTTATTGATGTGAAAGCATTGATGGGAGATGCCTCGGACAACATTCCGGGAGTGCCAAGCATTGGAGAGAAGACCGCAACGAAGATCATCGTGGAATACGGCTCTATTGAACAGGCATATGCACAGGTGGAGGAACTGAAACCACCACGGGCGGCTGCTGCTTTGAAAGAATATTATGGACAGGCGCAGATGAGCAAAGAACTGGCGACCATTGAAGTACACGCCGATTTCCCTTATGAGATGGGAGAGGCAAAATTACAGAACCTTTACACCAAGGAGGCTTATGCCTTTTTTCAAAAATTGCAATTCAAAAATCTGCTGGGACGATTTGACGTGGAGGTCAGTTCCAATAAAATCGAAACGAATTTCCAAGTGATACAGACCAGAAAAGATGCTGGGAATATTTTTGAAGAAGCGAAAAAACAAGAGATCGTAGGGGTGGTATTATACCAAAATACCAAGGATGTGTTGCCACTTTTTGCGTCCATGGCAGGACTTGGCGGCATTGGACTTGCATATGGGAAAAAACAGATTTATATTATGCAGACCGGTGTGGAATTGACTACAGACTATCTTCTAACAGAAGTGGAAGAAGTTGCAGCATGTGTAGGCACTTTTTCCATGTTCGACCTGAAAGAAGGAATGCATCAGATCCACCTGAAAAGACAGGAGAATTGTTTTGATATGCGAGTGGCAGCGTATTTGCTGAACCCCTTGAAGAATGATTATACGGCGGAAGACGTTGCCAGAGAACAGCTGGATTTGACCATTGATGAAAAAGCAGAAGAGACCATTCGCGTGGGATATCAAGCATATACGGCCTACGCCGGTGTGAAACCGTTACAAGATAAACTGAAAGAACAGCAGATGGATACGCTTTTTCAAGAGATTGAGATGCCACTTTTATTTGCTTTGGCAGAGATGGAAAATGCCGGCGTAAAAGTGCAGGCAGATGCGCTGAAAATATATGGGGATCAGTTAGTGGGGAAAATTCAGGAACTGGAAACAGACATCTTTATCATCGCAGGGGAGGAATTTAATATTAATTCCCCCAAGCAATTAGGAATCGTGCTGTTTGACCATTTGGGACTGCCAAATGGAAAGAAAACCAAAACGGGATACTCTACCGCCGCAGATGTATTGGAAAAGCTGGCAGGAGAATATCCGGTGGTGACTAAGATATTAGAATATCGTCAATTAACCAAACTGAAATCCACCTATGCAGATGGTCTGGCTCATTATATCGGAGAAGACGGGCGAATTCACGGAACTTTTAATCAGACGATTACAGCCACCGGACGTATTAGCAGCACCGAACCCAATTTACAAAACATACCGGTGCGAATGGAACTGGGACGGCTGATTCGAAAAGTATTTATTCCGGAAGAAGGATCGGTATTTTTAGATGCGGATTATTCCCAGATAGAGCTTCGAATATTGGCCCATTGTTCCGGAGATGCACAATTAATTAAAGCTTATCGGGAGGCACAGGACATTCACCGTGCTACCGCTTCCCAAGTATTTCATATTCCCTTTGAAGAAGTTACTGAGGAGGAAAGAAGAAATGCCAAGGCAGTGAATTTTGGTATCGTATATGGCATCAGTTCCTTTGGATTAAGCCAAGGGTTAAGCATTACCAGAAAAGAAGCAGCGGCTTATATTGACAGTTATTTTGAAACCTATCCGGGAATCAAGGAATTCTTAGATGATACGGTGGCTCATGCCAAAGAAGATGGGTATGTGGTGACTTTATTTGGAAGACGCAGACCGGTTCCGGAGCTGGCTTCCAGTAATTTTATGCAACGGGCTTTTGGAGAACGGGTAGCTATGAATTCACCCATTCAAGGAACGGCTGCAGATATTATGAAGATTGCTATGATTCGTGTTAACCACGCATTGAAAGAACAACACCTACAGTCTCGGATTGTGCTGCAGGTGCACGATGAGCTTTTAGTGGAAACGAAAATGGAAGAGCTAGAAGCAGTGAAACTGATTTTGAAAAAGGAAATGGAACAGGCGGCATCTTTGGATGTTCCTTTGATTGTAGATATGAATACCGGAAAGAACTGGTATGAGACCAAGTAAATAGGTGAAAAGAGAAAATGAGAATAATTGGAATTACAGGTGGCGTGGGCTCAGGGAAAAGTCAAGTGCTAAGGTATCTCAAAGATACCTTCTGCGCTTCCATATATGAAGCAGATGAAATTGCCAGAAAGTTACAGGCTCCTGGGCAAATATGCTATGCTAAAATGGTGGAACAATTTGGCAGAGAAATCTTACTAGACGGTGGGGAAGTGAACCGGGAAAAATTGGCAGCCATGGTGTTTGACGATGCCGGCAAGCTTCATCAACTCAATGAAATCGTGCATCCCGCGGTAAAAGCTTATGTACAGGAGCAAATTGCTTGGGAACGAAATCGGGGAACCAGGTTGTT
Source organism: Lachnospiraceae bacterium (assembly GCA_036666555.1). Lineage (GTDB taxonomy): Bacteria > Bacillota > Clostridia > Lachnospirales > Lachnospiraceae > UMGS1251. The sequence continues at coordinate 103,962 of JAVWVS010000004.1, read as the reverse complement.
CGTGCTAGAGGCAGCGCTGTTGTTGGAAGATAAGTATGATGCAATTTGTGATGAATTGTGGTATATTTATACAGAGGAATCCGTTCGAAGAGAACGGCTAAAAATATCCAGAGGATATCCGGATGAGAAGATAACTGCAATCATTCAAAATCAGGCCAAAGAAAGTGTATATGAACAAGGGTGTCAGATACGAATTGACAACAGTCATGATTTTTCACAGACTTGTGCACAGATAGATGGGATTTTGAAAGCACAGCAGTTTTAGGAGAAATATTATATGAGATTGTGTAGTATCGCCAGTGGAAGCAGTGGTAATTGCATCTACGTGGGAAGTGACCGGACACATGTGTTAGTGGATACGGGCATCAGTAAAAAAAGAATTGACGAAGGATTACATACCATTGGAATCAAGGGAGAGGAATTATCAGGTATCTTAGTGACCCATGAGCATTCCGATCACATCAAAGGCCTGGGAGTCTTTAGCCGCAAATACGGCATTCCCATTTATGCTACCAGGGGAACACTTCAGGGAATTGAAAATTACAGCAGTTTAGGCAAGATGCCGGAAGGACTGTTTCATGTGATTGAAGTGGATGAGACCTTTTCACTGGGAGATTTAAGTATTCATCCCTTTTCCATTTCCCATGATGCCAATGAACCGGCGGGATATCGCATTGGACAGGGTGGAAAATCAGTGGGAGTCGCCACCGACCTTGGGGTCTATACGGACTATACGGTAGAAAATTTGAAAGGCATTCATGCACTGCTCTTGGAAGCGAATCACGATATCCATATGTTGGAAGTTGGCTCTTATCCTTATTATTTGAAGCAGCGGGTAGCCGGAGAACAGGGACATTTATCCAATGAATTGTCAGGAAGGTTGCTTTGTGATATACTGCATAAGGATTTGAAATGTGTGATGCTTGGACATTTGAGCCAGGAAAATAATTATGAAAAATTAGCTTATGAAACGGTGAAGTTAGAAGTAACCATGGGAGACAATCCATACAAAGGAGAAGATATTCCTATGTTTGTAGCCAAGAGAGACGCCATATCTGATATGATTACGGTGTAGAAAGCAAGACTAAAAGAGAGGATTTTTATGGGAACAATAGCAATCGTAACAGACAGCAATAGTGGGATTACGCAGACACAGGGAAAAGAACTGGGAGTTTATGTGCTTCCCATGCCTTTTTATATCAATGATGAATTGTTTTTAGAAGACATTTCTCTTTCCCAGGAAGCGTTTTATGAGAAACTGGCAGATGATACGGCAGATATCAAAACATCCCAACCATCACCGGCAGATGTGACAACATTATGGGATCAATTATTAGAAGAGTACGATCAGGTGGTACATATTCCCATGTCCAGCGGACTAAGTGGTTCCTGCGAGACTGCGATGATGCTTGCCGGAGAGTATGAAGATAAAGTGGAAGTGGTAAATAATCAAAGAATTTCCGTTACTCAGAGACAGTCAGTTCTTTTAGCACGACAGCTGGTAGAACAAGGCAATACCGCAGCCCAGATCAAGGAGCAGTTGGAACAAGAAAAATTAGATACCAGCATCTATATTGCGGTAGACACTTTGAAATATCTCAAAAAAGGTGGCAGAATCACTCCGGCAGCAGCAGCCATTGGAACCGTCCTGAACTTAAAGCCGGTACTGCAGATACAAGGCGAGAAACTAGATGCCTATACCAAAGTCAGAGGGTTTAAACAGGCAAAACGTGCCATGCTAACGGCAATGGAAAAAGACATTACCCATCGTTTTGGAGGTCTTGAAGAAGTACATCTGCAGGCAGCTTATACATGTGATCAAAGTACTGCAAAAGAATGGAAAGAAGAACTAGAAGATCGTTTTAATACCAGGGATATCTATATGGACCGGTTATCCTTAAGTGTGGCGTGTCATATTGGACCGGGCGCACTTGCCATTGCTTGTACGAAAAAAAATATTGCATAACCAAAAGACGAACCGGTTACCGGCTCGTCTTTATAAGTTGTTGCTGGTATTCGCTGATAAATGGAAATTTGAATTTGTCGGTAATAACAGATTCATATAAATCAGCGGCATAGATATCACGGCGAAGCATTTCTATACCGGATTCACTGAGCTTATCTACATCAGTCAATTTGGTAATTAAAGGAAGTGTGGAAGTATCGTTGATCAAAGATAATAATGGGGTCTGTTCTTTTACAAATCCCAACAGGTGAATGTACTGATGGTAACCAAAGGATTTGTAATCGTCTAAATGTTCCTTTTTAATGTCTAACAGAAGATGGAGAAGACTTCTGCTGATGCGGCTATAGGTCAATTCTCTGGTCTTTAACAAGTCGCAGAATTGGTCAAAGGTAATGAAGTCATTGCGAAGATTCAAGATACGATTGGCAAGATCCGGCGTAATATCTAAATATTCCTGTAAAGATTCTTTGGTCTCGGATAGGAGCTTGTATTTTAGAACCATAGAAAAATCATTGGAGTAAATGGGGTAACGTATGCGATGATTTTCTTCTAATAGTTTAATACAGACTGTCGGAACCTGCCCCTCTAAGCGAGCCAATACATCGGATAGTTCCGGTTCATCGTAAATGGTGTTGGATTCCAGATGTATGGCATTTCCGGAAAAAGCCAAAAGTTTACGAATGGCAGAGGCAGAACTAAAGGTGTCGGAAAGTTCGTTGTCATGATATCCGGATACTTTTCGTTTGATGGTGTAGGGGGTGATGGAACTGTGAAGTAACTTCAATGCCTTTAAATATTCGATACCCAATATATTGTTGGGCTGTTCTAAGACGGCATCTAAGGAATCGTCTTGTAAATATTCTTTCAATGCCTTTTGTCTGGCAAGGGGAAAGGGATTACCTTTTTTTAGATGCGATTTCAATAGTTCTTGGTAAGTGGCAGGCTCTTCCACTAAAGTGCGGGCCAATATGTCCATGGTTTCTAAGTCGCCGCATTCACTTCCAAAGCAAATGAAATCCACACATCCCAGGCTGTTTAGCAAAGAAACGGCTCCTGTGGCGAAATACTCTGCACTTCCGCAAGCATAGCATACCGGAAGTTCAATGATAATAGAAGCTCCCGCATGGAGAGCAACTTCTGCACGAAGGTGCTTAGGCATAATGGCGGGAATTCCCCGTTGCACATAATCCCCACACATAACGACGATGACGGTGTCGGCGCCGGTGATTTTCTTGGATTGTTCGATGTGATATTGATGTCCGTTATGAAACGGATTATATTCAGTAATAAGACCTACAGTCTTCATAATGGGATCAACTCCCCTTTCCTTTGTGGTTGCATATCTGGTTATTTCCGATTATACTATAAATGGAATCGTAACGCAAAAGAACTTATTGAGAAAATGAGGTGTTTTATGAATCAGACAAAAGTAATCTGTTTTGCTAATAATAAAGGGGGAAGCGGTAAGACTACCACTTGCTCGAATATTGGATATGCCTTGTCATTGCTGAATCAAAAAGTTTTACTCATAGATGGGGACATGCAGATGAATCTGTCTCTTTCCTTTTGTGAAGAGGAGGAAGTATTTGCTTATGCAGAGGGAACTCTAAATTTATTCGAAGGGATTCGGACACAAGGGGAACTCAGTCAGAAGATTGTACATACGAAATACGAAGGATTGGATTTGATTCCATCGTCCACCCGCATGAGTGGCATTGAATATGAATTGTTTTCCAAAAGACAACGGGAACTGATTTTAAAAAAAGGAATCGCAGGGATTCGAAAACAAGGGGATTATGATTATATTCTAATCGATGCACCACCTACCTTAGGGGGATGGGTCACCAATATTCTCCATGCTTCGGATGACTTGATTATACCGGTGGAGGCGAGTCCTTGGGGGCTGTTTGGTCTGGCGAATATGTTCGAATATTTAAGCGAGGTACAAAAAACTGCGGTGGATTTAAAATTAATGGGAATTGCAGTGACCAAAGTAGATACCAGAAAAAATTATTTCAAACAGACATTAGAGACGTTGGAAGCACTGGATGAGGTAAAGGTATTTCAGAACTACATCCGAGTGGACAGTGCTATAGAATGGGCACAAGATAATTGTAAGCCGGTTCTGGCCTATAAAAAAAGTAGCCGAAGTGCCAAGGAATATATGGCATTGGCACAGGAAATCAGGAATCAATAGAAAAACTAAAGGACTTTATCTTTGAATAAAGTCCTTTAGTTTTTCTATTTGGTTATTTAAAATCAGCGATTCCGGAAAACCAACCTTTTCTATCAGCGCTTCTGCATAGGACACATCTCCCAGATGACTGCAGCCGTGGCTGTCACTGGACAGAATGACCGGATGGGCATAGGCCAGACAATAGTTTAACAGTGTTTCGTTGTTGGACCGAGTATCCCCACGATACCCCAAAGGAGATAGAGAGGCATTATTGATCTCCAACAAAACGTGATATTCTTTGGCTGCGGCCACCAATGCCTGATAATCTACTGGATATTTGGTGTCGTCACAATGCCCGATGATTTTTACAGCAGGATTCTTCATTGCGTTTAGGTAACCGGCTGTATTTTCCTCTATAGTACCGGACGGGATATTCTGTGTGTGCATGCTGGCAACGGCATAATCCAAACCAGATAAAATGTGGGAATCTAAATCCACACTTCCATTTTGGTCTAAAATATTCAATTCCACTCCATAGAATACCGGAACGCCAAAACGCTCTTTCGGAGCATAAGCAAGGCTTCGAAAATAAGAAGACTTACAAGAGCCAAGGGTAGCCGGTCCGTGATCGGTAATACCCAGCAGTGACATGTTCATTCTAGCAGCCTGCTTTGCCATCTGGGCAATGGTATCGGTGGTCACATGACCACTGGCGATGGAGTGTGTATGCAAATCTGATTTTATCATAGGAATCCCTCTTGTCGTATCATAGTTATTTCTTCCTATTATGAAACCAAAATACAGAAAAGTCAATGAAAAACTTCATAAAACCACATGTGAAAAGCCTAACAAAATAAAATAGAGCCAAAAACCACATAAAACAATATATATATATGCGGTTTTTATTGACATTCAAAGCAAACAACGCTATAATAAAACCATGCTTATGCATATTAGGAAACAAGGTGGAAAGGAGAAACAAGAAGCATGGAAAGATATAATAGTACAGATGTCAAAAAATCAGAGCGAATCCCTAGATTAGTTGACCATTTATATGAAAAGATGCCGGAGATTGAATCAGCGAGAGCAGTGCTGATTACGGAGTCTTATCGGGAAACCGAAGGACAGCCCATGGTTATTCGAAGAGCAAAGGCGTTTGCACATATTCTTGAAAAATTACCAATTATTATCCGGGAAGAAGAATTAGTCGTAGGAAGTACGACCATTGCACCTCGTGGCTGTCAGACTTATCCGGAATTTTCATTTCAGTGGTTAGAAGACGAATTTGATACCGTGGCGACCAGAAGTGCCGATCCATTTTTCATATCAGAAAAAACCAAAGAGGAACTTCGCAAGGTACACCCTTATTGGAAAGGTAAAACCACCAGTGAATTAGCAACTTCTTATATGGCACCGGAGGCACTTACGGCAATGGAACACAATGTGTTTACACCGGGAAATTATTTTTATAATGGGGTAGGTCACGTAACGGTACAGTATGAAAAAGTACTGGAGATTGGTTACGAAGGCATTATCGCAGAGGCGAAAGAAAAACTGGAACAATGTTCTGTTTCGGATGCAGACTATGCAACACGTTCTCGGTTTTTACAGGCAGTCATTCTAAGCTGTCAAGCAGCGATTGCTTATGCACAGCGTTATATGGTACTTGCAAAACAAATGGCTGACCAGTGCACGGACCGGGTCCGTAAAGAAGAACTTTTACAAATTGCCAGAAACTGTGGACGGGTACCGGCAAAAGGAGCAAAGAACTTTTATGAGGCTTGTCAAAGTTTTTGGTTCGTGCAACAGTTATTGCAGATTGAATCCAGTGGTCACTCGATTTCTCCGGGACGCTTTGATCAATATATGTATCCTTATTATAAGAAGGACTTGGACCGCGGAAATCTAACCAGAGAGTTTGCACAAGAATTAATGGATTGTATCTGGGTGAAACTCAATGATTTGAATAAATGCCGTGATGCGGCCAGTGCGGAAGGATTTGCAGGATATAGCCTATTCCAGAATCTAATTGCAGGCGGACAAAATAAAGACGGAGAAGATGTAACCAATGATTTGTCTTTTATGTGTATTCAGGCTTCCCACCATGTCTTTTTACCACAGCCATCTTTCTCTGTTCGGGTATGGAATAAAACGCCTCATGAATTTTTAGTAAAAGCGGCAGAACTTACCAGAACCGGTATTGGACTTCCGGCTTACTATAATGATGAAGTGATTATCCCTTCTTTGTTAAGCAGAGGTCTGACCTTAGAAGATGCCAGAGAATATAATATTATCGGCTGTGTGGAACCGCAGAAATCAGGAAAGACAGAAGGTTGGCACGATGCGGCATTCTTTAATATGTGTAAACCTATGGAACTGGTCTTTTCAAACGGAATGGACCGTGGAGAACGGGTAAGCATTGCTACCGGACGAGTAGAAGATATGAAGACCTTTGAAGAATTTTATGATGCTTACAAAGAGCAGATGAAGTATCAGATATCCTTGCTGGTCAATGCAGACAATTCTATAGATGTAGCACATGCGCAACGGTGTCCGCTTCCATATTTATCCTGCATGGTAGACGATTGCTTAAAAGAGGGAAAGACGGTACAAGAAGGTGGCGCTGTTTATAACTTTACAGGACCACAAGGATTTGGTGTTGCTAATATGGCAGATTCTCTATATGCGATTAAAAAATTAGTGTTTGATGAAAAGAAATTCACGTTAGCCCAATACAAACAGGCATTATCCATGAATTATGGAAAGGGATTTGATGCAATTTCTGCATCGGAAATGACAGTGGATATCTTAAAGGAATTACAAAAAACCGGACAATCAGTAGATCAGACCAAGATCGGTGACATTATTAACCAAATTATGAACATGGAGATTCCGGCAGCGGAACAAAAGAGATTCCAAGAGCTGTTAGAGGCCATTGAAGAAGTACCGAAATTTGGTAATGATATCGAAGAAGTGGATGCCTTTGCAAGAGATGTGGCTTACACGTATACAAGACCTATGGAAACTTTTCATAATCCACGAGGTGGGATGTATCAAGCCGGATTATATCCGGTATCTGCGAATGTACCATTGGGGGCACAAACAGGAGCAACTCCGGATGGAAGACTGGCACATACACCGGTAGCAGATGGAGTATCCCCTTCTGCTGGAAAAGATGTGAACGGACCAACGGCTGCGGCGAATTCGGTAGCCAAATTAGATCACGGCATTGCCTCTAATGGAACTTTATTTAATCAAAAGTTTCATCCTTCCGCATTAAGTGGAGAAAAAGGGCTGGATAATTTTGTATATTTGATTCAATCCTATTTCGATCAAAAAGGAAGCCATATGCAGTTCAATGTGGTAGACAAGGCAACGTTGGTGGATGCACAAAAGCATCCGGAACAATACAAACACTTAGTCGTTCGTGTGGCAGGGTACAGTGCGTTATTTACTTCTCTTTCGAAATCGCTGCAAGATGATATTATCCACCGTACGGAACAAGGACTTTAGGAGACAGGAATGGATTACACAAAAACAACGGGACGTATATTTGATATTCAAAGATTCTCTATTCATGATGGGAATGGCATCCGCACCATTGTCTTTTTAAAAGGGTGTGTCCTAAGATGCCGTTGGTGCTGCAATCCGGAGTCCCAGGAGTATCAGATTGAGACGATGATGGTGCAGGGAAAGCCAAAAGTAATCGGTCAAGACATTACGGTAGCACAGGTGATGGAAACGGTAGAAAAAGATAGACCTTATTACCGACGCTCTACGGGAGGATTGACCTTATCCGGCGGGGAAAGCCTTTGCCAGCCGGAATTTGCCAGAGATTTACTAAGAGCGGCCAAACATGCCGGTATCAATACGGCTATGGAAAGTATGGGATGTGCACAGTATTCTGTGATTGAAGAGATTCTTCCCTATCTGGATCAGTATTTAATGGACATCAAACACATGAATCCAGAGAAACATAAAGAATTTACCGGGAAGTCTAATGAATTGATGCTGGAAAATGCTAGGAAAATAGCAGCATCTGGGCAGACTCATTTAAGCATTCGTGTTCCCGTCATTCCCACCTTTAATGATACGAAAGAAGAGGTACTGGCCATTGCTAAATTTGCAGATACCTTATCGGGAGTAGAACGGATTCATATTCTGCCATACCATCGTCTGGGGCAGGATAAGTATGAAGGACTGGGAAGAGCTTACCAGATGGAAGGAATTCTTCCACCGACGGAAGCACATATGAACCAACTGAAACAAATGGTAGAACAAAATACCGACTTAATATGTCAGATAGGAGGTTAAAGATGGAATATGACAGGAATGATGCCACCACACCATTAAAACAAAGAATTGTCCAGGAATTAGTTCCCGGAAAGCAGATTACCATTGCACATATTATTGCCAATCCGGATAAAGTGTTGTACGAAAAACTAGGCTTGGATCCCAGCATGGATTATGCCAAATCGGCCATAGGTGTAATGACCATCAGTCCGGCAGAGACGGCGATTATTATTGCAGATATTGCAGTGAAAGCAGCCGGTGTGGAATTGGGATTTGTAGACCGCTTCAGTGGTTCTTTGATTGTAACCGGAACGGTATCGGAAGTGGAAGCTTCCGTCAATGCGATTCTGCAATATGTAGATACGAAACTGGGCTTTACCATTTGTGAGATTACAAGAACGTAGGATAAGAAATGAAAAAAATTATTTTGATTGGTAGAAGTGAATGTGGAAAAACAACGTTGACACAAGCACTGAAAGGAGAACGAATCGAATATCATAAAACACAGTATGTGAATTATTTTGATGTGATTATCGATACTCCAGGAGAATATGTACAGACCCAGGGACTTGGTTCCGCTCTTGCAGTGTATAGTTATGAAGCAGATGTGGTAGGACTTTTAATATCTGCCACAGAACCTTATTCTTTATTTCCACCCAATATTACCTGTATGGCCAATCGGGAGGTCATAGGCATCGTCACCAAGATTGATGAGCCAAAGGCCAATCGCGACCGTGCGGAAAGATGGCTGCGGCTTGCCGGCTGTAAGAAAATATTTTTTGTGGATTCTAAAAATCAAGAAGGAATTCCGGAAATATGGGAATATTTAAAGGAAGCGGGAGATGTTCTTCCCTGGGAAAAAGAAGAAAAAACCGAAAAACAATAAAAACAACAAATTATTACGCTTAAAAACAATAAAAACCACATTTTATATTGACATTGTGGAAAATAAGAGGTATAATGTCAACAGAAACAACAAAAACCAAAAACTTCAAGGAGGAAATTGATTAATGTTAAATGAATTCGAAGTAAAAAAACAAATGTGTGAAATCGGTAAGAGAGTCTACGATAGAAATATGGTGGCAGCTAACGATGGTAATTTCTCAGTTAAATTAAATGATAATGAGTTCCTTTGCACCCCAACCGGCGTATCAAAAGGATTTATGACACCGGAATTTATCTGTAAAGTAGATGCAAAAGGAAATGTAATTCAGGCAAATAAAGGATTCAAACCTTCTTCTGAAATTAAAATGCATATGAGAGTATATGAAAAAAGACCAGATGTAGGCGCAGTAGTACATGCTCACCCAACATTTGCAACCAGCTTTGCAATTGCAGGAATCCCATTGACACAACCAATTATGCCAGAAGCAGTAATTGCATTAGGATGCGTTCCCATTGCAGAATATGGTACTCCTTCTACAGTAGAGATTCCGGATAATATCGAAAAATATCTTCCATATTATGATGCAGTATTATTGGAAAGTCATGGTGCATTAACATGGAGCACAGACCTTTTAGCTGCATACCACAAAATGGAATCAGTAGAATTTTATGCAGAATTATTATACAAATCCAAAATGCTTGGTGGTCCAAAAGAATTCGACAAAGATCAAATTCAAAAATTATATGCCATTAGACGTCAGATGGGTCTTCCAGGAAAACACCCTGCAGACTTATGCCAGAACAAAGACGGCGTGAACTGTCATAACTGTGGTACTTGTGGCACGGCAGATGCAAAACCATGTACTGGAGACAATCAGGAATTAGTAGCATCGATTACGAAAAAGGTAATGGATCAGTTAGGACTGTAATTCCATTCGAGGTGTGCTTATGAACGAAGAAATGATTACCAAGATTGTGCAGTCAGTCATTTCCGAAACAAGACCTCAGCAAACAGCTATGACATTACAATTAGCAGTAGCACTTATTGAAAAAGTAAAAGAAAAAGCAGCGACCATGGGATTGGCAGTTGTAGTAGCCGTTTCCGATGCATCGGCAAGACCGGTGGCCATTCATTGTATGGATCACGCCTTTATGGGCAGTTATGATGTGGCGCTGAATAAGACATTTACTTCCATTGCATTTCAAATGTCTACCGAGCAATTAGGCAAATTGAGCCAGCCCGGAGAATCTCTTTACGGAGTGCAGTATACCAACGAAGGGAAAATCGTCATCTTTGGTGGCGGGGAGCCGTTATTGGTAGGAGATACAATGATTGGTGCGCTGGGAGTCAGCGGAGGGACAGCAAAGCAAGATACTGAATTGGCTGCCTATGGAAAACAAATAATAAAGGAGGTAATTTCGTGCCTATAAATGAAAACATGGTACAAGACATTGTACAAGAAGTTCTGGCAAAGATGCAGATTGCGGAAGAACCTGTCGGAAAACATGGTATTTTCTCCGACATGAACGAAGCTATTGAAGCCGCTATCAAAGCAGAACGCATTGTAAAAAGAATGTCTATGGACCAACGAGAAAAAATTATTTCCGTCATTCGCAGGAAGACCTGTGAAAATGCAGAAATATTTGCCCGCATGGGTGTAGAAGAAACCGGAATGGGAAATGTAGGACATAAGATTTTGAAACATCGTCTGGTAGCAGAGAAAACTCCGGGAACAGAAGATATTACAACAACTGCATGGTCGGGAGACCGTGGACTTACACTAATTGAAATGGGACCTTTCGGGGTCATTGGGGCGATTACACCTTGCACCAACCCAAGCGAAACCATTTTATGTAACACCATCGGAATGTTAGCAGGAGGGAATACCGTTGTATTCAACCCACATCCTGCAGCAATTAAGACCTCCATTTTTGCCATAAATATGGTCAATGAAGCATCTTTAGAAGCAGGCGGACCGGATAATATTGCAGTGACCGTTGCAAAACCAACACTGGACACCAGTAATATTATGATGAAACACAAAAGCATATCCTTGCTAGTGGCAACCGGCGGACCAGGAGTGGTTACAGCTATTCTTTCTTCCGGTAAACGTGGTATCGGAGCAGGTGCCGGGAATCCTCCCGCATTGGTAGATGCTACCGCAGATGTACGTAAAGCTGCAGCAGATATTGTAAATGGTTGTGTATTTGATAATAACCTTCCTTGCATTGCAGAAAAAGAAATTGTAGCAGAGGAATGTATTGCGGAAGAATTGATGCACTATATGGTAGAAGAGCAAGGTTGTTATGCGATTAACAAAGAACAGCAAGATCAATTGACGGATGTGGTACTTGCCGGTGGAAAATTAAACCGAAAATGCGTAGGACGCGATGCCAAAACCTTACTGGGTATGATAGGCATTACCGTACCGGATAATATCCGTTGTATCGTATTCGAAGGGGAAAAAGAACACAAATTGATTTCTACAGAGTTGATGATGCCAATACTTGGTATGGTACGTGCAAAAGATTTTGATGATGCAATTGAAAAATCAGTTTGGTTGGAACATGGAAATCGTCATTCCGCACACATTCATTCTAAAAACGTAGATAACATTACGAAATATGCAAAAGCAATTGATACCGCCATCCTAGTAAAGAATGCACCATCTTATGCAGCAATTGGATTTGGAGGAGAAGGATTTTGTACCTTTACCATTGCAAGCAGAACCGGCGAAGGTCTTACCAGCGCCAGTGCATTTACCAAGAGAAGACGCTGCGTAATGTCAGACAGCTTATGTATTCGATAGAAAGGTGGAACTAATATGGATGTAAATTCAGTAAATATTGAAGAGATTGTGAAACAAGTTCTCTCAGGCATGACCGGTCAGAATGCTACACCGTCAGCACCGGTAGCATCAGGTTCGATTCCGAAGACAGCACATGTGGCAATGCTTACGGAACTGGAACATTATGAAATCAAAGAATATCCTATCCCAGAAATTGGGGATGACGATATGCTGGTAAAAGTAGAAGGCTGTGGAATCTGTGGAACCGATGCTCACGAATTCAAAAAAGACCCATTTAATCTGATTCCGGTAGTACTTGGTCATGAAGGAACCGGCGAAATTGTAAAAATGGGTAAAAACGTTCAAAAAGATAGTGCAGGAAAAGACTTACATTTAGGTGATAAAGTAGTATCTTGTATGATTTTCAAAGACAACCCAGACATTACCATGTATGATTTGAACAAACAAAATGTAGGTGGAGCAGATGTATATGGCTTACTTCCGGATGATGACATTCATTTAAACGGATGGTTTTCCGATTACATATTGATTCGCGGTGGTTCGACTATCTTTAACGTCAGTGATTTAGATCTTTCTTCCCGTATTTTGATTGAGCCTTGTGCCGTATTGATTCACGCAGTGGAAAGAGCAAAAACAACCGGAATCCTTCGTTTCAACAGTAGAGTGGTGGTACAAGGATGTGGGCCAATCGGACTGATCTGTATAGCTATTCTTCGCACCATGGGTGTTGCTAATATCGTTGCTGTGGACGGAGAACAGAAGAGACTTGATTTTGCAAAAGAATTAGGTGCAACCGATACGGTGAACTTTAAAGATCACAAAGGTTTGGACGCATTAGCAAAAGGGGTGGAAAATGCATTTGGCGGACACTTAGCAGATTTCGCTTTCCAATGTACTGGCTCACCGGTAGCACATGCGAATATCTATAAATTCATCCGCAATGGTGGAGGTCTTTGTGAATTAGGATTCTTTATCAATGGTGGAGATGCAACAATCAATCCACATTTTGATATTTGTTCAAAAGAGATTACATTAGTAGGCTCTTGGGTGTATACTTTAAGAGACTATGCAACTACATTTGATTTCTTAAAGAGTGCGAAAAAGATTGGACTTCCTATGGAAAAGCTAATCACACACACCTTCCCACTATCAGAAATCAACGAAGCGCATAAGACCAACTTAGCAATGGCAGGACTTAAGATTGCGATTCTTAATAAATAGGCAGGAGATATCACATGGGAGAAGCAGTAGGAATTTTGGAAGTGTTTGGACTGACCTGTGCATTTATGGCAGCCGACGCAGGATGCAAAGCAGCAAATGTACGATTGGAGAATTTTGATAAAAATAAACCAGGCAATGCAGATGAGCTCCCTGTACCGCTTTTAGTCACCATTAAATTCCGCGGAAGTATCGCAGATGTAGAGGCGGCAATGGAAGCAGGAATCCAAATGGCGAAAAGTTTGACCGGTGTCGTACAGTCTTATGTTATTCCAAGACCAACCGAAGACACTGAAAAAATGCTGAAACTAAGCGCATTTGATAAGCAGTAATGGAACCTAAAAAATAGAAAAAGAATATCAGGAGGAAATAAAAATGTCACAAGAAGCATTAGGAATGGTAGAAACAAGAGGACTTACAGCAGCAATCGAGGCAGCAGATGCAATGACCAAAGCAGCAGAAGTGAAATTAGTGGGAACAGAGAAAATTGGTTCTGGATTAGTAACTGTTATGGTACGTGGTGATGTAGGAGCTGTCAAAGCAGCAGTAGAAAGCGGTTCTGCAGCAGCAAGCAGATTGGGAGAATTAGTTGCAACGCATGTCATCCCAAGACCACATTCAGACGTAGAAAAAATTCTTCCGACAATCTAATTAAAGGAGTTCATTCATGGGAAAATCATATGGCTTTATTGAAATCACAGGTGTAGTCGCAGCAGTGGATGCGCTGGATATTATGTGCAAAACGGCAGATGTAGAATTGGCTACCTGGGAGAGAAAGCTGGGCGGAAGATTAGTTACCATTGTGATAGAAGGTGACGTATCCGCTGTCACGCAAGCGGTAGAAACCGCCAAGGCAAATGCAATTAAGGAGCCTGTAGCAGTAGGCGTTATAGCGAGTCCCCATGAGGAAATTGTGCGATTGGTCAATAAAAGCGCCAGTCGGTTTAAATAGGAGGACAAAAATATGGCAACAGAGACAGCAAAAGCTCCGGCAAAAACAGCGGCAAAAATTAATGCCAGAAAAGTAGCAGCCAATAAAGAAACAACAGTGAAAAAGGAGGAAAAAAGAATGTCACAAGAAGCATTAGGAATGGTAGAAACAAGAGGTTTGGTAGCAGCAGTAGAAGCAGCAGATGCAATGTGTAAAGCAGCCAATGTAGTATTGGTAGGAACAGAAAGAATTGGTTCTGGATTAGTAACCGTTATGGTACGTGGAGATGTAGGTGCTGTAAAATCAGCAGTAGAAGCCGGCGCAAACAGCGCATCAGGACTTGGCGAATTAGTCGCAACACATGTCATCCCAAGACCACATTCAGATGTAGAATTGATTTTACCAACAGTAAAATAATGAAACAAAGCCTTAGCCCGCGCGCCAAGCGATTGGTACAATTGCTTGGCACCATGCCGGGCTATTACTATTTTGATAAAGAGAGCAGGTGTCAATTTGGAGACGAACAATATTGAATTGATTACAAAAATGGTAATAGAAGCCATTAATAAAAATGAAACATCCAGTAATGGATACATGGTTCCTATCGGAATTTCTGCAAGACATATCCATTTGACTCAGGAACATGTGGAAGCATTGTTTGGAGAAGGATATCAATTAACCAAGAAAAAAGAACTTATGGGTGGACAATATGCTTCGAATGAAACAGTTACTATCGTAGGTTTAAAGCTTAGAGCTATAGAAAATGTGAGAATATTAGGACCGGTTAGAAAAGCATCACAGGTAGAAATATCTGCGACGGATGCTATTAAACTGGGTATCAAAGCACCTATTCGAGAATCCGGAAATGTGGCTGGTTCTGCATCTATCGCCATTGTCGGTCCCAAAGGAGCACTCTATTTAACAGAAGGATGTATTGTGGCAATGCGACATATTCATATGTCTCCTGCAGATGCACAGGCAGCCGGCGTACATGATGGAGATATTGTATCCGTAAAGGCAGATAACGAACGTGGAACTATTTTCAATCACGTTAAAATCAGAGTAGACGAAAGCTTTACCTTGGAGATGCATATCGATACCGATGAAGCGAATGCAAGTAATATCAAGTGTGGGCAAACCGTGACAATTATCTCTTAACGTTAGGAATTGTCAGCGAAAAGATGGAGGTAAACATGATTATTGGTAAGGTAGTGGGAAGTATTGTATCTACAAGGAAAAGTGATAAACTGGTGGGCAATAAACTGATGATTGTTGAGCCACTGGATACGATGAAAGCAAATACCAATCAATTGGTTGCCATTGATAACATCGGAGCTGGAGTGGGTGAAATTGTTTTGGTCGCACAGGGAAGTGCAGCCAGAATCGGATGCGGTGTAGAGCAAGCCCCGGTGGACGCAGCAATTGTAGGTATTGTGGACGAAATATAGAATTGGAGTGTTAGCATGAACATAAAAGAATTGAGCAAATTAATTCAAGATAATGGAATTGTGGGAGCAGGTGGAGCCGGATTTCCAACGTATGTCAAGTTAGATGAACGGGCCGACACAATCATTCTCAATTGCGCAGAATGTGAACCATTATTAAAATTGCACAGACAGCTACTAGAACAACATGCGTATGAAATTGTAAAAACATTCAGTATGATTGCGGATACCGTAAAGGCTTCTGAGGCTGTCATCGGAATTAAAAAGGAATATCAAGCAACCATTCAAGCTTTGCGTGGGTGTATCGGAGAGTTTCCAAATGTGCGTATCCATTTACTGGATGGCGTATATCCCATGGGTGATGAAGTAGTCTTGATCTACGAAGCTGTGGGGAAAGTGGTAAGACCCGGTGGACTGCCCATCGAACAAGGAGTGGCTGTATTCAATGTAGAGACAATCTACAATATTTATCGCGCACTGGAATTTCAGCAGCCGGTTACGGACAAAGTCGTGTCTGTGGTTGCGGAAGTTTCACACCCTATTACCGTACGTGTTCCTATTGGATGTACGATGGAAGAGGTGGTAGCACTGGCGGGAGAGACTACGGTAGAAGATCCGGTTTATTTTATCGGAGGTCCTATGATGGGAAATATTGGAACCGGAGACCAACCGGTGACCAAGACCACCAATGCCATTTTGGTTTTGCCAAAAGATCATTTGTTGGTACAGAAAAAAAACAGCAAAATATCGATTGAAATGAATCGGGCGGCATCCACTTGCTGCCAATGTCAGATGTGTACTGATCTTTGTCCGAGACATGCACTGGGACATCCGATAGAACCGCATTTGTTTATGAGAGCGGCTTCCAATCAAGATTTTCAGAATCTGAATCCATTTATCAATACCATGTTCTGCAGCTCTTGCGGATTGTGCGAATTGTTTTCTTGCCCACAGGGACTTTCACCAAGGTCTTTGATGGCGGAATATAAATTGGGACTACGAAAGGCGGGTATCAAAGTACCTTCCGATGTACAGCCCACACCGGTAAAAGAATCCAGAGAATACCGAAAAGCTCCCGAAGAACGGTTAGAAGCCCGACTGGGACTTGCAAAATATAATGTAGAAGCACCTCTTACGGATACGGTAGTGTCTATGAATCAGGTGAAAATCTTACTCAACCAGCATATTGGAGCACCTGCAAAAGCAGTGGTAGCAAAAGGGGATATGGTGGAAACCGGTCAGATGATTGGAGCACCGGCAAATGGACTGAGTGTGGGTATTCATGCTTCCATAACCGGAAAAGTAATGGAAGTCAATGATACTTATGTAATGATACAAAAAGTGAAGTAGGAAAGGCGTGTACGGTATGAGTAGAGCAATTGGCATGATTGAATTTAAAACGGTGGCAAGCGGTATTACGGCCGCAGATGCCATGGTTAAAACGGCACAGGTAGAAATAGTAGAGGCACAGACAGTTTGTCCCGGTAAATATATTGCTATTGTGTCCGGAGATTTAAGTGCGGTTTCTGCAGCAGTAGATACTGCGAAAGTTTCGTATCCAGAACAATTGATTGATAGTTTCGTATTGGGAAACCCTCATGAGGATATCTTCCCTGCTATTTATGGAACCTCTGTAGTAGAAAAAGTCAGTGCGCTTGGCATCCTAGAAACTTATGATGCAGCATCGATTATTGTAGCGGCAGATATTGCGGCGAAAACAGCAATTGTGAAGTTAATTGAACTTCGTATTGCAAAAGGAATGTGTGGAAAATCTTATATGCTTCTGACCGGAGAAGTATCGGCAGTGAGTGCAGCCATTGAAAAAGCCAAAGCAGCCATCGCTTTAGAGGGTATGGTCTTGGATTATTCAGTCATTGCACATCCGGATGAACAAACGATTCGTTCTATTTTATAATAGAGAAAAAGGGGGGCGGACGAAATGCTTGCAGTGGAAAGACGAAATCTAATCTTAGAAACATTACAGGAAGAAAAAAGAGTGGTCGTCAGTGAATTAAGCCAAATCTATAGGGTATCGGAAGAAACGATTCGAAGGGATTTGGATAAATTAGATCGGGACGGCTTAGCCACGAAAAGTTATGGGGGAGCCGTTTTAAATGAGAATACCAATATTGATATGCCTTTTAATGTGAGAAGAAAACATAATGTTTCCGGCAAACAGAAAGTCGCAGAATTAGCAGCGACCCTGATTCATGATGGAGACCGGATTATGTTGGATGCAAGCACTACAGCTATTTTTATTGCAAAGGCAATCAAACATAAGGAACGACTGACTGTAATTACCAACTCCATTGAAATCGTCATTGAACTTTCAGATCTGACGGATTGGGATGTGATTATGACCGGTGGTTCGGCAAAGGCAGGATATTTAGCATTGCTAGGTCCAAAGACCATTGATAATGTCAATTCCTATAATGTAGATTTGTCTTTTGTTTCCTGCAAAGGATTGGAAGAGCAGAAAGGATTCACTGATTCCAATGAGCAGCTTTCCCAGGTAAAACAAGCCATGCTTCGTGCAGCAAAGTCTGGCGTGTTGGTGGTGGATGGGTCTAAGTTCGGGAAAATCGCCTTTTCTAAAGTAGGAGAATTAAAAGAGATTACCACCGTGGTAACAGATAGAAAACCGGATAAAAAATGGATGACCCTATTTGAACAGACGGGTGTACAGTGTCTGTATCCGGAAGAATAGAGGATAGAAAGTATGAAAACTTTTGAAATTAAGACAAAAATACATTTTGGTGATCATGCATTGGAGCGTTTGAGCAATTTACCTTACCAAAGAGTATTGATTATTACAGATCCCTTTATTTTAACAGGACCCTTGATTAGTATGATTACAGAACCTTTGAAAAAAGGTGGAATCGCTTATGACATTTTTAGTGATGTGGTACCCGATGCACCAATGGATAAAATTATTACCGGAGTGAAGAAATTCCTAGAGTACCAGCCGGAGGCAATTGTCGCAGTGGGCGGAGGCTCAGCCATTGATTCTTCGAAAAGTATTCGGGAATTTGCTTTGAAAATCAACCATTACGCAGAGGTGGGTCTGATTGCGATTCCTACCACCAGCGGAACCGGTTCCGAAGTAACTTCTTTTGCAGTGGTGAATGATACCAAAGCCCAGATTAAGTATCCGCTAGTATCGGACAGCCTAACAGCAGATGAAGCTATTTTAGATGCGGAGCTGGTGAAAAGCGTTCCACCGGCTATTACGGCAGATACCGGTATGGATGTATTCACCCATGCGTTGGAGGCTTATGTGAGTACGGAACACAATGAATTTTCTTCAGCACTGGCAGAAAAATCCATTGAAATCTGTGGCGTGTTTTTGCTTCGCGCCTTTTTAGATGGACAAGATACTCATGCGAGACAAAAGATGCATGTGGCGTCTTGTTTGGCAGGGCTTGCATTTAACTCTGCATCTCTGGGACTCAATCATGGGATGGCACATCAGTTGGGCGCACAGTTTCATATTCCTCATGGACGTGCCAACGCTATGTTATTACCCCATATCATTGAATACAATACAGATATTCACAAGCAAAGCAGAAGCCAAAAAGATTATTTGCCGGCAGTGAAACGCTATGCGACCATTGCACATATTCTAGGCTTAAGCAGTTATAATAAGATTATGAGTGTCCGTTCCTTGGTATCCTGGACACAATTTATGTTAAAAGAAATGGATATGCCCATGAAAATATCAGAAATTGGCACGATTTCCATTGATGCCTATATGAGTAAAGTAGAGACGATGGCAGAGGCAGCCATGGCAGATGCATGTACCGGGACGAACCCCCGTACAGCAGATAAAGAAGCCATCATGCAGATGTATCGAAGACTTTGGTAAAGAGTATACTTGTTCGGAGCTAATGCGGTAGCCCGGACAAGTATTTTTTTGGCGTAATTCCTTTGAATTTTTTAAATGTTTTCACAAAATAACTGCTGTCATTAAAACCGCAATTGAGTGCGACCTCCGTGATGGAAGCTTCCGAGGTGACCAATTCAAAACAGGCACGTTCTACTCGATAATAGTTCAGGTAATTAATGGGAGTGCGGTGGGTCATTTCCTGAAAGAAACGGCAAAAATATTTGGAATTCATGCCGGCCACTTTTGCAAGGTCGTCCAAAGTAATGCAGTCCGGATAAGCGGTTTCGATCAATTCCAAGGCTTTTTTTAACTGCAGAATCCGTTTGCTGTTTTTGGCTGGTTCTTCGGAAGAGGGTACGTAATAATGATTTTTTAAAATACAGCCAAATAATTGATAAAAGCAGCCTAAAATGGTAAGCTCATAACCGGTTCCTTTACTTCGCATGGTTTCAAATAAAGTTCCGGCAATTTTATGAAATTCATTATCCGAAGACGTAAACAGATTCTGGACCAATAAGGAATGGGTGACAATTCCCTGCATTTCTTTTTGGCACACATAGGCATGTTTCACTAATGTTTCCAAATCAAATACGATACATTCGTAGATACATTGATCCGGAATACCACCATGCAGTACGCCACCATGGACGAAGACAACATCACCGGAACAGGCAGTAAATTCCTGCTCTTCGATGGTGACTAACAGTTCACCCTTGATAATCCGAATAATTTCATGTTCCATATGCCAATGATAGGACATTTGATATCGCGGATGGCTGGGGGTGACATGATAAAATTCAACGGGAAAGTCTAAGGTGCCGTGTTTTTTATGCTCTTTGTATTCAATATATTTCATTTTTTCAACATCCTTTCAAAAAGTGAATATTGTTATGTTTTTTTCTACTATACCACAAGAATTATCAGAAAATCAAGAATATAATGAAGTTATCAACCAAACTATGTGTTATTTTGAAAAGGAGGATTTATCATGGCAAAAAGTAGATTAATTGGAGATTACCCGGTTATCGGAATCAGACCAACCATCGATGGAAGAAGAGGTTATTTAGACGTCAGAGGTTCTTTAGAAAAACAGACAATGGCAATGGCACAATCCGCTGCAAAGTTGTTTCAAGATAATTTAAAATATTCAAACGGAGAGCCGGTAAAAGTAGTGATTGCAGATACTACGATTGGACGTGTACCAGAAACTGCTGCCTGTGCAGATAAGTTTCGAAAAGAAGGAGTGGATATCACGCTTACCGTAACGCCTTGCTGGTGCTATGGTGCAGAAACCATGGATATGGACCCAAAGACCATCAAAGGTGTGTGGGGACTCAATGCAACTGAAAGACCGGGAGCTGTTTATCTTGCATCCGTACTTGCTACTCATGCACAAAAAGGACTTCCTGCATTTGGCATTTATGGTCGCGACGTACAAGATGCTGATGATGCTGAGATTCCAGCAGATGTAACCGAAAAATTATTGAGATTTGGACGAGCAGCAGTTGCAGCAGCATCTATGCGCGGAAAATCTTATTTACAGATTGGTTCTATCTGTATGGGTATTGGTGGATCAATCATTGATCCGGCCTTTATCGAAGAATATTTGGGAATGCGAGTAGAGTCTGTAGATGAAGTGGAAATTATTCGTAGAATGACCGAAGGTATCTACGATGAAAAAGAATTCCAAAAAGCACTTGCATGGGCAAAAGCAAATTGCAAAGAAGGATTTGATAAGAATCCGGATACGGTTAAAAAATCAGCAGAAGAAAAAGAAAAAGATTGGGAATTTGTTGTAAAGATGATGTGTATCATCAAAGACTTAATGAATGGCAATCCAAATCTTCCAGAAGGCTGTGAAGAAGAACGAGTAGGTCACAATGCATTGGCTGCAGGCTTCCAGGGACAACGTCAATGGACTGATTTTTATCCAAACTGTGATTTCGCAGAAGCTCTGTTAAATACTTCTTTTGATTGGAATGGCGCAAGAGAACCTTACGTATTAGCAACGGAGAACGATGTATTAAACGGTTTGGGAATGATGTTTGGAAAATTATTGACCAACAGTGCACAGATCTTTTCCGATGTACGTACCTACTGGAGTCCAGAAGCAGTAAAAAAAGCAACCGGCTATGAACTGCAAGGAGCTGCAAAAGAAGCAGACGGAATCATTCATTTGATCAATTCCGGTGCATCCTGCTTAGATGCAAATGGACAATCAAAAGCAGAAGACGGAACACCAATGATCAAACCTTGGTATGACGTAACCGAAGCAGACCAAAAAGCAATGATGGATGCGACTACATGGAATTATGCAGATTTTGGCTATTTCAGAGGTGGTGGATATTCTTCTAGATTCGTAACCGAAGCAGAGATGCCTTGTACCATGGTTCGTCTAAATCTGGTAAAGGGATTGGGACCGGTTCTTCAAATTGCAGAAGGATGGACAGTGAAACTTCCAGAAGAAGTGACCGATACTTTGTGGAAACGTACCGACTATACATGGCCATGTACTTGGTTTGCACCAAGAACAACCGGCGAAGGTGCATTTAAGACCGCTTATGACGTTATGAACAACTGGGGTGCGAACCATGGTGCAATCAGCTATGGTCATATTGGTGCAGATTTAATCACCATGTGCTCAATGCTTCGTATTCCGGTAGCAATGCACAATGTTCCAAATGAAGAGATCTTTAGACCATCTGCATGGAATGCTTTTGGACAAGATAAAGAAGGTCAGGATTACAGAGCTTGTGCGACATACGGCCCACTTTATAAGTAAGAAAGGGTGAGGAAATGGATAAAAAAGTATTAGCGTTTGACTTTGGAGCTTCCAGCGGACGTGCCATGTGTGGCACGTTCGATGGAAATACCATTCAAATTGAAGAACTACACCGCTTTTCCAATGACCCGGTGGTGGTAAATGAAACGATGTACTGGGATGTGTTAAGACTCTTCTTCGAGATCAAACAAGGACTGTTAAAGTCTAAAAAATGTGGAAAAATCGAAAGCATTGGAATTGACACATGGGGTGTGGATTTTGGATTATTGGACAAAAAAGGAAGCCTGTTAGAAAATCCGGTGCATTATCGGGATAATCGAACCGAAGGCATGCTTTCCAAGAGCTTTGAAAAGATAGATAAAGAACGTTTTTACCAGATTACCGGTAACCAGTTTATGGAGATCAATACAGCATTTCAATTGCTTTCCTTAACAGAAAACAGACCGGAATTGTTGGAACGGGCAGACTGCATGTTGATGATGCCGGATTTGTTTAATTACCTTTTGACCGGAGAAAAGGCTGCAGAATATTCAATCGCATCTACCACACAACTGCTGGACGCAAAAAAGGGAGATTGGTCTGAGGAAGTCATTGAAAAATTAGGCTTACCAAAAAGAATCTTTTCCCCTGTAGTTCCTTGTGGAACGAAAGTAGGTACTTTGACAGATGCT
This sequence comes from Lachnospiraceae bacterium, assembly GCA_036666555.1. GTDB lineage: Bacteria > Bacillota > Clostridia > Lachnospirales > Lachnospiraceae > UMGS1251. The sequence goes on along the minus strand of JAVWVS010000004.1, from coordinate 80,899 downwards.
ATCTGTGAAGAACTTGGCATAGAGAAAATGGATGTGATGGCAGTTGCTGGGCATGATACTCAAGATGCTTTGGTATCGGTACCTGCTAAAGAAGAGGACTTTATTTTCTTAAGTTGTGGAACTTGGTCTTTGCTGGGAACCGAATTAAAACAACCCCTCATTAATGAAAAATCAATTCACTATAATATTACCAACGAAGGTGGCTGTGAAAAGAAGGCTTCTTTCTTAAAGAATATCATTGGACTTTGGTGTATTCAAGAGAGCCGCAGACAGTGGATTCGTGAAGGGGAAGAGTATGGGTTTGGAGAATTGGAAGAAATGGCGCAAAAGACTGCTCCATTAAAATGTTTCATTGATCCGGACGCACCGGAATTCGTTCCGGCTGGGAATCTCCCAAAGAGAATCCAAGAGTTTTGTCAGCGCACCGGACAAGCAGTTCCGGTTACAAAAGGAGAGATTGTACGTTGCATTGATGAAAGTTTGGCATTGAAATACCGTTATGTGATGGAAGAAATCATGGATTGTACCAAGAAAAATTATGAAACCATATATATGGTCGGTGGTGGAACGCAAAGCAGACTTTTGTGTCAGTTTACAGCGAATGCCTGTGGAAGAACCGTCAGTGCAGGACCGGTAGAAGCTACGGTACTTGGCAATGTTGCATTGCAACTTCTTGCTTCCGGAGAGATTGGTTCCTTAAAAGAAGCCAGAGAAATTATTGGAAATTCACAAAAAATTCTTCGCTACGAACCGGAAGATCGAACGTTGTGGGAAAATGCATACCAACGATTTTTAAAACTAATATAAACATAAGTAAAAAGTGCAGACGTGGTCAATGCGTCTGCATTTTTCAGTTTGATTTGTGCATCCTTTTTTGATATACTTTTACAAGAAGCAGGAAGAGGTGAGAAGATGTATAAAGTGTTATTGGTGGATGATGAGTTCTTGATCCGGGAAGCAATCAGCGAGAATATCCATTGGGAAGAATTGGGCTATGAACTGAGTAATGTGTGCGAGAATGGGAAAGAAGCCATTGCAGAAATAGAAAACAATCCTCCCGATCTGATTTTGTCGGATATTTGCATGCCCTATGTAGATGGAATAGAACTGGCTAAATATGTATATGAACATTGTCCGGAAATTAAAATTGTCATTATCAGTGGATATGATAATTTTGATTATGCAAAAAGTGCCATTGCCTATCAAGTGATGGAATATATTCTCAAACCGGTTACTGCAAGTGAATTGTCGGACGTATTGCTTCGCATGAAGAACAGACTGGATGAAGAAAAGGAAAAAGGACAGTTTGATAAAATCAAGGAGGCATATGAAAAAAGTATGCCTTTACTAAAAGAACGCTTTTTAAACCAGTTCGTAAAAGGAAAGGGAGAAGTTCCTGACGCAAAAGAACGGTTGGAAAGTTATGGAATCTCCTTACAGGGGGAATGTTTTTGTGCACTGCAGATACAATGTCAAAGCGGATTTAATTTTGAACATCACGGACAACGCATGACCGATGAACTAGCGCTGTTTGCTGTATATAATATCACAGAAGAATCCCTGGAATTAGAAGAAAACTGTGAGGTGTTCCAAGATACTGGGAATGTTACTACGGTTCTAATGGCTGGGGAAAGTGAATATCAGTTGGAAGACCGGATAAAAAGCATATTTCATAAAATACAACAGTTAATCTGTACCTTACTACAGATTAATACGGTTGTTTTGGCAGGTCGGTGTGTCAGCCGGATAGAAGAAATTCCACAGTCCTATCAAAATGCAGTTGCTGTAAAAGAATTTGAATTTTTGTTTGGAGAGAATGTGCTTTTATTTGGAAAGGAATTCTCCCATCGAACCGTAGAAGATGACATTGATATCACAAGATGGCAGGAACGCTTTGTGATGGCTGTGAAGCAGAATAATGAACGAGATTTAAAATTGTATACTGCGAATTTTTTTGAAAAAATACGCAGCACTTTTACTTCCAAGAACAAGACCTTATCTTATGTGCAAAGCATTATTTTGAAAATTATGTTTTCAGCGGATGAGCTTGGGATGGATGAGCAGATGATCTTTGAAAAAGAGGAATCTTTTTTAGAAGAGCTGAATCATCAAAATCATCTGGAAGATGTGAAGGAACTTCTTTATCAGTTTTGTCTGGAGATTGCAAAAGAAATTGGACAAAGCAGGGATAGCCTTGGAAAACAGCAAGCCATCAAAGCGTTAGAGTACATCGATAAGAATTATCAAGACTCCGGGATTTCTCTTAACTCGGCTTGTCGATATATGGCTATGAGCACCAGTTATTTCAGTGCCATGTTTAAAAATTATACGGGAATCACTTTTATTGAAGCGTTGACTAAAAAAAGAATTGAAAAGGCAAAGGAATTGTTTCAAACGACCCAGATGCGTTCCTATGAAATTGCAGAAGAGGTAGGTTACAGTGATCCTCATTATTTTAGCAGTACCTTTAAAAAGTATGTAGAAGAATCCCCGACAGAATATGCCCGTAGATGGAGGTAGATATGAAAGAAAAGAAGCAGAATTGGTTATTTCGATTTAAAAGTATTCGCACAACGATACTGCTTTCTTTTTGTGTCTTGATTATGATTTCACTTCTTGTGTTTTTTGTAATTTCCATCAATTACACGAAAAATAGTGTGGTACAAAATTCCACGGAATACACCCAGCAGTTAATCCATCAAGTCAATGGGAATATTGATTCCTATATTAATTATATGGAAAATACATCGCAGATGATTACTAGGAACCGAGATGTACAAGAATATCTCTTTCAGGAAAATGTGCCGGATACAGAGAAAAATGAGCAATACAACCGTGTGGTCAGCCAATTCCAGACCATTATGAACAGCCGTGCAGACATCTGTAATGTGGCGGTGATTGGGGACAATGGGCGAATGATTATTAACCGTGGGAATTCTAAGCTGAATCTGTATCATAGCATTTCTTCGGAAAGCTGGTTTCAGGAAGCCAAAAAGGAAAATGAAAAAGGATTTGTATTGTCTGGCTCCCATGTGCAAAATACCATTGCCGGAAATTATCCATGGGTCATTACATTAAGCAGAGGAATCTATAATAATCAAACCGAGGAAATTCAAGGGGTCATGTTTATTGATTTGAATTACAGTGCAATTAATGATCTGTGCAAGACCATTAGTTTGGGTGAAAAAGGATATATTTATCTACTGGATGAAAATGGTACCATCATTTATCATCCCCAGCAACAACTGATTTACAGTGGCATGAAAGAAGAAGTCATTCAACGTGTGATGGAGGTAAAGGGCAATGACACCAGCTTTGTAAAAAAAAGCAAGGATGGCAGTAAAGTGTATTCGGTCTCGAAATCAGAGAAAAGTGGTTGGACAGTGGTGGGGGTTTCTTATATGTCGGAACTTTTAAAAGGAAGGACCGAAACGGTGATGCTTTATCTGTTCATTACGATTTTGTTACTTCTGATAGGCGCAGCTATCTCTGCTTTTATTTCTGGAAGGATTACAAGTCCGATTCGTATCTTGGATGATTCCATGAAGGAAGTAGAAAAGGGACACTTTGACAGTGCTGCTATTGAAGATCTGTCTCCCAATGAAATTGGTCGATTGGGAAAAACATTTAATATGATGACTCGAAAAATTGAACAACTGATGAAACAAAACATGGAAGAACAGAGGCAGAAACGAAAGGCGGAAATGAGAGCGCTTCAGGCTCAAATCAATCCACATTTTTTATACAATACGTTAGATTCGATTATCTGGATGGCGGAAAGCGGAAAAAACAATCAAAAAGTAGTGTTAATGACATCATCTTTGGCGAAACTGTTTCGACAAAGCATTGGAAATGATGATGAACTGGTAACCATTGCCAAAGAAGTGGAATATACGAAAACATATTTGACCATTCAGGAAATACGATACCAAGACAAGCTGGCATTCCACATTTTTATGGAACCGGATATTTTATCCCAGCAGATCGTGAAGCTTACCTTACAGCCACTGGTTGAAAATGCAATCTATCACGGAATTAAATATGCAGAACATAAAGGAATGCTTAGCATCCGAGGATTCCGAGAGGGAGATAAGATTGTCTTAGAAGTAGCGGATAACGGAATGGGGATGGACGAAACGGAATTGGAGCATATTTTTGAGAAGCGGGAAGCGGGAAAAAAGACCAACGGAGTGGGTGTCTATAATATACAGAATCGCTTGCAGCTTTATTATGGCAAAGAATATGGGCTATGTTATCAAAGCAAAAAAGGAGAAGGAACGGTGGTTACCATTCGAATTCCGATGATGGGAGCGAAGCAACATGAAAATAATGAGGAATAGAAAAAGATATTTCCTGATAGGGGCGGTAGTGATTGTCGCAGCAGTTCTGATTGCTGTGGAATATCGGGCAATTCAGGCAAAACCATTAAAAATTATCTATGTTTCAAAAAGTGCGGATGAAAGCGATTTTTGGTCTATGTTAATTGAAGGCGCTAGCATGGCCGCCGATGAAAAAGATGCAGAGCTTGAAGTAGTTGCACCGGAAAAAGAAAATGATATTGCCCGTCAAAATGAATTGATTGCAGAAGCCATCCAAAAGAAACCGGATGCCATTGTGCTGGCACCTGCAGATTATGTAAAAACCCTGTCAGCTGCTCGGAAAATAAAAAGTCATGGCATCAAATTGGTGTTAATTGATTCCGTTTTGGAAAAAGACATTGCCGATGCAGTGATTACCACGGACAATGTGGCTGCAGGCGAAATTATGGGATTATATGCAAGCAAGCTGTGCGAAGAGCAGGATGGTATTGGAATTGTCAGTCATGTCAAAGGCGCGTCTACCGCCATTGATCGAGAGTCCGGTTTTCGCAAAGGACTGAAGGATAAAAGTGGTAATGTAGTGGAAACAGTGTTTTCTGATTCCAGTTATAGTCATGGGTACGAAGTGACCAAGGAAATGCTGCTTGCCCATCCGGAGATTACATTGGTGGCAGGGCTCAATGAATATTCAACAGTGGGAGCAGGAAGAGCCATTAAAGATATGGGACTGTCCGGAAAAGTGAAAATCGTCGGTTTTGATAATTCCATCGAAGAAATTCAAATGCTGGAGTCTGGACTGGTGAACAGCATTGTAATTCAGAAACCTTTTGACATGGGATATTTAGGGGTGAAAACGGCAATTGCACTAGCCAATCACGAAACGCCAAAAGCCACTGTAGACTCCGGTTCGAAACTGATTGTAAGAGAAAATATCTATACAAAAGAAAATCAGAAATTACTTTTTCCCTTTCATGAAAAGAATAAATACTAGAAAACAAAATGTGCAAAAGTGAATAATATACCATAAAAAAGAGAAAATCCTACTATGACAGTAAGATTTTCTCCTTTTTCAATAAGATATTCCATGTTGTTTGGAATCGAAGGAAGGTATAATAAATCTAGTGAAGAGGTAAACAGGTAGACGAAGCAAAGAAATGGAAGGTGAGAACGTGGGAGAAGTTATTTTAACAATGAAAGATATTGATAAATCTTTTGTTGGTGTTCACGCATTGAAAAATGTACAGCTGGACTTAAAAAGAGGCGAAGTACACGCACTAATGGGTGAAAACGGAGCGGGCAAATCAACATTGATGAAGATTCTTACCGGAATCTACAGTAAAGATAGCGGCGTGATTACATACGAAGGTAAAGAAGTGGAATTTAAAAACCCAAAAGAGGCTCAAAACGCAGGGGTGGTCATTGTACATCAAGAATTAAACATGATGAATCATTTGACAGTTGCTCAAAACATTTTTATCGGACGTGAGAATATGAATGGCAAACTCATTGATGACAAAAAGATGAATGAGGAAGCACAAAAATTATTTGATATTTTAAACATCCAGATTAATCCCAAAGACAAAATGGGAAATCTTACGGTAGGTAGACAACAAATGTGTGAAATTGCGAAAGCAATTTCAACGGAAGCGAAAGTCATTGTATTTGACGAACCAACGGCAGCATTGACTGAAACAGAAATTAGCGAGCTTTTCAAAATCATTAGTGACTTACGCGATAAAAATATTGGAATTGTATATATTTCTCATAGAATGGATGAAATTAAACGAATCACAGACCGTGTAACGGTCATGCGTGATGGAGAATATGTAGGCACATTGATTACCGAAGACTCTACCAAAGATGATATCATCAATATGATGGTTGGACGTGTGGTATATGAAGAACCAAAGCAAAAGAGTAATGTACCCGAGGATGCGCCGGTAGTCTTGAAAGTGGAACATTTGAATGCAGGGAAAATGGTAAGAGATGTCAGCTTTGAACTTCGCAAAGGCGAAATACTTGGATTTTCCGGTCTTATGGGTGCAGGAAGAACCGAAACAGCAAGAGCATTATTTGGAGCAGATAAAAAAGACAGTGGTGACATTTATATCAATGGCGAAAAGGTGGAGATACATAAACCGGCAGATGCAGTAAAGTATGGCATTGGATATTTGTCAGAAGATCGTAAGCGTTACGGTATCATTACCGGGAAGACGGTAGCCGAAAATACAACGATGGCATCGCTAGAAATGTTTATGAATGGAATCTTCATTGATAAGAAAAAAGAAAAAGAAATTGCTGAAAAATATGTAGATGCTTTAAAAACAAAAACTCCTTCTGTCAACCAGGCAGTTAAGAATCTTTCGGGCGGGAACCAACAAAAAGTAGTTATTGCAAAGTGGCTTGCACGAGACAGTGAAATTTTGATATTTGATGAACCTACCAGAGGTATTGATGTAGGTGCCAAAAGTGAAATATATACATTGATGAATCAACTGGCAAAAGAAGGAAAATCAATTATCATGATTTCTTCAGAATTAACAGAAGTTCTTCGTATGAGCGATCGAATCGTTGTAATGTGTGAAGGACGTAAAACAGGAGAACTATCGATTGAAGAAGCAACGCAGGAAAACATTATGACTGCAGCTACTTTGAGAGATTAATAGGAGGAGAACAGAAATGAAAAAGAAAAAATCACTGGGAACACAAAAATTAGTTGCCATCTTGGCATTGGTACTGTTATATGTATTTTTCAGTATCTTTGGGAGTAACTTCTTTCAATACAGCACTTTTATTAGTATTTTAGATTCATCTTATTACATTGGATTTATGGCAATTGGTGTTACCTTTGTTATTATTACTGGCGGAATCGATTTATCCATTGGTACGGTATGTATCTGTTGCTCCTTAATTGGTGGTACTTTGCTTAACAAAGCAGGAGTTCCTATGGCATTGGTATTAATTATTACTTTGGCAATTGGTTTATTGGTAGGACTTGCAAATGGTTTGATGGTATCCGTTATGGGATTACCTGCATTTATTGCAACTCTTGGTACCATGATGATCACCAGAGGTCTTGGCTCTATCGTAACCGGAACTGCAAGTGTTACTTTTCCACAAGGAGATTCCGCAGGTGCATGGTTTCACAATATCTTTAAATTCAAAGCACCGGGACTTCCTTTGGCAGGACTTCCTACCGGATTTATTCTTTTAATCGTATTGGCAATTATTATGTCTATGGTATTAAATAAAACTCGTCCGGGACGTTATATTCTGGCTCTTGGAAGTAACAAGGAAGCGGCTAGACTATCCGGTGTAAACGTTGTAAAATGGGAAACATTAGCATTTGTATTTAGTGGTATTTTTGCAGCATTAGCAGGTATTTCCTATGCGGCAGTTTATTCTACCTTAATGCCCGGTACCGGAAATGGTTTTGAGTTGGACGCTATCGCAGGTGTTGTTATCGGTGGCACTTCCTTATCAGGTGGAAATGGTTCTATCTCTGGAACTTTAATCGGTGTGTTTATTATGTCTGTATTAAAAACAGGACTTCCTTTTGTAGGATTACAGCCACACTATCAGTTGTTTATTACCGGTTTCGTTTTGATTGGTGCTGTATTTGCAGATGTATGGAACAGAAGAAAATCAGAAGCAGTGTAAAAGCGTTTGTAATGCCTGCGTAAGCAGATTTATCATATTACAAAACAAAATTAAAAGGAGGAATTGATTCATGAAGAAGAAAGTTGTAAGCGTGTTATTGTGTGTAGCGATGGTAGCTACCATGGCAGTTGGTTGCGGTAAGAAAGAAGAAGCAACTGAGAAGAAAGAAGACACAAAGGCAAGTGGTGATCTTTCAGTAGAAATCGTTGCAAAAGGATTTCAACATGATTTCTGGAAAGCTGTAAAGCTTGGTGCAGAAAAAGCAGGAAAAGAAATGGGTGCGACTATTAACTTTGTAGGACCTAAGAATGAAAGTGCAATTGATGAGCAAGTAGAGCAATTAAACAATGCAATCAATAAAAAACCATCTGCAATTTGTCTTGCAGCATTGGATCCAGAATCTATCAAAGGTGCTTTGGCAGACGCTGATGCAGCAAAGATTCCAGTTGTTGGATTTGACTCAGGTGTACCAGGAGCAAAGACAATCGTTGCAAATGCAGCTACAGATAGCTATGCAGCAGGTGAAATGGCAGCAGACGAAATGTACAAAGTAATCAAAGACAAAGTAACAGATCCAGCTGACACCGTAAGAATTGGTGTTGTTGCTCAGGATGCTACGTCTCAATCTATTGGCGATCGTACTTCTGGATTTATTGACAAAATGGTAAAAACAATTGGTGAAGACAAAACTTCTGTAGAAGGACATGACAAATACAACAAAAAAGTAGATGGCGCAAAAGTGGTTATCGAAGTTGGTATTCCTGCAACCGTTGATGATGCAGCATGTGTAACTGTTGCTCAGACACTTTTAAACAAAAAAGACTTAGTTGCAATCTATGGTTCTAATGAATTTTCTGCAAAGAATATCATTACAGCTAATGAGAGCTTACAAGTACTTGGCGCTGACAAAGTAATCGGTGTTGGATTTGACTCAGGTAAAATTCAATTACAGGCAATCAAAGATGGTCTTTTCGTAGGTTCTATTACACAAGATCCAGTACAAATTGGTTACAAAGCAGTAGAATTAGCAGTTAAATCAGCAAAAGGTGAAAGCGTATCTGATGTAGATACAGGATGTCTCTGGTATACAAAAGATAACATGGAAGACGAAAATATCAAACCATGTTTATACGAATAATCACTTTATAACAAATGAAACAAACAAAATAAACAATCAGAGCTGTCCTAGGTTTCATCCTAGGGCAGCTTTCAAGCATAATAGGAGGAAAAAAGTATGTTAAAAGGAATTCCAAGTATTTTATCACCGGAATTATTAAAAGTTTTGTGCGAAATGGGTCATAGTGACCGATTGGTGATTTCAGATGGAAACTTTCCAGCAGAATCCATGGGAAAAGATGCTACGGTGATACGATGTGATGGACATGGTGTGCCAGAGATATTAGATGCTATTTTACAGGTGTTCCCATTGGATACCTATGTGGAACATCCGGTCAATCTAATGGAAGTGATGCAAGGCGATACTGTAGAAACACCTATTTGGGAAGTTTACAAAGAAATTGTAGAAAAGCATGACCAAAGAGGTGCCAAAGCAGTAGGCAATATAGAACGATTCGCATTTTATGATGAATCTAAGACGGCTTATGCCATTATTGCCACAAGCGAAAAAGCACTTTATGCAAATATTATGCTACAAAAAGGTGTGGTAATTTCATAATAATTCCATGCCCCATGGAATTGTATTAAAAAATACACAGGATATGGCTTGTATACAAAAAGGTATTGGGCTATAATGAATGTATATGAGAAAAAATGGAAAGGGGCTTTTTAATCATGGCATTTATTGATGAAATTAAAGCAAGAGCAAAAGCAGATAAGAAAACCATTGTACTTCCGGAAACAGAAGACAAGAGAACTTATGAGGCAGCACAGACAATTTTAAAAGAAGGTACAGCCAATCTGATTTTAGTAGGCAACAAAGAAACGATTGCAAAAAATGGAGCGAACTACCACATTGAGGATGCAGTTATTGTAGACCCAGCGCAAAGTGATAAGACCGCTGCATATATTGCAAAATTGGTGGAATTAAGACAGAAAAAGGGAATGACCCAAGAACAGGCAACAGAAATCTTATTGACGAATTATCTTTACTATGGTGTTATGATGGTAAAAATGGGAGATGCAGACGGAATGGTATCCGGTGCATGTCATTCCACTGCAGATACTTTAAGACCTTGTTTGCAGATATTAAAGACAAAACCAGGTACAAAATTAGTATCCGCATTTTTTGTAATGGTAGTTCCAAATTGTGATATGGGTGCAGATGGTACCTTTATCTTTGGTGATTGCGGACTGGAACAGAATCCGGACCCGGAAAAACTTGCAGCCATCGCTATTTCTTCGGCAGCATCTTTCCGATTATTGGTCAATGCAGAACCAAAAGTGGCTATGCTTTCTCATTCCAGCAAGGGCAGTGCAAAACATCCGGATGTGGATAAAGTAACCGAAGCCGCTGGTCTGGCAAAAGAGTTGGAACCAAAACTATTGCTAGATGGCGAACTGCAATTAGATGCAGCCATTGTTCCGGAGATTGGAAAATCAAAAGCACCGGACAGCGCTGTGGCAGGACAAGCAAACGTTTTGATATTCCCAGATTTAGATGCAGGGAATATTGGGTACAAGTTAGTCGAACGACTTGCAAAAGCAGAAGCATACGGACCATTAACACAAGGAATTGCAAAACCCGTCAATGATTTATCCCGTGGATGCTGCGCAGCAGATATCGTGGGAGTAGTGGCAATTACAGCAGTTCAAGCACAAGCAGAATAAAAAAGGGAGGGAAATAGAAATGAATATTTTAGTAATCAACTGTGGAAGTTCATCTTTAAAATTTCAATTAATTAACTCAGATACAGAGAAGGTATTAGCAAAAGGACTTTGTGAAAGAATCGGAATCGATGGAAAGCTTACATATCAACCAGAAGGCGGAGAAAAAACCACGGTAGACAAAACAATGCCTACACATACAGAAGCAATCCAATTTGTAATTGATGCCCTTACAGACACTGTAACCGGCGTGGTGAAAAGCTTAGATGAAATCAAAGCAGTAGGACATCGTGTGGTACATGGCGGTGAAAAATTTGCGAGCTCTACGGTAATCACCAAAGAAGTATTACAGGCAATTGAAGAGTGTAATGATCTGGCACCACTTCATAACCCTGCCAACCTAATTGGAATTGATGCTTGTCAGAAATTAATGCCAGGAACACCTATGGTTGCTGTATTTGATACGGCATTCCATCAGACTATGCCAGAACAGGCATATATGTATGGAATTCCTTATGAGTATTATGAAAAATACAAAGTGAGACGTTATGGTTTCCACGGAACCAGCCATAGTTTTGTATCGAAAAGAGCTACTGAAATATTAGGAAAACCATCTATGAAGACCATTGTTTGTCATCTTGGAAATGGTTCCAGTATCTGTGCAGTCAATGCGGGGAAATCCGTAGACACCTCTATGGGATTGACTCCTTTGGAAGGTTTGGCAATGGGAACTCGCTCTGGGGATTTAGATCCTGCAATTTTAGAATTCTTAGCAAAAAAAGAACATATGGATATTGATGCTTTGATGACGATGTTAAATAAAAAATCCGGTGTGTTTGGTATTTCCAACGGATTATCAAGTGATTTCCGTGACCTTGGAAAAGCTTCTGAAGAAGGAGACAAGCATGCGGAATTGGCGTTACAGGTGTTTGCATACCGAGTTGCAAAATATGTAGGAAGTTATGCAGCAGCCATGAACGGAGTAGATACCATCGTATTTACGGCCGGAATCGGAGAAAATGATTGTGATATTCGTGCAAGAGTATGTAAATTCTTAGAATATTTAGGAATTACAATAGATTCAGTAGCCAATGGAAAACGTGGAGAAGAAATCGTAATTTCCACACCGGATTCTCGAGTGACGGTTATGGTGATTCCCACCAACGAAGAACTTGCGATTGCACGGGAAACAGTTGCACTTGTAAACTGTTAAAAAATTAGTTGACAAAATCATTTTACATGGTATAATAATTGAGGTATATAAGAATAGGAGTAACGAATATGTTGATTAACCTATCCGATGTACTATCCGAACAACATAAGGAAATTGACCAGACAGTACTGCCGGAGATGGATGACGTTCAGATGAAATCCGGAACCTTTCGGGTGTTGTCGAAAGAACCTATGCAGATTGTAATTGAACATGTAAAAGAGAAGCAACTTCTCATTCATGGAAAAGGTCGAATTATCATTGAAATCCCTTGTGATCGTTGTTTAACTGCCGTACCGACAGAATTTAAACTACGCATTCACAAAACAGTGGATTTAGATGAAGCTTATGAAGAACGAATAGATGAATTAGATGAAAAAAATTATATTGACGGATATAATCTTGACGTAGAAAAATTACTCTATAATGAGATTTTGATAGGGTGGCCGATGAAGATTCTGTGCAGCGAAAACTGTAAGGGGATTTGCAGCGTATGTGGTCAGAACCTAAATGAAGGAGCTTGTGACTGCGAAGATACAGGAATGGATCCACAGATGTCAGTTATCCGCGATGTGTTTAAGAATTTTAAGGAGGTGTAACCTATGTCAATCTGTCCAAAGAATAAATCTTCTAAAGGTAGAAGAGATAAGAGAAGAGCAAACTGGAAAATGAGCGCTCCAAACTTAATCAAGTGTAGCAAATGTGGCGCATTAATGATGTCTCACAGAGTATGTAAAGCTTGTGGCTCTTATAACAAAAAAGAAATCGTTTCCGTTGACTAATGAAAACGAGTAAAAGGCGCAGAACATTTTGTTTCTGCGTCTTTTCTGTATGAAAAACTATTGATTTTTGTAGTAATATTTAGTAAAATTATGAGTAGCAATGCTAGGAGGGAAAAGCATGTCGAAAATGACAAAAGTAGCATTAGATGTGATGGGCGGAGATTATGCCCCTGCGGAGATTATCAAGGGTGGAATAGACGCAGTTACAAGCAGAGATGATATTCATGTATTTCTGGTTGGTCGTGAAGAAATCATCTTACAGGAACTTTCCAAATATTCCTATGACAAAGAAAAAATTGAAATAATCGATGCAAGAGAGGTAATTGAGACCGCCGAGCCACCGGTTATGGCCATTCGTAAGAAAAAAGATTCTTCCATTGTCGTAGGTCTTACCATGGTGAAGAATCAGGAAGCAGATGCCTTTGTTTCCGCCGGCAGTTCCGGAGCTATTTTAGTAGGAGGGCAGGTATTGGCTGGAAGAATCAAAGGAGTAGAGAGAACACCTCTGGCACCATTGATTCCTACCGCTACGGGAGCATCACTTTTGATTGACTGTGGTGCGAATGTAGATGCACGTGCTTCACATTTGGTGCAATTTGCAAAGATGGGATCTATTTATATGGAACATGTGATGGGTATTGCCAACCCAAGGGTAGGGATTGTGAATATTGGTGCAGAAGAAGAAAAAGGAAATGCACTGGTCAAAGAAACTTTCCCACTTTTAAAGGCTTGTAAAGAAATTAATTTTGTTGGAAGCATTGAAGCAAGAGAAATCCCACAAGGCAAAGCAGATGTGGTCGTTTGTGAAGCATTTGTAGGAAATGTGATTTTAAAATTATATGAAGGCGTAGGTGCTGTACTGATTGATAAAGTAAAAAACGGTATGATGACAACATTACGCAGTAAAATTGGAGCGCTATTAGTAAAACCGGCTTTGAAAGCAACGTTAAAATCATTTGATTCCACCGAATATGGCGGGGCACCGCTGCTTGGGTTGAACGGACTGGTTGTAAAGACACATGGAAGCTCCAAAGCAAAAGAAATCAAGAATTCCATTATCCAATGTGTTGCATTTAAAGAACAGCGGATTACGGAGAAAATTAGAGAGAGCATTCAAAAACAGGAAGAAGAAAAATCCAATTAGGGGAAATGAAAAGGAGAACAAAATGGAATTTGAAAAGTTACGGGAAATTATTGTGGATGTGTTAAATGTAGAAACAAGTGAAGTAACCTTAGAAACTGCTTTTGTAGATGATTTGGGAGCGGATTCGCTGGATATCTTTCAGATTATTATGGGGATTGAGGAAGAATTTAATATTGAAATTCTTAATGAAGATGCAGAAAAAATTGTTTTAGTCTCAGATGCAGTGGAGCAGATCAAAAATGCAATAAACTAGGCAGATGAATAAGAAAGCCCGGGTGAGGGCTTTCTTATTTTATAAAGGAGAAGTATGAATCAAGATTTAAAAATATTAGAAAGAAAAATCGGATATCAATTTCAAGATTTTCATTTTTTACAGCATGCCATGATGCATAGCTCTTATGCCAATGAAAAACATTTAAAAAAATCCCAATGCAACGAACGGTTGGAATTTCTAGGAGATGCTGTTTTGGAGCTGATTTCCAGTGAGTTTTTATTTTTTGAAGATCTGGAACGGCCAGAAGGAGAATTAACCAAGACAAGAGCAAGTATGGTGTGTGAACCGGCATTGGCCTTTTGTGCCAGAGAACTGGATCTGGGCTCTTATTTACTGCTTGGAAAAGGGGAAGAGGCAACCGGAGGACGAAAACGGGAATCCATTACCTCAGATGCATTAGAAGCGCTGATTGGTGCTATTTACTTGGATGGTGGTTTTGCTAATGCAAAAGAGTTTATCCATCATTTTATCTTAAGTGATTTGGAAGATAAAAAACTCTTTTTTGATAGCAAAACTATCCTGCAGGAAATGGTACAAGGCAATTTTGAGGGAATGGTCTCATATCACCTTTTAAAAGAGGAAGGACCGGACCACGACAAATCATTTTGTGTCTCCGTGCAGATTGGGGACAAGGAATTTGGTACCGGAATTGGAAGGACGAAAAAAGCAGCGGAACAAAAGGCGGCGTACCATGCCATCCTAACGTTGCGAAAGAATAAATAAAGCAGGTGTAAAATGTATTTAAAGAGCATAGAAGTGCAGGGATTCAAATCATTTGCACATAAAATTGTATTTGAATTTCATAATGGAATTACCGGTATCGTAGGGCCGAATGGAAGTGGAAAAAGTAATGTTGCAGATGCCGTTCGCTGGGTGTTGGGAGAGCAACGAGTCAAACAGCTTCGTGGCGGGAATATGCAGGACGTTATTTTTTCCGGAACGGAAAGCAGAAAACCTTTAAGTTATGCGTCGGTAGCAATCACTCTGGATAATTTGGATCACCAACTGGCAATTGAGTTTGAAGAGGTAACGGTTACCAGAAAGATCTATCGATCCGGCGAAAGTGAATATTTAATCAATGGAAGTGCCTGTAGATTGAAAGACATCAATGAGCTTTTTTATGATACCGGTATCGGAAAAGAAGGATATTCCATTATCGGTCAGGGACAGATTGACAAAATTTTAAATGGAAAACCGGAGGAACGTCGAGAACTGTTCGATGAGGCTGCAGGAATTGTGAAATTTAAACGCAGAAAAAATATGTCCGTGAAGAAGCTGGAAGAAGAACGTCAGAATCTGATTCGGGTCAACGATATTTTATCGGAACTGGAAAAACAAATCGGACCTTTGGGAAAGCAGTCCGAGATTGCCAAAGAATATTTAAAGAAAAAAGAAACTCTGAAAATGTATGATATTAATATGTTTTTAGTGGAAGCCAATCGTCTCAAAGAAGAAACTGGCCAATTAGAAGAAAAACTTGGAATTACACAAGAAGAATTAGCTGCCACGAATCAAACCTATGAAGATACCAAAGCAGAGTACGAAACCATTGAAGAAGAGGTGGATCAGGTAGATGCAGTGGTTGAAAAATCAAAACGGCAGTTAAACGAGACCTCGCTGTTAAAACAGCAATTGGAAAATCAGATTGCATTATTAAAAGAACAGATCAATAGTGCACGTACCAACGATGAACATTTTGAGCAACGGTTTCTTTCTATTCAGAAAGAAATTGAAAAACGCCAACAGCAAAAAGAAGAGTTGGAACAAGAAAAAGAGTCTATTCGAGGACAATTGCAGGAAAAAGAGAAGAGCGATCAATTGGCCAATGATGAATTAGCATCGGTCCAGTCCAAGATTGCTTCTGTTACCATGGGGATTGAAAATGGTAAAAATGAAATCATGGAGTTGTTAAACAACCGAGCTTCTACCAAGGCAAAAATTCAACGTTATGATACAATGCAGGAACAGATTCAGACCCGTAAATCTCAGATACATAAGCGTCTGTTAGAGGTGAAAAGTGGAACGGATGAACAAGAAACACTCCGCCTTGATTATGAGTCTGAATTAGAGCAAATATCCGAAGCAATTCGGGAATCCACCAGACAGAGTACTGAATATGAAGCGGGTATTGAAGAACTGCAAATGCAATTAACCAAACAAAATGAAGCTCTTCGTATTGGACAAACTGCTTACCACCGAGAGCAATCCCGTTTGGACTCTCTGAAAAATATTACAGAGCGTTATGATGGATATGGAAACAGTATTCGCAAGGTGATGGAGAAAAAAACGCTGGAACCGGGTCTGCTTGGTGTTGTTGCGGATATTATTAAAGTAGAAAAAAAATATGAAATTGCAATTGAAACGGCACTGGGAGGCAGTATTCAAAATATTGTTACGACAGATGCGCAGACAGCGAAGAAGATGATTCAATATTTAAAGCAAAACAAATTCGGACGCGCCACTTTCCTGCCTCTTGCAAGTATCAATGCCAATCAGGGCCTGAAACAAATAGATGCACTGGCGGAACCGGGCGTTATCGGACTTGCAGATACGCTGGTGAACGTAGAAGATGCCTATCAAGGACTTGCCAGACACTTACTGGGAAGAACCATCGTGGTGGAAAAAATCGACCATGGAACTGCGCTGGCTGCTAAATACCACCAGTCACTTCGAATTGTAACGACAGAAGGAGAGTTAATCAATCCAGGCGGTGCAATGACCGGTGGTGCTTTTAAGAACTCCAGTAATTTGTTGAGTAGACGAAGAGAAATTGAAGAGTTTGAAAAAACAGTACAACTTTTGAAAAAAGAAATGCAGGAGATGGAGATTGCTGTCGAAGCGGCAAAAAAAGAACGTACAGAATATTACAATAAAATAGAAACCATCCAACAATCACTTCAACGTGCTTATGTCGTACAAAACACAGCGAAGATGAACTTGTCACAAATCATACAAAAACAGGAAGAAGGCGAAAAGACTTCTATCCGCATCGATAAGGAACGTCGTGAACTGGAACAAGAAGTTCTGGAAATCAAGGAAAATCAAGTATCTATTCAGGTGGAATTAGATACATCACAACAACTGGAAGCGGAGATCACCAAACAAATTGAATTCCAGCAAAAAGAATTGGAACAAGCAAAACAAGAAGAGGCAGAAAAACTGTCGAATTCTGAAAAAGTTCATTTGGCATTTGCCAGTTTGGAACAAAAAGATGCCTTCTTATTAGAAAATAGTATTCGTATTCAGGAGGAGGTAGAAAAGTTCAACCAAGAACTAGAGGCATTACAAAAGAATAAGACCGATGTTTCTGATGAAATCAAGGGAAAAGAAGCGCAGATTCAAGAACTGGCAAAAACCATTGATCAGTCCAAAGAATTATTCACAGAAATTCAAGAAGAGATTCGAATTTCCACCGAAAAAAGAGAACAACTGAATCAAAAAAACAAAGCATTTTGGAACCGCAGGGAAGCATTGTCCAAACGTGTTACCGATCTTGATAAAGAAAGTTTCCGATTATCCAGTCGGCGGGATACGGTGACCGAAAATGCTCAAAAACAAATTGATTATATGTGGGAAGAGTATGAGCTGACTTATGTTCGTGCATTGGAACTAAGAGATGCCAATCTGACAGACCTCACGTTTATGCGAAAACAGATTCAGGCTTTGAAAAATGATATTAAGGGATTGGGAAGCGTCAATGTCAATGCCATCGATGATTATAAAAACTTATCAGAGCGTTATCTCTTTTTAAAAACGCAGCATGATGATTTGGTAGAAGCAGAAGGGGTATTACTGCAGATTATTGAAGAGCTTGACCAAGCAATGCGCAAACAATTTCAAGAACGTTTTGATGAAATCTCCTTGGAGTTTGATAAAGTATTTAAACAATTGTTTGGTGGTGGCAAAGGAACATTGTCCTTGATGGAAGAGGAAGACATTTTAGAAGCAGGTGTTAAAATTATTGCACAGCCTCCTGGTAAAAAACTTCAAAATATGATGCAACTGTCAGGTGGTGAAAAAGCATTAACAGCAATTTCCTTATTGTTCGCCATACAGAACTTAAAACCATCTCCGTTTTGTCTATTGGATGAAATCGAGGCAGCACTGGATGACACCAATGTGACTAGATTTGCCCAATATTTGCATAAACTTACGAAGCATACCCAATTTATTGTTATTACCCACCGCCGTGGCACTATGGCTGCTGCAGACCGATTGTATGGGATTACCATGCAGGAAAAAGGGGTGTCCGCATTGGTATCGGTGGATTTATTGGAAGACGAATTGGAACAGGAAGAAAAAAAAGAATAAGGAGTATCGAAATTGGAAGAACAAAAAGAAGAAAAAGCAGGTTTTTTTAAACGGCTGGTGTCCGGCCTTACGAAGACACGCAACCATATTTTATCCGGAATAGATGGCCTTTTTAACGGATTTTCGAACATCGATGAGGATTTTTATGAAGAACTGGAAGAAATCTTAATTATGGGAGATTTAGGCGTACGTGCTACCGGCAGTATCATCGAAGATTTGAAAGCGAAGGTAAAAGAACAACATATCAAAGAACCGGCAGATTGTAAGCAGCTGTTAATTGATAGCATCAAAGCGCAAATGGATGTGGGTGAAACCGCATATGAATTTGAACATCGAACATCGGTAGTACTGGTCATTGGTGTCAATGGTGTGGGAAAAACAACCACCATTGGGAAGATGGCTGGAAAACTAAAAAATCAGGGGAAAAGAGTGATTTTAGCGGCCGCAGATACCTTTCGTGCAGCTGCCGGCGAACAGCTGAAGGAATGGGCCGATCGTGCGTCAGTGGAGCTGATTGGTGGACAAGAAGGTTCCGACCCAGCCGCCATTGTCTACGATGCTGTGGCGGCAGCCAAGGCAAGACATGCCGATGTGTTACTTTGTGACACTGCCGGAAGACTTCACAATAAGAAGAATCTGATGGAAGAATTGAAAAAAATCAATCGGGTGTTGGAACGGGAATATCCGGAAGCGTACCGTGAAACACTGGTGGTATTGGATGCGACTACTGGACAAAATGCATTGAATCAGGCCAAGGTCTTTCAAGAGGCGGCTGGAATCACTGGAATCATCTTGACAAAGATGGATGGGACAGCAAAAGGAGGCATTGCGGTAGCCATTCAATCCGAACTGGGGATTCCGGTAAAATACATTGGTGTAGGGGAAACCATAGATGATTTACAGAAATTTGATGCGAATGCATTTGTAAATGCATTATTTCTTACAGAAGAATCTTTATAATTCTTGGCATTCTCACGTTAATGTGGTATACTGTTAAATTATCAGAAGAAAGAAGGAAAGAGAATGTTAACGTTAGAAAAATTCGAACAGGCGAGTAAAATCGTGAAACAAGTTACCAATCCGACCAAATTGGTTTTCAGTGAATATCTAAGTGAACAGACTGGAGCGGAAGTCTATCTGAAGCCGGAGAACATGCAGCACACAGGTGCCTATAAAATTCGTGGTGCCTATTATAAAATCAGTACGCTATCCGAAGAAGAACGTGCAAAGGGCCTAATTACAGCGTCTGCAGGAAATCACGCACAAGGTGTGGCATATGCAGCTAAAAAGTTTGGCTGTAAGGCAATCATAGTTATGCCAACGGTTACACCTTTGATTAAAGTGAACCGAACCAAAAGTTATGGTGCAGAAGTGGTATTATACGGAGATGTGTATGATGATGCATGTGCAAAAGCCTATGAACTGGCGGAGGAACATGGGTATTCTTTTGTACATCCCTTTGATGACTTGGATGTGGCCACTGGACAGGGAACCATTACTATGGAAATTGTACAAGAACTACCTACGGTGGATTATATCTTAGTGCCCATTGGTGGCGGCGGTTTGATTACCGGCGTTTCTACCTTGGCGAAAATGTTGAATCCTCATATTAAAGTCATTGGCGTAGAGCCATCGGAAGCTGCCAGTATGACCGCATCTTTAAAAGAAGGAAAGGTAGTTAAGATTCCATCTGCCAATACCATTGCAGATGGTACCGCAGTCAAGGAAGTAGGAACAAAAATATTCCCTTACGTACAAAAAAATGTAGATCAAGTGATTACGGTGGAAGATGATGAACTTATTGGCGCATTTTTAGACATGGTGGAAAACCATAAAATGATTGTGGAAAACTCCGGACTTTTAACGGTGGCTGCTTTGAAACAGCTTGATTTGAAAGGGAAAAAGGTGGTTTCTGTATTAAGTGGTGGCAATATGGATGTGATTACCATGTCGTCGATTGTTCATCATGGATTAATTAAACGAGACCGAATCTTCTCCGTATCCGTATTGCTTTCCGATAAACCAGGAGAGTTGGTACGTGTAGCAACTACCGTGGCGAATGCGCAAGGTAACGTCATTAAGTTGGAACATAACCAATTTGTCAGTACCAACCGTAATGCAGCGGTAGAACTTCGTATTACTATGGAGGCATTTGGAACCGAGCATAAAGCCAGAATATTAAAGGCTTTGGAAGATGAAGGGTTGAAACCAAGAAGCATAAGTGCAAAATTATATTAAAAAAGAAAAAAGATTTGTCTTTGACAGGTCTTTTTTTTCTTGACATAGAATGTATAATTGTATACAATAGTACAAAATATATTTTATGTCAAAGGAGTAAAAGGATTATGGAAAATCGTAAAGTTTATAAAAATTGTCAAAATAATTTATTACAACTAGAAGAACACATGTATCCACTGGTAGATGTGAAGACGCCCAATGTATTTCGAAACTTATTTCCTTATTCAGAAGTACCTAAGATTGCATTTAATGATAGAACGGTTCCTCATAATATGCCGGAACATATTTGGATCACAGATACTACATTTCGTGATGGGCAGCAATCGCGGGAACCATATACAACCAAGCAGATTGTTTCTATCTATGAATATTTACATCGATTAGGCGGAGAAAATGGCATCATCCGTCAAAGTGAGTTCTTTTTATACAGTAAGAAAGATAGAGATGCGGTTTATCAATGTATGGAAAAAGGATATCAGTTTCCGGAAGTGACCAGTTGGATTCGCGCCAATCAAAAAGATTTTGAATTGGTAAAAGAAATTGGAATGAAAGAAACCGGAATTTTGGTAAGTTGTTCTGATTTTCACATTTTCCATAAGTTGAAAATGACAAGAAGCCAGGCATTAGAACACTATCTATCCGTAGTGAGGCAATGCTTGGATACGGGAATTAGTCCCAGATGTCATTTGGAGGACATTACCCGTTCAGACATCTACGGATTTGTGATCCCATTTTGTTTGGAACTGATGAAATTAAAAGATGAATATCAGATTCCGGTAAAAATACGTGTTTGTGATACGATGGGATATGGAGTTAATTATCCGGGAGCCGTTATTCCCAGGTCCATTCCTGGCATTATCTATGGATTAATGACCCATGCAGGAGTCCCAAGTGAAATGATTGAATTTCACGGACACAATGATTTCTATAAAGCAGTGGCTAATTCTACCTCTGCATGGCTTTATGGTGCCAGCAGCGTGAACTGCTCTTTATTTGGAATCGGAGAACGTACTGGGAACACTCCATTAGAAGCAATGGTATTTGAATACGCCCAATTGCGTGGGGGATTAGATGGAATGGACACCAGAGTGATTACGGAACTGGCAGAGTATTACGAAAAAGAAATTGGATATCATATTCCATCCAGAACTCCATTTGTAGGGAAAAATTTCAATGTAACTCGAGCTGGTATTCATGCAGATGGACTTTTGAAAAATGAAGAAATCTATAATATCTTTGATACGGATAAATTCTTGAATCGTCCGGTTCGAGTTGCAGTGTCCAATACTTCCGGCCTTGCAGGGATTGCGCATTGGATCAATGGGTATTATAAGTTGACAAAAGAACGACAAGTGGATAAAAATTCAGAACTGGTACTGCAAGTAAAAGAATGGGTGGACAAAGAGTATGAAGATGGCCGTGTGACTGTTTTGACAGATGAAGAGCTGGTACAAAAAATCACGGAAATCTGTAGAGAATTAGAACTAATTTTATAACACTGGAGGTGTGAAAATGGAAGATTATCAAGAACATTCTCTGAGTGGACGTGTATTTCACAAATTACGAGATGATATTTTAGACGGAGTGTATCAGGAACATGACGAACTCAGAGAAAATACCATTGGGGAAGAGCTAGGTGTTTCCAGAACACCGGTAAGAGAAGCGTTGAGACAATTGGAATTAGAGGGACTTGTGAAGATCATTCCCAATAAAGGTGCTTATGTGACCGGAATTACTGTTAAAGATGTAAAAGATATTTATGCCATTCGTTCTATGCTGGAAGGCTTATGTGCCAGATGGGCAACCGAACATGTGACAGCAGAACAGATTACCCAGATGGAAGAGATTATTATGCTGTCGGAATTTCGCATGAAAAAAGCCCGGGAATCAGAACAGATGGCAGAACTGGACGGTCGGTTTCATGATATTTTATATGAAGCGTCCAACAGTCGCATCTTAGAACACGTATTATCTGATTTTCACCGCTATGTACATTTAGCAAGAAGAACATCCATAGGAGCGGAAAATCGTGCTGAAAAATCCATTGAAGAGCATAAGGCAATATTAGGAGCAATGAAGCAAAAAGATCCGGATCAAGCAGAAAAATTAGCAAATGCACATATTTTACATGTAATGGAAAACTTACAAAACCAAGGATATGAAAATGTATAATACAGGAGGAAATGTATGCAAAAAATAAAAATGACAACCCCCATCGTAGAAATGGACGGAGATGAAATGACCCGGATTCTCTGGGATATGATTAAGGAGAATCTATTACTTCCCTTTATTGATTTAAAAACAGATTATTATGACCTGGGATTGGTGCATCGGAATGAAACCGATGACCAGGTGACCATAGATTCGGCCAAAGCAACCATGAAATATAAAGTGGCTGTTAAATGTGCCACCATTACTCCAAATGCAGACCGCGTGGACGAATATCATCTAAAAGAGATGTGGAAAAGTCCTAATGGAACCATACGTGCCATGTTAGATGGAACTGTATTTCGTGCACCGATTGTTGTAAAAGGAATTGAACCTTGTGTAAAGAATTGGAAGAAACCCATTACCATTGCAAGACATGCCTATGGCGATGTCTACAAAGCGAGTGAAATGAAAATTCCGGGAGCGGGAAAGGTAGAACTAGTTTACACGGCTCAAGATGGAAGCCAGACCAAGGAATTGGTTCATGAATTTAAAGGAACCGGAATTGTACAAGGAATGCATAATGTAAATGCATCTATCGAAAGTTTTGCAAGAAGTTGCTTTAACTATGCGCTGGATATTAGACAGGATCTGTGGTTTGCTTCCAAGGATACCATTTCAAAAAAATACGATCATACCTTTAAGGATATTTTCCAGGAATTGTATGAAGCAGAATATCAGGAAAAATTTAAGGATGCTGGAATTGTATATTTTTACACACTCATTGATGATGCAGTAGCACGCATTATGAAATGCGAAGGAGGTCATATTTGGGCATGTAAAAATTATGACGGAGATGTTATGAGTGACATGATATCCTCTGCATTTGGATCGCTGGCTATGATGACATCCGTATTAGTTTCCCCCGAGGGATATTACGAATATGAAGCGGCCCATGGAACCGTGCAACGGCACTATTACAAACATCTTAAAGGAGAGGTAACTTCTACCAATTCCGTTGCAACTATCTTTGCATGGACAGGAGCGCTTGCTAAACGCGGAGAAATGGATCATCATGGGGAACTTATAGACTTTGCAGCCAAGCTGGAACAAGCAACGATTGATACCATTGAAGGTGGAGAAATGACAAAAGATTTAGCTTTGATTACAAGTACTTCCAATCCTACCGTGTTATCGAGTGAAGGCTTCATAAAAGCAATTGCAAAAAGGCTGACTAATATGTTATAATTCAAACGAACATACAGCATCGTATGTCATATATTTTAGCCAAAATGGCAAGGAGGAATAAGGTATGAAGATTACAGAAGGTTATATGCCATATTTAGAGTATAAGACCTATTACCGTATTGTTGGGGAATGCACGGGTAATAAAAAACCGCTGTTATTACTTCATGGGGGACCGGGTTCTACGCATAATTATTTTGAAGTGTTAGATTGTCTGGCAGAAGAAGATGGTCGTGCAATTATTATGTATGATCAATTGGGATGTGGACTTTCCGCGACGCCATCACGTCCAGATCTTTGGACAGCCGAAACATGGATTGAAGAATTAATTGCACTTCGCAAACACTTGGGATTGGACGAAATACATTTGTTAGGTCAGTCTTGGGGTGGAATGCAGGCAATTCAGTATCTATGTGATTATAAGCCGGAAGGAATTACAAGCGTGATTCTTGCAAGTACACTTCCTGCTGCAGAGTTATGGGCAAAAGAGCAGCATCGTATGATTTCTTATATGTCACCGGAAGAGCAAAAAGCTATTGCAGTTGCAGAAGAAAGTGGTAATTTTGAGGAACCTGCTTATGTTGCAGCCAACGCAAAATTTATGGAACAGCACTGTGCAAGTACGCCGGGACCGGATAGTCCAGACTGTTTACGACGTCCAAAAGTATCCGGAACAGAAGCATATGTGACGGGATGGGGTCCAAATGAATACAACCCTACCGGTACATTAAAAGGATGGGAATACCGGGATAAATTACACACCATTCAGGCACCTACCTTAATTACCAGCGGATTGAGTGATTTGTGTACACCATGGATTGCCAAATTAATGCATGACTCTATTGCAGATTCCGAATGGGAATTATTTGAATTTAGTCGTCACATGGCATTTGTAGATGAACCGGATAAATATCGAGCAGTTCTTAAAAAATGGCTTAATGCACACGATTAAGAGAATATAAGAGTAAGTAAAATAGAGCGAGGTCTGTGAATTACAGACCTCGCTCTATTTTACTTACTCTGCTAACGATTCCCATTTCTGATATAATTGCTCTAATTTTTGTGTAGTCTCTGCTTTTTCATTGCTTAATGCAACACATTTTCCCGTATCTGTAAAGATTTCTTCCTGTTCCATCAACGCATCTATCTCTGCATCCCGTTTCTCTAGGGAGGCTATGACCGCTTCTGTTTTTTCTAAATCGTTTATGCGTTTTCGTTCCTGGGCCTGTGCTTCTTTTTGCGCCTTCCAGTCCAATTTATTCTCGGTAGAGAGCTCTTCCAAAGGGGAAACAGTAAGTTCCGGTTCGCCTAGAATCGCTTTGGAAAGTTCATCTCTTTTTTCCAAATAATAGTCGTAGTTGCCAATGTAATCGATAAAGGTATAACCTTTTAATTCCAGAATGCGACTAGCTGTTTGATTGATAAAGTAACGGTCATGAGATACATACAGAACCGTTCCCGTGTAATCATTTAATACTTTTTCCAGAATCTCCTTAGATGCAATATCCAAGTGATTGGTAGGCTCATCCAGAATCAGAAAATTCGCCTTGGAAAGCATTAGTTTTGCAAGGGAAACCCGCCCCCGTTCTCCACCACTTAAATCCGCAATTCGTTTGTAAACATCCTCTCCGGTGAATAAAAAAGCGGCCAGAGTATTACGAATCTGTGTATTTGTGAGAGAAGGATAATCATCACTGATTTCATCGAACATGGTTTTTTCTTTATGCAGAACATGATGTTCCTGGTCATAATAGCCGATATGTACGTTGGCACCTAACGTATAGATGCCGGTATCAGCAGGCAATACTTTATTTAAAATTTTTAACAAAGTGGTTTTTCCAGTTCCATTATCTCCGATAATCGCAACATGTTCCCCACGATGAATTTTCAAATTGATATCTTCGAATAAAGTGAGATGATCAAAAGATTTGGATAGATGTTCCGTGGAAAGGACATCGTTTCCACTGATAACAGATGGCTCCAATGAAAAATGAATTTCGGAAGAGACCTCTATGGGCTTCTCGGCCGGAATGATTTTTTCCAACATTTTTTCGCGGCTTTCTGCGCGTTTGATTGATTTCTCCCGATTGAAGGATTTTAATTTTCGAATGACTTCTTCTTGGTGTTTGATTTCTTGTTGTTGATTTAAGTATTCTTTTAATTTAGCATCTCGAAGCTGCTGTTTCTTTTTTGAAAAAGCAGTGTAATTTCCCATATACACCATAAGCGTACCAAGCTCAATTTCGATTACTTTCGTGACCACCCGGTTTAGAAAATAGCGGTCATGAGATACAATTAATACCGCTCCGGAATAATTCATAAGATAAGTTTCCAACCAGGTAATGGAGTTTAAATCCAAGTGATTGGTTGGTTCATCCAGTAATAAAATATCGGGCTGGGTAAGAAGTAGTTTTCCGAGAGAAACCCGAGTTTTTTGTCCGCCGGATAAAGTATGGGCCGGTTTTGCAAAATCATCTTCTTCAAATCCAAGGCCTTTGAGTACTCCTACGATTTCACTTTCGCAAGCATAGCCATTTTGGGCTTCAAATTCTTCAGTCAAACGATGGTATACCGACAGATGGTTGTCCAACTCCGTTCCGGATAAGGTGGTGATTTCTTGTTCCAATTCTCGAATTCGCTGTTCTAATTCGATCACCTCTTTTTTTGCAGTTCGTAATTCTTCATAAACGGTATTACCGCTTTGCAGTTCCTGATGCTGGGAAAGATAACCGATGGTTTTCCCTTTTGTAAGGATAATGTCCCCTTCATCTGTGGGGATTTCTTTCATGATCATTTTCAAAAGTGTAGATTTGCCGGCACCATTCATACCAACAAGTGCTACTTTTTCGCGATCCTCAATATGAAAAGAACCTTGATTCACAATGATTTGTGCTCCAAATCCTTTCGTAAGATTATGACATGTTAAAACCATACTGTTTCCCCCTTCGTCGTATCCATAGATATATATTATACTGACCCCTTCTAATCAGGTCAAGAAAAGTTTGACTTTAATCTTAGAATTCTATATAATATAGCTTAGATTTACAATTAAGACGGGGAGGGTGAACGATAGTGGAAGACAGAGAGATTTCTCAGGCTGTTATAAGGAGGTTACCGAGATACTATAGATATCTAGGGGAGCTACTTGAAAATGGAATGGAGCGTATTTCTTCCAATGACTTGAGCAAAAGAATGAAAGTAACAGCTTCACAAATCAGACAGGATTTAAATAATTTTGGTGGATTCGGACAACAAGGGTATGGTTATAATGTAAAGTATTTGTATGCAGAAATAGGCAAAATCCTTGGGCTTAACGAGAATCATAATATGATTATTATTGGTGCTGGGAATTTAGGACAAGCACTTGCAAATTATACGTCATTTGAACGGAGCGGGTTTATTTTAAAAGGATTGTTTGATGTGAATCCAAGACTTGCGGGTGTCACCATTCGTGGTGTGGAAATTAGAATGATTGAAGAATTACAATCATTCATCCGTGGAAATAATATAGAAATAGCAGTACTTACCATTCCAAAAGCAAAGGCAATTGATGTGGCCAATGTATTAGCGGAATATGGAGTGAAAGGGATTTGGAATTTTGCACATACGGATTTAAGCCTTCCGGAACATATCATTGTGGAAAATGTACATTTGTCAGAAAGTCTTATGAGACTTTCTTATAACATCACTCGATATGATCAAGAACATAGTCAGAAAGAATAGTCAAAGACAACAAGGAACGTGTAGCGGGAGTGTACGAGATATAGCCTTCCTTACACGTTGTTTTTCCGTTATCATTCAGAATTAAATGAGGTGGCACATATGAAATATCTGCTAACGGCGGCAGCCATGAAACAGGGAGATGAAAAAACAATTCAAAAATATCAAATGCCTTCGATGGTATTGATGGAACGCGCGGCATTACAGACCATTCGCGTCATGGAAGAAAAGCACTTGGATTTCTCACATACGTTGATTGTCTGTGGTACCGGTAATAATGGTGGAGATGGATTGGCAATTGCTAGGATGCTGTATCTGAAAGGACACCGGGTTACCACCGTGTTACTGGGCAATGAAGCGCATTGCACAGAAGAAACAAAGACCCAGAAGATTATTTTAGAAAATTATGGCGTGTCTGTGCTCAACACTTTGGAAAAAGGTGAATATAGTGTAATAATAGATGCGATGTTTGGAATCGGACTTTCCAGAGCAATTGAAGGAATGTACCGGGATCAGATTGTAAGTCTAAACAAGATGTCTGGTGTGAAAGTAGCGGTAGATATACCATCCGGAATCTCAGCGACTACGGGGCAAGTACTTGGAGTGGCTTTCCTTGCAGATATGACCGTGACATTTGCATGCGAGAAAATGGGTATGGTGCTGTACCCCGGTTGTTGCTATACCGGAGAAGTATCGGTGGTAGATATCGGAATCCCTTCTGCAATCTTCCAAGCAGAAATGGATGTGGCTTATACGTATGAGAAAACAGATATCGGACGTTTGCTCCCACAAAGAAAGGTACAGTCTCATAAAGGAACTTATGGGAAAGTGCTTATGATCGTGGGAAGCGAAGGAATGGCGGGCGCAGCATTTTTAAGCGCAAAAGCAGCATATAGCGTTGGCGCCGGACTGGTGAAAATCTATACGCCGAAAGAAAATAACTATATCTTGCAGCAGCTGTTACCAGAAGCAATTGTAGTGGGATACGAGGAGTTTTGCATGGCACAGTTACAAGAATTACTAGACTGGGCAGATGTAATGGCAATTGGAAGTGGAATGGGAACCGGTGAAACTGCGGAAAGCATCCTATGCTATGTAATTACACATATGAAAAAGACTTGTGTCGTGGATGCAGATGGTTTGAATATATTGGCGAAACATCTAGAGATGCTGCCCACTGTCAATCAGTTTATCTTGACTCCTCATGTAAAGGAACTGGCCAGACTTTTGGCATTGGAGACGGAATCAGTGGTCAGCCGGCGAATGGAATTGGTTACACAATTTGTAGAAAAGTATCCGGTGGTTTGTGTGTCGAAAGATGCGCGAACCTTTGTAAAGAAGGCA
The DNA here is from genome assembly GCA_036666555.1 of Lachnospiraceae bacterium. Lineage (GTDB taxonomy): Bacteria > Bacillota > Clostridia > Lachnospirales > Lachnospiraceae > UMGS1251. The sequence continues at coordinate 51,720 of JAVWVS010000004.1, read as the reverse complement.
GAGGAAAGAATGTTTATCAATACTACGGGGAATTCTTCCATGGCAAAAGCAGGATCCGGGGATGTGTTAACCGGTATGATTACCGGATTATCTGCACAAGGAATGCAGCCTTATGAGGCAGGAACACTGGGTGTTTATTTGCATGGGTGCGCCGGTGATGAGGCAAAAAGAGAAAAAGGAAGTTATAGTGTTTCCGCCCAGGATTTAATTTCGGCAGTGGGAACCGTTATAAAAGAACATGAAGAGGTGACAAAATTTGAAAACATATAGCAGAGTATATGCGAAAATAGATTTGGATGCAATTGAATACAACATGGAACAAATGAGAAAAAACACCAGTGAAAACACCAAAATTATTGCTGTTATTAAAACAGATGGTTATGGTCACGGGGCCGTTCCCATTGCAGAAATGTTGGAAACCTTTGATTATATCTGGGGGTATGCGGTAGCAACACTGGATGAAGCGGTCGTTCTTCGTTTTGATGGAATCGCAAAACCAATTTTAGTACTGGGATGTATTTTCCCGGATCAGTATATGGAGATGCTGCAACATGAGATTCGGATGAATGTATATACGGAAGAAATGGCTCAATCCATCTCGGCGGTAGCGGTGCAAGAAGGAAAAACGGCATACATTCATATCAAACTGGATACGGGAATGGCCAGACTTGGTTTTTCAGTAAATGAAGAAAATATTTCCGCTATCAAACGAATCAGCCAGCTACCCAATATTTGTATGGAAGGTGTGTTTACCCATTTTGCCAAAGCAGATGAAATAGACAAAACATTTACGAATAAACAGATCGAAGACTATTTGTACATGGTCACACGATTAAAAGAGGAAGGGATCACCTTTGCTTACGAACATTGTTCCAACAGTGCAGGAATTATTGATGTGCCGGAGGCAAATATGGATCTGGTTCGTGCGGGGATTGCAATCTATGGATTGTATCCATCGGAAGAGGTAGATAAAACGGTGGTTGCATTAAAACCTTCCCTGGAGTTAAAAAGCCATGTGGCATTTGTAAAAGAGATTGCGAAAGGTACCGCTGTTAGTTATGGAGGAACTTTTGTTGCACCGATGAAGATGATGGTGGCAACCATTCCGGTGGGTTATGGGGATGGATACCCAAGAAGTCTCTCCAACAAAGGATATGTGTTGATTCGTGGGAAAAAAGCGCCTATCATTGGGCGTATCTGTATGGATCAATTTATGGTGGATGTAACCGATATCGAAGGGGTAAGATTTGGAGATAAAGTCACTTTAATTGGAAGAGATCATGAAGAATGGCTCCCCGTGGAAATCCTTAGCGAACTATCCGGACGATTTAATTACGAATTTGTCTGTGATTTAGGAAAACGCATCCCCAGAGTGTATGTAAGAGGTGGCAAGATCTCGGAGCAGGTAGATTATTTCGTATAAGAAACAAGAAAAGTAAAAGCACGATAGAATACTTCTGAAAAAGATGGAAATACTACTTTTATCTTAAGAATATCGGAGTGTGAATAGAGTGCAAATTAGACGTGGAGATATATTTTATGCAGATTTAAGCCCAGTGATTGGCTCGGAACAAGGTGGTGTCAGACCAGTGTTGATCGTACAAAATGACATTGGAAACAAACATAGTCCTACCGTGATCTGTGCGGCAATTACATCCAAGATGAATAAAGCAAAATTACCAACACATGTTGAGATTGATGCAAGGAAGTATCAGATTGTAAAGAATTCAGTAGTATTGTTAGAGCAAATACGAACCATCGATAAACAACGTTTAAAAGACCTGGTTTGTCATTTGGATCAAGAACTAATGAAAAAGGTTGATGAAGCATTAAGTGTTAGCTTGGAGCTTCATACATAACAAGGAGTAGAAATGGAAGAAGATGGAAATCTTTTTAAAAAGATGAAGCAAATGTTTACTGTAACACGGGAAGAACAAGAAGATGTAGCAGAAGAAATTATCTCCATGGTGGATGAAAAACACGAACAAGGATTCTTTGCCGGAAGTGAGGCAGAAATGATTCGAAACGTATTTGAATATGGGGATAAAAACGCCAAAGACATTATGACACATCGTAAAAATATCATTGCTCTTGATGGTGAGGAGTCTACAAAAGATGCATTGGCTTTTATTCTGGAACAAAATTATTCCAGATTTCCGGTATACGAAGGAGAAATCGACAATATTGTTGGTACCATTCATTTACGTGATGCTGTGAAATGCTATTTCGATGAAAAATTACGGGGATTACCGATCAAGGAATTAAAAGGGTATGTACGAGATGTGATTTTTATTCCGGAGACGAAAAATATTGACAGTTTGTTCAAACAAATGCAATCGGAACAAAACCATATGGCCATTGTCATCGATGAATATGGACAGACCTCAGGAATTGTAACCATGGAAGATATTCTGGAAGAAATATTTGGGAATATCCAGGATGAATACGACGAAGAAGAAGAATCTATTGTGTTGCAGAACGATGGCACTTATTTGGTAAAGGGAATGACCGAATTAGAAGACTTGGAACGTATTTTTGATCTTTCCTTTGAAAAAGAAGATTTTGATACGCTGAACGGATTCTTAATTGATGAACTAGATCATATTCCTTCCACGGAAGAAGCGTGTGCTGTATCCTATCAAGGATACTGTTTCCAAATTCTCTCGGTAGAAGACAATATGATACAGTCCGTCCGTGTTGGAAAAATTCCCTTGTCACAGTAATAGAAGAGTGATAAAATGAAAAAAGTGATTTTAGGAAAGTAGAGGAAAAGATAAAATGTCAGGACATTCAAAATTTGCAAATATTAAACATAAAAAAGAAAGAAATGATTCTGCCCGTGGAAAGATTTTCACAAAAATCGGAAGAGAACTGGCGGTAGCCGTAAAAGAAGGTGGCGGTCCAGATCCGGCAAATAATAGTCGTCTTAGAGATGCCATTGCAAAAGCAAAAGCAAATAATCTACCCAATGATAATATTGACCGTAGTATCAAAAAAGCTGCTGGAGACTCCGATGGGGCGAATTATGAACACATTACATATGAAGGTTATGGTCCCAACGGAACAGCAATCATCGTTACGACTTTGACGGATAATAAAAACCGTACCGCTTCCAATGTACGAAATGCTTTTACAAAAGGAAGTGGAAATGTAGGAACACCGGGATGTGTTTCTTTCATGTTCGATAAAAAAGGCCAGATTATTGTGGATAAAGAAGAATGTGAAATGGATAGTGATGAATTGATGATGGCTGTATTAGACGCAGGAGCAGAAGATTTTTCGGAAGAGGAAGATAGTTACGAGGTATTGACAGCACCCGAAGACTTTAGTCAAGTACGTCTTTCCATGGAAGAAGCCGGAATTCAGATGGCATCTGCGGAAGTGACCATGATTCCCCAAACTTTTGTAGAACTTACGGCAGAGGAAGACATTAAAAATATTCAAAAAACGCTGGATCTGCTCGAGGAAGATGATGATGTACAAGATGTTTATCATAATTGGGACGAATAATAATAGGGTCTGCGGAAGGAGCAATAGTTAAATGTACGAAACAATAAGAGCGTCTTTGGAGGCGATGTTTGATGACGTGATTGTGGTCATGTCTGATTTTCGCAAGAAGACCTATCAAGATACGTTTTTGAACCTATATGAAAAATACAAACCATTGTTGCAAGAGATTATTACCTTGTGCGAAGAATCTGCCCATCCGGAAGAGGTTATTGAGGAAATCGCAGGTTATGTTCCTGAAAAAGCGGAGAAATCAGCAAAAGCACTTGGGAGTAAGCGAAAGCAAGAGTTTCAGATGTTAGATTATAATATGGGATTGGTCACCTTTTTCACACCGCTGATTGGATATAACCGAAATACGTATTGTGAGCAGCTGGCGGATAAAATTACAGAAAAGTGGAATGAAGCATTTCCTAAATTTCATTTGCAGACTTCTACTTACGAAAATATTCAAGCAGGATTTCGGAACCGTCTTTGCTATATCACCACAGCTGTTTGCGAAAGCCAGGGAAAAAGTGATGATTGCTATGAGCTAAATCTGCTTAGAAACTATCGGGACGATTATTTAGTGAAAGAAGCAGGGGAAGAAGCACTGGTATTGGAGTACTATAATATTGCACCCACGATTGTAAAACATATTAATCATATGGAAAATGCAAAAGAAATTTATCAGGAAGTTTGGGAAAGGTACTTGAATCCGTGTATTCATTTTATCGAAGAGGAACAGAAAGAAAATTGCAAAGTAGTTTACAGTAAAATGGTCAATGATCTAAAACAGAAGTATTTGTACCAACATTAAGGAGGAAAAAGATGAGTAATTATCATATTGAAACAAAGTGCATTCAGTCAGGATATCAACCGAAATCAGGAGAAGCCCGTGTGCTTCCAATCTATCAGAGTACGACTTATAAATGTGATACCAGTGAGCAAATGGGACGTTTATTTGCACTGGAAGAAAGTGGATATTTCTATACCCGTGTACAAAATCCGACCAATGACTGTGTCGCAGCCAAAATCTGTGATTTGGAAGGCGGTGTGGCAGGTATGCTTACTTCTTCTGGACAGGCGGCAAATTTCTATGCAGCACTGAATCTGGTGGAGGCAGGAGATCATATCGTCTGTTCTTCTGCTATTTATGGCGGAACTTATAATCTGTATGCACATACATTGAAAAAAATGGGTGTGGAAACAACGTTTGTAGATGTAGATGCCGATGAAGCCACTTTACATGCAGCATTTCGTGAAAATACGAAGTTAATGTTTGGGGAAACCATTGCCAATCCGGCACTGACGGTACTTGATATTGAAAAATTCGCAAAAGTGGCGCATGCTCATGAGGTGCCTCTTATTGTGGATAACACTTTTGCAACGCCCATTCATTGCCGTCCTTTTGAATGGGGTGCGGATATTGTGACGCATTCCACTACAAAATATATGGATGGTCATGCCATGTGTGTAGGCGGAGCAATTGTGGATAGTGGAAACTTCCATTGGGCTGACTATGGGGATAAATTCAAAGGACTGACACAGCCGGATGAAACTTATCATGGGGTAGTCTATACGGACAGCTTTGGAGAGGGTGCCTACATCATGAAGGCAACGACCCAATTGATGAGAGATTTGGGTTCCATCCCTTCTCCGCAAAATTCGTTTCTACTCAATGTGGGTCTTGAAACTTTGCATCTTCGTATGGAACGCCATTGTGAAAATGCAATGAAAGTAGCGCAATATCTACAGGCACACGACAAAGTAGCATGGGTACATTATCCGGATTTACCAGGAGATCCTTATTATGAACTTGCCAAAAAATATCTTCCAAAAGGATCTTGCGGGGTGGTAACCTTTGGTATGCTAGGTGGCAGAGAGGCCTCTGTGAAAATGATCGACAGTCTGAAACTGACCGCTATTGTAACTCATGTGGCAGATGCCAGAACCTGCGTCCTTCATCCGGCCAGTCACACTCACCGACAAATGAATGATCAAGAACTAAAAGAAGCTGGAGTACAACCGGATTTAATTCGCTTCAGTGTAGGAATTGAAAGTGCAGACGATATTATTGCTGATTTACAACAGGCATTGGAACAAGTTGATTGTTAATAAAAAAAAGGACAGAGATTGAACGATTTGGTCAATCTCTGTATTTTTATGGGAAAAATCCACATACTAGAAAATAGAATCAACATTGGAAAAGGAGTGGATGATATTGAAAACAGAAAGCAATCAAGAGAAAAACGAACAAATCAAGGATATGGGGACATTGGAATTAAATCACAGTCAAAAGAAACATCACATTCAGCTTTTGACGATTATAGGTGAAATTGAAGGACATGAAGCTGTTTCCGCCAACACCAAGGCAACGAAATATGAACATCTTCTTCCCAAACTCGCAGAAGTAGAAGATAACGAAGAGATTGAGGGTCTTTTAATTTTGTTGAACACATTGGGGGGTGACGTGGAAGCAGGACTTGCTATTGCGGAAATGATAGCCTCTTTAAGTAAGCCAACCGTCTCTTTGGTATTGGGCGGAAGCCATTCCATCGGTGGTCCTTTAGCAGTATCTGCGGATTATTCCTTTATTGTCCCCAGTGGTACGATGATCGTTCATCCGGTACGATCTTCCGGTATGTTCGTAGGTGTGATTCAAAGTTACCGCAATATGGAGCGAACCCAGGATCGCATTACTCGGTTTTTAGCAGAACATTCCCAGATTACCCAAAAACGGATTGAAGAACTGATGCTGGATTCGACACAGCTTGTGAAAGACGTTGGCACGTTACTGGAAGGAGAAGATGCCGTACGGGAAGGCCTGATTAACGCCGTAGGCGGAATGAAGGATGCACTTTCTAAATTACACAAGATGATTGAAGAAAACCAGAATAATTTACCGGAGAAGGGAAATTAGGTAATGACATCAGTTTTTATTGATGCTATAATATAAATAGTATGTTTAAGAGAAATATAAGGGGGCAGTTCCATGGTTTCGAAAGCGAACAACAAGAGAAAAAGTTCTAAAACACAGAAGAAAAAGGCAACTGAAATCGGAGTCAGGGAGGAAATCATCATTCTTTTATCCATGGCGTTATGTGTACTGTTATTGATTAGTAATTTTGGAATCGGTGGATTTGTAGGAAAGATGATATCATCGGTTTCTTTTGGTATATTTGGATGGATGGCATATGTAGTACCACTGCTGATTTTTATTGGAATTGCTTTTACGATTTCGAACTTTGGAAATTTGAAGGCATACATAAAAACAGGAGCGGGAGTGCTCATCACCCTAATGTCCTGCACTTTTTTGCAACTGGTAACGGATACTTATGAAAAAGGAACTACTTTAGCACAATACTATAAAATGGCAAGCACAAGAGAAAGTGCCGGAGGGTTTCTCGGCGGATGCTTTGTGAAGTTACTTTGTCCGGCCATCGGAGTTATCGGAACCTTTGTAGTTATCATTGTCCTAATCATCATTTGTCTTGTCCTCATTACAGAAAAATCATTTTTAAAAGGGGTAAAAAGTGGTGGGACAAAGGCCTATCAAACAGCCAGAGAAGATGCACGTAAACGACGAATACAAACAGAGGAGCACCGGGAAAAACGCAGGAAGCTTCGGGAAGAACAAGAAGGTACCGCATCCGGGGTATCTTTTAATACGACACTGGAACCGAAAAAGTCACCGGAGATACGGGAACTAAAAATGCCCGAAGAAGAGAATCTGCCAGTGGAACCGGAAGTCGTTATCAATCGTGCAGTCCCGTTAGAAGAAGAGTTGTATCCGAAAGAAGAACTGCCTGTCAAGACCCGGAAAGTAACGTCGGCAAAAAAGACAGAAATGGTAGTAGAACCCGTAGTACCAGATTCCACTACCCATAACTCTTATCATTTTCCGCCACTGTCCTTATTGACCAAAGGGAAAAAAAGTGGTGGGGATTCGAATGCACATCTGAATGAAACTGCTCAGAAACTTCAACAGACACTACAAAATTTTGGCGTAAATGTAACCATTACCAATGTTAGTTGCGGACCATCGGTTACCAGATATGAATTACAGCCGGAACAAGGGGTAAAGGTAAGTAAAATCGTAGGATTGACCGATGATATTAAATTAAATCTGGCAGCAGCCGATATACGTATTGAGGCTCCCATTCCGGGAAAAGCAGCAGTAGGCATTGAAGTACCTAACAAAGAAAATTTTGCAGTAATGCTAAGAGACCTTTTGGAAAGCGAAGAATTTAAAACAAGTAAGTCAAATATATCCTTTGCCGTAGGAAGAGATATCTCCGGGAAAGTAGTCATCGCAGATATTAAGAAGATGCCTCATCTATTAATTGCTGGCGCAACCGGTTCCGGAAAGTCTGTTTGTATCAATACATTAATTATGAGTATTTTGTATAAATCAGGTCCTCAAGATGTGAAACTGATTATGATTGATCCTAAAGTAGTGGAGTTAAGCGTTTATAATGGAATTCCTCATCTTTTGATTCCCGTTGTGACAGACCCTAAAAAGGCAGCCGGTGCATTGAACTGGGCAGTTGCGGAAATGACAAAACGGTATCAGCTATTTGCTGATTACAACGTGCGGGATTTAAATGGATACAATGAAAAAATCAAAACCATAGAAGATATTGAGGAAGAAGGAAAACCGGAGAAGATGCCACAGATTGTTATTATTGTGGATGAGCTTGCAGATTTAATGATGGTCGCACCGGGAGAAGTGGAAGAAGCAATCTGTCGTTTGGCACAGCTGGCAAGAGCTGCAGGAATTCATCTGGTTTTGGCCACACAAAGACCTTCCGTAAATGTAATCACCGGTTTAATTAAAGCAAACATGCCATCACGGATTGCCTTTTCTGTATCTTCCGGAGTAGATTCCCGAACCATTATCGATATGAATGGGGCGGAAAAATTACTTGGGAAAGGGGACATGTTATTTTATCCTTCCGGGTATCAAAAACCGGTGCGGGTACAAGGCTCCTTTGTAGCAGATAAAGAAGTGCAGGCAGTTGTAAAACATTTAGTAGATCATAATGAAAATGCCTCTTACAGCAAAGAAGTAGAAGAACATGTCAATACTACTACAGGTACCGGAAGTGTCGGTTCAAGTGGTACGGAAGAGGAAAGAGATGTTTACTTTGTAGATGCCGGTAAATTTATCATTGATAAGGACAAGGCTTCGATTGGAATGCTTCAGCGAGTATTTAAAATCGGTTTTAACCGTGCGGCACGTATTATGGATCAGCTTTCGGAAGCCGGTGTGGTAGGTGAAGAAGAGGGCACGAAACCAAGGAAAGTATTAATGTCTTTGGAAGAATTCGAACAATATATGGAAGAATATGTTTAATACACGGCCAATATGGTCGTTTAAATAAAAAAAGAAGGGCAGGAAATAAGAATGAAGACAGATATTCAAATTGCACAGGAGGCAGAAATGCTTCACATCAAAGAGGTAGCAAAAAGTATTGACATTCAAGAAGATGAACTGGAATTTTACGGAAAGTACAAAGCGAAACTTTCGGATGAACTTTGGGATAAAGTAAAAGACCGCCCAAACGGGAAACTGGTATTGGTAACAGCCATTAATCCCACTCCGGCAGGAGAAGGAAAAACCACAACGACGGTAGGGCTTGGGGAAGCTATGGCAAAGCTAAATAAAAAAGCAATCATCGCATTGAGAGAACCTTCTCTTGGGCCTTGTTTTGGTGTCAAAGGTGGTGCGGCAGGCGGCGGTTATGCGCAAGTAGTTCCTATGGAAGAATTAAATCTTCATTTCACAGGTGATTTTCATGCGATTACAGCAGCCAATAATTTACTTGCTGCGCTGCTTGATAATCATATTCAACAGGGGAATGCATTGCAAATCGATCCTAGACAAATTGTCTGGAAACGGTGTTTAGATATGAATGACCGTGTCCTTCGTAATGTAGTAGTTGGACTTGGAAGCAAAGGTGACGGTATGGTAAGAGAAGATCACTTTGTCATAACGGTTGCATCTGAAATCATGGCAATTCTTTGCCTTTCGGACGATATTCATGATTTAAAGAACAGACTTGGAAAAATTATTGTGGCTTACAGTTTCACGGGAGACCCTGTAACTGCAGATGATTTAAAAGCGACTGGATCTATGACTGCACTTTTAAAAGATGCAGTCAAACCAAATCTCATTCAGACGTTGGAACACACTCCGGCTTTGGTACACGGTGGACCATTTGCCAATATTGCACATGGATGTAACAGTGTGCGTGCTACAAAAATGGCATTAAAATTAAGTGATATTACGATTACGGAAGCAGGTTTTGGTGCGGATCTGGGTGCTGAAAAATTTATGGATATTAAGTGTCGTAGTAGTAAACTGAAACCAGATGCGGTCGTTTTAGTTGCAACGATTCGTGCATTGAAGTATAATGGCGGAGTTGCAAAAGCGGATTTGAATCAGGAAAATCTGGATGCACTTAAAAAAGGAATTGTAAATTTAGAGAAGCATATTGAAAATATACACAAATATGGTGTGCCGGTTGTGGTAACACTGAATGCATTTACAGCAGATACCGATGCTGAAATCGCATTTGTGCGCACGTTCTGTGAAGAAAGAAATTGTGAGTTCGCAGTATCCCAAGTATGGGAAAAAGGTGGAGAAGGTGGAATTTCACTTGCCCAAAAAGTATTAGACACTTTAGAAAATAAGGAAAGTAAATTTCATCCATTATATGAAAACAGTGCCTCTTTAAGGGAAAAAATTGAAAAAATCTCTACCGAAATCTATGGTGCAGATTGTGTGGAATATTCAGCTACTGCTGAAAAACAATTAGATAAAATCGAAAAGATGGGATTTGGAGAATTTCCGATTTGTATGGCAAAAAATCAATATTCGTTATCGGATGATGCCACCCTTTTGGGTCGCCCAACCGGATTCCAGATTCATATTCGAGAAGTATATGTCAGTGCAGGAGCTGGATTTGTAGTAGCACTGACCGGAGCAGTTATGACTATGCCTGGTCTTCCTAAAATTCCTGCTGCGAATCAAATTGACGTTACCGAGGATGGAGCCATTGTTGGGTTATTTTAAGGAGGTAAAAAATGCCAGAATTAATCGATGGAAAAGCAATCTCAAAACAGATCAAAGAAGAATTAAAAGCAGAAACGGCCAAGTTAAAAGAGCAGGGAATCCATATATGCTTAGCAGTTATTCAAGTGGGCAATGATTCCGCATCGTCGGTCTATGTCAATAATAAAAAAAAGGCCTGTGCTTATATTGGTATGGAATCTCTTGCTTATGAATTAAAAGAAGATACAACCCAGGAAGAATTGGTGGCATTGGTCGAACAATTAAATGCCGACGAACGGGTGAATGGAATTTTAGTACAATTACCCCTTCCCAAACAGATTGATGAAAATAAAATCATACAGACCATCAGTCCTAAAAAAGATGTAGACGGGTTCCATCCGGTGAGTGTAGGCAATTTATGCATTGGATCCGAAGGGTTTGTTTCCTGTACACCGGCAGGAATTATCCAGCTTTTAAAGCGGTCTAAAATCGAAATAGAAGGGAAGGAATGTGTCATTATTGGGCGCAGTAACATTGTAGGTAAGCCCATGGCATTGCTTTTACTTCGAGAGAATGGGACGGTGACCATCGCCCATTCCAGAACTCAAAATTTAAAAGAAGTAGCAAGACGGGCAGATATTTTAATTGTTGCTGTGGGGAAAGCAAAATTTGTAACAGAGGAGTATGTAAAAGAGGGTGCAGTTGTAATTGATGTAGGGATGGATCGAGACGCGGAAAACAAACTATGTGGGGATGTAGATTTTGACCGTGTAAAAGACAAAGTGAAGGCGATTACGCCTGTTCCAGGGGGAGTTGGACCAATGACGATTGCAATGTTAATGAACAATTGCGTGGAGTCGGTTCGTAAAAAATAGGAGGTAAGTTACAATGAAGTGTAAGCATTGCGGAGCGGAAATCGAATCCGGTTCTTTGTATTGTGCAAAATGTGGAAGAGAGGTACAAATTGTACCGGATTATAATCCACTGGAAGAAGTTCTTGTTGCACAAGTCAGGGATGGAATTGATGGTGCTACAGGACCGCTGAATCAAAATCAGTCTAGAAATACCGGACGAACAAGACATACGTCGTCGGAGGACATCGAAGCTCGCAAAAGACGTGCCGCTCAAAAAAAAGCACGAATGCGTCGCAAAAAACAAAAACGATTGCTCGTGATTTTATCCATGCTATTGGTTGTTATACTACTTTGCTTTTTGGGCTATAAAAATTCTTATTCCGGTCGTGTAAGCAGTGGATACCATGCTTTGCAAAAACAAATCTATGATAAAGCCGGGTCTGTTTTTAAAAAAGCCATCACCAAAAAAGAGGACCGACCAGAGGCATACATCGGATTGTCAAAAGTATATTTGGCACAGAAAAATCATGAAAAGGCTGAAAATATGTTCTTGACTGCCATCAAAAAGCACCCGAACAATTCAGCACTTTATCAGGCAACATTTGATTTTTATATAGAAACCAAGCAAGAAGATAAAATTTCACCAATCATTGACAGTTGCAGTCATAAAGAGGTGTTGCGTACGCTGAATGATTATGTTTCCAAACAGCCACAATACAGCTTGCCGGAAGAGACATTTGATGATGTACAACAATTAAAATTATCCTGCAAAGGAAATATTATTTATTATACCATGGACGGCAGTGATGTAAGTTCTTCTTCCACAAAGTATACCGAACCAATTCAATTAGGAGAAGGTATCACCGATATTAAAGCGATTTCTATCAATAAAAAAGGGATTCCAAGTTTGCAGGTCGAAAGGAAATTTACAGTGGAACTACCCATAGAAGATTCACCTTCGGTGACTCCTTCTACCGGTCAATATGAACAAGCAATGCAGATTGCGATTAATGTTCCGGAAGGATATGAGGCATATTATACTATGGATAATACAGCACCGACTACTTCCTCCACGAAGTATGCAGGGCCCATTGATATGCCGGAAGGAAATACAATTTTTTGTGCAGTATTGGTAAATGGAAAAGGGAAAATGAGTGATGTCACAAAGCGAAATTACGATTTTTTAACGACGGAATAATAAAACTTGCTTGCCATATGATTGAATTTATCGTATTATATACAAAGATTACTTTATAAGGAGGAAAAATATGTACAAAATAATGAAAGCAGAAAACCTGGCAGATAAGATTTATCTGATGGATGTGGAAGCACCAAGAGTTGCAAGACATTGTGAACCAGGACAGTTTGTTATTGTGAAATTAGATGAGAAAGGGGAACGAATCCCACTGACCATCTGTGACTATGACAGAGAAAAAGGTACGATTACGATTGTGTTTCAAACCGTTGGAGCATCTACGGAAAAAATGTCAAAATTAAAAGTAGGGGATAGTTTCAGAGATTTTACAGGACCGCTTGGGCGCCCTTCTGAATTTATCCATGAAAATTTGGAAACATTAAAAAAGAAAAAAATATTATTTGTAGCTGGTGGCGTTGGGGCGGCTCCAGTATATCCACAAGTGAAATGGTTACAAGAACAGGGTGTGGATGTAGACGTGATTGTAGGTTCTAAAACAAAAGATATGCTGATTTTGGAAAAAGAAATGGAAGCAGTTGCGGGTAATTTGTATGTAACGACAGATGATGGTTCCTATGGACGTTCCGGAATGGTTACAGAAGTAATCAAAGAATTGGTTCAAAAAATGGGGAATCAATACGACGTCTGCGTTGCTATCGGTCCGATGATTATGATGAAATTTGTATGCTTGTTGACCAAAGAATTAAACTTACATACTATTGTTAGCATGAATCCCATTATGGTAGATGGTACCGGTATGTGTGGTGCTTGTCGTTTACAAGTTGGGAATGAGATTAAATTTGCATGTGTAGATGGTCCGGAGTTTGACGGTCATTTAGTTGATTTTAATCAGGCAATGAAACGAAGCCAGATGTATAAAACCTTAGAAGGACGTGCAATACTGAAGTTACAAGAAGGAGACACCCATCATGGTGGCTGCGGAAATTGTGGAGGTGACAACTAATGACAGATATGTTGAAAAAAATTCCGGTTCGGGAACAGGAAGCAAAAGTTCGTGCAACCAATTTTGAAGAAGTTTGTCTGGGATATAACCAGGAAGAAGCGATGGAAGAAGCAACCAGATGTATTAATTGCAAGAATGCAAAATGTATCGAAGGATGTCCGGTTGGTATTGATATTCCCAAATTTATTGCAGCGTTAAAAGAAGGGGATGTGGAAGAATCTTACAAAATCATCGGTCAGTCTTCTGCACTACCTGCTGTTTGTGGACGTGTATGTCCGCAGGAATCACAGTGCGAAGGAAAATGTATTCGTGGGATTAAGGGAGAACCGGTTTCCATTGGTAAAATGGAACGTTTTGTAGCGGATTATGCTTTGGAGCATGACATTAAACCTGTGGGAGCAGAATCTTTAAACGGTCATAAAGTAGCTGTCATCGGATCCGGTCCTTCCGGACTCACTTGTGCTGGAGATTTAGCAAAAATGGGATATGATGTAACCGTGTTCGAAGCACTTCATGAATTAGGTGGAGTATTGGTATACGGTATTCCGGAATTCCGTCTTCCGAAACAAAAAGTAGTAGCAAAAGAAATTGATAAAGTCAAAGAATTAGGTGTGAAATTTGAAACCAATGTAGTAATTGGAAAATCCACCACCATTGACCAATTGATTAGTGAAGAAGGATTTGAAGCGGTATTTATTGGTTCTGGAGCCGGACTTCCAATGTTTATGGGTATTCCTGGTGAAAATGCCAATGGTGTTTTCTCCGCGAACGAGTACTTAACAAGAAGTAATTTAATGAAAGCTTATGATGATGCTTATGATACTCCAATTGTAGCTGGTAAAAAAGTGGGAGTTGTTGGTGGCGGAAACGTAGCTATGGATGCTGCCAGAACAGCATTGAGACTGGGCGCAGAAGTACATGTTGTATATCGTAGAAGTGAAGCAGAACTTCCTGCTCGAGTAGAAGAAGTTCATCATGCAAAAGAAGAAGGAATTATCTTCGACTTGCTAACAAACCCACTGGAAATTTTGGTGGATGATAATGGAAGTGTAAAAGGGATGAAAGTCATTAAGATGGAGCTTGGCGAACCAGATGCATCTGGCAGAAGACGTCCGGTTGCAATTCCGGGATCAGAATTTGAAATCGAATTAGATACCGTTGTCATGTCTCTTGGAACTTCACCGAATCCTCTGATTTCTTCTACTACAGAAGGTTTAGAGACCAATAAATGGAAATGTATTGTTGCAGATGAAGAACGCGGTAAAACCACTAAAGAAGGTGTTTATGCCGGCGGAGATGCAGTAACTGGTGCAGCAACTGTAATTCTTGCTATGGGTGCAGGAAAAGCAGGAGCAAAAGGAATTGACGAGTATTTAAAGAATAAATAAAATGAAAATCACACTAATTACCGTTGGGAAATTAAAAGAAACATACTTAAAAGAAGCAGTCGCCGAATATCGTAAACGATTGAGCCGTTATTGTAAATTGGATATCATTGAGATTGCAGATGAAAAGACACCCGATCAGGCAAGCGAAGTAGTAGAAGATGCTATTCGATACAAAGAAGGTCAACGGATATTAAAGTATATCCAAGAGGATGCTTATATTATTACCCTAGAAATCAAGGGACAGATGATTACCTCAGAAGCGTTGGCAGATAAAATCGACAATCTTGGAATCCATGGTGTAAGCCACCTCATCTTTATTATTGGGGGATCGATTGGTCTTAGTCCAGAGGTTATGAAACAATCTGACTGGGCACTGAGTTTTTCAAAAATGACGTTTCCACATCAATTAATGAGAGTGATTTTGTTAGAACAGATTTATCGCAGTTATCGCATTATTCAAGGGGAACCTTACCATAAATAATGGAAACCGTGTATATTTTTAAATGCCGCACATATACTATTATAAAAGTAGATGTGTGGCATTTGTGATGAATGATGTAAAAGAGGTATTATTAGGGCTACCCATCGTTACAATAACAGGGCAACTGGAAGTATGTATTGAAAATCATCGTGGAATTATGGAATATAACGATGTACTCATACGAATCAAAACCAAAATAGGACAAATAAAAATAGTGGGAAAAGATCTCCGAATGGAATACTATACCAATGATGAAATGAAAGTAACAGGACGAATTACATCGGTAGAATATAAGTAAAGGGGGAAGACGTGCTGATTTCAATCATTCGATATATAAATGGATATTTGCGGATCTGTGTTGCCGGATATTCTCCGGAGCGCTTTTTGAATTTATGTAGTCATCATCAAATATATCTATGGGGGCTGACCCCACGAAGATATTCCTATGAGATGTACATTACCGTGAAAGAATTTCGAAAGCTAAAACCGATTCTTAAAAAAACAAATACCAAGGTAACCATTGTGAAGCGTTATGGTCTTCCTTTTTTTTTACATAAATACCGTAAACGAAAAACATTTTTCGTGGGAGCTTTACTGGGTGTTATCCTTATTTATGTGTTGTCGATTTTCATTTGGAACATTCACATTGATGGAAATCTATCACTGACCGATGAAACCATTCTGGAATATTTAAAAACAGAATCGGTTTATCATGGAATGAAAAAATCCCAGGTGAACTGCAATCGCATTGTAAAAGATCTGCGTCAGAAATACGATACAATTATATGGGTATCTGCCTGGGTAAAAGGAACCAGATTAATGATTCGGGTAAAAGAAAATACCGACACCATTCCAATCAAAGATTGTGCACTTCAAGAGCCACGAGATATCATTGCCACAAAGGATGGCGAAATCCTTCAAATTGTCACTCGTACCGGGGTGCCGAAAGTATTTGCAGGCACTAAGGTAAAAGCCGGTGATTTGCTGGTATCCGGACGTTTGGAGGTACAAAATGACAACAAGGAAGTGATTGCCTACCAATATCAGATGTCGGATGCGGATATCCTAGGAAAAACAATTTTGCCTTATGAAGAAAAAATCACCTTTTCACATCGGTTAAAAAAATATATCAAAGGGGAAAAAAGAAGGTATTATATCAAGACCAAACAGCACATTTATTTCTTTGGAAGTTTGAAAAACAGTACTCAAAAATCAGAGCAGTTTCTAAAAGAAGTAACCCCAACCTTTGGAAAATATTTTACATTACCCTTTACTTATGGCAGTATTTGTTTCAAACCTTATACTTTTAAAAAAGAAACCCTTACGAAAAAAGAGGTGCACGAAAAACTCTCTGGTAATTTTCAAAGATTTTGTAAGGATTTAGATAAAAAGGGGGTTCAAATTTTGGAAAATGATGTTAAAATATACACAGATGAAAAATCAATGGTAGCAAAGGGGACACTTACGGTTGCAGAACCCATAGGAACAGCTGTAGCAACCGAAGTCGTGGATCTTTCACAAAATACAGAACAAGAAGGGAAAGACAAATAAGTATGCTTGAGGCAATTGTAAATGTACCGACAGACCATGAAAAAAATGTATTCGGACAATTTGATGTGTTTGCAAAAAAAATAGAACGAACATTACATGTAACACTTCTTGCTAGAGATGGTGAAATCAAAATACTGGGAGATGTGGGGATGGTAGAAAAGGCAAAAAGTATTTTGGAACAATTGGTGGAGTTATCAAAAAGAGGCAATGAGATTACGGAACATGAAGTAAATTATGCATTGTCCTTGTCTATGGAAGAAAATGACACAGGACTTCTGGAAATAGATCAAGACTTCATCTGTCATACCCTTATGGGCAAACCAATTAAGCCCAAGACCCTTGGACAGAAAAACTATGTAGACGCTATTCGTCAAAAAATGATTACCTTTGGAATCGGTCCTGCCGGCACCGGGAAAACTTATCTTGCTATGGCTATGGCAATTACTGCCTTTAAAAGAAACGAAGTAAATCGTATTATTTTAACCCGCCCTGCTATTGAAGCAGGGGAAAAGCTAGGCTTTCTTCCAGGTGATTTACAAAGCAAAATAGATCCCTATCTGCGTCCACTGTACGATGCGTTGTATCAAATTATGGGAGCGGAAAGTTTTCTGAAAAATACAGAGAAAGGATTGATTGAAGTTGCTCCTTTGGCTTATATGCGGGGACGTACTTTAGATAATGCTTTTATTATTTTAGATGAGGCTCAAAACACAACACCGGCCCAGATGAAGATGTTCCTTACCAGGATTGGATTTGGTTCCAAAGTTGTTATCACCGGAGATGTGACCCAAAAAGACCTTCCGGTAGGATCAGTGTCCGGACTGGATATTGCAACCAAAATATTGCATCAGATTACAGATATCGGAATTTGCAACTTAACCAGTAAAGATGTGGTGCGACATCCTTTGGTACAAAAAATTGTGAAAGCTTATGAAGAATATGAAACAAATCTAACCAGAACAAAATCAAGAAAAGAGAAGAGGAAGTAAGATGACATTGTATTTCGAAGAAGAAGGCGACCTGAATCTACCGATTGAGTGTCGGAATTTTGCAGAACAGATTATTTTAGCGTCCCTTGAATATATCCATTGTCCCTACGAAGTGGAAGTGAATCTATTATTGACACAGGATGAAGAAATTCAGAAGATGAACAAAGAATTTCGGGATATCGATAAAGAAACAGATGTTTTGTCCTTTCCTATGATTGAATATGAATCTCCCGGTAATTTTACGGCACTGGAAGACATGGAAGATGTATTTGAACCGGAATCCGGAGAACTGCTATTGGGGGATATTGTGATTTCCAAAAACCGAGTACTAGCTCAAGCGAAGGAATACGGACATGGGGTAAAACGAGAATATGCTTTTTTAATTGCGCATAGTATGTTACACTTATTTGGATATGACCATATGGAAGAAAAAGAACGTCTTCTGATGGAACAAAAACAAGAAGAAATTCTGGAGCGATTACATATTGTACGCTAAGGAATGATGATAGAAAGGTTATACCATGGGCAAACAAAAGAAAAGTAACAGCAGTTTCTTGATTCAGGGGATGATTCTTGCGGCAGCAGGAATGATTACCAGAATCATTGGAATTGCCTACCGTATTCCGGTAAATAATATATTAGGAGATGTAGGACAAGGATTTTATGGTTATGCATTTCAGATTTACAGCATTGCTTTGATACTGACTTCCTATAGCCTCCCACTTGCGGTATCCAAACTGGTATCTGCACGGGTAGCAAAGGGCGAATATAAAAATGCACGCCGGATTTTAAACGGAGCTATTTTTTTTGCAGTTATTGTAGGTGTTGTTGTTGGCGTACTGATTTTTTTTGGCGGAGATTTTATGGCAACGCATTTGCTACGATCACCTCTCAGTGTGTATGCATTAAAGGTGCTTGCACCCTGCCTTTTTATTGTGGCTTTGCTTGGTGTTTTAAGAGGATACTTCCAAGGACTTGGGACCATGCTTCCCACTGCAGCATCACAGATACTAGAACAGATAATCAATGCTGTTTTTAGTATTGTGGGAGCAAGTTATCTATTGCAGGCAGGAAAAAAAGTTGCGGAGACAAAGGGAAATAAATTAATTGGCCCCGCTTATGGTGCTGCCGGTGGAACTTTCGGAACATTAATGGGGGCAGTTTTCGCTCTTTTGTTTTTAGTATTTGTATTTTATGCTTATCAACGTGTTATGAAACGGCAAATGGCAAGAGATCGAACTCGTTATAACGAAAGCTATTCCGATATTTTCAGGATTTTATTGATTACCATTGCACCGGTCATTTTAAGTACTGCCATTTATAACGTCAGTGAATTCTTTGATTCTATTATGTTTAGCCAAATCATGGCAGCCCAAGGACATACGGTAAAAGAATACACCGGACTTTGGGGTATGTTTAATGGGAAATACAATACGCTTATTAATATTCCATTAGCCATGGCCAATGCACTGGGCGCATCAATTATTCCCAGTCTGACAGCAGCTGTTACCGAAGGCAATCGCAAACAGGCTCATGCTAAAATTCATATGGCAATTCGTTTTGCAATGATCATTGCCATTCCAAGCTGTGTGGGGTTCTTAGTGCTTGCAAAACCAATTTTATCTATGCTTTACAGTGGAAATATAGAGATTCCCGCTATGATGCTTCGTATTGGAGCCGTAACCGTTGTCTTTTATTGTTTATCCACCGTCACCAATGCCGTTTTACAAGGCGTCAATAAGATGACGGTACCGGTGAAAAATGCGGCCATTTCATTAGTGATTCATCTTCTTTCCTTGTTCTTAATGTTGGTGGTATTTAAATGGGGGATTTATGCCGTGGTTGTAAGTAATATTGTATTTTCACTTTCCATGTGTATCCTAAATGCACGGGCGCTGAAAAATGCAGAAGCTTATATACAGGAAACAGTCAAAACATTCGCAATACCAATCATTGCAGCAGCCATCATGGGTATTACCGCGGCAGCAGTGCAACTGCTTTTGGATTTATTTGTCGGTGGAATCTTTGCAACATTGGTTACCATCTTGGTCGCAGTTTCCGTTTATGGAATCAGCTTGTTGAAACTAGGTGGGCTTTCTGAAAAAGAGATTCTTGCGTTTCCAAAAGGAACTGTATTTTTGCTTCTGTTTCAAAAACTTCATTTGCTGAAACAGGAGGATTAATATAAAATGAAAAAACCGGTAAAAAAAATAGTACTTTTACACGATTTATGTGGTGTCGGAAAAGCCGCACTGACCAATATGCTTCCGATTCTTGGAGTGATGGGTATCGAAGCATGTCCCATTCCTACCATGCTGTTATCTACCCACACAGGCGGCTATGGACAGCCAGCCATTGCAAAGACCAGTGCGCATTATATCAAAGAATGCGCCAATCATTATGTGGCAGAAAAAGTAAACTTTGATGCCATTTTCATAGGGTATATTGGAACCGAAGAACTTGTGGATGCAGTGTTATACTTCATTTCCTGCTTCCCTCAAAGTCCGGTGATTTTAGATCCCATTATGGGGGATCATGGAGTCTATTACCGCAATTTTGATGAAAAGTACGGGAAAGCACTTGGGTTATTGCTTCCATATGCTGACGTTGTCATTCCAAATTTAACCGAATTTTGCATTCTTTCAGGAATTCCATTTTCGAAAACAATGAAGATTGCTCAGTTGCAGGCCGATTGCAAAAAGCTGCCCTTGAAAAAAAATGCAGCGGTCATCATCACAAGTATTCCAACCGAAGGTCATAAAAAAGGGATTCTATTATATGCCCAAGGAGCATTCACCTTACTGACTCAAAAAGAAGTGCCATTCGATTATCATGGTACCGGAGATGCATTCGATGGAGTATTTACAGGTGCATTTTTAAATGAGAACACGTTGATGGATTGTATTACCAAAGCCCATGAATTTGTGTGCGCCTGCATTTTAGAAAGCGCAGGATATGGCTACCAGGAACGTGAAGGACTGATGATTGAAAAAAATCTGTATATGCTTGTATAAAAATTAAATAAAAGCCAATACTGTACAATAAAAAGGAGTGGTCCTTATGAACAGAAAATATAGTATTGGTTTTTTTGTTGCCGCATTTTTCGCTGTCATAGGAATGAATACGGTCTATCAGATGAATTATAATCAGGAAAAACAAGCACTTCTTGCAAAAGAGGTGCAGCCAAAAGAAACGGTGGAAGCAAAAGGAACTGCAAAAAAGGAAAATACCTTTTACATGACCACCTTAAATGGGTATGTTGTTGTATATCTTTCAGATCAAACCACGGTTTATGAATATACGAATATTCTGGTATCCACATTGCCGGAATCGCTTCAAACCGAGATTCAGCTTGGAAAAATAATTGAAAATACCAAGGAGCTTTATGGATTTTTGGAGAGTTATTCCAGCTAAACGTAGACTTCATACGTAATATAGTGTAAAATAGATAAAAGATTTGTATAGGAGGCACCGAAACTATGAAAGAAGAAAAAATAAAACGAATCAATGAATTGTCCCGTCTTTCCAAGGCAGAAGGGTTAACGCAGGCGGAACAAAAAGAACAGCAATTATTACGAAAAGAATATATAGAGAGCTTCAAACAAAATCTAAGAGGACAGCTCAATAACATTTCTATACAGGAAGCGGATGGAAGTATTACGGACTTGGGAGTGAAATATGGAAACCAAAAAGGAAATTAGAGAAAAGATACTTTCACAGCGTGCCTTGCTTTCGAAGGAAGAATGGGAAGAAAAAAGTGCACGCATTTTTCAACGGGTCGTGAATCATCCCTTGTTTTTACAGGCAAAGGAACTCTATTGTTATGTGGATTTTCGTAAGGAGGTAGCTACCAGACCCATCATGGAATGGTCTTGGAAACTGGGGAAACAAGTAGCGGTGCCATTAGTGACCGGAACGGATATGGAATTTCATTATATTACTACCTGGGATGATTTAAAAAAAGGATACCAAGGGATTATGGAGCCAATCACCGGAAAAGTAGCCCACGCAAAAGAAGCGCTTTTATTAATGCCGGGTGCAGTCTTTGACACGGACTGTAACCGTATCGGATATGGTGGTGGTTTTTATGACCGTTATCTGGAAAAAAATGAGGAATATCGTAAAATGGCACTTGCCTTTACATTTCAAGTGCGCGAGGAAGAAATTCCCACTTCTCCTTATGATATGAAACCGGAAGTGATTATAACAGAGGATGGGTGCTATGAAGAAGAAATGTTTACTGGTAGATGGCTATAATGTCCTCTATGGGAACAAAGAGTTAAAGGAATTGATGGATAAAAATGCCGAGGGAGCCAGAGGAAAGTTACAAGACCTTTTGTGTAATTATCAAGGATTCACAAAAGATGAAGTCATTGTGGTTTTTGACGGGTATCGCAATACCAACAAAACGGACACGGTATTGCAATATCATAATATTTCGGTAATTTATACAAAAGAAGACTGGACTGCAGATTCTTACATAGAAAAACTAAATCAAACCATGGCAAAAGAAGTCCTTGTACGTGTGGTAACATCGGATTTTGCACAGCAAAAGATGATTTTAGGACAAGGTGCTACCAGAGTACCCGTGCGTGAGTTTTTCGAAGAACTAAAAGCCATGAATCAAACCATAGAAAAGGATCATCTGTCAAAATTAAAAAAGAGGAACTGCCTCATCGATAATTTGCCAAAAGAAGCCGCCGACATGTTAGGTGCGTTGCGCTTAAAAGAAGATGAGTAAAGCAGGAAAAGGATAATCGGAGGAACATTGATGGAAGAAATAGAAAAACAATTTTCATATATGGAGCAAGCTAAAAAGTATGTGGAAGAACAAGCTGAAAAGCTTGGGCATCCACTTACTTTTTGGGTTACTACCTTTGGGTGTCAGATGAATGCCAGGGATTCTGAAAAACTGACAGGGATATTGGAACGAATTGGATATCAAGAAGCGAAAGCAGAAGAATCTGCTGATTTTGTTATTTTTAATACCTGTACCGTTCGGGACAATGCAAACCAGAGAGTATACGGGCGCTTAGGACAACTGAACCGTGTAAAAAAAGCCAATCCGCATATGATGATAGGATTGTGCGGCTGTATGATGCAAGAACCGGAAGTAGTTGAAAAGCTTAAAAAAAGCTATCGATTTGTAGATTTGATTTTTGGTACTCATAATATTTATAAATTCGCAGAATTAATTGTGAACCGTTTTGAATCCGGGAAAATGGTCATTGATATTTGGAAAGATACCGATCAAATCGTAGAAAATCTTCCCAGCGAGCGAAAATTTCCATTTAAATCCGGCGTAAACATTATGTTCGGCTGCAATAATTTTTGTAGTTATTGCATTGTTCCTTATGTCAGAGGACGGGAACGAAGTCGGGAACCCAAAGCAATTTTACGGGAAATCGAATCTTTGGTCGCGGATGGAGTGGTAGAAGTAATGCTGCTTGGTCAGAATGTGAATTCTTACGGGAAAAATCTGGAAGAACCTATGACTTTTGCAGAGCTTTTAAAAGAAATTGAAAAAATTGATGGATTGAAACGCATTCGTTTTATGACATCCCATCCCAAAGATTTATCCGATGATTTGATTACAGTCATGGGGCAGTCTGAAAAAATATGCAAACATTTGCATTTACCCATTCAATCAGGAAGTACCCGTATTTTAGATAAAATGAATCGTAGATATACCAAAGAACAGTACTTAGCGTTGGCTGAAAAACTTAAAAAGGCAGTTCCGGATATTTCTTTGACCACAGATATTATCGTTGGATTTCCAGGAGAAACCGAAGAAGATTTCCAGGAAACCATGGACGTAGTTCGTAAAGTGCGCTATGACAGTGCCTTTACCTTTATTTATTCCAAACGAACAGGAACACCTGCTGCTACAATGGAACATCAAATTTCCAAAGAAGATATTAAAGACCGGTTTGACCGTTTACTAAAGGAAGTGCAAAAAATTTCTGCGGAGGTCTGTAGTGTCCATGAAGGAACCATACAGCCGGCTTTGATTGAAGCAGTGAATGATCACGATGCAAGTCTGGTAACCGGAAGATTAAGCAATAACCTGCTGGTACATATAAAAGGGGATGCATCGCTGATTGGTACTGTGGTAAATGTGAAACTGGTTACGTGCAAGGGATTCTATTATCTTGGCGAAAAAGTTTGCTAACATCTACCACCCATAATTCTAAAAATGACGTCCAAACTATGTAAGAGGAGATTATATGGAGAGGATGTTTTAAAATGAAAAAAGTAAGTGAATATTTGTTTTTATGGACTACAGGGGGTTGTATCTATTATGGAGTGGAATGTTTGTTTCGGGGCTTTTCTCATTGGACAATGTTTCTTCTAGGTGGAGTCTGTTTTTTCTTTTGCACCTTCCAGGGGATTTGGCTTAAATGGAGTGATCCATTTTGGAAACAGCTGTTGCGGTGCATGATTTTTGTAACTGCATGTGAATTTATTACGGGAATCATTGTCAATAAATGGCTCTGTTGGCAAGTGTGGGATTATACGGATCTTCCTTTTCAATTATTTGGACAAATATGCATTCCCTTTATGCTTATTTTTTCCGGACTGTGTGCACTTGGAATCATCGTTGGTGGATATCTTTTATATTGGCTATACGGGGAAGAACGTCCAAAATTATACCTTTCGCAGAAGGGCAAAAAATGGTATAATGAAATGTAAAATTCAACGAAAAGAGGAACATGGCGTGGCAGAACTAACACCAATGATGAAACAATATAAAGCAACCAAAGAAGAGTATCCAGATTGTATTCTTTTTTATAGATTGGGTGATTTTTATGAAATGTTCTTTGAAGATGCACTGACTGCATCCAAAGAACTTGAGATTACCTTGACGGGAAAAAGTTGCGGGCAGGAAGAGCGGGCACCCATGTGTGGCATTCCTTACCACGCAGTCGATATCTATTTGAATAAGTTGATTTCCAAAGGCTATAAAGTGGCGATTTGCGAGCAAGTAGAAGATCCCAAAGAAGCAAAAGGAATTGTAAAACGGGAAGTTGTACGCATTGTAACGCCCGGAACCAATTTTAATACACAAGCATTGGATGAAACAAAAAATAATTATATTATGTGTGTGGTCTATATTGCCGACCGATATGGATTATCCATTGCCGATGTGACTACCGGTGACTATTTTGTAACGGAACTAGACAGCAGTGAGAAATTATTGGATGAAATATACAAATTTATGCCTTCTGAAATTATCTGTAATGAATCTTTTTATATGAGTGGCATGGATTTGGAAGCAATGAAAAACCGTCTGGAAATTGCTATTTATGCACTGGATTCTTGGTACTTTGATGATGAGTTGTGTAAAAAGACATTGCAGGAGCATTTTAAAGTGGCATCCCTTGAGGGATTGGGACTGCATGATTATGACTGTGGTGTTATAGGGGCCGGTGCACTTTTGAAATATTTACAGGAAACCCAGAAAACGTCTCTGGCACATTTGACCCACCTGACCACCTATGCAATTGGAAAGTATATGGTCATTGACAGTTCTACCAGACGTAATTTGGAATTGTGTGAAACGTTACGGGAAAAGCAAAAACGGGGTTCTCTGTTATGGGTTCTAGATAAGACCAAAACAGCTATGGGAGCACGTACCCTTCGTAAATATGTGGAGCAGCCATTGATTACCCAACCAGATATTACAAAAAGGCTGGATGCCGTGTCGGAACTGGTAGACAATGCTATTTCCAGAGAAGAGATTAGAGAATATCTGACCCCGGTATACGATTTAGAACGTCTGGTAGGGAAAATTACTTACCAGTCAGCAAACCCTCGGGATTTAACCGCTTTTCGAAGTTCTCTCGCCATGCTGCCACCGATTAAATATCTTTTAAGTGAAATGAAATCCCCTCTTTTAAAGGAAATTTATGAAGAATTAGATTCTTTGGAAGATTTGTGCAGTCTCATTGGAAATGCCATTGTAGAAGAACCGCCATTAGCTATGAAAGATGGGGGGATTATTAAAGATGGATATCACCCGGAGGTGGATCGTTTAAAATCCGCAAAATCAGAAGGAAAAAACTGGCTGGCACAATTAGAAGCAAAGGAGCGGGAAACTACCGGTATTAAAAATCTTCGCATCAAATATAACAAAGTATTCGGATATTATTTGGAAGTCACCAATTCCTATAAAGGACAAGTGCCGGATTATTATACCCGGAAACAAACATTGGCAAATGCAGAACGTTACATTATTCCACGGTTAAAGGAATTAGAAGACACCATTTTAGGCGCAGAAGATAAATTGTATGCTCTGGAATACGAGTTATATTGTGATGTGCGCAATCAAATTGCTGCACAGGTACTTCGTATTCAGACCACTGCAAAAGCAATTGCAAAACTGGATGTATTTGCTTCTCTTTCTGTAGTGGCAGAACGGAATCACTATGTCAGACCTAAAATTAATGAAAAAGGAGTAATTGACATTAAAAATGGGAGACATCCGGTTGTAGAAAAGATGATTCCCAATGACATGTTCATTGCCAATGATACTTTCTTAGATGATAAAAAGAACCGTATTTCCATTATTACCGGCCCCAATATGGCGGGAAAATCTACATACATGCGTCAAACTGCATTGATTGTCTTAATGGCTCAAATGGGTTCTTTTGTTCCTGCAGCCAGTGCCAATATTGGATTATCCGACCGCATTTTCACCCGGGTAGGAGCATCGGACGATTTGGCTTCCGGACAAAGTACCTTTATGGTGGAAATGACGGAGGTTGCTAATATTTTACGTAATGCCACCAGTAAAAGTCTACTTATTTTGGATGAAATTGGAAGAGGAACCAGTACCTTTGACGGACTTAGTATTGCATGGGCAGTAGTGGAATATATTAGTAATTCCAAAATGTTGGGAGCAAAAACATTGTTTGCTACCCATTACCATGAATTGACCGAATTGGAAGGCAAAATCGATAATGTTAACAACTATTGCATTGCTGTGAAGGAAAAGGGAGACGACATTGTATTTTTACGTAAAATCGTCAAAGGCGGTGCAGATAAAAGTTATGGGATTCAAGTTGCAAAGCTTGCAGGAGTTCCTGACATTGTGATTCATCGCGCCAAGGAAATCGTAGAAGAATTAAGTGAAGCAGATATTACCACTCGTGTTCGGGATATTGCGGTACAATGTAATGATACTAAACCGAAGGTGAAAAAATATGATGAGGTGGATTTAGCACAATTTTCTTTATTTGATACCGTAAAAGATGATGATGTTTTGGAAGAGCTAAAGGAATTGGATGTCAGCAATTTAACACCTATGGAAGCGCTCAATACTATTTTCCGCTTACAAAACAAATTAAAAAACCGTTGGTAAAAGGAGTCCTATGATATCTATTCAAGTTTTAGACCAAGTGACCATTGACAAAATAGCTGCCGGTGAAGTAGTCGAACGTCCAGCCTCAGTAGTAAAAGAATTGGTAGAAAATGCCATTGATGCAGGAGCAAGTACCATTGGAGTGGAGATCAAAGACGGGGGACTTTCATTGATTCGTGTAACAGACAATGGCTGCGGAATTGAGCAAAATGAAGTTCCTACAGCATTTTTGCGTCATTGTACAAGTAAAATCCGAACCGTCGAAGATTTAACCACCATTACTTCTTTGGGATTCCGAGGGGAAGCATTATCCAGTATCTCTGCCGTGTCACAAGTGGAAGTAATCACAAAAACCAAAGAACATACATTTGGCACAAAATATATCATAGAAGGCGGTATTGAAAAATCATTGGAAGAAACAGGTGCACCGGAAGGAACGACCTTTTTGGTACGACAGCTTTTTTACAATACACCTGCCAGAAGAAAGTTTTTAAAAACACCCATGACAGAAGCAAGCCATGTCAGCGAAGTTGTAACGAGACTTGCCTTATCCCACCCGGAAATTTCTTTTCAATTTCTATCGAATGGGCAATCCAAACTACACACTTCCGGAAATGGGGATTTAAAAGAAGGTATTTACAATATTTATGGACGTGAAATTGCCAATCACCTGACCGCAATCCATTTTGAGAACCGGGAGATTTGCATTACAGGCTATATTGGAGAACCATCCATTTCCAGAGGAAACCGCAATTATGAAAGCTTTTTCATCAATGGACGTTACATCAAAAGCAATATTCTTTCCAAGGCGATTGAAGATGCTTATAAGGACTTTTCCATGCAGCACAAATATCCTTTTGTGGTATTGCATTTGCAACTGTTGGGAGATACGATTGATGTCAATGTACATCCTACAAAAATGGAGCTGCGTTTTTCAAATCAACAAAACATCTATAATTTGGCTTATGAGGCAGTTTTAAAAGGGTTACAGGAAACTTCTCTGATTCCGAAAGTGGATATTCCGAAAGTAGAAATTCCATCCATAGAAGTCCTCCCCATGGATATACCGAAGAATTCCACACTCCAAGCCCAACAACCGGACGAGGAATATTTTGAGGAAAAAATGAGAGAGAGAGTTGCCGCTTATCATCGTCAAACTTCTGTTGCGGAAGTGAAAGAAAAAACAGAGATTCTGCCACGGGCAGCAGTTGCAGAAAAAGTACAAGAAGCCGTTCAGCTGCGTATGAAAACGGAAGAAAGATTGAATTATCATATCATTGGTCAGGTTTTTGATACCTATTGGCTGGTACAATATGAAGATCACTTATACATTATTGACCAACATGCAGCCCACGAACGGGTTCTATACGAGAAGACACTGAAAAGCATGAAGAATAGGGATTTCACTTCCCAATATATAAGTCCACCGATGATTTTAAGTTTATCCATGTTGGAAGCTCAAGTACTCACAACTTACCGGGAACGATTTGTGAAAATAGGTTTTGAAATAGAAGAATTTGGTGGAAATGAATATGCGATTCGAGCCGTCCCGGATAATTTATTTGGTCTTGCCAATCAAGGACTTTTCATCGAGATGTTGGACCAGTTAAGTGAAGAAGTACATTCTTCACTTAACACGGATATGATAGATGAAAAGGTGGCATCCATGTCCTGCAAAGGTGCGGTAAAAGGAAATTCCAGACTTTCCGCACAAGAGGTAGATACTTTGATTGGAGAACTGCTAAAACTGGACAATCCTTATCACTGTCCCCATGGCAGACCCATTATGATATCCATGTCTAAACGTGACTTAGAAAAAAAATTCAAAAGAATTGTATAAAAGGAGTTTTCCATGAAACCACCTCTCATTATTTTAACAGGACCTACTGCGGTAGGGAAGACAAAAACTTCCATTGCACTTGCGAATGAGATTGGCGGAGAGATTATCTCCGCCGATTCCATGCAGGTGTATCACCATATGGATATTGGTTCCGCCAAAATCACCACCCAGGAGATGCAGGGAATTCCCCATTATTTAATCGATGTGCTGGAACCGGAAGAAGAATTTAACGTCACTATTTTTCAACATATGGCAAAAGAAGCTATGCACACCATTTATGCGCATGGCCATATTCCCATTGTGACCGGAGGTACCGGATTCTATATCCAGGCTCTTTTATATGATATCGATTTTACAAAAGGGGAACCAGATGATGGGTACCGCAAAGAATTGGAAGAACTTGCCACACAAAAAGGTGCCGCCTATCTTCACGCCATGCTTCAAGAAGTGGATCCGGAATCTGCGGAACTGATTCATGCCAATAATGTCAAAAGAGTGATTCGCGGATTGGAATTTTACCATCAAACAAATACTAAAATATCCAAACATAATGAAACGGAACAACAAAAAGAATCCCCTTATGCATTTGCCTATTTTGTATTGAACGATGAACGTTCCTCTCTTTATGAAAGAATAGACCAAAGGGTAGACCAAATGATTTTCGATGGATTAGTAGCAGAAGTGTCTGCATTGAAAAGCAGAGGCTGCAATGAGCATATGACTTCCATGCAGGGATTGGGATACAAGGAAATATTAGCATATTTAAACGGAACATCTACACTGGAAGAAGCTATTTATATATTGAAAAGAGATACCAGACATTTTGCGAAGCGACAACTTACGTGGTTCAAGCGAGAGCAAGAGGTAATCTGGATGAATAAAAAAGAGTATCACTATCAAGAGCGTGAACTGTTAATAGCAATGAAAAACGAATTAGAAAAAAGGAGTATGATCCCATGTCAGAAATAGAATGTATGTATGCAGATTTAGGAATCTCCAAAGAAGTTTATGCCTATGGAGAAAAAATCGCATCTGCTTTGCAGGAACGTTTTCAAGAGATTGACCGTATTACAGAATACAATCAATTGAAAGTAGTGAAAGGAATGCAGGAAAATAAAGTAAATGAAGCATGTTTTCATTTTTCCAGTGGATATGGTTATGACGACCAGGGGAGAGATACTTTGGAAAAGGTATATGCCTCCGTATTTCATACCGAAGATGCACTGGTTCGTCCCCAGATTACCTGTGGTACCCATGCACTTGCACTTGCACTTGGAGCCAATTTAAGGCCCGGTGATGAACTGCTGTCTCCGGTGGGCAAGCCTTATGACACCTTAGAAGAAGTAATCGGTATCCGTCCGTCTAATGGTTCTTTAGCGGAGTACGGCATTACCTACCGACAAGTGGAGCTACTGGAAGAGGGTGCCTTTGATTATAAAGAAATTGAAAAAGCAATCAACGAACACACCAAATTAGTGACTATTCAACGCTCCAAAGGATATCAGACCCGACCCAGTTTCTCTGTGGCACAAATCGGAACCTTAATTGCATTTGTAAAAAGCATTAAACCGGAAGTGATTTGTATGGTAGATAATTGTTACGGTGAATTTGTAGAGCTCCAAGAGCCAAGTGACGTAGGTGCAGATCTGGTGGTGGGGTCTTTGATTAAAAATCCGGGAGGTGGACTGGCACCCATTGGAGGGTATATTGCCGGAAAAAAAGAACTGATTGAAAACTGTGCCTATCGTTTAACTTCCCCGGGACTTGGAAAGGAAGTAGGCGCTTCTTTAAGCGTGATGCAGTCTTTTTACCAAGGATTTTTCTTGGCTCCATCAGTGGTGGGAGGCGCTTTGAAAGGAGCTGTCTTTGCTGCAAACATCTATGAAAGTTTGGGGTTTTCGGTCATACCCAATAAAACAGAAAGCCGCCATGACATCATTCAGGCAGTTACCTTTGGAAAAAAAGAAGGGGTCATTGCCTTTTGTCAGGGAATACAAGCTGCTGCACCGGTGGATAGTTATGTAACTCCGGAACCTTGGGCCATGCCTGGATATGACAGCGAGGTAATTATGGCGGCAGGAGCATTCGTACAAGGCTCTTCCATTGAATTGAGTGCAGATGGTCCCATCAAGCCTCCTTATGCCGTTTATTTTCAAGGAGGACTTACTTGGTCTCATGCAAAATTGGGTATTTTAATGTCACTGGAAAAATTGGTACAAGCTAAGATTGCGGTACTTCCGGAATAAGAAAAGGAGTTTCCATGAAGCAGAAAAATATTATCATTATTGGTGGTGGTGCATCCGGTATTGCAGCAGCTATTACAGCCGGAAGGATGGGTGCCGCCGTTACGATTTTGGAACAAAAAGAAATGCTTGGTAAAAAAATCCTTTCCACCGGAAATGGAAAATGCAATTTCACCAACATGTTGATGGATGCTTCCTGTTTTCGTGGCGAGCATCCCGAAGCGGTCTCCTATGCTTTGCTCCAGTTTGGAGTAGAGTCTACCTTACAGTTTTTCGGCTCTTTGGGTGTCATTGCAAAAGAAAAAAATGGATATGTTTATCCACGTACCGGTCAGGCATCAACCATACTCGATGCACTTGTCATGGAAGTGAAAAAATTAGGGGTAAAGATTTGTTTGAATACAACCGTTTCTGCTGCACAAAAAAAGAATGGGCAGTTTCAAGTGGACACCAATCAAGGAAGGTTTATATCCGATGCGCTGATTCTTTCTACCGGAGGAAAAGCTGCAAAAGTATTGGGGTCCGATGGAACCGGATACCCATTGGCGAAATCTTTTGGTCATACCATTTCGCCGGTGGTTCCCGCATTGGTACAATTAAAATCGGAAGAGCCTTATTTTAAAAAAATCGCAGGAGTGCGCGCAGATGCAAAAGTTACAGCTCTTGTGGAGGGGAAGGAAGAAGCTTCGGATACGGGAGAGTTACAGTTGACCAAACAGGGGCTTTCCGGTATTCCCATATTTCAAATCAGTCGCTATCTTTCCAAAGCTTTACAGGAAAAGAAAAAAGCAATGGTGGAAATTGATTTTCTTCCCCATTTTACGGACGAATCTTTTTATGCTTTTTTGGAAGAACGCCTTTTGATTCATGGTACCAAGTCAGCCCATGAATTTCTGGTGGGAATTTTTCATGAAAAACTGATCGATCTGTTTTTACAGCAAGCCCATATTTTATCAAATAAAAGAAGCAATACCTTTACAAAAACAGAGTTAGAAAAATTGGTACGTGGATGCAAACATTTCCAGGTTCCAATTACTGAAACAAATGGATTTGACCATGCACAAGTATGCGCCGGAGGTGTACGCACAGAAGAAATATGCGAACATCGTATGGAGTCTAAATATGTTGAAGAGTTGTTCTTAACGGGAGAATTGTTAGACATCGATGGTATCTGTGGCGGATACAATTTACAATGGGCGTGGTCAACAGGGTGTCTCGCAGGAATATACGCCGGGACGAAGGAGAAAAAACATGATTAGAATCAACCAGATGAAAGTCCCATTTCAACCGGGAGAAATCGATTTACTACCTATGATTTTAAAAACACTAAAAATCACAGAAGATCAAGTATTATTTTATCGGATTCAAAAATTATCCTATGATGCCCGAAAAAAACCGGATATCTATGCCGTATACGCAGTAGATGTAAAAATACAGCATGAAGAACGAGTGTTGAAAAAATGTAAAAGCAAAAATATATTTGCTACCTCGAAAAAGAAGTATCATTTCCCACAAAGGGGAGAACAAGTACTTTCAGAGCGTCCCATTATCATTGGAAGTGGTCCGGCAGGCCTTTTCTGTGCATATGAGTTAGCTTTACACGGATATCGTCCACTTTTATTGGAGCGTGGTGGAGATGTGGATGAGCGAACTGCCTGTGTGGAAAACTTTTGGAAAACGGGAATTTTGGATAGCAACTCCAATGTACAGTTTGGAGAAGGCGGTGCCGGAACATTTTCAGATGGAAAACTAAATACTACCATCAAAGATAAAGACGGTCGTATTCAGACGTTATTGGAATTGTTTGTAGAACATGGTGCACCGGAAGAAGTTTTGTATGAGAACAAACCCCACATTGGAACAGATGTATTAACAAACGTGGTGAAAAACATTCGAGAATCCATTCGAAAAAATGGTGGGGAAGTACGTTTTCACAGTGAAGTTACGGATGTGGAAATCCAAAATGACACTATTCTTTCTGTCACAGCCCAAGGACAAAAAATCCCTGCCAGCGTAGTAGTCCTTGCAATTGGACACAGTGCTCGAGATACTTTTTCTATGCTGTTTGAAAAAGGTATCCCCATGGAAGCCAAATCATTTGCCGTAGGTCTACGCATTGAACATGCACAACAAATGATCAATGAAAATCAATATGGAAGGGCCAATTGCAACGGCTATCCCACAGCAGATTATAAACTGACGGCAAAACTTCCGGATGGAAGAGGGGTATATTCTTTTTGTATGTGTCCGGGCGGGTATGTCGTCAATGCTTCTTCGGAGCCTGGACGACTGGCTGTAAACGGAATGAGTTATCACGACAGAGCCGGGGGAAATGCCAATAGTGCTATTGTAGTAACCGTATCTAAGGAAGATTACGGAGATGGACATCCCCTTTCCGGTATTTTATTCCAACAGAAATTAGAAGAAAAAGCGTATGCGGCAGCAGGAGGTCTGGTGCCGGTACAACGATTTGAAGATTACTGTAAAAATATTCCTTCTAAAGAAGGCAGTTTATGCCATCCACAAATCAAAGGAGCCTATGCTCCGGCTAATCTGCGCCCCATTTTCCCGGAGGCTCTAGCAGAAGCCATTGAGGCAGGAATTCGTTCTTTTGACAAAACCATTCCCGGTTTCGCCCAAAAAGATGTTTTACTTTCCGGAGTAGAAAGTAGAACTTCTTCGCCCGTTCGTATTACAAGAAATGACAGTTTTCAAAGTAGCATATCAGGACTCTATCCTTGTGGAGAAGGTGCCGGATATGCAGGAGGTATTACTTCTGCGGCGATTGACGGCATGAAAACAGCGGAAATGATTGCAAAAACTTACGGCCCATTCGACGAAATGTGCACTCCGTTAAGAAAAATTTAATTGGTTAAGGCTATACACATTTTTCAAAATATGGTAAAATGAACAGAGTTTGTGATGAATAGTTTCTTTGTGTTACCAGTGTCTATAGAAAAAGATGACTCAATCAAGTACGATTAAAGAAATGTTGGAAGAAGAGCGGCCCTATGAAAAATGCAGGCATTTAGGAGGGGGCGCTTTGACCAATATCGAATTGTTAGCAGTGCTGCTTCGCAGTGGCTCTAAGGGTGAGAACTCGCTTCTACTTGCCAAACGATTACTGTATCCAAATTCACCAAAAGATAAAATATTAGCCATTCATCAATGGACTTATGAAAAACTGATACGCTTAAAAGGAATTGGTCCGGTAAAGGCAGTTCAGATTCTGTGTTTATTGGAATTTTCAAAAAGGCTTTCCAAAGCTTCTGCCGAAAAAGGACTTCGATTTACGGAACCGGCTTCCATTGCAGAATACTACATGGAAGAGATGCGGCATCAGCGTCAGGAAAATATTAAACTTTTGATGTTGAATTCAAAAGCAAAATTAATTGGAGAAACAAATGTTTCCAAGGGAACCGTGAATGGTTCCATGATTACTCCGAGAGAATTATTTATCGAAGCATTGGAAAAAAATGCAGTATCCATTATCCTTTTACACAATCATCCAAGTGGGGACCCGACCCCGAGTAAGGATGATATTTTAATTACCAGACGCATACGAGAGGCAGGCAATTTAATCGGGATTGAATTGTTAGATCATATTATAATAGGGAATCACTGTTATATCAGCTTTGTTGAAAAAGAACTACTGTGATAATCTGAAAGGATTTATACAATGGCAAAAAACGTATATGGACTTGATCTTGGAACTTATGAGATTAAAGTTTACGATAAAAAGAACGAAACCATATGGAAAGAAAAAAATGCAATTGCAATAGCAGATGGAAAGCATGTTTTTGCGATTGGGGATGAAGCGTATGAGATGTATGAAAAAACACCGGAGAACATTATGGTGGCATTTCCTATGAAAGATGGCGTCATTTCCAGATTTAATGACATGCAATATTTATTGCAGACATTATTAAAAAACGAAAGACAATTAACCAGAGGTGCGGAATATGTAGTTGCGGTTCCCACGGATGTAACTGAAGTTGAAAAACGTGCTTTTTTTGACTTGGTGGTACATTCAAATGCGAAAGCAAGAGAGGTAAATATTGTAGAGCGGGGGATTGCAGATGCAATTGGTCTCGGATTAGATGTCATTCATGAAAAAGGGATTTTTATCGTTAATTTTGGAGGGGAAACCACAGACCTTTCTATACTGTCCTCTGGCGGAATGGTTCTGAACCGTTTGCTTAAAATTGGCGGTGCTACTTACGATACAGCAGTTGCCACCCGGGTCAGAAATAATTATGACTTTTTAATTGGACGGCTGACTTCTGAACTTTTAAGAAAGCGACTGGGCGTATTTGATGACAGTACAGATACCTCCATGATTGTTGCCGGGCGGAATCTAATCAGTGGTGTACCTAAACAAATGGAGATACCCATTAGCCTTGTAAGAGCAGCAGTCAAAGAACCATTGGAAGAGTGTGTGCGGGCAATGATGTCTTTGATTGAGCGAACACCGCCGGAAGTGCTTTCTTCGATTCAAAAAAATGGCATTTATGTAACCGGAGGAATCGCTAATTTACATGGATTAGCCAATTATTTGGAAGGAGCAACCGGTTATAAGATTACCATTGCTCCCAATCCGGAACTCTGTGTCATTGAAGGTTTGAAAAAAATAATTTCTTCCAAAGAACTAAAAAAGATGGCATATTCAATGTTAGATGAATCATATGGGTGGATGAGATAATATGAAAATTAAAAAACAAGGAACATTACCAACGAAATATTGGCTTCTGATTCTTGCAATTATCTGCATTGTACTTATGGGACTTTCCGCTTTAGCAAAAACTTCGTGGAAACCTCTTCATGTAATCACGGATTACACAATTGTACCGATGCAAAAAGGCATTAATCAGGTGGGAATGTGGATTACGGATGTCAGCGGGAACTTTTCTACGTTGCAAGAAGTGAAATCACAGAATAAAAAACTCCAGGCCAAAGTTGACCAGTTGACAGAAGAGAACAACCATCTGCAAAAAGGAACTTCGGAACTGGCACGTTTACAGGAATTGTATCAATTAGATCAAGATAATGCCGATTACAAAAAAGTGGGCGCAAATGTTATTTTCAATAATGGCAGTAACTGGTTTAATAGTTTCACAATTGATAAAGGCAGTAAGGATGGATTGCGTGTAGAAATGAATGTAATGGCGGGAAATGGCCTGGTAGGGATTATTACAGATGTTGGTCCACATTCTGCTACGGTACGATCGATTATTGATGATGCCAGCAATGTGAGTGGGATGATGTTGTCCACAACAGATACCTGTATTTTACGAGGAGATTTAAAATTAATTGCAAATGGGAAAATTAAATTCGAACAGCTTGCAAATAATGAAAACGAAATCAAAGTCGGCGAACAAGTGGTGACTTCTTATGTCAGTCCCAAATATTTGCAGGGATTGAGTATCGGTACCATTAGTGAGGTTTCTGTGGATTCCAATAATCTTACACGTTCCGGATATATTACTCCTTATGTAGATTTTAAACATCTCCAGGAAGTATTGGTCATTACTACTACGAAAGCAGACTTAGCAAACAAATAGATGGAGAGGAGGAGCGTTGAATATGAGACGTAAAATTACCATTGCAACTATGATTATCATCTGTTTTCTGCTGGAAGGCACCTTATTTCATCGCCTTTCCTTTGGTTCCATTACTCCAAATCTTATGATTGTATTAACTTCTTCCTTTGGATTTATGAGAGGAAGTAAAGAAGGCATGTTCGTTGGATTTTTTTCCGGATTGTTGATGGATACCTTCTTTTGTTTTGGAACCCTATTTGGATTTTATGCATTGCTTTATATGGTGATTGGTTATATCAATGGACTTTTCCAGCGTCTTTTTTATGATGAAGATGTGAAACTTCCACTGGTACTCATTGCAGCCAGTGAATTAGTCTATGGCGTTTTTATTTATTTATTTTTGTTCCTCATGAGGAGCAAATTTGAATTTGGCTATTATTTGGGACATGTAATTATTCCTGAGTTAGTATATACGATTTTAGTAACTGTTGTGTTATACCGGATTATTTTAAAAATCAATCGGAGACTGGAAGCAGAAGAAAAAAGGAGTGCAAGTAAATTTGTTTGAACGCATAAAAGATTTTATGGTTGGGATAGTGAAATCCAGACTATTCGTTCTTATTATCATATTTAGTATTGCATCTATGATATTGATGAACCGTGCCTTTTACCTTCAAATTGTAAAAGGACAAGATTATTTGGATAACTATAAATTGAAAATTCGAAAGACAAGGACCGTACAAGGTACCAGAGGAAAAATATTAGACCGTAATGGAGAAGTACTTGCTGATAATGAACTCGCATTTGCTGTCACAATTGAAGATAATGGTTCTTATGAAACGACTGCTGATAAAAACAAAGCACTCAATCAAACCGCAAATAAAATTATCGAAATTGTAGAAGGAAATAAAGATTCGATTATCAGTGATTTTGGTGTGATTTTAGATGCTACCGGAGAGTACCAGTATGTTTCAGATGGAACACAAAAGCTTCGTTTTCTTGCAGATGTCTTTGGATATACTACCATTGATAAACTTTCGGAAAAGCAGAAAAATTATACTGCTGCCGAATTAATCAATTACCTTTGTACCGATAAAACGAATGGTTATGGAATTAATCAAAAGAAATACGAAAAAGAACGGGTATTGAAAATAGTTAATATTCGTTATGCCCTAGGATTAAATAAATTCCAAAAGTATATTGCAACTACAGTAGCCACTGGTGTCAGTAACAAAACAGCAGCGGATATTATGGAGAATTTAGATGTTCTTCAAGGTGTCAATGTGGAAGAAACAGCTCTTCGCCGCTATACGGATAGTAAATATTTTGCAAATCTCATTGGTTATACCGGAAAGATATCCCAAGAAGAATTTGATTCTATGAGTACCGGAGACAAAAGCTATTCTCTTCAGGATGTAATTGGAAAAGCAGGACTGGAGCAAACTCAGGATAAAATTCTACAAGGGAAAAAAGGAAAAGAAGTAGTCTATGTTGACAGTTTGGGAAAGGTCATTGAAACAGCCAAAGGAAAGGATGCCAGTGCAGGGGATAATCTTTATCTTACCATTGACAAAAACCTTCAAGAAGCGGCTTATAACATCGTAGAAGAAAAATTAGCTGCAATCTTACTGACGAAACTGCAAAATACCTTAGACTATACTCCCGACCCTAACGGAGATTCGGATAATATTATTATTCCGATTAGTGAAGTGTATAATTCTTTTATTTCCAATGAAATATTAAACAGTTCACATTTTTCAAGTCCTGATGCACAACCGGCTGAGCAAGCAGTACATGCTACTTATGCGGCTGGTCAGGAAAGAGCTTTGACGGAAGTGATTTCCCAGCTACAATCTCCGGAAGTTGCTGCATACAAAGATTTGCCTACGGAATTACAGGCATATATGAACTACATTGCTGCGGAAGTATTGACCAAAAATACAGGAATTTTATTATCCGATGCAATCGATACCAACGACAGTACGTACCAGGCCTGGAAAGAAGAGGAATCCATCAGTTTATATACTTTTTTAAATTATGCTATTTCAAAAAATTGGGTAGACACCTCTAAGTTAAAACAGTATGTGGCAGAGGGGAAATATTCGGATTCCAATGAAGTTTACCAAGGTATTCTTACCTTTTTAGCAGAAGAGTTGAAAACAGATAAAGGATTTGAAAAATTAGTATATCGCTATATGATTCG
This sequence comes from Lachnospiraceae bacterium, assembly GCA_036666555.1. Classification (GTDB taxonomy): domain Bacteria; phylum Bacillota; class Clostridia; order Lachnospirales; family Lachnospiraceae; genus UMGS1251. The sequence continues at coordinate 12,562 of JAVWVS010000004.1, read as the reverse complement.
CGCAGGTACCATTTCCGGTGCACAGCTTTGCATGATTTTATATGAACAAAATGTGCTTCCTTTTGATGAGGCACAATACAATAGCCTTGCAGCCGGTGGTAGCGCATTTGATTTTGTTCGAAATAAAATACAGACGTTAGAGCTTACGCCTGGACAACTGGCTTTAGAACCTTGTACTGCCTCCATGGTTGTGACGGATCCCAATACCGGAGAAGTACTTGCCATGGTGTCCTATCCGGGCTATGACAGCAATCGATTAGCAAACAATATGGATGCTTCTTATTACAACCAACTTGTTAAAAATGGTGCACGACCTCTGTTCAACACCGCAACACAGGAAAAAACCGCACCGGGTTCAACGTATAAGATGGTTAGTTCGATTGCAGGGCTGACAGAAAGTGTGATTTCCCCAGATACTTATCTGGAATGTAATGGTCTTTATGATAAGGTAACACCGAATCCAAAATGCTGGATTTATCCAGGAGCCCATGGAGGATTAAATGTAGTGGGTGCGCTAGAAAATTCTTGTAACTGTTTTTATTATGAAGTGGGATATCGTTTGAGCCTTGCAGCCGTACAGGCAGGTGAAACTGCTGAAACAAATGGAAATAAACCGGAACAGTTTTACTCAAGTGATCAGGGTATTGAATTTTTACGAAAATATTCCGCGTTACTGGGACTGGGAGAAAAATCAGGTGTAGAAATACCGGAAAGTTCTCCGGAAATCTCTGACAGTTCCTCGGTACCTTCCGCGATTGGACAAGGTACTCACAACTATACCGGCAGCCAGCTTGCAAGATATGTGTCTACCATCGCAAATGGTGGCACATTATACGACTTGACCTTATTAAGTAAAACAGAAGATTTAGATGGAAATATGATTCAAAAATTTGAACCGAAAGTCAATAGTAAATCCTCTGAAATCAGCCCCTCCAGTTATGCATTGGTACAGCAGGGAATGCGTAACATGGTAGCATCCAGCAGGACCTTTAGTGTCCTTGGTTCCGAAGGTATGGAAATGTCTGGGAAAACCGGGACTGCTCAACAAAGTAAAATACATGCAAATCATGCACTGTTTGTAGGATATGCGCCCAGTGATTCTCCGCAAATTGCTATCAGCTGCAGAATTGCAAATGGGTACAGTTCTAATTATACTTCCGAAATTGCAAGAGATGTAGTCCGATACTATTTTGACCTTACTGATAAAACTGCATTAATTACCGGACACGCTGCAGAACTTGGTTCCGCCAGCCATCAAACAGATTAAGATTTTGAGAGAGGATGTAACATGTGGATAATTCAGTAATCATTAAAAGTAATAAATATGGTCTCATTGTTCACCTGGAACCAGAGGTGTGTTATGATGAACTGCTGATACAAATAAAAGATAAATTCAATGATGCACAGAAATTTTTTCAAAACGCAAAAATGTCCATTACTTTTGAGGGTCGGGTTTTGACCAAAGGACAAGAACAAGAAATCATCAAACTGATTTCCGAAACAGCTCATATTCATATTGTCTGTATGATTGATACTAATGAAAAACAGGAACTCACCTACAAAAGCATTGTAGAACAAAGTCTGGAAGATATTGATAAACAAGATGGACAATTCTACAAAGGTACTTTACAAAGAAGACAAGTGCTGGAATCCGATACCAGTGTCATTATTTTGGGAGACGTTGATCCTGGAGCTACGGTAGTAGCAAGAGGTAATATTGTCGTAATCGGAACCATTCGAGGAAGCGTATATGCAGGAGCTTCCGGCAATGAAGACGCTTTCATTGTTGCACTTTCGCTAAATCCATCCAGCCTTCGCATCGCAGATGTAGAAGCACCCCGACTTCTGTTAGCACAAAAAGAAAATTTGTCTGCAGAACCTAAAATTGCGGTTGTGGATGGAGAACGGATATACATTGATTCATTACTTAATTAAAGCAGCATTGTAGGAGGAGTATTATGGGTGAAAATATAGTCATTACATCAGGGAAAGGTGGTGTCGGTAAAACGACAACCACTGCAAACATAGGAGTAGGTTTAGCAAATTTAGGGAAAAGAGTCATCGTCATCGACACCGATTTAGGTCTCCGCAATCTGGATGTGGTCATGGGCATGGAAAATCGGATTGTTTACAATCTGATAGATGTGATTGAAGGAAACTGTCGATTAAAACAAGCCTTAATTAAGGACAAGCGATACGAGAATTTATACTTGCTTCCCTCTGCTCAAACAAAAGACAAATCGGCCATCTCTCCGGAACAGATGAAAAAATTAACAGCAGAACTAAAAGAAGAGTATGATTATGTATTATTAGACTGTCCTGCAGGAATTGAACAAGGTTTTCAAAATGCAATTGCCGGTGCTGACAGGGGGATTATCGTTACAACACCGGAAGTATCTGCCATTCGTGATGCAGACCGAATTATATCCCTATTGGAAAAAGCACAGGTGAAACCAATTCATTTACTGATTAATCGAATACGTACCGAGTTGGTGCGGCGAGGAGATATGATGTCCATTGATGACGTAACAGAAATCTTGTCCATTCCTCTGATTGGCGCCGTTCCCGATGATGAGGCAGTCGTGATTGCAACGAATCAAGGCATTCCGGTAGTAGGTATGGAACACTGCTTGTCAGGAGATGCTTATACGAATATTTGTCGCCGAATTGTAGGCGAGGAAGTTCCTTTCCTTGACTTAACAAAGAAACAAAACATCTTCCAAAGAGTCTCTAAGATGTTTCAAAATCATTAGGAGGCATAAAGATGGGTGTATTTGAACAAGAAAGAAAAAATCCTTCTGTTACCGTTGCGAAAAACAGACTCAAATTGCTGTTGGTATCTGACCGTACGGATTGTTTGCCAGATATGGTGGAAAACCTCAGTCGAGATCTTTACCAGACCGTTGCTAAATATATGCAAATTACAAAAGAGGAATTTGATGTTCGAATTACACATACGAGTATTTCTATTAGAATAATGGGAGAAGACACGTGAAATTAATAAAACGATATCACTTAAAAGATTACAATTTTATATTAGTCGTATGCGTTCTTGCACTTTCTATTCTTGGCATTCTTGTGGTAGGAAGTGCACAGCCATCCGCACAAAACAAACAAATACTGGGAGTGGTCATGGGAGTGGTTGCTATGATTTTTTTCTCTCTGGTAGATTATGATTGGTTATTGAATATGCACTGGGCAATGTATGCACTGAATATCTTACTTTTACTTTCCGTTGCAATATTTGGTCATACAGCAAATGGCGCAAAACGTTGGATTGACTTGGGCTTTACCACATTTCAACCCTCAGATATGACAAAGATATTGCTTACCTTGTTTTTTGCAAAATTTTTAATGGATCACGAAGAGGATATGAAGAATTCTGACCCCAAAACGATTTTAAAAGCAGTGATTCTAGTATTACCTTCTTTGGTTTTGATTTATAAACAGCCAAATCTGTCCACCACCATTTGTATCACTGCCGTATTTTGCGTGATTTTATATTTAGGAGGACTCAGCTATAAATTTATAGGGACTACATTTGCAATTTTCATACCGGTTATTGTTATTTTTATAAGCATTGCCATTCAACCCAATCAGCCATTTTTAAAAAAATATCAACAGGAGCGAATTTTAGCATGGATAGAACCGGAGAAATATGCTTCTGATGTAGCATACCAACAGAATAATTCTGTTATGGCCATTGGTTCCGGTCAATTGAGCGGGAAAGGGCTGTTTACGAATACTACTACCTCCGTAAAAAACGGAAATTACATCTCGGAACCCCAAACAGACTTTATATTTGCAATTATTGGTGAAGAAATGGGATTTGTGGGTTGTTGTATTGTCATTATTTTGTTATTATTAATAGTAATACAATGTCTCGTCATTGGAATAAAAGCACAAAATCTAGCAGGACAGATTATCTGTGGGGGAGTAGCCGCACTGATTGGAATTCAAAGTTTTATCAATATCAGTGTGGCAACAGGGATTTTCCCAAATACAGGAATATCTTTACCCTTTGTTAGTTATGGACTTACCTCTATTGTTTGTTTTTTTATTGGAATAGGATTTGTATTAAATGTCGGTTTACAACCGAAAAAATATCAGTAAGGAGAAAAGCTAATGAATATAGGACTCATCGCGCATGATGCAAAAAAAACATTAATGCAAAACTTTTGTATTGCCTATCGAGGAATACTAAGCAAAAACAAACTATTTGCCACCGGAACCACCGGACGGCTCATTGAAGAAGTAACTAATTTATCTGTTCATAAATATCTGGCCGGACCTCTCGGTGGCACACAGCAATTAGGCGCACAGATTGCACAAAATGAAATAGATGCTCTTATTTTTCTTAGAGATCCTCTGACCCCTAAGCCACATGAACCGGATGTAAATGACGTGGTTCGTTTATGTGATACACATAACATACCACTTGCAACGAATGTAGCCGCTGCAGAAATTTTAGTTCTTGCAATAGACAGAGGGGACTTAGACTGGCGTGAAATGTATAAATAGACCAATTATTTTTTTAACGGGTGCAATTTTATTTGGAACTATTTTTTCTGGTTGTGAGCAGGTAGAAGAAGCTGTGGTGACACCCTATGAAATGGGGCAGTATAATACAAGCTTATATCGCGGGGGACTATTTTCTTCTGATTTGTGTGTAACAAATACAAACGTGGATATCCCCAATTACGCAACCGATGCGACCCTGCATGCAGCTGCATTATTTGGAGTGAATCAAAAACAAGTTTATTACGCAGACCGTATTCACGAAAGATTGTTTCCGGCAAGTACTACGAAGATACTCACTGCTTATCTTGCTTTGAAATATGGGAATTTGTCCGATCCGGTAACCATAAGTGCTCATGCGACCACTGAATTACCGGCAGGATCCTCAGTAGCCGGATTCAAAGAGGGCGATCAAACTACCTTAGAAGATCTTCTATATGGCTTAATGTTACCCTCTGGAAATGACAGTGCAGTTGCCATTGCAGAAAAAATATCCGGAAGTGTAGAAGCTTTTGCTGAACTGATGAATCAGGAAGCCATGGCAATGGGAGCAACGAACTCCCATTTTGTAAATCCACACGGATTTCAAGATGAAAATCATTATACCACCGCTTATGATTTGTATTTGATTTTTAACCAGTGTATCAAAGATGAACGGTTTTTGACTATTGTAGCAGCTGGTTCACATACAACAGTGATTACCGGTGCTGATGGTGTAGGAAGAGAAGTCACGTGGAATCCTACCAATTATTTTGCACAAGGAAAAGCAGTATTGCCTGGCAATGTAACTCTTGCAGGTGGGAAAACAGGAACAACCGATGAGGCGGGTTCTTGCTTAATACTATTGACCAAAGATCAAAATGCGAACCCGTATATTTCAATCATTATGGGAGGAAGTACGAAAGCAGTGCTTTATAATGATATGACTGCCTTAATAGGAGCACTACCGGTAGGGTAAAGTGATAATAGAAAGAAGAGGGGTATCCATTTTGGGGATATCCCTCTTCTTTACAGAATGTAACTTATTCAGCCATACGTCCCATGCGTCCATATAAACTGATTAAATACAATCCACATAGGCCAACAATGGTATATATAATTCGAGACATCCATGTTAGGTTGCCGAATATAAATGCAACTAGATCAAAACGAAAGATACCAACCAAGAGCCAGTTAATCGCACCGATAATGACAATTGTAAGTGCTGTGTTGTCAAACCATTTCATGTTATTTCCTCCTTCTCAATATCTAACTTTAGTATGACCTGAAAAAATGGAAATATACAAGCAGAAAAGAAATTTTTGGGTTCTGCATAGGAAGGAAAACACAATGTTGTGCGATGCGTTTGAAAATGGTACAATGTCTATAGTAAATTACAATAGGAGGCTTTGATTTGTCAGAAAAAAAAGAATTCTCAAATATACGTCCATATAAGAAAAAATGGCAATTTAATATAGGCTTGATAATTTTTGGTACTATTTTCATTTATTTATTGGCGTCTGTTCTTCTATATGTAACGGCAAGTCACGTTAGCGCATATGAAGTCCGAGAAGGCACTATTTTAAAAGATAATGCGTACACCGGAATTGCCATTCGCAATGAAGAAGTTATTGCGGCAGACAGAGATGGCTATATCAATTACTATGTTTCAGAAGGAAGCAAAGTCGCGGTGGGTGCAAATATTTACAGTATTGTGAATGATAAAATGGATATGGGAAATGCTTCTATCACCGAAGGAACCTCACCTGTGTTATCGAAGGAAATGCAAAACAAAATCCTTTTAAAGATGCAAAAATTTAATAGCAATTTTGACAGTCAAAATTTTGAAGATACCTACTCTTTTAAATCGGATATAGAGGATACCATCTTAAATGCTTCTAGCCAAACACGCATTGATCAGTTGAATGCTAAAATTGCAAGTGAGGGAATCGAGGGGCTACAGCTTTACCAGACGCCGAAAGATGGAATTGTTGTCTACTCCCTAGATCAAAAAGAAGGATTAACGGTTGAACAGGTTACGAATAAGGATTTTGACCGCTCCAATTATAAAAAAGTGGAATGTCATAATAATGAAAAAATATCCGCCGGGAATCCCGTCTACAAAATTATTGACAGTGAAAACTGGTCCCTTGTCATTCCCATTTCCAATAAGACCGCAAAGGAATTAACTGACACCCAAAATATAAAAGTTCGATTCCTCAAAGACAATGAAACCATTTGGTCTTCTTTTTCTATGTTTCAAAATGGGAAAGAGTGGTTTGGACGTTTGGATTTTGACAATTCTATGATTCGCTATGCTTCCGAGCGTTATTTGGATATTGAATTGATTTCAAAAGATGAAACCGGTTTAAAGATTCCAAAATCAGCACAGACAAAGAAAGCTTTTTACGTTGTGCCGGCGGAATATATTACGCAAGGTGGTGGTACAAAGGAAACCGGTGTACTACGTAAAGTGAAAAGTAAAAAAGGAAAAGAATTGACGGAATTCGTGCCTGCAGAAGTGTATTTTGCAAAAGATGCCAATGTTTATCTGGACACAACTATTTTCAAAAAAGATGATTTATTAGTGAAGCCGAAATCAACCGATACTTTTTTACTTCATGAACGTAAGAATTTGAAAGGTGTTTATAGTATCAATAAAGGTTATGCCGTTTTTAAGCAAATCAGTGTTTTATGTGAAAGTGATGAGTATTTCATAGTAGAAGAGGGGAATAACTACGGTCTATCCAATTATGATCATATTGCTTTAAATGGAAATAAAATTCAAGAAAATGAAGTAGTATTTCGATAGGAGGTCTAAAATGTTAACAGAAAATCTTGAAAAAGTAGAAGAGAACATTGTCAAAGCCTGTGAACATTCCGGCCGCAAACGAGAGGAAATTACACTTATTGCAGTCAGTAAAACAAAGCCGGTTGAAATGTTGGATGAAATATACCAAGCAGGTATTCGTGATTTTGGAGAAAATAAAGTACAGGAATTATCGGATAAGTTCGAATTATTACCAAAGGATATTCGATGGCATATGATTGGTCATTTGCAGCGCAACAAAATAAAACAAATTCTTGGAAAAACAAAATTAATTCACTCCGTTGATTCTGTTCGACTTGCAGAAGCAATCGAAAAAGAAGCAGCAAAACTCAATGAGAATGTAGATATTCTTGTGGAAGTGAACATGGCAAAAGAAGAAAGCAAATTTGGATTGGCGCCAGAAGATACTATGCAATTCATTGAAAACATCTCTTTGTTTTCCCATTTAAATATTCAAGGATTAATGACCATTGCCCCATATGTAGCTAATCCGGAGGAGAATCGCCCTTATTTTGCGAATTTACACAAATTATATATTGACATTGCCTCCAAAAAAGTTAATAATGTTAATATGAGTATTCTTTCAATGGGTATGACAAATGACTATATGGTGGCAATCGAAGAAGGCGCTACCATGGTTCGTATTGGCACAGGAATTTTTGGTGAAAGATACTATAATATTGACTAAGAGTATAAGGAGTAAAATAATGGGTGTATTGGACAAGTTTTTAGATATTATGAAATTAAGTGATGATGATGATTATGATAGCGATGATTTTTTTGATGATGAAGAATATGAGGATTTTCCTGAAAAGTCTGCAAAAAAAAGCATGTTTAAGAGAGAAAAATCTTATGATTCCGATGATGATTATAACGAACCGGCAGAAAAGAAAGCGAAAAGTTCTCGTTCTTCTTCCGGCAATAAAGTAACACCGATGCGTCAATCACAGAAACGTGGCAATGGTGTGAACATGGAAGTCTGTGTGATTAAACCGACTTCGGTAGACGATTCCAGAACAATTACAGAAACCTTATTAAGTGGACGAACAGTTATTTTAAATTTAGAAGGTTTGGATTTAGAAATTGCACAACGTATTATTGATTTTACTTCTGGTGGTACTTTCGCCATTGATGGCAATCTTCAAAAGATTTCTAATTACATTTTCTTAGTAACACCTACGAATGTGGAAATTTCCGGAGATTTGCAGGATTTATTGAATACTTCTTTTGATGTTCCTTCCATTAAGAACCGTTATTAGGAATGTTTGTATGCAAAAAGAAGAATTATTGTTACAAAAGCGCTTTATAGAACTGTCTAAGAATGCGTATCACCGAAACATTGTTATGTATTCTGATTTTTTAAATCTAAATGAATTGCATATTTTACATACGATGCCAAAGGGATCACTTTTTACAGAGTTTCAGACTTTTGGTGGATATGAATATTCAGAGCGTCAGATTGTTGCTTTTCTACCTGATGCTCTTTGTCATGAACAAAAATATCCTCTTACGATATTAAAAATCACACCTCTGCAGAAAAAATTTGCAGAGAAATTAAATCATCGGGATTATTTAGGTGGAATTTTGAATCTTGGAATTGAGCGCAGTAAACTAGGTGATATTCTGGTGTGGGAAGATTCTGCTGTGATATTTGTACAAAGTAATCTTGCTCATTTTTTAATGGAACAGCTCACAAGAATTAAACACACTTCTGTGATGATGACAGCTGAAGATCCAGAGGAATTTCATTATCAGCCACAGTTTGAAGAATGTTCTGGCAGTGTTGCTTCCGTCAGACTAGATTCCTTGCTTTCTTTAGCCTTTCATTTTTCTAGAAGTAAAGCCGTTCCCTTGATTGAAGGTGGAAGAGTGTTTGTCAACGGAAAACTGATTACTACCAATAGTTTTCAAGTGAAAACTGATGATATTATTTCTGCGCGTGGTTTGGGACGTTTTCTGTATGCAGGCAGTCAGTCACAAAGCAAAAAAGGACGTTATTTTGTATCTGTGAAAATTTATAAATAATAATATAAAGGATTGAAATAGAATGGAAAAAGAAAAAAAACAATATTTGCCATATTTATACGGTATCTTAGGCGTTGCAGTCTTTGTTCTGCTAGATCAGTATACAAAGCACCTGGCAGTTCTACATTTAAAAGATCAATCACCGTTTGTTATCATCGAAAATGTGTTTCAACTCCAGTATTTGGAAAATAGGGGAGCAGCTTTTGGATTGTTGCAAAATCAGCAAGTATTTTTTTTAGTTAGTGGCATACTGATTCTTGGAGCGGTTGTTTTTTGCTATATACGCGTTCCCAAAACACCTCATTTCCGATTGCTTCGCATCTGCATGATTTTAATTTGTTCTGGTGCTATTGGAAATATGATTGATCGGATTGGTCAAAATTACGTTGTGGATTTCTTTTATTTTGAATTGATTAATTTTCCTGTATTTAATGTGGCAGATATTTGCGTCACATTATCCATTGGCATCCTTTTCCTATCCATGATTTATTACAAAGAAGACGATTTTAATTTTTTATCAATGAAACGAGAAAAATAGGAGTACCATATGCAAAAATTGCAATTTATCATAGAAACAGATTACGAAGAAGAACGGATTGATAAATTTATTACGTCTCAATGTGAAGGACTTTCACGTTCTCATGTGCAGAAACTGATCAAAGAAAATGAAATATCCGTAAATGGTGCACCCATTAAACAAAATTATAGGTTATGCCAAGGTGATATACTGGAGGTTCACATTCCGGAATTAACCATGCCGGATATTCTTCCGGAAAATATTCCTTTGGATATTCTTTATGAAGATTCCGATTTGCTGATTATCAATAAACCAAAAGGAATGGTAGTTCATCCCTGTGCAGGTCATTATACGGGAACGCTTGTAAATGCAGTTATGTATTATTGCAAAGGAGAGCTATCTGGAATTAACGGGGTCATGAGACCGGGAATTGTGCATCGCATAGATAAAGATACGACAGGTTCTATTATGGTATGTAAAAATGACATGGCACATCAGTCTTTAGCTGCACAACTGAAAGAACATAGTATTAAAAGAGTTTATCATGCAATTGTGCAAGGTGTGGTGAAAGAAGACCATGGAACGGTAGATGCTCCTATTGGAAGACACCCGAATGACCGCAAAAAAATGAGCGTTGTTTATAAAAACGGAAAAGAAGCGATTACTCATTATGAAGTTTTGAAACGTTATCGCAAGTTTACATATATCAGCTGTCAATTAGAAACCGGGCGTACACATCAGATTCGAGTACATATGGCAAATATTCATCACCCCTTATTAGGTGATGTCATATACGGTCCTGAAAAATGTTCTATTTCTTCACTACAAGGACAAACATTACATGCAAAGACACTGGGTATTTTGCATCCACGTACCGGTGTATATTTGGAAGTAGATGCTCCGCTTCCGGAGTATTTTAATTCTCTTTTAGATACATTTGACAGACAATTATAGTAAAACGCATAAAATCATATACTTTACAGCTGATTTGTTATATAATATATTTAATTAGATTTGCTGTGATACAACTAGAATATGATATGAAGGAGCGTGAAGAATATGGCAGAAATGAAGAGTGTAATTACCATAGGAAGAGAGTTTGGAAGTGGTGGACGTGAAATTGCTAATCGATTAGGAACGGCATTGGGAATTAAAGTATATGATAAAGAAATGCTTGAGCGTGCAGCAAAAGAAAGTGGCATTTGTGAAGAATTATTTGAAACGCATGATGAAAGACCGACCAATAGTTTTTTGTATTCTCTTGTTATGGATACGTACTCTTTAGGATATTCTTCCGGGACTTATACCGATATGCCTATCAATCATAAAGTTTTTCTTGCACAATTTGATGCAATTAAAAAAATAGCAGATGAAGGTCCTTGCATTTTAGTAGGACGTTGTGCTGATTATGCACTGGATACTTATCCTAACTGTATTAGCATTTTTATCCATGCATCCATGGAAGCGAAAATCAGAAGGATTGCAAGAATTCATAATCTTACCGATGCAAAAGCAAAAGATATGATTGTAAAGACAGATAAAAAGCGTAGTAGTTATTATGATTATTATACAAATAAACGCTGGGGTGATGCCCAAAGTTATGATTTATGTATGAGTAGTTCTAAACTTGGCATTGCAGGCACCGTAGACGTAATTAGACAGTATGTGGAAATAAGAGAAGCGGCTTCTGATTTAATACTTTAGTTGCAGCGAATTATAAAAATAAAGATAGTAAGGACTTCCAAGTGAAATCCTTACTATCTTTATTTTTTACAGTCTCTTTCTGAAATCATACGGTCTGGCCAACCGGAAATATTTCCATTTAAAATAGCAGTAAACATACGGCTTTTAGCGCCCGGATGCTCTGTATTTAATTGTTTCACAAGCTCTTTTGCATATTGCCTTTTGGTATATCCATCAATGGGACATTTGCTTTTTACAACCGGAAGGTCATATCGGTTTCGAAATCCAATGACATCCGCTTCGTCTACAAACATAATTGGGCGAATCACCGTTAAATCCATGCGGTCCAAATAGGTAAGTGGCGAAAAGGAATGAAATCTTCCTTCAAAAATAAGTGAAAGCAGCATGGTCTCAATGATATCGTCCTTATGATGGGCATAGGCTACTTTGTTACACCCCATTTCCTTGACGGCTTCATTTAAGGCCCCTTTTCGCATTTTGGCACAAAGGGAACAAGGATTCGATTCTTTTCTTTCATCAAACAAAATTTTGGCGATATCTGTTTTTACAATTTGGTAAGGGACTTCTAATTCTGCACAAAGTCTTTCCACCGGGCTTAAATCGAATTCCTGATAGCCTAAATCAACGGTAATGGCACTCAACGTGAATTTCTTGGGGTAGAATCTTTTGAGGCCGTGAAGCGCATATAAAAGCGTCAGACTGTCTTTTCCACCAGAAATCCCAACCGCAATGTGATCACCTTCTTCGATCATAGCATATTCATCCACTGCTTTTCTCGTATAACTTAATAATTGTTGTAGCTTCATATATATTGAAATCCTTTCTATTTTACATTTATCTTGCTAATAGTAGCGTATTTCACGTCAAATTACAATATTTTGTTTGAAAACATTGCAGAATTTTCTTGAAAAATGTAAACTACTATCATAGTTATTATTAGATAGTGTCAAATGATGTATGAAAAAACTGAGCCTAAAAACAGGCTCAAA
>JAVWVS010000003.1:0-128603 GCA_036666555.1 Lachnospiraceae bacterium | reverse complement strand
TAGTCACAAGGAGAGAGTATATAGCACAATGGTGTTATTACTCTCTTTTTAAATTTATGGAAGGATTTGTGCATAAGTATGAAATTTACGAAAGAAGATGCTAGAAGAACAGTTCTGAATTGCGCAAAACAATATCAGGAGAAACTTCCAACATTTGACAGGGCTAGAATTGATAGATGTTGACGGAAATGTGCTTCGTGGACAGTCGGAGAACTTTTATAGAAAGTGTGTTGAAAATAAATTAAGTACGGATGAACTTCAGTTTAAGGCAGATGGGACTACACATTTGAAATTGGGAGCACTCCCAACGTTCATGGATGTGACAAAAATCACAAAAATTGCAGGCGAATACAACAATGTACGTCCATACTTGTTTGTTGATAAAGTAATAGGTGGAGTTAATTTCTGTTTGGGTTTGAAAAAGGAAGATATAGGATATGTTCCATCATCAGCGTTACTAGAGGATATTAAGAAATTAACGGATGCACCGTCTCAGGTGTTGGCAATACTACGGAAAGATATAGAGCAGGAGATTTATAAAGAGGTGAAATATGTTACAAAAGGATTGAATCTTAACAAGATTTATTTACCGGATGAAATCACTGAAATAATCAACTTAGCAAATTATGTATACAAAGGAAAATAAAATTGTAAATTTAAAAATCCATAACCCAAAATTACCGTGAAGGTACAACACTACAGGATATTATGGGGCGTACAATGAACTAATCAAATAAATAATAGAATGGAGAAAGTATGGACGGGACAGTGAGAAATAACATTAAAATAGGAGCTAAAGTACAAGTGGTACAAAAGCAGGATCAGAGAACAGGAAAATTAACAGAGGGTGTTGTCATGAGAATTTTGACCAATTCTCCGAATCATCCGAGAGGGATCAAGGTGATGCTGGAAGGCGGAATTGTAGGTAGAGTTGTCAAGTAATAGGGTGCAATGGAGGTATTGGGCAGATGAAATTGAAAAATGTATTGATTGTTGTGAAAGATATTGAAGCATCAAAACGGTTTTATAAAGATTTATTTGGATTAGATGTGGTCTTGGACCAAGATGGCAATGTAATTCTAACAGAAGGATTGGTGTTGCAAGATAAACAGATATGGGAATCCTTTATCCAAAAAGACGTGATAGAGCGAGGACATGATACAGAATTATATTTTGAAGAAAAAGATATAGACGGATTTTTGAAAAAATTAGAGGAAAGTTCATATGAGATTGAATACATTAATAGAGATTTGAGGCATAGCTGGGGTCAACGGGTAATTAGAATCTATGATTTGGACGGGCATATCGTAGAAATTGGAGAGCCAATGAATGAATAACCTGCGATAGAAGGAACATTTACGAATAGAAAAGGAATGAGGTGCAATGATATGAAAGAAATAACAAGAACTTGTGTTGACTGTGGTGCGCTGAAATGTGATGTGCAGAATACAAACTATCCGAACTTTTGCTTGACAACGGAAAACTGTAATGAACAAGTATTAGAGGAATCCATCGAAAAATATAAGGAAGAAGAAAACCATAAAATGATGATCCATGCAGCTGAGATTGAGCATGAATTTTATTGCAAGATGACAAGAGTTGAGGAGACAATAGAATTTGCCAAACGCATGAATTATCATAAAATTGGAATAGCAACATGCGTTGGACTTATTAGTGAATCCAGAACGCTGGCAAAAATATTAAGAAATCATGGTTTTGAAGTATTCAGCATTGCTTGTAAAGCCGGGGCAATTGAAAAAACGAAGGTTGGAATTCCAAAAGAATGTCAGAATGTTGGAATCAATATGTGCAATCCCATTCATCAGGCGTTGAGATTAAATAGCGAAAAGACAGATTTTAATATTGTAATGGGATTGTGCGTGGGGCATGACAGCCTTTTCTACAAGTATGCGGAAGCACCAACGACTGCGCTGGTGACAAAGGATCGCGTATTAGGACACAATCCGGTGGCAGCACTTTACACTGCCAATTCCTATTATAAAAAAATCATGGAATAACTCTTGAAAAAAGGAGCGACAACGAACAGCGTTTATAAAATCAGTTCGTTGTTGCTCTTTTTTTGATGCGCATTGTATTTTTAATAGAAAGAATGGGAAGGTTAAAAATTATAAAAAATCACTAGAGTTATGAAGAAATCATAAGAAACAATACAAAACAATTGTGAAATATAACCAAAATAAGATGAAACAAGATAAAACAATTGACAAAAAGGATATGTACTGCTATTATTTATTTAACAAGACAAGGTATTTTTAATGACTAAAGTAACACAGTAACAGGAAGTTTAGAGTTAGAGGAAAAGGAGGAGAATTATGCAGAAGTATAAGAAAGTGCTTGCGGTCTTACTGGCAGGTGCAATGATGGTTTCCGTAACCGCTTGTGGTGGGAAAAGTGACAAAAAAGAGGATACCACACAGAAAAAAACGGAGTCAGGTGGAGAGGTAAAAGCAACCGATACAAATGCAAAATCGAAAGATAACGATTTGGTTATTGCAATTGAGGGAACGGTAACATCTATGGATCCTCATAACATTCCGGATACGAATGCGATTTCTGCAACTCGTGGTGTGTATGAGAACTTAGTACAGTTTGACAAAGATAATAAAATTATAGGACAGTTAGCGAAATCATGGGAAATTTCAGATGATTCATTAACCTACACATTCCATTTAAATGAAGGAATCAAATTCCACGATGGAACGGATTTTAATTCAGCAGCAGTAAAGACTAATTATGACCGTGTTGTGGACAAGAACAATAATCTGCGTACAAGAAGAACATTTATTGTGACCAATGCAGATGAGACAGAGAAAGCACGTGTGGCAAGCATTGAAACACCGGATGACAATACGGTTGTATTCAAACTGACAGAAGCATGGAGCCCATTCATCAATAAGTTGACACAGTTTTGTATTATCAGCCCAGAAGCTTTGAAACAATATGGCAATGATATTATGCAACACGCTTGTGGTACAGGTCCTTATACAATTAAAGAGTGGAAAGAGGGCGACCACACAACTATGAATAGAAATGATGCTTATTGGGGAAAAGAAAAACCTACGGTTGATTCCGTAACAATTAAAGAGGTTCCGGAAGCAGGATCTCGTACAGCAATGTTACAGACCGGTGAGGCAGATCTTGTTTATCCAATGCCAGCAGATCAGATTTCTGCAATAGAAGGTACAGGAGATGTGAACGTCAATACAACGGATTCTAACATTATGAGATATGTAACATTGAACATGAATCTTCCAGAATTAAAAGATGTCAAAGTTCGTCAGGCTATGAACTATGCAATTGACAAAGAAGCATATGTAAAATTGATGTATGCAGGTTATGGCAGCCCGGCAACTTCTGTTGTTCCTTCTATTATCAATGGATATAAAGAACAGACACTTTACAAATATGATGTAAAAAAGGCAAAGAGTCTTATGAAGGAAGCAGGTTATGAAAAAGGATTTAAGTTGACCATTTGGGGAGACAACTCCACACAGGAAACAAAAGGTATGACATTTATCAAACAGCAATTAGAGCAAATTGGAATTACAGTAGATGTATTGCCTATGGATCCTGCAACGGTAAATGACAAAATTAATGTGCCATTGGATCAGAGCGAAGTGAATATGTGGTATGTAAACTGGTCTGCATCGGATTTCACTATGGATGGCTCACTACGTGCATTACTTTACAGCACAATGGCACCACCTGTAAGTGCCAATACCCCTTATTACAACAATCCTGAATTTGATAAAGCATTAGATGAGGGTCTTAAGACAGCAAATTTAGATGAGCAAGCGAAAATTTACGAAAAGGTACAGAAAATAGCATGGGATGATGCACCATGGTTGTTCCTTGGAAATGACCAAATTATCTATGCAAGTAAAGCTTATCTTTCCAATGTATATGTAGGACCGGATGGAGCTATCAATTTTGCAACTGCATCATTAGCGAAATAAATTAAGGAAAACTGTCATTGTAGTCTGTAAACATACACAGATATAAAATGGCAGTTTTCTTCAAATAAGGAGGTAGTGTGGATGCTACGTTATGCTGCGAAACGAATTACAAGTGCCATTCCATTATTAATTGTAATATCGTTTATGATTTTTATGTTTATACATTTAATTCCGGGAGATCCAGCCAGAATGGTAGCAGGAAAAGATGCAACTGCGGCAGATGTTCAGGTAGTACGTGAACAGTTGGGACTGGATAAACCATTGTTGGTTCAGTATGGAAGTTATATGAAGGGACTAGTCACCGGTGATCTGGGAAATTCCATTAAAAATGGACAGACAGTTGCACAGGCAATTGGACCAAGATTTAAACCGACCATTATGTTGACCATATGCTCCATGATATGGGCAACCATTATTGGAGTAGGAATGGGGATTATATCGGCAATCAAAAAAGGGAAACCGCTAGATTATATTGTCATGATTCTCGCCATATCAGGAATATCACTTCCGGCTTTTTGGCTGGGGCTTGAATTAATTCAGGGCTTTTCAGTAACGCTTAGATTATTCCCCACAGGTGGTCTGGATGGATGGAGATCCTATGTACTTCCATCTCTTACGATGGGTGCTGGTATTATGGCAATTTTAGCTAGATTTACAAGATCTTCGATGCTGGAGACATTACGAGAAGATTATGTAAGAACCGCAAGAGCAAAAGGTCTTGGAGAATCACTGGTGGTTATGAATCATGCATTTAAAAATTCTTTGATTGAAATCATCACAGTCGCAGGACTTCAAGTTGGTGGTTTGTTGTCCGGTTCAGTCATGGTAGAAACGGTATTCTCCATTCCGGGGCTTGGACGACTTTTAGTAGAATCCATTAACTTTAGAGATTACAAAGTAGTACAGGCATTGCTTTTATTCTTTGCTGTGGAATATATTGTAATCAATCTGGTAGTTGACCTATTATATGGTGTCATCAACCCGAAAGTACGCTACGATTAGGAGGGAAGAAAATGACTGAAACAAATACAGTAACACCAAACAATAATTTCGCTTCTGCAGAAGAGCTTCCAAAGCCAAAGAGCAAAACGAAAGAATTTGTAAAAAAATTTTTAAGGCGTAAGACAGCTGTAGTTGCATTTGCATTCATTTCGTTGCTAATTCTTGCCGCCATATTTGGACCCATGCTTGCCCCCTATGATGCTAATCAGGCAGATTATGGAAATTTGCTTCAAGGACCCAGCGGACAGCATATTTGGGGAACGGATGAGTTCGGACGTGATATTTTTAGCCGTCTGTTAGTGGGAACCAGATTATCTTTGGCTTCTGCATTAAGTGCCACCGTGGTAGGTGCAGCAGCAGGTATTGTATTAGGTCTGCTTGCCGGATTTTACGGGGGATGGATTGACGCATTGGTCATGAGAAGCTGTGATGTCTTATTCTCTTTTCCGGATATTTTATTGGCCATTGCCATTGTAGCAATTATAGGACCGGGGGTAATCAATGTAATTATTGCCGTAATGGTATTTACCATTCCATCATTTGCACGTATAATACGAAGTGCCACGTTATCAGTGAAACAATCTCTCTATGTAGAAGTGGCACGGTCACTGGGGTGCAAGAATGGCCGGATTTTGTGGATGCATGTTTTTCCGGGGACGATACAGTCTATGATCGTCAACTTTACTATGCGTGTTGGTACAGCAATTCTCGCAGCGTCTTCACTGAGCTTTTTGGGATTTGGGGCAAATGTAACAGAGCCGGATTGGGGAGCAATGCTTTCGCAAGGACGTAATTACTTGAATACTGCCCCACATATCGTACTATTTCCGGGTATTTTAATCTTCCTTACGGTATTAGCATTCAACCTATTGGGCGATGGACTACGTGATACCTTAGATCCGAAGATGAATTAGGAGGAGAGAAGATGGCAGAAAAATTATTGGAGGTAAAAGACCTCCGTACTGAATTTAAACGAGATAAAAACTGGGTCACAGCAGTAAATAAAGTTTCTTTTTCTATTAATAAAGGAGAAATATTAGGATTAGTAGGAGAGTCAGGCTGTGGAAAATCAGTGACATCATTATCGATTATGCGACTTCTGGCTCCTGGGAACAGTAAAATTTCAGAAGGAGAAGTTAATTTTAATGGAACAGATCTTCTGAAAGTGACTGAAAAGGAAATGCGCAAGATTCGTGGACATGAAGTAGCGATGATCTTTCAAGAACCTATGAATTCTTTGAATCCATGTATGCGTATTGAAAAACAGATTATTGAAGCAATACTTCTTCATAATGATATCAGCAAGGAAGAAGCTCATCAAAGAGCTTATGACGTATTAACATCGGTGGGAATACCGGAGCCGGATATGACATTAAAAAGCTATCCTCACCAACTTTCCGGCGGAATGTGTCAGCGTGTTATGATTGCGATGTCTATGTCTTGCGAACCGGATCTTCTCATTGCAGATGAACCTACAACTGCATTAGATGTTACTATTCAAGCTCAGATTTTGGAGTTAATGGAAAAAATCAGAGCAGAGCGCAATACGGGTATTCTTATGATTACTCATGACCTGGGTGTTGTTGCGGAAATGTGTAGTAAAGTGGTCGTTATGTACGCAGGAAGAATTGTAGAGGAGGCACCGGTAAAGGAGCTGTTTAAAGAGCCAAAGCATCCTTATACACAGGGACTGATTGCTTCTGTACCAAAATTGGGGAGCAACATTACTTCTCTTCCATCCATTCCGGGAAGTGTGCCGGATTTATCTGTCATGCCTAAGGGGTGTAAGTTTGCACCACGATGCAAATATGCAATGGATATCTGCAAAGAAACCGAGCCGGAACTTACCTATCTGGAAGGCTCGAAAACACAGAGATGTAGATGTCATTTGCTGAAACAAACAGAACGGGAGGTGGAAAACCTATGAGTACACCATTAGTATCGGTACAAGACGTGGTGAAAACCTTTGAAGCAAACAAAGGGGGATTTGGAAAAAAGAAACTGGTACATGCGGTAAATGATGTATCTTTTGACATTATGCCAGGAGAGACTTTTTCTTTAGTAGGTGAGTCCGGCTGTGGAAAATCAACGACGGGACGACTCATTGATCATCTGCTAGTTCCGGATTCCGGAAAAATCTGGTTTGAGGATAAGGACATTTCGAATATTTCACAAAATGAAATGCGCCCGCTGCGAGCTGATATCCAGATGATTTTTCAAGATCCTTATGGTTCTTTAAATCCAAGGATGAAGATTCAAGATTTGATTGCAGAACCACTTCTCATTCATACGAAGATGTCATCGGGAGAACGATTGAAAAAGGTGCAGGAACTTTTGGAAATTGTGGGATTGAGCGCAGCACATGGAGAACGTTATCCCCATGAGTTTTCTGGTGGACAACGTCAACGTATAGGAATTGCAAGAGCACTGACAGTTCAGCCAAAACTGATTATTGCAGATGAGCCCGTATCAGCGTTGGATGTGTCCATTCAGGCTCAGGTATTGAATTTGATGCAACAACTGCAAAAAGACTTTCATCTGACCTATTTGTTTATTTCCCATGATTTGAGTGTAGTGGAGATGATTTCTGACCGTATTGCGGTTATGTATTTAGGTACGATAGTAGAAACAGCACCCAAAAAAGAATTATATGAAAATCCAAGACATCCATATACCAAGGCATTGCTTTCGGCCGTTCCCATTCCAGACCCAACGAAGGAGAAGAAACGGATTATACTGCAAGGGGATTTACCAAGTACTACCAATCCACCTCAGGGATGCTTGTTTCATACTCGCTGTCCTTATTGTACAGACAAGTGTAGAACACAGAGACCACAAGCACAAATGATTACGGAAAATCACATGTCAAAATGCCATTATCCGGACATTGTAAAGGAGTAGAAAACATGTATAAATTTGATAGAGATGTGTATGAGAAAAGAATGCAGTGGTATAATGAAGCTAGATTTGGGATGTTCATCCACTGGGGATTATATTCGATTCCTGCAAGAGGAGAATGGATTCGCAGTACGGAAGAAATTACCAAAGAAGAATATATGAAGTATTTCGATGAGTTTGATGCAGCTAATTATGACCCGAAAGCATGGGCAAAAGCGGCAAAAGATGCGGGAATGAAATATATGATTTTTCCGGTCAAACATCACGATGGATTTTGCTTATATGATAGCAAATATACAGAGTTTAAATCTACCAATACAAAATGTGGGCGAGATTTGATTGCAGAATATGTGGAAGCGGTTCGAGGAGAAGGTTTAAAAGTGGGACTTTATTTTTCCCTCATTGACTGGTATCACGAAGACTTTCCACATTACGGAGACAGACAGCACCCTATGCGTAATAATGAAAATTATAAAAATGATGGACGGGATTTTGACAATTATCTCACTTATATGCATAATCAAGTGAGGGAAATATGTACGAACTATGGGAAGATTGATTTGTTGTGGTTTGATTTTTCTTATGATGATATGCGTGGTGAAAAATGGAAAGCAACTCAACTGATGGAAATGGTACGTTCCCTTCAACCGGATGTGGTAATTGATAATCGCCTGGAAGTAAGTGGAGAGGGTTATGGTTCTTTAGCAACTGGGAATCCAACACCCTATCATGGGGATTATGTGAGCCCGGAGCAGATGATTCCACCAAACGGGATACAAGATATCCATGGGAACGATATGGCATGGGAATCTTGTGTATCTATGAATAATAACTGGGGTTTTCATGCTACGGATCATTTTTACAAGCCGGCATCCTTGCTGATAAAAAAATTGGTAGAATGTGTATCG
Organism: Lachnospiraceae bacterium; assembly: GCA_036666555.1. GTDB lineage: Bacteria > Bacillota > Clostridia > Lachnospirales > Lachnospiraceae > UMGS1251. The sequence continues at coordinate 119,818 of JAVWVS010000003.1, read as the reverse complement.
AAGGGTGGCAATATGTTATTGAACGTAGGACCGGAACCAAAAGGAAATATTCCACAAGAATCTTTGGATATATTGGCAGAGATGGGTGTGTGGATGAAAAAGAATGAAAATAGTATTTATGGATGTGGAAAGTCCGGAATTGAAAAACCAGAATTCGGAAGAATCACAAGAAATGGTAAGAAACTGTATTTTCATATTTATGAAAATACGATTGGACCGGTGCCACTTCTGGGTATCAAAAAGGAAAACGTAAAACACATTCGCTATTTAGCTACCGGGGCGGAAGTCCCAATCTCAACAAGCTGGGTGCATAGTGACTATCCTAATATTGTGTTTGCGGATTTGGGACCGAATCCAGTGCTTATTGATAGCACAGATACTGTTTTAGAGGTGACTTTGAACGATTAATTAGAGAAGGGAGTGTGGAACGTGTTTACAGAAGAAAGATTAGAGGCAATTGAACAATGTCTGCAGGAAAAAGGAAAAGTAAAGGTCAAAGTATTGAGCAAACAATTTCAGGTTTCTGAAGACTGTATTCGGAAAGATTTGAAATCCTTGGAAAATGTAGGACGTTTAAAAAGGACCTATGGAGGCGCAATTTTGTCCAGGGACTACCCATTGGAAAGGGATGTTGTTAATCGAAGAACTTATCATTTGGAGAAGAAACAGATCATTGCCCAGAAGGCCTTTGAACTGATCAAAGATCATGAAACCATTTTTCTGGACATTTCCACTACGAACATAGAACTAGCTAAACTGCTTGCAGAGTCTCGAAAAAGGGTAGTAGTCATTAGCAACATGATAGATATTCTTCAGATTTTGGCAAAAAATCCTTCCATTACACCCATTGGAACGGGAGGCATTATGTATCCAACGGTCAATGGATTTATGGGTGCGGCCACCATTGAAATTATGAAGCAGTACAGCTTTGACCGGGCATTTATTGGAACGTGCGGATTGGATATGGTAGATCTTTCTATTACAACCTTAGGCGTAGAGGATGGACTGACAAAAAAAGCAGCCATGCAAAGCAGCCGTCATAAATATATTGTGATGGAAAAAGATAAATTCTATTTTAATGATTCCTATAAATTTGCACATATAGATGATATTAATGGCATTATTACGGATGAAAATCCAGATAGTACGACGATGAAAACGTTAGAGTCAATCGGTGTTCGATTAATTTAGAAGCGGAAAGAAGGGCGGAAATCAATGATACAAATTGTATCCGAGAGCATAAAAGCTGACAGCGTAAGGTTTTATTATGAAGACGATAGCTGCCTGCCTTTGCAACAACTATTTCAAGGTAAATTTTTACAGACAGCTTGGATGCAGCAGGAGGCGAAGGGAGTCACGCTGTGTGTAGGCATGGGACGGAAAGGGAAAGACAAGATTGCTATCAAAGAAATGTGTGCCAAAGCAGTCAAAGAAATGAAAAGCAATGAGATACGAACATTTTCTATGGATGTTGGTCCGATTGTGGAAGGCTATGGTATAGAGAGTATACGGGATATTACAGAAGGGGCTATTTTAGGCACTTATGAACCGTTGAAATTCCCATTAAACCATGTGGAAGAAATGCAGATAGAACTGTGCCATCTTAAAAAAGGAGAGCAGGAAGAAGCCCATGCGCTGTTAGAAGAGACCATGCACGTAGCAAAAGGCGTGCTGTTTGCCCGTGATATGGTGAATATGCCGGGAAACAAACTACGGCCGGAAGATTTTGCCAAAGCAATCATGAACTTTACAGCAGATACTGGAATCGAAGCAGAATTATTATCTAGAGAGCAGCTGTGTGAAAGAAATATGAATGCTCTGTTAAAGGTAGGAGACAGTAGCGAATATCCACCATGTTTACTGATACTACGCTATCTAGCCAAACCAGACAGTAAAAAAATTATGGGTCTTGCAGGAAAGGGAGTGACTTGTGATACAGGTGGTTACTGCCTAAAACCGGCTGGTTCCATGCTGGGTATTAAAGGCGATATGGCCGGTGGTGCAGCCGTAGCAGGTGCGATGTATGCGCTTGCTAAAAACAAGGTAAAGACCAATGTGATTGCATTGATTCCCATGTGCGAGAACCGAATTTCGCCGGGAAGTCTGCTTCCGGGCGATGTCATAGATTCCTATAGCGGAAAGACCATTGAAATAGGAAATACAGATGCGGAAGGCAGACTGATTTTAGCAGATACGGTTTCTTATGGAGTAAAGAAGGAACATGTAACAGAAATTCTGGATATTGCAACTCTTACAGGTGCAGTTGTCAATATGTTTGGATTCAGTGTAGGTGGTGTGGTTTCGGATAATCAAGAATTGTTTGACGCATTTCGAAAAGCCTATGGAACTTCTGGGGAACGTTATTGGAGGCTTCCCATTTATCCGGAACATGAAAAGATGATAGAAAGCAAAATTGCAGACATTCGAAATATGGGAGAAAATTATTGCGGTACAATAACGGCAGGTCTGTTTATACGGGCGTTTGCAGAAGAGGTTCCATGGATTCATTTGGACATTGCAGGTACTGCATGGGTAGATACACCAGTATTTGAGTTCCAAACTACCGGAGCGACCGGGGCCGGAGTAAGCTCCATTTATCAGCTTTGCAGCAGAAAATCTTTTGATGCGTAAAACAATCCATGATGGGAGAAATCTATGAAAAATTATACATTAGAGGCGTGTGCGGATTCGGTGGAATCGGCATTGGCCGCAACAAGAGGCGGAGCCAGTCGCATAGAGCTGTGCAGTAACTTGGTAATCGGGGGGACGACACCAAGTCCCTGTTTGTTTAAAGAAATCCGTAAACATTCAGATATTCGAGTACATGCGTTGATCAGACCGCGGTTTGGAGATTTTTGTTATACCGATTTTGAATTTGCGATTATTCAGGAAGAAGTGAAAATGTTTCGGGAACTGGGAGCGGAAGGAGTTGTAATCGGTATATTAAAATCGGATGGGACACTCAATTTAGAACAACTGGAGATTTTGAAAAAACTTTCCGGAAATATGAAAGTGACATTGCATCGTGCATTCGACGTGTGTGTAGACCCTTATCATGCGTTGGAACAAGCGATTAATCTGGGAATGGATACCATTCTTACTTCCGGACAAAAAAATGTTTGCACAGGCGGGAAGAGACTGATTAAAGAATTGGTGGAAAAAGGTGGAGATCGGGTAGAAATCCAAGTAGGTAGCGGTGTGAGTGCAGATGTGATACAAGAAATGTATCAGGCTACCCACGCGCGTGCATACCATATGTCAGGAAAAATCACATTGGACAGCACCATGGAATATCGCAAGGAAGATGTGAATATGGGATTGCCCAATATTAGTGAATTTGAAATCTTAAGAACCGAAGAAGATAACATCAGAGAAGCCAGACAAGTTTTGGAAGAACTGTAGCAGAGGTGAGTGAAATGTTTTTGGAAGAGAACCGAAAAAGGATAGAGCAAGAATATAAAAATAGGACCTTGCAATTCCCGAAGATTTTGGACCGGGTAACGAAAAAACTAATGGAATGTACCGAATGTGTAGCTCTTGCCATGAAATATCTATATGGGAATATGCCTTATAGTGATATGGGCAATTATTCATTTGAAACATTTTTAGATTACGCATTACATGGTGTGACTTTGTGGGAAGAGTCCCAGGAAGTGCGAGAACTTTCCGAGGAAATGTATTTAAATTATGTGTTATATCATAGGATTAATGAAGAAGAAATTACGCCTTGCAGAAGCTTTTTCTGTGCGCAGTTAAAGAACAGACTTCAGGGAATGAGTAGCAGGGAAGCGGCGCTGGAAGTAAATTATTGGTGCGCACAGGAAGCAACTTATCAAAGCACAGATGATCGTACACTTTCTCCGATGACAGTATATCGTAGGGGGAATGGACGTTGTGGAGAAGAGTCTACATTTACAGTGAGTGCACTACGAAGTGTGGGAATTCCAGCACGACAAGTATATGTGCCAAAATGGTCTCATTGTGATGATAATCACGCGTGGGTAGAAGTGTGGTGTGATGGGAAATGGGGTTTTATGGGTGCTTGTGAACCGGAACCCATTCTGAATAAAGGATGGTTTACCAACGCATCATCAAGGGCCATGATGGTAAATTCCAGATGGTTTGATTCATTAAAACCCACAGAGGAAATCATTGGACAATCCGGGATGGTCACCATGGTAAATCAATTGCAGCGTTATGCAAAAGCGGAAGAAATTATCATATCTGTGAAAGATACAGACGGGCAACCGGTGCAAGGTGCCAACGTAGTATTTGAAATTTTAAATTATTCCGAATTTTCCCAAATTGCCGAGACAGCTACAGATGAGCATGGAATCGCTAGATTGACAACCGGTCTTGGAAGTATCTGTATTCGTGTGAGGAAAGAAGAAAAATATGCAGAACGAATGATGAATACAAAGGAAGAAAAAGAATGTGATATCGTGTTGGAAGTATCTCCAGTCAAAGAAAGCTGGCAGTCGTTTGATATGATAGCGCCGAAAGACGCACCTGTGAATACCAATATGCCTACGAAAGAACAGCGAAAAGAGGGGAATGCAAAAGAAGCAAAAGCTACTCAAAAGAGGCGGACAAAGGTGGAGACAGCAGTATGGAAAGAGCGTGAGGACTTCTTAAACAAAGAAAAATCATATGGACCATTACGAAAAGACATGCTTCGTGTGTTAACGGAAAAGGATCAAACGGATTGTATTTGTAGTGTATTAGAAGAACACCTTCAGTATGCATTGGCTTATCAAAAGAATATGGATCAAGAGCTGTTTGTCCGTTATGTGTTAAATCCAAGGATAGCGGATGAAGTTTTGACCAAATATAGAGAAAGCATTGAAGGTGCCTTTACAGAAGAACAAAAACAAATCTTTAGACAACAACCAAAACGAATTTGGGAGTATATCAAAGAGAATATCCATGCCTGTAAAGAGAAGGAACGAGATAGCTTAATTACTGTACCAGCAGCGTTGCTGAAGCTTAGAGTAGGAAGCGAACAGTCACAAAAAGTATTGTTTGTTGCGATTGCAAGAACGCTTGGAATTCCCGCCAGACTACATTTTGCAGATGGAGAAATGGAATATTTTGCAAAAGGAGAATTTCATAGAATTTCCCAGGCGGCCATCAAAAACTGTACATTGGTATTAGAGAAAGAAGGTGTCGATTGGATCTATTTTCAAAACTGGACTCTTGGAAAATTAAAAGAGGGAAGATATCAAACCTTGGATCTGAGTGGGGAAAAAGGCGAAAGCAATCGTTTGGAATTACAGTTGGAACCGGGAACCTATCGGCTGCTGACCACCAATCGACTTCCCAATGGGAATCAATTTGCAAATCGCTATGAGTGTACACTTGCCCGGGGAAATCAAAAAACCGTGTCACTGCAATTACGTCAAGCAGATCTTGGTGATATGCTTGAAAATAATGCGTTACCACCTTTTGAACTTTATGGAAAAGATAACAGGAAAGTGGAAGGACAAACACTTTTAAAGGATCAAAATAATATTATGATGTGGTTGGAGGAAAGCAAAGAGCCCACAGAACATATATTAAACGAGCTTATGGAGAGAAGAGAAGAGGTTCGAAAGCATTCGGAGAAAATTTATTTCGTATTGCAAAATAAAGAAGCATTGCAAGATCCTACGATTGCCAAAGCGGTAACAGAATTTCCCAATATTCAAATCTATTATGATGATTTCACACACAATGTGGAGCTATTGGGACGTCGGATGTATGTGGATTTTGAAAAACTGCCTCTAATTCTTGTCACAAAAGGAATAATGAATGGAATATATGCTACCAGCGGGTACAATGTAGGTACGGGAGATATGTTGCTGCGCCTTATGAACGTTTAAAAACAAAACAACAGAAAAAAAAGTGGAAATCTCATCTGGATTGTGAGATAATACAAACATGAGATAAACAGGGGAAGAAAAACAGTGAAAAGAAACAGTACAAAAAGAAAAAAGAGAGAGGAGAGGTGGAATATGCATATGAATTGAGGATGGGGAAGAAGGAATATAGACATATTCCACAAAAAGAGATGAAGAAAATAGTAGGAAAATGGAACAGTATTAGTTTAGTTAAGCGAATTATTATGGGGTTGATTTTAGGTACCATTCTGGGGCTAACGATTCCAAAAGTAACGGTGATTTCATTATTCGGCCAATTATTTGTTGGAGCATTGAAGGCAGTTGCTCCGCTACTGGTATTTTTCTTAGTTATTGGGGCATTGTCACAACATAAAGATGGCAAGAAGACCAATATGAAATCTGTCATTTTTTTGTATCTATTAGGAACATTTTTAGCCGGAACGGTGGCAGTTATCACAAGCTTTATGTTCCCGGTTACCTTAACACTTGTAAAGGGAGCAACGGATGTGACGCCCCCAGGTGGTGTAGGAGAAGTACTGAATACATTATTACTCAATGTGGTATCGAATCCGGTCGGAGCATTGATGAACGCCAATTACATTGGAATCTTGGCATGGGCAGTAATCTTAGGGTTCGCACTTCGACAGGCCAGTGATGGAACGAAGAGTGCGCTGAATAATATTTCAGACGCGATTTCACAAGTGGTAAGATGGGTCATCAGTTGTGCTCCCTTTGGTGTTATGGGTCTTGTATTTACGACCATTTCACAACAAGGGATTGATGTATTGTTAAGCTATGGCCGATTGATCCTATTATTAGTAGGGACCATGCTATTTGTTGCACTGGTAGTGAATCCAATTATTACCTTTGTCTATATTCGAAAGAATCCATATCCACTGGTATTGAAATGTTTGAAAGATAGTGGAATCACAGCATTCTTTACCAGAAGTTCTGCAGCAAATATCCCGGTAAATATGGGACTTTGTAAAGAATTGGGATTGGATAAAGACACTTATTCTGTTTCCATACCACTTGGGGCTACCATTAACATGGGTGGGGCAGCCATTACAATTTCCATATTGACACTTGCAGCAACACATACATTAGGCATCTCGGTAGATATTCCAACGGCAATTATCTTAAGTGTGTTGTCAGCGGTCAGTGCATGTGGAGCTTCCGGTGTAGCGGGAGGATCTTTATTGCTAGTACCACTTGCATGTAGTTTGTTTGGGATTCCCAATGACATTGCAATGCAGGTTGTTGGTGTTGGATTTATCGTAGGCGTTATTCAGGATTCTTGTGAGACAGCGATTAACTCGTCTACGGATGTACTATATACAGCGATTGCAGAATTTGCGCAAGACCGTAAAAATGGTATTACTAGAGAGAAAAAACCGGCACAAGGTAACGCAGAGTAGAAAATTATAAATAGATTCTTATAGAAAAAGGAAGCAGCATTTTTTGACGTTGCTTCCTTTTTATTCCCATTTGGCTTGGTTTCGTGTGTTTTTTATTTTACTTTTTATGGTTATATGATATACTTGGAATATCTATAACTATATTCAGAAGCAAACACAAAATGAGAGGTTCTATATGGACAAAAGAAAAAAGCTTTCCAAGAAAGAAAAACATGTGTTAAGGGTGGTAGTTTTGGCATTTACCGGCATGTGTATTTTGATTAGTGTTTTGTGTTTTCAATATTATATGCGTTTGCAAGATACCATACGAGATGAAAACAGCGGGTATATGCAAGAGATTTCCAAGCAGATGGGAACCAATATCAGTAAAAGTATGAATGATAATTATGCGGTATTAGAAGCCATTGGAACTGTTTTACAAAGCTCGGAGACAAGTGGATTTAAACAATTTAAGGAAGTGACTCATGGACAGCAGGAATATTGGAAGTATAGTGATATCTTCTTAATTGATGAATCGGGTATTGCTTATGATAAAGATGGAAACACAGTGGTTTTACAAGGGGAAGACTATTTGCGGGAAGCGGTTGTGGCGAAAAAGCCAGCGATGTCTGTTTCGCAAGTGGTAAAGGAAAAAGACTGTGTTATTTTTGCTGTGCCCATTGAACCGTTGGTCATGGAAGGAAACTCCATGGTGGCATTAGCTGCGACTTATGATTCCCAGACCTTTGACAAAATGCTGTCGATGAAGGCTTTTGACGGAAAAGGATATGCCCATGTTGTGCGACAAGATGGTACGGTAGTGATTCGCTCCAGTGTAGAAAGAGCCGCCGATACCGGATATAATATTTTGAACTTTCTTTCGGAAGCGGAATTGAAAGGAAAAGGCACACTGGAGGGTGTGAAAGCAGATATTGCCCATAGGAAAAGCGGACAGTTGGAATATGTGACGAAAAACGCCCATGAATATATGACATATACTCCGCTGCACACACAAGACTGGTATTTGTTGACCTTTGTTCCCGTAGAGACAGTGAACGCCAAATCAAGTTTAATGCTTAAAATAACCATATTACTTTGTAGTTTTGTTACACTGACTTTTGCACTGCTATTTGTAGGTTGGGCAGTGACGGTTTATCGCAGCCATCGCAAATTAGAACACATTGTGTATGTGGATGCGGTGACGGGAGGCAACACGGAACAACGTTTTTATGAACTTGCAAAAGGACTTTTAAAAGCATTTGGAAAGTCTGAATATGCTTTGATTTATACTAATATTGAAAAATTTAAGGTTCTGAATGAACAGTTCGGAGAAGAAAATTGTGACGATATTTTACGTGGAATTGCATATGGAATCGGAGAAAATCTGAACGAAGGGGAATGCATGGGGCGACAGCTGGCAGATCATTTTTATGTGTTAGTAAAATATACGGACGAAAAAACGTTAACAGCCCGGTTGGATACTTGGTATGAAACGTATACTACTTATATGGAACAAAATGGTTCTACATGGCTACCATTGATTATGGAGTTTGGTATTTATATAGTAGAAGATGCGCTACTGCCATTACCACAGATGATTGACCGTGCAAAATTGGCACTTACTGAAACGGCGCATGAGCTGAGAGGAAAATTGCGCTATGCCATTTATGATGAACAATTGCGACTGACACTTTTTAGAGAAAAGCAAATAGAAGACATGATGGAACAGGCTTTGGAGAACGAAGAATTTCAAGTATATTTACAGCCGAAGGTGCTTACCAATAGTGAGAAAATCGGTGGAGCAGAGGCTTTGGTGCGATGGGTAAGCCATACGGAAGGGATGATTTATCCGGATGAATTTATTACGCTATTTGAAAAAAATGGATTTATTATTCAGTTGGATATGTGGGTATTTGAAAAGGTATGTAAGACGATTCGAAGCTGGTTGGATCAAGGAATTCGGCCTGTGAAAATATCCGTGAATTGTTCTCGGGCACATTTAAAGAATACAAAATTTATTGAACAATATGCGGCGATTGCGAAGCAATATCATACTCCATCCGAATTTATTGAGATTGAGCTTACAGAAACTACCGTATTTGAGGATGTGGAATATTTAATTCATACCATTGAAAAAATTCATGAGGCTGGATTTGGCTGCTCTATGGATGATTTTGGCAGTGGTTATTCTTCTCTAAATATGATTCAGGATATTCCGGTGGATACGATTAAGATAGATAGAATCTTTTTCCGGAACAGCGAGAGGGATATGGAACGGACAAAATCGGTTATTGGAAGTATTATCTCCATGGCAAAAGCGCTTTCTATGCTGACGGTAGCAGAAGGAGTAGAACAAAGTTCACAAGTGGAAATGTTGAAGCAGTTGCAGTGTGATTATATACAGGGGTATTATTTTGCAAAGCCAATGCCAATTCTGGAATTCGAAAAAAAATATTTTGGAAAATAGCATGAGCAGTTTTGGAGAAGAGGAGGAGTTTATGAAACAATCAAGACGATATCTACTGATATTTTTATGCGTGGGAATAGCAGTTGCTGGTTTGTCTGCTTGCGGACAAAAACAAAAGAAACCAAAAGCAGAAAAGGACATCCTAACACAAAAAGAGAGCTCTTCGGAAAAGACTCCGATTACCATCTTGACCAAGAATGCATTTTCAATCAATATATTTGAACAAGAAGTGGAAAAGAAGTTTCCCCAAATTGATTTGATACAAGTAGGCAATTACACCTCGGATATGGGCATCGATGAGTATGAGGCTCGCTTGAAACATGGGGATTTACCGGATATGGTATCTACCTGGCCGTTGGAGGTAGGGGAGCAGTACTGGGAAGAGGAACTGCTGGACTTATCTGCTATGTCAATGACCAGAAAATATATGACGACCAGACTGGATTATATTTCCAGAGAGGGAAAATTATATTATCTTCCGGGACCGACACAGATACGTGGAATTGTGTACAATAAAACCTTATTTAAGGAACATGGCTGGGAAGTACCCGAAGATTTTGATGGATTTCTTTCCCTGTGTAAGGAGATAGAAGAGAGTGGAATCCGTTCTCTTCAGTTAGGGCTAGGCAATTCAGAGGTATTAGATACCGCATTTGTAGGATATGGCTATGAAGAAAGCTTCAGTAAACCGGAAAATGCACAGAAGATTGCGGAGTATAATCAAGGGAAAGGAAGCTTTGCGGATAATTTCAGTCCGGCTCTGGATACATTTCAAAAGCTGATTGACCATGGTATTTTGAAAAAAGAAGATTTAAAACTTCATTATCAAGATCGAGAGCAGATGCTCTTTACACGACAATGTGCAATGGTAGAGGATTCCACGTTAATTGCGCGCACGGGTGAGCAACGGACTGGGTGTACAGATGAATTTGGATTAATGCCATTTTTCAATCCAGACTCCGAAGCCAGTGACTGGGCAAGAATCTATCCAGTATGTTATATCGGTGTGAATAAACATATGAAGGATGAAAAAAACAAAGAGAAATTCGAACTGGTAAAACAAATATTAGATTATATCAGCACCCCGGAAGGTCAGCTTGCACTGGCAGGCGATACCGGTGGCATGCTTTCCGGACTCAAAGGAGTCGAACCACCGGATGTACCGGAGATTCAAGATATTCAGCAGACATTAAAGCAAGGCAGATATGGAGTGTTCCCTACTTTGAAAAATGCTCAGGGAGCCTTGCGGGAAGGTCTGGCCGGTATGGTGGAAGGAACCAAAACGAAAGCAGAGGTAATCCAAATGGTGGACCAGCAAAACAGTTCACCGCCGAAGCGAGAGGACGCAAAAGTCATTGGAAATGCAACGAAGGACTTTACCTTGATGGATACCGGCAATTTCCTGACGGATGCTATGCGTGTGGAAGGTGATTGTGAGATGGCTTTATTTCTGGATAGTGGGAAAGATGGGCGAGGCAATGGTAAAGGGGTCAGTGCACGATTTTACAAAGGAGATTTGTCCGAGATAGATGTGAAGCGTGTGTTACCAGATATGCGGGCAGGTGAAAAAGGAGAACTTTGGAAGATCACCATGACCGGAGAAGACTTAAAACGCACATTGGAGTATGCGATTCCGGTAGATCATCAACAGACTGGATGGTTTTACTATTTTTCCGGACTGCGAATGGAATACGATCCGGTGGCTGAACCGGGAAACCGTATTCATCAAATTACAGATGAAAAAGGGAACGCAATTGATTCAAAAAAATTGTATTCCATTGCGGTGATGGATGAAACGGTACCAACAGAATATATAAAATCTTGTGATCAGACCGGTATATTAATCAAAGACGTACTAAGTAAAGCAATTGCCAAAAAGGAAAGCATTGCACCTAGCGAAGACGGAAGATTTGTGGTATATAAAAAGAAGTAATCAACGAGTAAGAGAAAACAAATAAAATGTGGCTCCCCATGGAAGATGAGGAACCACATTTTATTTGCTTTTCAGAACACTAAATTGCTCGTGTATTTTCTTTCAGCCATTCTTTTTCATCTCCGTCTAAATAAGGAGAAATGGTGTCATATACAGTCTGGTGATATTCGTTTAACCATGCTTTATCCTGAACAGACAGGATGTCTGGGTTAATCGCATCCAAATCAATAGGTACATAGGTAATTGGTTCAAAATACATAAACTGACCATATTCGTTCTTTTCACCTTTGCATACTAGAAGTTCATTTTCAATACGAACACCATGAGAATTGGCAATGTAGATACCCGGTTCATCTGTTACAACCATGCCTTCTTCAAATGGATGTACTTCATTCGGGCGGAACTGCCAACGAAATCCGCTTGGTGCCTCATGGATATTCATTAAATATCCTACGCCGTGTCCAGTACCATGGTTAAAGTTTAGGTTTTGATTCCAGAAAGGTGCCCTTGCAAGGATATCCAGATTGATTCCGTTTACCCCATAAAGAAATCTTGCATGTGCAAGGTGCAAGTTACTTTGCAACGTTGCAGTAAAGTGATCTTTCATAATTTGTGGAATCTCTCCAAAAGCAATGGTTCTGGTAATATCCGTAGAACCTTCGTAATAACCACCACCGGTATCCGTTAAATATAAAGTACCTTTTTTGAATTCTACATCTGTTTCGGGAGAAGAAGTATAGTGTACAATGGCACCATGTTCTCCAAATGCAGAAATTGGTTCGAAACTTGGGCGGATAAAGCCTTCTTGCTCTGCGCGTAGTTCTTCTAATTTTGCAGCAGCACTCATTTCGGTAATTTTTTCTTTCCCTATGGTATGTTTTAACCAATAGATGAATTTCGTATGAGCAATACCATCTTTGACATGCGCATTTTTAATGTTTTTAATTTCAACCGGATTCTTTTTTGCCTTGAATAAAACGGTTGGATTCATTAATTCTATTTTTTTCACATCACTTGCAATGTTATTGTATAAAGCGTAATTCATTCTGGCAGGGTCTACTAAAACAGCATTGGAGGCATTCAGCGTCTTGACTGCTTCATATACATCATTATAAGGATGTAGAACCACCCCATCTTTTTCCAGTTTCGCTTTCAAATCACTATTTAGTTTTTTCTCGTTTATAAATACATCCACCTTGTCCATGGTAACGATTGCATAACTTAACACCAGTGGGAAAAATTCAATATCATTTCCACGAATATTTAATAACCATGCAACATCATCCAAAGAGGTAATGACATGGGTATCTGCGCCGGCATCTTTCATAGCTTCTCTGACACGAATTAATTTAGAAGCAACGGTTTCTCCTGAATATTTCACGTCCAAATCAAATGCAGGTTCTTCAGAGAGAGGTGGTCTGTCTGTCCAAATGGAATCAATTAAATCACAAGAGTAGTCGATTGTAGCATGTTTTGCAGTGGTAATTGATTCATAACTTTGTCCATCCCCCATGGCAACAACACGTCCATCAAATCCTAATATGCCACCTTCTGGAAGGGTAGAAGCAATAAATTCTTCCACAGTTGGAACCCCTGGTTCTCCCATTTTGAATAAATCAACAGTAGATCCTTCTAACTGTACTCCAGCTTGTAAAAAATACCTTCCGTCAGTCCAAAGACCTGCTGTATCTTTAGCAATGACAGCAGTTCCGGCGGAACCGGAAAAACCGGTAATAAATTTTCTAGCCTTGAAATGTTCTCCAACATATTCACTTTGATGAAAATCGGCAGTAGGAACAACATATAGATCCATGTTTTTTTCTGCCATCAAAGCACGTAATTGCGTAACTCTTTCTGATACTTTCATCGTAAAACCTCCTTCAAAGTTTTTTTGACAAATTTGTCAAAAAATATAATATACCAGAGGTTATTATAGCACATTTGTTCTAAAAAGTGAATGAATTCATCATAAAATTACTGCTATCTCATAAATTCATTAATCACATGTAGAATGCCATCTTCATCATTGGATTTGGTAATATAATCTGCCAAAGCTCTTACCGGTGGCTGTGCATTTTCCATGGCAACACCCAGACCGGCATACTCAATCATGGTGACATCATTCAAGCCGTCACCACAACAAATCATCTGGTCAGCGGTGAGACCAATGCTGTTTAACAGTTTTTGAAGAGAGTAAGCTTTGTCAATATTTTGAGGCATAATCTCCAGGAAGAATGGCTCAGAGCGATAAATATTCAAAAGTTTATGAAATTTTTCTTTGACCGCAATTTCTGCTTTGGCTAGCACGGAGCCTTCACCCGTAATGAGATACTTATTCACCGGGAAATGAATATTTTCCGGGAAATTATCGGCATGTATGACGGGCATGTGATTAATTCTAGATTCTAGTTCCGTATAAGGATTACTGCAAATTCCTGATAGAATATGCTCGTCGGTATAAGTTAGAATATCTGCTGGGAATTGTTGGGCAATATGAAATAAATCCGGTAGAATATCTATCGGGACAGTTTTGTTATAAATGGTTTTCCCGGTGGAACAGTCGGTAATACAGGCACCGTTATAAGAAAGGATATAACCACCATATTTGGATAGCTCCAGTTCTTTGGCAAGAGGAGTGACGCCATAAGTAGGACGCCCAGAAGCCAATACTACTTTTTTACCTTGATTTTGAATGTCTGTCAGAGCTTCTTTGGTAGGCGCTGATATTTTTTTATCGGAATTGGTTAAGGTACCATCTAAGTCCAGTACAAGAATTTGATAATCCATGGGGGCATATTTCCTTTCATATTAGGGGAGCAACGGTAGTATTTGTAAGTTTTCAACCAGTTCAGGAAATTCCATTCCGTGAGATGCTTTAATTAACACGGTATCACCGTTTCGTAATAGGGAAGGAGCCTGCTCTAAGAATTCGTGTTTCGTATGAAAAAGATAAATAAGGGAATGGGATGCCACGAAGCGAGCACCGGCAGCAGTTTCCACTGATAAATCTCCAATGCAACAAATCACATCAATCCCGTAAGTAGCGGCAGAAACACCTACTTCATAGTGAAGTGCCTGCTCTTCGCAACCAAGCTCAAACATATCACCTAGTACCGCTACTTTTCTACCGGATGCAGAGGAAAGAACCGCCAGAGAAGATTTCATGGAAACCGGATTGGCGTTGTAACAATCATCAATGAGAGTAAGATGCTCGGTATGGATAATATGGCTTCGGCCGGAAACGGGTGTAAGCGCCGCAATGCCGGCTTGAATTTGGGTAGCATTTAGCCCTAACAGATTTCCTACCAGTGCACCGGCAGCAGCATTATAGGCCATGTGAGCTCCGGGAATGGGAATATGCAGGGGAATCGCATCTCCATCTAGGTGTAAGGTACAAGAAAGGCCCTCTAATGAAAGATCGACAACATCTGTAAAATACGCATCCTGGGAAGATTGGCTTCCAAAAAAGAGAGGAAGATGTCCTTTGATGGAGTCCAATGTGCAAAGTAAATCATCATCCCCATTTAAGACAATTTGTCCATCTTCTGCTAAATAGTCAAAGATTTCTGATTTGGCTTTTAAAATTCCTTCCTGACTTTTGAGATTCTCCAAATGGCAGCAGCCAATGTTGGTTATGACACAAATATCCGGGCGAGCCATTTGAGCCAATCGGTGCATTTCACCAAACTCACTAATGCCAAGTTCCAGTATGGCAATCTCATGTTCTTCCCGAATATTGAAAATAGTCAGTGGAAGTCCAATCTCATTATTATAATTTCCTTCCGTTTTCAGGATGTTATATTTTTGCGCCAAAATAGAGGCAATGGTCTCCTTGGTACTGGTCTTTCCCACACTTCCGGTAATCCCGACTACTTTGATGTGAAGGGATTGACGATAGTGTTCTGCCAAATCTTTGAGTGCCTGTTGGCAGGAGTCTACTAAAATATAAGGGTGAGAAGCTCCTTCTAAGCGTTTCTCGGAAAGAGTACATAATGCACCGGAGGCCATTACTTGGGGAATGAAAGTGTGTCCATCCACACGCGTTCCACGAATCGGGACGAATAAAAACCCTGTTTCTATTTTACGGCTATCAATAGCTACTCCGGTTACTTCTTGATAATAGGAAAGGTCATCACCATAGTAAAAGCCCTTGCATGCCACGGTAATTTCTTTCAAAGACATATTTTTCATTTTCCAAAACTCCTTTTATTCAACTTCATTCGTGTAGCGTTCTAAAGATTTACGGATAATCAGTTCACATAAATCACCATAGGGTATTCCGGCAGCCATGGCTTCTTTGGGTAAGAGGCTGGCAGAAGTCATTCCGGGAAGGCTATTGACCTCCAAACAATAGATTTCACCGGTTTCGGATAGGATGAAATCCGCTCTTGCATAGACATCTAGTTTTAATGCGGCAAATGCGCGTTCTGTCGCCACCTGCATTTGTTTTGCAGAGGTATCATCAATTTGTGCAGGACAGATTTCAGCGGTACAGTCCGCTTGATATTTATTGGCATAATCAAAGAAACCGGTTTTGGGAATGATTTCGATGACGGGAAGTGAAACGCCATCGATGATTCCAACGGCAAACTCCCGGCCTTTGATATACTCTTCAATGATCAGTTCGTTCTCATAGCGGAAGGATTCTTCTAAAGCGTGAGTATATTCTTCTTCGGTATGAACAATGTAGACGCCAATGCTGGAGCCACCGGAGCATGGTTTTACTACCAGGGGAAGCGAAAGTGACAGGGCAGACAATGACCGGTCAGAATCTGTTTTTCGAAGCCAAGTGCCTTTCGGTGTAGGGATGCCAGTCATGTGGAATATCTGCTTGGTACAGGTTTTGTCCATGGCAAGGGCACTGCCTAGATATCCGGGACCAGTATACTTGATGCCTAAAATATCAAAAGTTGCCTGCAATTTTCCGTTTTCGCCTACGTCCCCATGAAGTCCCATAAATACAATGTCAGCCATGCGGCACAGCTCAATGACATTGGGTCCTAGAAAACAGTCGGATTGATCCGGACGGGATGCTTTGATCGCAGTTAAATCCGGTTCGGTGGTTTTGATTCCATCTGCAATTTCAAGACCGTGTCCGGGAAGGGCAAAGACTTCTTCCAATCGATCCGTGTCATAAGGAAAGCCCATGAAAACATCCAATAAAAAAGCTTGATGTCCTTTTTCTAATAAAGTGTTACAGATGCCGGCACCGGATGTCAGTGAAACATCCCGTTCCGTACTTAATCCACCTGCTAATACAATGATTTTCATAATTTTATTCCTCTCTTATTCGTGATTCTTATTGGTTTGGTCTAATAATTGTTTTTTTACTTTATATAATTGTTCGGATAAATCTACATATACTTGGTGGGGGTAGAAAAGTCGTTTGGTTTCTTCCCAGAGTGTTTTCTTTTCTTCTTTACAATAGTGGGCAATTTCCATTACGTTGGGAGATTGATATACACAAGAGCCATGAAGAAAGATGGGAACCAACAATTCCCGAAGGTTGTAAGAACCACCGGGCAATTTTGTTTTTTTCCATGTTTCCAGTGGATCAAATAACAAAAGATCTTGGGAGGAGTCAAAGGTTTCCCCTACAAAACAGATTAAATCTGCTTTTACCTTCCCGGTGGCCTTATCATAAATACGGTATACAGACTTATTTCCGGGATTGGTGATTTTTTCACTGTTTTCAGAGAGCTTAATCTTGGGTGCAAAAGTACCATCTTCCTGCTGAATAGCAGCTAATTTATAGACGCCTCCAAAAGAGGGCCAATCATTGGAGGTAATGAGTTTGGTACCCACGCCCCAAGAAGTAATCGCAGCCCCTTGCATCTTTAAATCGTGAATTAAGAACTCATCTAAATCATTGGAAGCCGAGATAGAGGCATCCGTAAAACCGGCGCTATCCAACATCTGTCTGGCTTGTTTGGAAAGATAGGAAAGATCACCACTATCTAAACGAATGCCATAATTATGCAGCTCTATGCCGGCATCTTTCATTTCCTGAAATACACGAATCGCATTGGGCACACCGGATTTCAATGTGTCGTAAGTGTCAACTAGAAGACAGCATGCGTAAGGATATAATTTTGCATAGGACATAAATGCAGTATATTCATCTTTAAAACTCATAATCCAACTGTGTGCATGAGTTCCTTTAATGGGAACGTCAAACAGCTGTCCGGCCAGAACGTTAGATGTGCCAACACAACCTCCGATCATGGCAGCTCTTGCACCATAAAGTCCGGCATCCGGTCCCTGTGCACGACGAAGTCCGAATTCCATAATACCATCTCCACCGGCAGCAAACACCACACGGGAAGTTTTGGTGGCGATGAGAGACTGATGATTGATAATATTTAAGATGGCAGCCTCCATCAATTGCGCTTCCATAATAGGTGCCACTACTTTCACCAAAGGTTCTCTTGGGAATACCACGGTACCCTCCGGAATGGCGTAGACATCTCCGCTAAAATGAAAACCACCGAGATAATGAAGAAAATCTTCGTCAAACATATTTAAACTTCTTAAATAATCCACATCTTCATAGGAAAAATTCAAATTTTTAATATAATCAATCACCTGTGCAAGCCCGGCGGTGACGGAATAACCGGAGTTACTGGGATTCGCACGAAAGAACATATCGAAGACCACGGTTTCATTTTCCAGGGTGTTTTGAAAATAGCCCTGCATCATCGTTAGTTCGTAAAAATCAGTTAATAAAGTTAAATTTCTTGAATTCATACCCTGACTCCTTTTCCAAAGAATGAGATCCTGCTCATATTTTTTGCTCGTTTCATTATATCACCAGTTCCTAGAAATGTAAAAGAGAAATCCCATCCAGAGTATATTTACGAACAATATCAAAGGGCGCCGGGCCAACACTTAGAACGGTTTGGTGAAAGCGTTTTTGGGTGAAGTCTTCGCCCCATTTTTCCATAGCTTCTTTTTTAAGATGTAGGAACTCGATATATCCAATGTAGTATTTTAAATAATTCGCCGGATCCGATAAAATGAGGTTGTAGATTCCAGTGACGGAAGTACGGTCTGTAATGCCATAATCTTTAAAAAAGGAAAGGGTATCGGAAAATGTCCATCCTTCATAGTGGATGCCCATATCGGCCAAGGCATAAAGTCCTAAGGTAGCAGAATTGTTTTTTTGTAATAAGAGAGATTGTTCTTTGGAAAGAGGGGCGAAGTAGTAGGACATCATTTCTGCATAGGTTGCCCAACCTTCTACATATCCACCAAAGTTTAAAATGTTTCGAAGGGGGTCCGGATGGTGGCCCGCATAATAAATGGTCTGGTAAAGATGGCCGGGATAACCTTCGTGAGCCAGTGTCGTATAGAGTTCAATGCCGTTTACGGTGCGGCCCTGGTTAATATAAATCACATTTTCACTAAAGTTATCAATAGGCGGAATCAGATAAAAAGCCGGACTTAAGTAGGGCTGCATAATGGCAGGCACATATTTGACCCGGGTGGTGACCGGAGGAGGAGCCGGAAATGTTTTGGCAATTTTCCCCTCTAAATCCTTTAAAATCGTAATTGGTTTTTCACAGGCAAGAGCAGTCTCATTTTCGGTAGCCATCTGGGGGGCAGCCAGGTGAGCAGCAGTGAGCTGAGACTGCATTGCCATCAAGTCTGTTTGAATTTGCTGTTTCGTTAACTCTTTTAGTTCCGGAACCGTCCGAGCGGAGCCGGTTTCACGGGCAACCACATGGCAATAATAATCTTTCCCTTTGGGAAGATAGGCAAGGCCATTTTCATTTTTCCCAGTACCTTTTAAAGCGGTGAGAGCGGTGGATAAATGCTCGTAAGCAGGAAAGACGTGAGAGGTGATCATTTCCCTATTTCGAGCAAGATACGTTTCTATTTGGGAATCGGAAAGGGTTTCCATTTCCTTTAAGCGTTCCCGAAAGGTAGAATATAGATAATTTGTTTCATCCATTTCCACAAAAGCTCTACATTCTGATATAATAACATCATCTAAGGTAGCGGACATAAAAAGGCCGGCGTCAGATTTTTTTTGCTCAAAACGGATTAAAGAGTCGAAATAGTCCGTAATGGTGGGCAATAGATTTAAGTAAGTATCAATATCGGCGGTAGTTTGAAACTGGTATTCGGAAAGTAATAAAGGGAGTTGTGCCTGTATGCCAGTTAAAGGACTTAAGGGTTCTTCGTATAGCTGGTAAGCACAGCCTTTGGCAGAGGTGTCCAGATAGGATTTCAGTACATCATAAGTAAGACGATTTTCATTAGATAATTCGGAATAAGAAAATTGTGAAAGAGCAGCCCGGCAGTTTTCAAGAGCGGCTCTGGTACCGGCTTCATGAAAATCATAAGAACCAAAGGTAACGGGTGCATCTAAGACACCGTAGTCTTTTGGGTTTTGCAAAGTGTAGTGAAGGCTGATGGTGTTGGAAGAAACTTCTTGCTGAAAAAGCTGCCCGGTGAAGGTGCGAAATGCGGTATTGTCATTGGTAGAAGCGGCCGGGGGAACACAACCGGTAAAAAAGATGGTGAGATACACCAAAGAAGAGAGCAGGGCAATACGACATTTTAAATGTGAGGTAAAAACATGCATAAGGAGACTCCAAAAGGGGTTTATTATATTCTATGAGGAGAAGGTTTGAAAGGAGAACTATGAAATTTTTTCATTTATCGGATTTACATATTGGAAAACAACTTTATCATTATAATTTAAAAGAAGATCAGGAAACAGTCTTGGAAGAAGTGATATCTTATGCCAAGGCAGAAGGACCGGATGTTGTGGTGATTGCCGGAGATATCTATGATAAAGCCATTCCATCAGCAGAAGCAGTGACCATATTCGATTGGTTTTTGACTAAATTGACCCAAGCAATTCCAGCGGGTTCGATTTTGATTATTGGAGGGAATCATGATTCTCCCCAGCGTCTGGAATTCGCAAGGGAAATATTAGGGCAATATGACATTCATATTGTGGGAACACCTCCAAGAGAAGAAAAAGATCATGTAAAATGTGTAACGATTTCCGATGTTTATGGAGAAGTGGACTTTTATTTATTGCCGTTTTTGAAACCGGGAATGGTACGACAAGTATGTGACGGAGCAGTGCCGGAAAGTTATGACGAGGGGATCAAAAAAATTCTGGCAAGAGAGAAAATCGATACCAAGAGACGAAATGTACTGGTATCCCATCAATTTTATACGGCTTCGGGAAAGGAGCCAAAGACCTGCGATTCGGAAACCATTTCTGTAGGGGGAATGGATCAAGTGGACACGGGAGCATTAGAGCCGTTTGACTATGTAGCATTGGGACATATCCATGGACCGCAATCTGTGGGCGCGCCCCATATTCGCTATTGCGGAACCTTGCTGAAGTATTCGGTAAGTGAATGGAATCAAGAAAAATCATTGACGATGGTGACATTGGGGGAAAAAGGGACAGCACCGAAAATCCAGTGTCTGCCACTTCATCCTTTACGAAATGTGCGGAAGAAAATAGGGTTGTTACCGGAGATTATCCAAGAGGCAACCCAAGAGACCAAAGATGATTATGTGAGTGTGACGCTGCAAGATGAGGTGGACCCCTATCAACCCAAGGATCAGTTGGAAGCGGTGTATTCTCATGTATTAGAAGTGCGTGTAGATAACCAAAGAACGAGGAAACGTTTGGAAGTTTTTGCAGATGAAGTTGCTCTGGCAGACCCACTTACGATTTTCGGTGATTTTTATAGGGAAATACAGGGACAAGACCTTTCTAAGGAGGAACGAGAAATTATGGAAGCGGTATTGGAACAGGTGAAGGAGGAACGGGAATGAAACCGATTACATTGGTGATGTCCGCATTTGGCTCCTACGCAGAGCGAGAAATGGTGGATTTTAAAAACGTACAACATGGACTTTTTTTGATTACCGGAGATACGGGAGCAGGGAAGACCACCATATTTGATGCCATGACCTATGCCCTTTATGACCAGACCAGTGGGGGGAAGCGAGAAGGCAATATGATGCGCAGCCAATATGCCCATAGGGATACGGAAACATTTGTAGAATACACATTTTCGTGTGGCAAGGAAGTGTACACGGTAAGGCGAAATCCGGAATATTATCGTCCCGGAAAACGAAACTATGCAGATGGCAGTAAGCGCTTGGTGAAAGAGGCGGCGAAGGTAGAACTTTGGATGCCAGATGGGTTAAGCTTTCTAGGGAAAAAGAAGGAAATTGACAATAAAATAGAAGAAATTTTGGGATTGAGTGCAGAGCAATTTACCCAGATTGCCATGATTGCACAAGGTGACTTTTTAAAGCTTTTACATGCAGAATCCAAGGATAGAAAGCATATTTTTTCAAAGATATTTCATACCAATATCTATTGGAGCATGCAAGAGGAACTAAAGGAAAGAGCAAAACAGCTGGGGGTGCGGTTGGAGGAGACATTACAAGCGTGCAGACGGGAAGTGGAGCAGGTAGTAATCGCTCCGGAAAGTGTACACGAAGTTCCTTGGAAAGAATTGCAAAATGTACCCATTCCGTTATACTCGGAACTTGTGAATCTGTTAAAGGAAATCATTGCCATAGAGAAAGAGGCAGAAAAAAGCAGCCAAAGCAAGGTGGACGATTGTCAGAAACGAATCAATGACCTTACCGGAATCATCAAACAGGGGGAGACGGTCAATCAATTATTCCAGGCATTAAAAGACAAACGGGAGCAGTGGGAAATACTGGAACGTAAAAAAGATGAATTTGCGCAGTTGACGGAGCAGGTACAGTGGGGGAAAAGAGCAGAAAAAGTCTGTGCCGAAGAGGAAAAACAAAAAGAAGCACAAAAGGCACTCGAGATATCAGAAGGACGATTGAAAACACTGGAAGAATGGATGGTGTCTCATCAAAAAAGCAGGGAAGCGAAAAAAGAATACCGGGACCGGTGTAAGCAGGTGTGGGAGGCAGAAGAACCCACATTAAAGCAGCAAATTGTCCGCATGCAAGATGCCATCCCCAAATATGCGGAAGCAGAAAAGCTTCAACAAGAATATCGCCTGGCAGAAACCAAACGACGAGAGACGGAACGGAAGGCCCGGGAAACTATTGAAAAAAGATGGGCCTTGGTGGGCCGCCTAACGGAGAAATGGAAAAGTGCAGGAGAACAGGTAGAGAAAAAAACGAAAGACTATCGGCAAAAAGCGGAAGAGTACGAGAACCAATATGCCGCATTTTTTCATGCCCAGGCGGGCATCATGGCAGCAGCATTGGAACCGGGAGTTCCTTGTCCTGTGTGTGGCTCAACCATTCATCCCCATAAGGAGAAACTGCCCCAAAATGCACCCAGTCAGGCAACGGTAGAGCAAGCGAAAAGGCAGCGGGACCAGGCGGAGAAAGAACGGGAAGAGCAACAGTCCGTGTTTCAGAACATTCGCCAGCAACTAGAAGTGGAAAAGGGGTTGGCAGAAGCAGAGGTATTAGAGGAGAGCCAGATTGTAGCAAAACAGCAGGCAGAACGTGAAGTACAGCAAAAGAAGACACAATGGGAAAATAAGCAAAAAGAATTACCATTTGAAAGTTTGAAAGAAGCAGAAACGGAACGGAACAAAGCAACGGCGCGACTCGAACGTTGTAAAAAGGAATACGAACAATCCGCAGTGGAGTATCAGTTATGGATAGAAGAGCAAAAACAAAAAGAGGGGCAGATAGAAAACCAACGCAAGGGACGGGTCCAATTGGAAGAAGCATGGGGAAATTGTCAGAAAAACTATGAAAAAGCAATGATGGACTATGGATTTTCCCAAGAAGATTATCAAGAGAAGAAGGCGTGGATGCAACAAGTGCCAAAGTGGATGCAGCAAATAGAAGAGTATCAAACCCAAGTTCGTGAATACAACGCAGTGATTACAGCGCTAGAAGAACAGCTGCAAGGGAAGAAACCGGTAGAATTAGAAATGGAAAAGGCCCAGTTAAATCTGGTGTTACAGGAACAGGCGGATGCGCGTGAAGTGCATCTGCAGGTATTCGGACGAAATCAAAAAAATCAAGAAGCATGCACCCATTTGCAGAAGCAATTAAAAGTAACGGGGGAATTACAGAAGCAATATGAACTTATGAGTAATTTAAGCCGCACGGCCAATGGAATGCAAAGTAAAAGTGTGAAAATGGATTTTGAAACCTATGTTCAGCGGAAATATTTTAAGCAGATTATTCATGCGGCCAATAAGCGTTTGAGCAAAATGACATCCAATGAATTTATTTTACAGTGCCGGGAGGTGGAAAATCTGGGCAGTCAAGGGCAAGTGGGACTTGATCTGGATGTATATCATCTGGTAAATGATGCAGTTAGAGACGTGAAAACGCTTTCTGGCGGCGAGTCCTTTATGGCGTCTTTATCCATGGCACTGGGACTTTCCGATATGATTCAAAATACGGCAGGGGCTATTCATCTGGATACCATGTTTATTGATGAAGGGTTTGGGGCGCTGGACGATGAGGCCAGAGAGCAGGCTATTCAGGTGCTGAAGGAACTGGCAGACCAAAAACGGCTGGTGGGTATTATTTCCCATGTAAATGAACTGAAAGAGCAAATTGATCAAAAGCTGGTGGTGACAAAAAACGAAAAAGGGAGTCATGTACAGTGGGAGGAAGATATGGTATGATAAAAACGTGGATTGCAGACGTATCCCCACTTACAAAGGCGGATACCTATCAAAAATATTATAAACTGGCAACGGAAGTTCGCAGAAAAAAGGCAGACCAGATGATGCATATCAATGACAAAGCACTGAGTCTTGGAGTGTGGAGTCTTTATGAAAAGGTGCGAAAAAGTCTGGAGATTCCTTCACAAGCAATTTATAATTTTTCACATGCCGGACATTATGCGCTATGTTCTATTGCGGAGAATGAAATGCCGGATGTGAAAGTTGGATGTGACTTGGAACTGGTGAAAGAACTGCGGCTGGGAGTGGCAAAAAGATTTTTTTGCCCGGCAGAATATGCATATATTAAGGGTCAGTTGTCAAAGGAAGCGCAAACGGAAGAATTTTTCCGATACTGGGTGCTAAAAGAGAGCTTTTTAAAAGCCACTAGAGAGGGCATGAAATTGCCTATGGATACGTTTGAAATACAACTCACCAGAGGTGTGGCCCCGCAATTAATTCGGCAGCCCAAGGAAATGAAAGAATCTTATTATTATCAGGAATATGAAGCGGAAGATTCGTTGCAGGGAACCATGTATAAAGTGGCAGTATGTGCTACCACGACGAACATAGCAAAAGAATTGATTTGGCAGGAGCTGTAAATGGTAAAGCGAGCATGAGTGTGAATCGGTCATAATAAAAAATTACGAAAGCGGGTGAAAATAATCAAGTGGGAAAAGAAAATTTTGTTGCAAGTTAGTCTTGTAATATTGGTAATCGGATTATTGGCAGGTGGTTTTGTGGGATACACAATAAAAGCAAAACAATCACAGAAAATCATCCGACAAAAAGAAAGACAGCTGGCACAAAAAGAGGTACAAGCAAAAAAAGTGCAGGATGCCCAAAAAAAGCAAGAAAAGCAAGAAAAGGAAAAAAAGAAAGAAATTCCATGGAATTTACAGTTGATTAATGAGGCCCAACCGATGGATCCGGCATTT
This sequence comes from Lachnospiraceae bacterium, assembly GCA_036666555.1. Classification (GTDB taxonomy): domain Bacteria; phylum Bacillota; class Clostridia; order Lachnospirales; family Lachnospiraceae; genus UMGS1251. The sequence continues at coordinate 94,533 of JAVWVS010000003.1, read as the reverse complement.
GTACCGGAATTAGTTTCCTTGAATGACGAATATAGTGTAGATAAAAGGATTGTGGAATCCGTCAATCAGCTGTTAGAAGCGGCCAAAACAGAAGGGCTTGCAATGCACATTTGTTCCGCATACCGTTCCATAGAAAAACAGCAGGAAGTATTCAATACGACGATTGCACAAAACTTAAACGAAGGAACCGATTATTTAACAGCATATAATACAACCAGACAATCCGTGGCACTGCCGGGGACTAGCGAACATGGCTTAGGTTTGGCGCTTGATATCGTTTCCGAAGCCTATCAAGAACTGGATACAAAACAAGCAGAGACACCAGAATCCCAATGGCTTGCAAAAAATGCTGCAAAATATGGGTTCATCCTGCGCTATCCACCGGAAAAAAGTGCGGAAACCAGAATTATCTATGAACCATGGCATTATCGCTATGTAGGAGTAGAAGATGCCACCAAAATAATGGGCGCGGGAGTCACATTAGAACAATACCTAAAAGACAATTACTAAGGAATTGGGGACGTAACACTTTGTAAAAGTGTTACGTCCCCAATTTGATATTAAGGTGCCCCAAACGAAAGAGTGTGGTGTCCCAAACGAAAGAATGTGGTGCCCCAAACTGTAGAAGTAATGCTATATGCGCATTTGTACAAGGATTATTGGCAATTGCTGGAAATAGAGTCAGTATTATAAGTTATTGCTTATGGGGACACCACTAAGCATAAAAGGGGACACCACTAAACCTTATTGGGGACGTAACACTTTGCAAAAGTGTTACGTCCCCAATAAAATAAACATTTCTTAAGAAATTTCAGTCATGGGTCTTAATTTTTCACTGATATTCTTGTATACTATAAGGTGAGGTGATGAAAATGTTTAATGTATTAGTGTGTGATGATGATAAGGAAATTGTGGAGGCTATTGATATATATTTGACCCAAGAGGGTTATCAAGTGTTGAAGGCCTATGATGGTGAAGAGGTACTGAAGATTTTGAAGCAGGAGCCGCAGGTGGATTTGTTGATTATTGATGTGATGATGCCGCGGTTGGATGGGATTCGGGCAACGCTTCGTATTCGGGAAGAGAATAGTTTGCCGATTATTATTCTATCTGCGAAATCGGAGGATGCGGATAAGATTCTGGGACTAAATATTGGAGCGGATGACTATGTTACGAAGCCATTTAATCCATTGGAGCTGGTGGCCAGAGTGAAGTCGCAGTTGAGACGGTATACCCAGCTTGGCAGTACCGTAACAGATGATTCTAAGTCGGTGTATAAAGCAGGCGGCTTATTGATTAATGATGATTTGAAGGAAGTAACGGTAGATGGCGAAACGGTGAAATTGACACCTATCGAATATAATATTTTGTTATTGCTGGTACAAAATCAAGGAAAAGTGTTTTCGATTAACCAGATTTATGAAAACATCTGGAATGAAGAAGCCATTGGAGCGGACAATACAGTGGCAGTGCATATCCGGCATATTCGTGAAAAAATCGAGATTAACCCTAAGGAGCCAAGGTATCTGAAGGTGGTCTGGGGTGTGGGATATAAAATGGAAAAATTATAAGAAGGAGTGGCTATGAGCAAATGGTATCGGTCAGCACCCTGCAAGGGAATTCTAGTGGTGTTGGCACATGTGATGGTGATGATTATGGTGGCATGTGTAACCTTTGGCGTGGAGTATCCGGGCAAAGAATACAGTAGGGCACTGACGGATGTCTCTAAGGAAAAGTACAGTGAGACAAAAGGATTTGCCGAAAATGCAAAGTCCGCCAGCAGAGAAATTTTATTAAATATTGAAAATCAGAAAAACTTTGAGACAGAAGGAAAATACAATGCCAATAAAATTGTGGATATTTCAAAATATCATACAAAGGCAGTAGTATCCGGCGATGAAAAGAGTAGCTTTGCATATAAATTAGGTGACTTGGTAAAAATGGGCAGGGCAGGAGCGATAGAATATAAACAAATCGTGGTGTGCCAGAATCCGAATGAAACCTACGACTACTATAGCAAGTTAAAATTTAAAGAACTGATTCAACAAAAGCAATTACATCTGAAACCTACAGAGAATTATAAGGATTATACCACAGACGAAATGCTTGATATGATGGAAAGCGGGGGAGTTACTGAAGAAAATGGAATGGCAACCATACAAGATGCAGAGGGCCAAATGCGTTACAAAGATTTTTGGATATTAGAGGTAGAAACCTTTCCTAACTTAGGAGCGACCATTAGTGGCAAAACTATGGAAGAGATGGCAACGGAAGATCCAAAGTGGAATGGCAAATTACATGAGGCCTACGATATTCTCCAAAATACAGTAAATTCATTGACGGTAGAAGTTTCCAGATACCGAGAAAACCAGGATACCTGGACGGAAGGGAACACCAATTTGGCATATCTTTTTGCAGATATGGATGCGAAGAAAGTCTATACGAATCGAGAGGCTTATGGGTCCTTTGAAGATGCCAAGGAAAATATCAAGCAAATGATGGAGGATGGGAAAGGAGAAAATGGAGCATATCTGGTAGTCGCTCCCAAGCTTTCAGAATTTGGTTCTAATATGGAAGTAACGGCAGCCTCTTGTCGTGATATGGTGAACCAGCATATTAAGGAAAAAGGAAATTATGTATTTGCTGTTTTGGTAGATACAAAATATCCGATTCAAGATGGATTTTATGTACAAGATCAAGTTTATCGACAATACATGCCATGGATGGGACTCATATTGATTGCAGGAACAAGTGCCACCGTATTACTGTTGATCATTTTCATGTGGCTTACGATTGTGGCAGGACGCACTAGAGAAAGTGGAGAACTAAAATTAGTTTGGTTTGATAAACTAAAGACAGAAATTGGAATCACCATTATTGCCGGATTATGTGTGGCGATGGTTGTTTGCATCGGAAGTGGTGTGGACTATTTTGTCAATATGAACATAGGTAGTACCGTGGATGGAACCATCTCCGTTCTAAATCAGACATTCTGGCGGGCAGCAGTGGTTACAGGAGCATTTGCACTCTTTTTAACCGGATATTTAAGCTTGATTCGAAGGCTCAAGGCCAAAACTTTATGGTCCAATAGTTTGTGTCGATGGATCTGGAAATTTATAGGAGAAATATTCCGAAACAGGAGTTACACCACAAGAGGAATTCTATGTTACGGAGGATTTGTTCTGATACATTGGATATTATATGCAAGTGGTGGCAACGCATTCTTCCTCTTTCTGACCATGGTGTTGGAGGCGTTATGTCTTGTGTACATTGTTAAAAATGCCATTGCAAGACATCGCATCAAAGAAGGTATCGAAAGAATTGCCGGTGGGGAGGTGGATTACAACATTCCGTTAACCGGGATGAAAGGTGATAATTTAGAGGTTGCGGTTCGCATCAACAATATTGGAGAAGGATTAAATACAGCCATGGAAGAAAAGCTAAAGAATGAACGGTTGAAAACAGATTTAATCACCAATGTGTCTCACGATATTAAAACACCCCTTACCTCGATTATTAATTATGTGGATTTGTTAAAGCGAGAACATTTCACAGATCCCAAGATTCTGGGGTATTTAGATGTACTGGAAGCAAAAGCACAACGTCTAAAAACTTTAACGGAAGATGTGGTAGAAGCATCCAAAATCAGCAGTGGAAATATTAAACTGGAATTTATGAACTTAAATCTGGTGGAAATGATTAACCAGACCAACGGAGAATTTACAGAGAAATTTGAAAAGAGAAATTTGCAGGTAGTGTTGAACATTCCGGTGGAACCGGTGGTGATTTGTGCAGATGGCCGAAGAATATGGCGTGTATTGGAAAATATTTATAACAATGCAGCGAAATATGCCATGGAAGGAACCAGAATTTATGCGGATATGAATGTGACGCCAAAAACCGTAGAATTTTCTTTGAAAAATATTTCCGAGCAGCCACTGAACATTACAGCAGATGAGTTGACAGAACGATTTATTAGGGGTGATGTCTCTAGAAGCACGGAAGGAAGTGGACTGGGACTTTCTATTGCGAAAAGTTTGACGGAGCTACAAAATGGTCAGTTTCATCTATATTTAAATGGAGATTTATTCAAAATAACGATTGTATTTCCAAAAGTATATCGCAAACAGGAGCAAGAGGAAACAACAAATTCATAAACAGACAATAAAGACAAGAGATTTTCAAACAATCGCTTGTCTTTGTTGCGTTTCTGGGCAAGAAGCATTACAATAAAAGGGAACAGAAATAGGATAAAAGGGGTAAAAAATGGAACAATTTAAAAAATTAATAGAAGACAGTTTCAATATAGATTTTCGAAAAGCAATTTTTAGTAATCCACGCAAAAAAGAAAGTGCCATCAAGGTAAAAGTGCGTCCAATCTTAAAAAAAGAAGTACTATTTTTCCAGTGTGAGCGTTTTGAGAATCAGCAGGTGTTTCATGAAAACCTGGAAGCAGATCAGGCAAAGCAAAGTATGCTTGGGTATATGGAAGAGTTTAAACAATTGCAATTGGAGACAAAAGAAGCACTTTATACAGTTATGGTAAGCAAAAAAGGAAAAGTGACCATTCGAAAAAAACAATTGGAATCGAACTCGGAAGGGATAGACTTGTCTCACAATCGAAGTAAAAAATATCTTTTAGAGGAAGGAATCCCGGTTCCATTTCTACAAGACCTGGGTGTGATGACAGCAGAGGGGAAAGTAGTAAAGAGCAAATTTGACAAATTTCGACAGATCAATCGATTTTTGGAATTTGTAAGAGATATTCTTCCGGAATTGCCCTATAATCAAGAGCTGACCATTCTGGATTTTGGATGTGGGAAATCCTATCTAACCTTTGCCATGTACTACTATTTACATGAAATGAAGAAATATGATGTACGGATGATTGGCTTGGATTTAAAAAAAGAAGTCATCGTTCATTGCAATGAATTAAGTGAAAAATACGGATATGAAAAACTGAGATTTTTAGAAGGAAACATTGCAGATTATACTGGAGAAGAAGCAGTTGATATGGTAGTGACTCTTCATGCCTGCGATACAGCCACCGATTATGCACTTGCAAAAGCAGTGGGATGGGGTGCAAAAGTCATCTTATCGGTGCCTTGCTGTCAGCATGAGTTGAATGGGCAGATTGCCAGCACCACGCTGGAACCCATGATGAAATATGGATTGATTAAAGAACGGATGGCGGCGTTAGCCACAGATGCTTTACGTGCTGAATATTTAGTCAGAGAAGGGTATGACGCACAGATTCTGGAATTTATTGATATGGAGCATACACCAAAGAATATCCTGATTCGTGGGGTGAAAACAGGAAAAAAAGGAAGTAATGGAGATACCATAAAGACATGTGAAGAATTTTTGAATGTTTCACCCATGTTGGGGAAACTGCTGGAGGATAAAGGGGAGCTATAGATGGAGAAAAAATTAGTAAGGATTGGTGTGCTGGCAGCCGTGTTCGTGGCGGCGGTGGTAGTGATTAGTTTCATTACCAACAAAGGAAATGCAGATATGACGGCAGATGTAGGAGAAGCAACATTGCCGCAGCTCTTTTTTATAGAAGAAGGATATAATCTGAATCTATTGGTGGGATATCAAACGGACATGGATATGACATCCATGCGGGATACCATTGTGCCTTTGGATACCAGTGGAGTGGCGACCATTCATGTGAATGCATATGACAATAAAATCAAAACCTTGTCCTATGAAGTATATTCTCTTGATGGAGCAAAAAAATTGTTGGAAGGGGAAGAAAAATCTCCCAAGGACACGGTTGCGTTAAATTTAGGAAGTGCACTTTTGGATACCACAGAAGCAGTTTTAAAGATCAATCTCGTTATGGATAAAAAAGAAATTAAATATTACACCAGAATTATAAAGCCGGATGGACTGGACACAAAAAACTGTCTTGATTTTATTAATGAATTTCATACAAAGGCAATTCAAAACCAAGATAATGACTTTCTATCTGCATTGATAGAACCAAATCCGGAAGGGGATAATTCCACGCTTCAAAAGGTAAACATTCATTCCGAACTAAAACAAATTACTTGGGGACGATTAGCACCGGAAGTGATAGGGGAAATACAGTGGAATATGAAAGAGACGAATCCTGGCTATACTTCCGTACAACTGCTTTATCAGGTTCGGGTCAATGGTACAGCAGGCGAAAAGGCAATATGCAATGTGGAAGAATTCTTTCGTGTGTATAGCAAACAGGGGAAGATGTATCTGCTGGATTATGATCGTACTATGAATCAGATATTTGATGGGACAGGAAATGCCATTTCTGAAAAAGGAGTAAATCTGGGCATCAGCTCGCCGGAGGTTCCCTATCAAACCAATCAAGACGGTACCATTGTATCTTTTGTACAGGAAAGAGAATTATGGACATACAACAAAGAGGCGGATGAAATTTCTTTGGTCTTTAGTTTTGCAAATGCGGAAGGAGAAGATATTCGTAATCGCTACAACCAGCATGAAGTGAAAATAATCAATATGGATAAAAATGGAAATGTTACTTTTGCCGTGTATGGGTATATGAATCGAGGAATCCACGAGGGAAAATCAGGGGTTGCCATTTACTATTTTAATATGACCAAAAACTCGGTAGAGGAAAAGGCATTTATTCCCAGCGATGAATCTTATGGAATTGCGAAAAATGATTTGGAAAAATTAGTCTATTACAGTCAGACCAGTCAAGCGCTGTACGTCATGATAGAGAGGACACTGTATCGAGTGGACTTAGCAACCAGTCAGCAGGAAGTAGTGATAAAAGAATTGCAAAAAGGTCAGTATGTTACGTCCCAAGATGGAGGTTTGCTGGCATATCAAAATAATGGAAGCCTTTTGGAAGCTACCAGTGTAACGGTTTTAAATCTGGAGAATGGTACCACTTATCCAGTAGACGCAAGTCCAGATGAGACCATCCGGCCAATCGGATTTGTGTATCGTGATTTTGTATATGGAATTGCCAAAAAAGCAGATGCCGGTCATACTATTTCAGGTGAAAATACATTGCCGATGTATAAAATAGAAATTCGCGACAGCAAAAATGAGTTGGCTAAAACTTATCAGATAGACCAAGTGTATACCTTGGACGCATTTGTAAATGGGAATATGATTACCCTCAATCGTGCTACAAAGAGTGGGGACGTGTACACCGGAATTGCACAAGATTATATCACGAATAATCAGAAAAAAGAGGACGGCAATATTTCGCTGGAAACCTATACAACAGAAGAACAAGAACAACAGGTTCGCTTAAAATATCAGGATGGAATTAAAGATCATAATCCCAAAATGCTAAAGCCAAAGCAAGTATTACTGGAAGATCCGTTGACAGTGGAATTCGAAAGAAAAGACAAAGGGGAACAGTTTTACGTATATGCCAAGGGAACGCTGGCAGGCATTTATGATAAAGCAGGTTATGCAGTGCAGGTAGCAGAAAATTTAGATGGAATCGTCACCTCTTCCAAACAGGATTATGTATGGGAAAAAGGGAATCGCAATTTGCGTTATGAAATTCCGAATATAGAGGGATATACCATAGCAACAGGAGAAAACACACTGCCGGAAACAATTCATAGATGGATTGAAGAGGGAAAAGCAATTGATTTTACCGGTTGCACATTGGAACAGATTTTATATGTGATCAGCCACGGAAAACCGGTAATTGGGATGATAGATAGTCAGAATGCAATATTGTTAGTAGGCTATGAACCATCCACAATTACTTATGTGGACCTTGCCACAGGGGTAAAAGATACCACCTCCGTTGAAAATATAGCAGCTATGACAGCCGGAAGTGGAAATACATTTATTGGGTTAGTTTCCCAACCGGAAAATCCGGTGCCGGTACCGTAAAAGTGAAAATAGTAAAATAAAGCCAAGCACTCCGCAAGATAAGACCTCACCCAATCCTACGCTTGCCATTAAAAGTGGAATAGGAAGTGCAATACCGTATCCAAAACGAAGAACGAATGGAATAATGAGGGTATTGCATATGATGGGAGGAAACGGTGCCAGAAATTTTTTGCTTCGCAGCAAATAAGTGAAGATAGCACCTAGTAATGTGGCAAGACTTCCAAAAATAATATCCGGAAGAATGGCACCACCTAGTATATTACCAATGAGGCATCCGATGAATACACCGGGAATGGCAGCGGGTGTAAAGAAAGGAAGAATGGTCAGTGATTCTGCAATTCGAACTTGGACTTCGCCAAAGCTGATGGGTGCAAAGATCGTGGTAAGTACCACGTAGATAGCAGCAATCATGGCAGCTTGAGTCATAAATAAGATTTTGTTGATTTTTTGAGTATCCATAATAAGTTCTCCTATCATTATTTCAGATACAAGCATATATCATATTGATATAATTTTCAAGTATGGTATTATTGTATATAGCAGAAAATTCAAAAGAGGTACAAAAGATGGCAAAAAAAGTTGTGGTAATGAGTGCCACCAGAACCGGAACAAGACTAAATATAGAATTAACCGAAAAATTAAATCATCAAGGATACGAGTGTGTTAGTTATGCGACTCCACAATTGGCAGAAGAATTTGGTATCCAGTCTATTGGAGAAGATTCCACCACATGGACGAAGACGCAGTGGCAGGAAATGGATCTAATAATCTACATTTCATCCATAGGACGTGTGATACAGGCAATTGCACCATGCATTGGAAATGATAGCAATACGACGATACTGGTCATAGATGAGGTGGGTCAGTATGTCATTCCTATTCTGGCGAAAATAAGTGGAAATGATAGCATTTATGCGGGAATTATAGCAAAACATATAGGTGCAGTTCCGGTCTTGACGAATCCGGGGGCAACGGTAGAAGGTAAGTTTGGATTTGAACAGTTTATCGAAAGAAACGGTCTGGAAACTTCAGAGAAGAAATTGCTTCGTCAGATTACAGCAGCGATTATAGGTGGAAGACGTATTGGACTTTTCTGTGAGTATGGAACAACCGGAAAGATTCCGGAAGAATTAGCGTTGTGCAAAACGGTGGAAGAACTGAAGAATTATGATTTTGGCGTTGCGGTGATGCAAAGGAAAACTGAAATTGAGGATTTAGATAAAAGTTCAGTACTATATTTACTCCCCAGAGATGTGGTGGTGGGAATTGATTACCAATCCAATATGTCCTGGGCGCATCTGCGAGAACAGGTGACCGATGTACTGCAAAGTAAAGGAATCAGTTATAAAGAAATAGAAAAATTAGTAAGTATTGACAGTAGGAAAGAGGATTCGGGAATCAATACATTGGCAAGACGGTTTGAAGTTCCCTTTGTTACGTATTCTACAGAAGAATTGCGTCAGGTAGAACCGGTTTCAAAAAGAAGCATATTCACCAAAACTCTTACGGGAGAGAAAAATGAAGGTGTGGATATGGTATGTGAAAGAGCCGCTATTTTGGGAAGTGGACAAAGAGAATTATTGTTGTCACGCATTCGCAATGAAGGCGTAGAAATTGCATTTGCTGCGAAAGCGTGGACACTTGATTTTGAAGAGGAAGCATAAATAGAAAAAGAATAGGAGTTTAGGAAGATGAAGTTAACAACAGTCAAAGAGTTATACAAAAAAAGTGATGTATATTTAGGAAAAGAAGTAGAAATCGGCGGATGGATTCGGAGTATTCGAGATTCCAAGGCCTTTGGGTTTATCGTCATTAACGATGGGTCATATTTTGAAACCCTGCAAGTAGTTTATCATGATACTATGGATAATTTTTCGGAAATCTCTAAATTAAATGTGGGGGCCGCTGTAATTGTTCGCGGAATTTTGACTGCCACACCACAGGCAAAACAACCATTTGAAATTCAGGCAGAAGAAATTGTGATAGAAGGAACGTCTTCACCGGAATATCCACTTCAAAAGAAACGTCATAGCTTTGAATATTTGCGAACCATTGCACATTTACGTCCAAGAACCAATACCTTTCAAGCCGTATTTCGGGTACGTTCTCTGTGTGCTTACGCACTGCATCAGTTTTTTCAAGAAAAAGGATTCGTGTATGTGCATACGCCATTGATTACCGGAAGTGATTGTGAGGGCGCCGGTGAAATGTTCCAAGTAACCACACTGGATTCGGAGAATCCCCCTAGAAAAGATGATGGCAAGGTGGATTATGAACAAGATTTCTTTAATAAAAAAACAAGTCTGACTGTCAGTGGTCAGCTAAACGGCGAGACTTATGCCCAGGCATTTCGTAATATTTATACATTTGGACCAACTTTCCGGGCGGAAAATTCCAACACTACTCGCCATGCAGCAGAATTTTGGATGATTGAACCGGAGATGGCATTTGCAGATTTGGATGACAATATGGATTTGGCGGAAGCCATGCTGAAATATGTGATTCACTATGTGCTAGAGCAGGCACCGGAAGAGATGAACTTCTTCAATTCCTTTGTAGACAAGGGGTTACTGGAACGTTTGCAAAATGTAGTGACCTCTGATTTTGTTCGAGTGACCTATACAGATGCAGTGGAAATATTGAAAAAACATAATGATAAATTTGATTATCAAGTATCCTGGGGCACCGATCTGCAGACAGAACACGAACGTTATCTGACCGAAGAAGTTTACAAATGTCCGGTGTTCGTAACCGACTATCCAAAAGAAATCAAATCCTTTTATATGAAGATGAATGAAGATCAAAAAACTGTAGCGGCAGTAGATTGTCTGGTGCCGGGGATTGGTGAAATCATTGGCGGAAGTCAAAGAGAAGATGATTATGATAAATTAGTGAAACGAATGGAAGAAATGAAATTAAATCCGGAAGAGTATGAATTCTATTTAGATCTTAGAAAATATGGTTCCACCAGACATGCAGGTTTCGGTCTGGGATTTGAACGCTGTGTGATGTATTTAACCGGAATGTCTAATATCAGAGATGTCATTCCATTTCCAAGAACTGTAAATAACTGCGAATTTTAACACAGTCAGGGGGGAACCATGAATATATTAGTTGTGGATGACGAAAAAGAAATTGCAGATGTAGTAGAATTATATTTGCAAAATGATCAGTATACCGTTTTTAAGTTTTACAATGGTACGGATGCTATGGAGTGCATCAACCATACGAAACTGGATCTGGCTATTTTAGATGTAATGATGCCGGATATAGATGGTTTTGCAATCTTAAAGCAAATCCGGGGAAAATATACCTTTCCGGTGATTATGCTGACCGCAAAGACAGAATATATCGATAAGATTACCGGGCTTACCTTAGGTGCAGATGATTATATTTTAAAACCCTTTAATCCTTTAGAACTGGTGGCGCGTGTCAAAGCACAGCTAAGACGTTATACGCAGTATAATGATGGAACCAAAATAGAAGGAGAGGTCATCGATTTTGCAGGATTATTGTTAGATCGAACCTCTCATGAATGTACGTATAATGAGCGAATGCTGATGCTTACTCCTATTGAGTTTCAAATTTTATGGATTTTATGCGAAAATCGTGGAAAAGTAATCAGCTCAGAAGAATTATTTGAAGCAGTGTGGCAGGAAAAATATTATAAGAACAGCAACAATACAGTTATGGTGCATATCCGTCATCTACGTGAAAAGATGAGCGGTCCAACGGGAAAATCCGATTTTATTAAGACGGTTTGGGGAGTGGGCTATAAAGTTGAAGAATAATTATCGTAAATTAAAAATCAGCATTTTGCTGCAAACGGTGTTCGTAACAGCACTTACAGTATTAGTTGGCGGATTTTTACTGAATTACGTGGTTGATGGTATTTATAACCATTCTTTTGCAGAAGGATTTGTTAAGTTTCTGATATCGTGTAATGTTACGGAGAAAATGGCCCTCCAATTATACTGGAGAATCATAGGGGATAATAAGATTTTTTTTGTTATCCTTGGATTTTTGTTGCTTTTTGCCCTGTTTTATTATGTGGCACTTTCCCGTATGATGAAATATTTAGATCAAATTGGAGAAGGAATTGAGAATATTACTTCAAATTCAGATGAATCAGTACATTTAATTACAGAGTTAAAACCCATTGAAACTAGGCTAAATGAGATTAAGATGACGTTGAAAAGACAAAAACAAGAGAACATGGAAAGCGAAAAGCGTAAAAATGATTTAGTTGTTTTTCTTGCGCATGACTTAAAAACGCCACTGACTTCCATTGTAGCCTATTTAAGTATGTTGGAGTCACATCCCGACATGGCCATAGAGGAACGGGCAAAGTATACTCACATTTCCTTGGAAAAGGCCATTCGTTTGGGAGAATTAATTGGAGAGTTTTTCGAGATTACCAAGTTTAATCTACAAAAAATCGAATTAGAGTCAAGTGACTTGAATCTATCTCGGATGCTGGAACAACTGGCAGATGAATTATACGGAGTGTTAATGGAAAAAAATCTTACCTGTGAAGTAGAAGTAGTTGAAAATCTAACCGTTTTTGGGGATTCGGATAAATTGGCACGGGTATTTGATAACATATTGCGAAATGCCATTGCTTATTGTTATCCAAATACGAAGATTGGGATTGCAGCAGTGAAAAAAGAAGAGACTGCAGAAGTTGTATTTACCAATGCAGGGAAGCGAATTCCGGAAGAAAAACTGCAGAGCATTTTCGAAAAATTCTACCGGGTAGACGGTTCCAGGTCCAGCACCACTGGAGGGGCAGGGCTGGGACTTGCCATTGCAAAAGAAATTGTAGAATTACATGGCGGAACCATTTGTGCCCAAAGTGATGAAAAACAGACTAGATTTATCGTAGCATTACCTATTGAACAGAAGGGAGAAAGCCATGAAATTCCTACACATAGCAGACGTCCATCTAGGGGCAAATCCAAAATCGGGAAAGGCTTACAGCGAAAACAGAGGGAAAGAAATATGGAATAGCTTTTCACAGGTAATTGAAGTATGTGAGAAAGAATCGGTGGATTTGTTATTAATTGCAGGGGATTTGTTTCATCGCCAGCCACTGCTTCGCGAACTGAAAGAGGTCAATTATTTGTTTTCCACATTAACTAAGACTCAGGTGGTCTTGATTGCCGGAAACCATGATTATATAAAACGGGATTCTTATTATCGGACCTTTGAGTGGAGTGAAAATGTGCGGCCACTACTGGGGGAAAAAATGGGGATTGTAGAATTGCCGGAATTGGAAACCTGTGTGTATGGTTTCAGCTATTACCGGAAGGAAATTCCCGAACCATTGTATGAGGAAGTACATCCTGCCGGAAAAGAAAAATATGAGATATTACTGGCCCATGGAGGGGATGAAAGGTGTATTCCTATTAAAAAAAATAAGCTTGCGGCTTTGGGATTTTCTTATGTTGCACTGGGGCATATTCATAAACCGGAAGAACTGGTGAAAAACAGTGTTGCTTATGCAGGGGCATTAGAGCCTCTGGATAAAAATGAAACGGGCAGGCATGGGTACATTCTGGGGGAAATAAATGAACGGGGCACTCGGATTACTTTTGTACCTCAGGCAAAACGGGAGTACGTGCATTTAGAAATAGAAGTAAATGAGAATATGACAGCGTTGTCTTTAAAGGAAACCGTGAAAACGACACTGGAACAGTGTGGGGTTCAAAATTTGTATCAGCTTATTTTAAAAGGATTTCGAGATCCGGATATTTTGTTTGATCTGGATATTTTGGATATGTATGGGAATGTGCTAGAGGTGTTGGATGAGAGTTATCCGGCATATCATTTTGAAAAATTAAAAGCACAAAATGAGGATAATCTGCTGGGAAGATATATTGAAAGTTTTGACCAAACACAGTTGGGAAGCCTAGAAAAGCAGGCTTTGTATGAAGGTGTGCAGGCGTTACTGATGACGAAAAGGGGCTAACATGAAGATACTGGAACTGGTGATTAAAAATTTTGGAAAGTGTTCCCAGGAACGCATCTTATTTCAAGAAGGAATCAATGTGATTTATGGTGAAAATGAATCCGGGAAGACAACGATTCACACATTTATCAAAGCCATGTTATTTGGATTGGAACGAGGGCGGGGGAGAGCATCTTTTAATGATACATTTAGTAGGTATGAACCATGGGAGAACCCGGGATTTTATGCAGGAATTTTGCGCTTTTGTTGTGGTGGAAGAGTCTTTCGCTTAGAACGAAACTTTAGTAAATATAATAAAAAGGTAGAACTCATTTGTGAAGACGATGGAGAAGAGTTATCGGTGGAACAAGGGGATCTGGAAATGCTGTTAGATGGAATGACTGCAGCTACTTATGAAAATACAGTAGCAGTGGGACAATTACAGGCAGAAACGAATCAAACATTGGCGGCAGAGCTTAAAAATTATGCGGCTAATTATTATGTGACGGGAAATAGTGAATTGGATTTAAACAATGCCTTGAATTTATTAGGAGAAAAACATAAAAGAATTGAGAAAGAGGAAAAAGCAACCTTTCAAAAACGAGAGCAGATTCGGGAAAAATTGGAGCAGGAAGCTTCTTATGTGTGGCGGGATATTCATGGTATGGAGGAAAGCCTGGAAAAAGTGAGAGAAGGCATTGACGATGCCACATGGCAGGAAAAAGAGCGACAAGAGGAACAGCAAAAAAAACGTACACAAATAGAAATGGAAGAACCAAAAAGTAAATGGCGCATACATCCCATGGAACTTTTGGGTATGCTATTTGTTGTCATTATTTGCTTTGCTTTAGTTCACAGACCATGGAATTATCTGATTGCGATTGTGATTGCTTTGGCGGAAGGATTATATATTTGGAATAAAGTCAAAGATGGAAAAAAGAATCAGCCGGAACTCAATGAAGGACCATCCGATGAAGAAGAAAAAAACCCATTGGAAAAACTGCAATGGGAAGAGGAACATTTAAAAGATATATTGAGAGAAAAACAAGTGGTGCAAGGAAATTTATTAGAACAAATACAAGAACTGGATATCCCGGATGATGTGGACAAGTTGAGAGCAGAAAAGAAAAAAGCAATTGATCTGGCACTTAGAAGAATGACCGAGCTTAGCGATAAGATTCAGACAGAATTAGGACGGGACTTAGACGAAAAGGTGTCGGAAATTTTAGCGGAAATAACAGACAAAAAATATGAACGAGTATTGATCGACGAAGAACTGCATATGCATTTGTATAGCCAGGGACGTAAAATCCCAGTGGAGCAAGTGAGCAGAGGGACTTTAGAACAAGTATACTTTGCATTACGAATGGCATCGGCAGCGGTACTTTATGAGGAAGAATATCCGGTGGTGCTAGATGATACGTTTGTATTTTATGATGACAAAAGACTTGAAAAAACATTAATCTGGCTTGCAGAACATAAAAAACAAGTGCTTCTATTCACTTGTCAGAAACGTGAAATGGAAGCACTGGAAAAATTAAATCAGAAATATACTAAATGCGTTCTTTGTTGTGATATTTTTTAAGTACATTTTGGATACGCTCATTGGGATTTAGAATACCGCTGATAGATCCATCGTGATTTAGGGTGTCAATGAGTAAAGCAATATATTTGCTTAAATCACAATTAATGTAATAGGGTTTGCTTAAAAGTTCCGGGGTCTGATAAATTAGATTCGTTGTCAGGATACCATGAAGCAGACCTTCTTCATAGGCTTTATCAAATTTATCCAGTCCATTGGTAAAAAGTCCAAAAGTAGCAGCGGCAAAAACACGTCTGGCCTTACGTTGTTTTAATTGCTTTGCTACATCTAGAATACTGTCTCCGGAAGAAATCATATCGTCAATAATGACCACATCTTTTCCTTCTACGGAAGAACCTAAAAACTCATGGGCAACGATAGGATTTCGGCCATCAATGACTTGGGTGTAATCCCGTCTTTTGTAGAACATGCCCATATCCAACCCCAAAACATTGGCCATATAAATGGCACGTCCGGTAGCACCTTCATCGGGGCTGATAATCATCATGTGTTCATTATCAATTTGCAAATCTTTTTCTTTTCGCAATAATCCCTTAATAAATTGATAGGTAGGTGGAACAGTTTCAAAACCACTTAGCGGAATCGCATTCTGCACGCGGGGATCGTGGGCATCAAAGGTAATGATATTATCCACACCCATCCGTACTAATTCTTGAAGAGCAAGTGCACAATCCAAGGATTCCCGGGCACTTCTTTTATGTTGACGGCTTTCGTATAGGAATGGCATAATGACGTTTAAGCGTCGGCCTTTTCCGGCAACAGCAGCAATAATTCGCTTTAAATTTTGGAAATGATCATCTGGGGACATGCGATTCGTCTGACCGGTTAAAGAGTAGGTAAGACTATAATTGCAGACATCTACCATAATATATAAATCTTTTCCACGGACAGACTCGTTAATGATGCCCTTGGCTTCTCCGGAACCAAAGCGAGGAACCATAGAATCAATAATATAAGAGTTTTTCTCATATCCGGTAAATGCAATATCATCTTTGTGTATAGGACCATCTTCACGTCTCCATTTCACAAGATAATCATCCACTTTTTCTCCTAGTTTCTGACATCCATCCAGAGTAATAAGCCCCAAAGACCCCACTGGTATATTTTCAAGATTTCGTTCTGTACGGTGTAACATGATAACCCTCCCTGTTTACTTCATTAGTTTTTTCTTAATACGTATATCATCACCGGTTAATTTCACCATGGTGTAATTACTTGTAATTCTTGAAAAAGTCCGCTCGGAATAGATATCTACCAGAGCATCCAAAGCAAGATTGGTGGATATCAGAGTGGCTTTTTCTCTTAACAGTCGTTCATTGAGACAAAGAAACAGCTGCGAAGTGGTAAAGGAATTAGATAATTCTGTTCCCAAGTCATCAATAATCAATAAATCACAATCAAAGATATAAGAATCCATTGCGGCAGCAGCTTGATCTTTTTCAAATTTACTTTTAGCAAACACATCAAATAATTCAAAGGCAGTAAAGTAAATGACGGAATAAGAAGCATCCATCAGGGATTTCGCAATGGAGTTCGCAAGAAAAGTTTTGCCTACGCCGGTATCGCCATAGAGAAATAAATTAGAGCTTCCCTGCGCAAACTGATCCACAAAGTCATGACAAATCAGTAAAGCTGCTTGGGCGGCATCGTAAGAAGAGCGACCGGTTTTTTTATCTATATAATTTTTTGAATAATAATCCAATGAAAAGGTGTCAAAATTCTCCCGTTCCAAAATATTTTTCAGATTGGACTGGGCATAAAGTAAATCAATGACTGCCCTCTTGAAACAAGGACATTTTTCACCGTTCACATAACCAGTGTCTTGACAGTGCGCACAATCGAAATGTGGTTCCAAAAAGTCTTTAGGATATCCAGCAGACAAAAGAAGTGCAGTCCGTTCTTCGGATAATGTTAAAAGGTCTTTTTTTAGGGAAACCAAAGCCAGTTTGTCACCATCCAATAATTTTCTGCCTTGTTCTACGCTTAACCTAGAAATGGAACGATCAATTTCTAAAAGACGGGGAAGAGTAGTATAGGCTTGCTGATAACACCGATCCTGGCGATCACGGCTTCGCAGTTGTTTTTCTTCATAAGCACGCATAATTACATCATATTGTGCATTCTTTAATGCCACGGCTTTCACATCCTCCTAACTACTTACTATTTAGCAGTTGTTCTTCCAGGGAATCAATATCATAAGTACGTCCCTGAAAATTATTGAATTTATTTGCAGAAGAAGACTTCACTACAACCGGTGCCTTCTTCTTTTTTTCTTGTTGATAAGCTTCATCTACACGTATAACGTCTGCAGGGGAATGGACTTCTTGTCCCATCCATTTTGTGAGAATGGAATCTGCATACTCAAAACTGGGTTGGTGAATACTGGAAATAGTGCGGTCGCAGGCCAGAGCAATGACTTCTAAGGAAAACCCGTAAGTATCGGTCCATTTACGAATGTATTCCAGCTCAGATGCTGCCGGTCCTCTGCCACCAATTCCAAAGGCTTTTAATACCGTATAACAATTTTTATTATAGGCACTGGAAGAAAGCTTTGCCTGTTCTACTGTGGTAATGCGACTGTCTGCCCAGGAAAGTGCAACACTTTTAATATAGTGCATGCTTTTGTGACCGTTATCAACACAGTATTCAATCAGATACTCAATCAAATCAGTAGAAAATTGCAAGCCATCAAAAAAATAAGCAATCGTATCTACATCTGTTTTGGTCAACGTCTTGCCTATGTATTGTTCCGCAACAAATAGAAGCTGCTTTAATTCTTTTCGATCTTTTGCAGGTTTTGTATTACTGGGAACAGCAGTTTCTTGAAATCTTTTTGTTGGTGCACAAGAAGCAGATGTCTTAGTAGCAGAAGTTAAGGAAGACATCTCTGGGAGCGCTTCCAATCCAATGCAGGAGACATTCCCGGAGTCGTTATATTCCATAGTAACCAGACCGGTTTTCTCCCAATATTTTAAAGCACGCAGAACATCACGTTCCGTGGTATCCAAAGCATCTGCAATGGAAGAAATCGTAAGAGTAATAGAAGAGTCGTTCAAATGACGCAACAAAAACAAATATACTTTCACATATTCTCCATTGGCTCGAATCATATAGTAATCAATAAAATCGTTTTCAATAAGGGTACTATTGCCTTGAAAACGATTTTTCAATGTTAATGCTGTCATGGATATCCCTGCCTTTTCTTTTCGGTATCTTATTTGTATGGCTATTATAGCATTAACCAGACAGGTTAAAAAGCCTTTTTACTATGGAAAAAAAGGTTTTTTGTGGATAAAAAACTGTGGATAATGTGGATAACTAAACTTTTAACAAAGATTCACCAATGTTTACAACATCTCCGGCACCCATAGTTATCAACAGATCACCTTTTTGACAACGGGATCTAACAAAATCTGCAATTTCTGTAAAATCGGAGAAATAATAAGCATCCCCTCCAAATTCCCGAATGGAAGCTGCTAATGCTTCGGAAGAAATCCCCAGATTGTCAGTTTCTCTGGCGGCATAAATGTCTGCAAGTACTACATGATCTGCCAAGGAAAGCGCTTCTGTAAATTCCTTCCAAAATGCTTTTGTCCTTGTGTAAGTATGAGGTTGAAACACACACCATAGTTCTTGATGAGGATAATGTTTTGCAGCAGATAAAGTCGCTCGAATTTCAGTAGGGTGATGGGCATAGTCATCTATAATGGTGAATCCATTTAAATCCCCTTTGTATTCAAAACGACGATTGGTTCCGGAAAAAGAAAAAAGTCCTTTTTGTATTGTGTCCATAGAAAGTGAGAGCAAATCGGCCACGGCAATGGCAGCTAACGCATTGGATACATTGTGATCGCCGGTAACGGACAAAATGATGTGTCCGGCAAATTTTTGATGCTTAAATAGATCAAAAGAAACATGGCCTAACTCATTATAGGTAATGTGATTTCCGTAATAATCCATGGAAGAATCACTTCCATAAGTAATGACGTTACAAGATAACTCCTTTGTAAAGTCATGGTAGTCTTTAATATCACCATTAATGACTAAAGTGCCCTCTGGGGGAAGGAGTTGTGCAAATCGGTGGAAAGAGTTACGGATATCATCCAAATCTTTAAAAAAGTCTAAATGATCTTCTTCTACATTTAAAATCACCCCAATTTTTGGGAAAAAATGCAAAAAGCTATTGGTATATTCGCAAGCCTCGGTCACAAACACATCCGAGTCACCAACGCGGATATTTCCATCAATTGCTTTTAAAATACCACCAACGGAAATAGTAGGATCCAAGTCTCCTTGTAATAATACATGAGAGAGCATAGAAGTCGTGGTAGTTTTCCCATGAGTTCCGGAAATAGCTATGGGAATCTTATAATTTGTCATTAATTGACCAAGTAGCTCTGCCCGGGAGAGCATGGGAATCTCTTGGCGTTTTACTTCCATAAATTCCGGATTATCTTCATGAATGGCAGCGGTATATACAACCACATCAATACCTTCTTGAATATTGGATGCTTTTTGCCCATAAAAAATAGAAGCCCCTTTCCTTTCTAGGTGGTCAGTTAAAGGCGATTCTTTGGAATCTGACCCGGAGACGATAAAGTCTTCTTTTAGAAGAATTTCAGCAAGTCCACTCATGCTGATACCGCCAATTCCTATAAAATGAATGTGGAGTGGTTTGTGAAAATTGATTTTATACATAAATACACTTCCTTACTGTATGAATTTTAATATATTTTCTTTATTATAACTGTATCTTTATGAAATGTAAAGGAGTGAGCCCAGAACGAAAAAATGCACAAATTTCCAATACTATACATAATGATTACCATCAATGCATAGTATAATAAATATAGCAAAATGAAACAAGCTATATTATTTGTTATATTTTCCTAAAAAAAATGAGATTTTTCCCATTTTTTTGTAAAATATGTTCGCGTTATTTACAAAGTGTGATATAATAAATTAACTATAATACTTGAGAAGGGGTGATGGCATGATAAAGAAAGAAATGATAGCGATGCTATTGGCTGGTGGACAAGGAAGCAGACTCGGAGTACTTACTGAAAAGGTTGCAAAACCCGCAGTTGCATTTGGAGGAAAGTACCGGATTATTGACTTCCCCTTAAGCAACTGTATCAATTCAGGAATTGATACAGTGGGAGTTTTAACACAATATCAACCATTACGGCTGAATACCCATATTGGGATTGGGATTCCATGGGATTTGGATCGAAATATTGGCGGCGTGACTATCCTGCCACCGTATGAGAAGAGCCACAGCAGTGAGTGGTACACCGGAACGGCCAATGCGATTTATCAGAATATGGATTACATGGAAACGTTTAATCCGGATTATGTGTTGATATTATCCGGAGATCATATTTACAAGATGGATTATGAGGTCATGTTGGACTTTCATAAAGAACATCATGCAGATGTGACCATTGCAGCCATGCCAGTTCCGATAGAAGAGGCCAGTCGATTTGGAATCGTGGTGACGGATGAGTATGGTCAGATTCAGGAATTTGAGGAAAAACCGGAGAACCCCAGTAGCAATTTGGCATCTATGGGAATCTACATATTTAGCTGGCCGGCATTAAAAGAAGCGCTGGTAAAGTTAAAAGATCAACCGGCGTGTGATTTTGGAAAGCATATTATTCCTTATTGTCATGAAAAAGGACAAAGGCTGTTCGCATATGAGTACAATGGTTATTGGAAAGATGTGGGAACTCTTGGATCTTATTGGGAAGCGAATATGGAATTGATTGATATTATTCCGGAGTTTAATCTGTACGAAGAATTTTGGAAAATATATACCAACAGTGATATTATTCCACCGCAATATATTTCTGAGCAATCGGTGATTGAAAAAAGTGTCATCGGAGATGGATCGGAGATATATGGAGAGGTACATACCTCCGTGGTTAGTTCCGGAGTAACACTGGGAAAGAATAGTGTAGTGCGGGACTCTATTATTATGAAAGATGTAACGATTGGAGAAGGGTGTGTCATTGACCGAGCGGTGATTGCGGAAGGAACCAAAGTGGGTAATAACGTCACCCTTGGTATTGGAAGCGATACCCCAAATAAAGAGAAACCAAATGTGTATGCGTTTGGACTGGTGACCATAGGTGAGAATTCTGTGATACCGGCAGAAGTCCAGATTGGTAAGAATACAGCCATTAGTGGAGTGACAGTGAAGGCGGACTATCCAAATGGAGTGCTTGACAGCGGGGAAACATTGATAAAGGTAGGTGAGCACATATGAGAGCAGTTGGAATTATTTTAGCAGGTGGAAACAGTAACAAAATGCGGGAACTTACTCAGAAACGTGCGGTAGCAGCAATGCCTATGGCGGGAAGTTATAGGGCAATTGATTTTTCGTTAAGCAATATGTCTAATTCTCATGTACAAAAAGTGGCAGTGCTCACCCAATACAATGCCAGGTCACTGAATGAACATCTGAACTCTTCCAAATGGTGGGATTTTGGCCGCAAACAAGGTGGATTGTTTGTGTTTACTCCTACGATTACGGCAGATAATGGATATTGGTATCGGGGTACTGCGGATGCGATTTATCAAAATTTAGATTTTTTGAAAAAATGTCATGAACCTTATGTCATCATTACTTCGGGAGATGCCATTTATAAATTAGACTATAACAAAGTGCTGGAATATCATATTGCGAAAAAAGCGGACATTACTGTGGTATGTAAAGATATGGATGCCAATGAGGATGTTAGCCGTTTTGGCACCATTAAGATGGACGCGTCCATGCGCATTGAAGAATTTGAAGAAAAACCTATGGTAGCGAAATCGAATACAGTATCTACCGGAATCTATGTGATTCGAAGAAGACAATTGATTGATTTGATTGAACATTGTGCAGAAGAAGAGAGGCATGATTTCGTAACAGATATTCTAATTCGTTATAAAAATTTAAAGAAAATGTATGGCTATAAGATTAAAGACTATTGGACCAATATTTCTACAGTGGATGCATATTACCAAGCAAATATGGACTTTTTAAAACCAGAAGTGAGAAATTATTTCTTTAAAACACATCCGGATATTTATTCAAAAGTAAGTGACTTGCCTCCGGCAAAATATAACCCCGGAGCAGTGGTAAAGAATAGTTTGGTTGCAAGTGGCTGTATTATCAATGGCACGGTGGAGAATTCTGTTATCTTTAAGAAAGTATTTGTGGGTAATAACTGTGTGATTAAAAATTCGATTATTTTGAATGATGTGTATCTGGGTGATAATACTTATATTGAAAATTGTATTGTGGAAAGTCGGGATACCATTCGCGCGAATACACGCCACGTAGGAGAAAACGGAGTAAAGGTAGTGGTAGAAAAAAACGAGAGATACGCATTGTAAGACTTTTGATGCAGGACGGAAAGGGGCTAAACGATATGCAGATTACAGATGTACGCGTACGCAAAGTTGCAAAAGAGGGAAAGCTGAAAGCAGTTGTGTCCATCACTATGGACGAAGAATTTGTAGTGCATGATATTAAGGTCATCGAAGGTGAAAAGGGACTTTTCATTGCGATGCCAAGCAAAAAAGCATTGGATGGTGAGTACCGTGATATTGCACATCCGATTAACTCAGGAACAAGAGAGCGCATTCAAAACATTATTTTAGAGAAATACGAAGATGCATTACGGGAAGAACCCGCGGAAGAAATCATCTAGTTACATAGTGAGTTTAAAAAGGGATGCGTGCGCATCCCTTTTTAAAGAGTCATAAATGAAATTCCATCTTTTGTCCGGTCTTTGGATGGGTGAATTCTAAACGGTAGGCAAAAAGTGCAAGTCTTCCGGGAAGAATACGAGAATCAAGAGGGTCATAGTCGGGGTTGTATTTTTGATCACCGACCAAAGGACAGCCCAGATGACTCATCTGCACACGAATTTGATGGTGACGCCCGGTTTCCAGACGAATTTTGGCAAGAGGAAAATCAGGGGAAAAATCACGAATGCCGGAAAAAGAATCATCCTGTGGAAGAATATAGTATTCTAAAATCGCCTTTTTGGCGCCCATAGTATCTTTCGTGCAGATGCGTGAAGTGTTGGTTTTGCCGTCCTTCACCATGTAATCTGTGAGGGTACCTTCTGATTGCTTGGGAGCTTGCTGTAAAAGTGCCAGGTAATGTTTCCCGAAGCCATCTTGCTGAAGTTGCCGGCTTAATTCTTTTGCTGCAAAAGGAGTTTTGGCAAACACAAGAATTCCTTCTACCGGTTGGTCCAGACGATGAATGACGGCTAGATAAGGCTCCCCTTTTGTGGAGTTCTGTTGATACAGATGATTTTTTAAAAGACTGACCATGTCAGCAGCGGTAAGTCTTGCGCTTTGGGTGGCAATACCGGCGGGTTTGATGCATACAATCAGGTGAGTATCTTCGTATAAAATAGTAAATTTCATAGAGGTTAAGTCCTTTCTGCTGCTCTCATTTAACCATAAAAAGAATGGAATTGTCAATTAAGAATACGGCAAAAGCGATTTATTCTGTGAATTCCCTTGACAAAAGGGCTAATTAATATTAGAATCAAGTTTAATTAGCTATAAGGCTGTGAAAAGGAATAGTACACGTAAAGCGAACTGCAGAGAGAAAGTCATTTGGTGAAAGACTTTTGTGAGAAGTATGTGGAACCTACCTTGGAGCCACTACGTGAAAACGTAGCGTACATCAGCGTTAAGGATGAAAGAGTGGGCTGCAGAAGGGCTGCAGTTAATTAGGGTGGTACCGCCGAGTCTTCGGTCCCTTTTGGGAAACGAAAATCTGGGGGTTCTTTTTTAGTTAAAAGAAGAATAGCAGATGGTTCCCGGTCAATTAAAAAAGCGGGGCAAGGGCCCTACCAAGAAAGAAAAGGAGAAAAGAGATGGCAAAGGAAAAGAAATTTGTAAAAGCGATTACGGCGAGAGACGTCGATTTCGCACAATGGTACACAGACGTTGTAAGAGAAGCAGAGCTGTGTAATTACTCAAGTGTAAAAGGATGTTTAAATTACCTGCCGAATGGATACGCAATTTGGGAAAATATACAAGGGGATTTGGACAAAAGATTTAAAGAAACAGATGTGGAGAATGTTTATCTTCCTATGCTGATTCCGGAAAGTCTTTTGGAAAAAGAAGGAGATCATATTGAAGGGTTTGCTCCGGAAGTTGCATGGGTTACCCATGGCGGCATGGAAAGACTGCAGGAAAGATTATGCATTCGCCCTACTTCAGAGACCTTGTTCTGTGACCATTGGAGCAAGGCAGTTCAATCTTATAGAGATTTACCAAAAGTATGGAATCAATGGAACTCCGTTCTTCGATGGGAGAAGACAACAAGACCGTTCCTTCGCTCCAGAGAGTTCCTGTGGCAAGAAGGTCACACCATTCATGCTACGTATGAAGAAGGAGAAGCCCGTACAAAATTAATGTTACAAGTATACACCGATTTTATTGAACAGGATCTGGCAATTCCATTGGTAGTGGGGAAAAAGACCGAAAGCGAGAAATTTGCAGGAGCACAAGACACTTATACCGTAGAAGCCCTGATGCATGATGGCAAGGCATTACAGTCAGCGACCAGCCATTTCTTTGGAAGCGCATTTCCAGATGCATTCGATATCAAATATATTGATAAGAATAATGAATCCCACAGTGTATATGAGACCTCATGGGGATTATCTACTCGAATTATCGGAGCGCTGATTATGGTTCATGGTGATGATGACGGTCTGGTATTGCCACCAAGAATTGCACCAGTACAGACCAGAGTGATACCAATTGCACAGCATAAAGAAGGTGTGTTGGAAAAAGCTGACGAACTTTTGAAACGACTGAAAAAAGCAGGCTATAAAGCGAAAATAGACGATACGGAAAAGAGTCCTGGATGGAAGTTCAGTGAACAGGAGATTCTGGGAATCCCAACACGTATTGAAATTGGACCAAAAGATATTGAACAAAACCAGGTAGTCGTAGTGCGCCGTGATACCCGCGAAAAAATTGTAGTATCCATAGATGAAATCGAAACCAAACTAGGAGAAATCTTAGAACAGATTCAGCATGATATGTATCAAAGTGCAAAAGAATTTTTGGATTCCCATATTGATACAGCAGTGACCATGGATGAAATGATTTCCAAATTCAAACAAAATCGTGGATTCATTAAAGCGATGTGGTGTGGGGATGAAGAATGTGAAGGAGAGATTAAATACGCTACCGGCGGTGCCTCTTCACGTTGTATTCCTGAAAATGAGGAGCATTTATCAGACACATGTATCTTCTGTGGAAAACCTGCAAAACACATGGTATATTGGGGAAAATCTTACTAATGGAAATAAAATTGCCTGAAAAGGTAAACCACATTATCAAAACCATCCAAGCGGCAGGCTATGAAGCTTATGCAGTAGGTGGATGTATCCGGGACTCCATATTGGGAAGAATGCCGGAGGATTGGGATATTACCACTTCTGCAATGCCCATGCAGGTAAAAGAACTGTTCTATCGAACGTTTGATACAGGAATTGAGCATGGAACGGTAACGGTGGTATTGGAAAAAGAAAGTTTTGAAGTGACCACATACCGTATTGATGGGGAATATGAAGACAATAGGCATCCGAAAGAAGTGACGTTTACAAGAAATCTGATGGAAGATTTATTGCGACGGGATTTTACCATGAATGCCATGGCATACAATGAAGAAACCGGACTGGTGGATGGATTTTCCGGAAGGAAAGATCTGGAAAATCAAGTGATTCGATGTGTGGGGAATGCTGCGGAACGTTTTGGAGAAGACGCCTTGCGAATGCTGCGAGGAGTCCGATTTGCAGCACAGTTAGGTTTTACTATGGAATCAGAAACCAAAGTGGCCATTCAAGCATTAGCTCCTACCTTATCCTGTATCAGTGCGGAAAGGATTCAAATGGAACTCATTAAGATGCTGGTTTCTCCTAGACCGGAGATGCTTGAAATGGCTTATGAGCTGGGAATTACCAAGGTGATTTTACCGGAATTCGATGACATGATGGAGACCGAGCAAGAGACGAAGCATCATCAATATAATGTAGGAGAGCATACCTTAGAATCTATGAAAGCAATTTCGGCGGATAAAGTCTTGCGTTTGACCATGCTGCTTCATGATGTAGGGAAACCGGTAATGAAAACAGTGGATAGTTTCGGTGTTGCTCATTTCAAAGGTCATGATCTGAAAAGTGAAGAGCTGGCAAAACGAATTTTACGGCGTTTCAAAATGGATAATGATACCACCGAAAAAGTGTGCCATTTAGTTCGTTATCACGATTATCGTATGCCGGCCAAACCGGTATATGTAAGACGTGCCATGAACAAAATTGGAAAAGAATTATTTCCGGCTTATTTAGAGGTGCGAAAAGCAGATCTGGCAGCCCAAAGTGATTATCTCCGAAAAGAGAAGGAAGAAAATATCCGGGGAGTGGAAGCTTGTTACCTGGAAATATTGGAAAAACAACAGTGCGTTTCTTTGAAAGAACTGGCAGTGAGTGGCAGAGACTTAATTGAAGTGGGGATGAGCCCCGGTGCGAAGTTAGGTGAGATGCTGCAGCAACTGCTTGAAAAAGTGATTGAAGAACCGGATCGGAATCAAAAAGAAGCGTTATTGAACGATGTAAGAAGTCATTTGCAAAATCATTAAAATACGCATACGCCCCTTGTTTTACTCATACATTAGAAAGAATATGTAAGCAGTATAGGCAGGGGGCAGCTATGAAAGACTATGAAACAGGCGTATTGGAACAATATCATATAGAAGTGAACAGCACCCGCAAAATCAGGGGTGCTGTTTTGTGCGACACAGCTCAGGGGTGGTTTTTGTTAAAAGAAGCAGGCGTTTCCTTAAAACGAATTTCCATGTTGCAAAAACTCTATGAGAATTTACAAGAGACCGGATTACGATTGGTAGATCGTCTAATCGAAAATACAGAGGGAAATCTGATTAGTATAGGAGAAGATGGAAGAAAATATTGGTTAAAACAATGGTTTTGTGGAAGAGAGTGCGATATCCGCAAAGAATATGAACTGACAGAAGCGGTCAAAAATCTGACAGGTTTACATAGTCGGTTGCGGGGCATGTTTCCGGAGGAAGAATTCCAGGAAATCAATTTGTGTGAAGAATATCAAAGGCATAATCGAGAATTGAAAAAAGTACGTTCTTTCATTCGTCAAAAAGTAGGGAAGGGTGACTTCGAAACTGCGTTTTTGAACTGCTTTGACCCCATGTATGAATGGGCGGATAGCATTTTGAACCAATTTAGACAGTCCGGATATCAAGAATTGTATCGTGGCAGCAAAGAACAGGGCTGCATGATTCATGGAGAGTATAATTATCACAACCTATTAATGACTACGCAAGGAATCGCAACCACTAATTTTGAACATTTCCAGATGGACATTCAGATGGCGGATTTATACTATTTTCTTAGAAAAGCAATGGAGAAGCATCAATGGAATGAAAAACTGGGAGATTGTATTTTGAATACTTACAGCAGGGAAAATGCTCTCACACACCAGGAAATGGAATACTTAGCACTGCGGATCGCCTATCCGGAAAAATTCTGGAAAATTGCGAATACTTATTATCATTCCAATAAAGCATGGATTCCGGTGAAAAATCTAGAAAAATTACAGATAGAAATCCGACAAACAGAGGAAAAACAGAGGTTTTTGCAGAATATATTTGCTTTTCATTTATAGAAGCATGCTGTATAATAGAAGAAAAGATAAACGGAGGGATACCATATGGATTACCAGAAAATATATGAACAATGGCTTGCAGATCCTTATTTTGATTCAGAGACCAAAGCGGAATTAACGGGAATTAAAGAGGATGATCAGGAGATGAAAGAACGTTTTTATCAAGAGTTAGAATTTGGTACTGCAGGGCTTCGAGGAATCATCGGGGCAGGAACCAATCGCTTGAATATCTATACGGTGCGAAAGGCTACCCAGGGACTTTCGAACTACATTATCCGAAGCGGAGGAAAAGACCGGGGCGTGGCTATTGCATATGATTCCCGTAGGATGTCACCGGAATTTGCAGACGAAGCGGCACTGACCTTGGGGGCAAATGGGATCAAAGCCTATGTATTTGAATCATTACGACCCACGCCGGAGCTGTCTTATGCAGTGCGTAGACTTCATTGTATTGCAGGTATTAATATTACGGCCAGCCATAATCCACCGGAATATAATGGGTATAAAGTGTACTGGGAAGATGGTGCTCAGATTACACCACCTCATGATAAGGGAATTATGGATGAAGTGAAGGCAGTTACGGATTACAGCAGTGCGAAAACGATGACTTTGTCCCAAGCAAAAGCGGCAGGATTATATGAAGTGATCGGAAAAGAAATCGATGATGCATATATTGCGGCACTAAAGACTCAGGTTATTCATGGGGATGCCATTGCGCAGATGGGGAAAGAATTGAAAATTGTATATAGCCCTCTGCATGGAACCGGGAATATGCCTGCAAGACGTGTACTAAAAGAATTGGGTTTTGAAAATGTATACATTGTAAAAGAACAAGAACTTCCGGATGGAGAATTTCCTACGGTGTCTTATCCGAATCCGGAGTCTGAAGAAGCGTTTGTATTAGGACTAAAACTTGCAAAAGAAGTAGATGCAGATTTGGTTCTGGCAACAGATCCGGATGCAGACCGCCTGGGCGTTTATGTAAAAGATGGAGACACCGGAGAATATCACGTGCTTACCGGCAATATGTCGGGATGTTTGTTGGCGGATTATGAAATTGGACAAAGAAAAGCCATTCAAGGATTGCCGGATGATGGCTATTTAATTAAGACCATCGTTACATCCAACATGGCGGATGCCATTGCAAAAGGGTACGGAATAGGTCTCATTGAGGTATTGACTGGATTTAAATTTATTGGTCAGCAGATATTAAAATTCGAAACCACGGGAAAAGGCAGCTATCTATTTGGTTTTGAAGAAAGCTACGGCTGTTTGATCGGTACCCATGCTAGAGATAAAGATGCCATTGTAGCTACCATGGCGCTTTGTGAGGCGGCGGCATATTATAAGACCCAAGGCAAGACTTTGTGGGATGCCATGATGGATATGTACGAAAAATATGGATATTATAAAGATGATATTCAGGCGATTACTTTAAAAGGAATCGAAGGTCTGGCAAAGATTCAAGAAATTTTAGAAACACTACGGAAAGAACCACCGGTAACAGTGGGAGCATATCAGGTGTTAAAAGCCAGGGATTATCAGGCAGATACCATTAAAAACTTAGTAACTAAGGAAGTGACAGGGACTGGACTTCCGACTTCCAATGTGCTTTACTATGATTTGAGTGATGATGCATGGTTATGTGTGAGACCGTCCGGAACGGAACCAAAAGTGAAGTTTTATTATGGCGTAAAAGGAAAATCCATGGCGGATGCCGATGAAAAATCTGCGAAGTTAGGGCAAGAAGTATTAAAAATGATTCACCAGATGTTATAGCACTTCAAATGCAGTAAAAAGTTCTAAAAATGCGTAAAAACCGCATAAAATGGGCAAAATACTCTTGACAAAGAGGAGCGAAACAGTTATAACAATATCTAAGGGCATATTCATACAAAAGATACCGTATGAGGCCTGCTCGGACAACCTTGTAGAATATTACATGATTATTCTATAATTAAATTTAGAGGAGGAATTATCCATGAACAAAACAGAATTGATTGCAGCAATCGCTGAAAAGGCAGAATTATCAAAGAAAGACTCTGAAAAAAGCTTAAAAGCATTTATCGAAGTAGTAACGGAAGAACTGAAAAAAGGTGACAAGGTTCAATTAGTTGGCTTTGGTACATTTGAAGTAAGCGAAAGAGCAGCAAGAGAAGGAAGAAATCCTCAGACAGGCAAGACCATGAAGATTAAAGCTTGCAAGGCTCCAAAATTTAAAGCTGGAAAAGCTTTAAAAGATGCTGTAAACAAATAAAAACGCAATGACGATTGTCACTGTAAAATGATAAAAGGGGTTTGCGAGTGCGTGCACTGGTGAATCTCTTTTTTTTTTTTCGATTGGGACAGGCACAAGAAATGCCGGATGGAGAATGATCATGAGATTAGATAAATTTTTAAAAATATCCCGTTTAATCAAGCGCCGAACAGTGGCAAATGAAGCTTGTGATGCCGGTCGTGTTTTCGTAAATGAAAAGGTGGCAAAGGCTTCCAGTAAAGTGAAACCGGGAGATGTCATAGAGATTCAGTTTGGAACAAAAGCGGTAAAGATAGAGGTGCAAGATATTCAAGATACAACGAAAAAAGAAGAGGCAAAAGAGCTTTTCCGCTATTTGTAATCATAGATGGGACCAACCTTTCATATAATAGCAAGAAGGACAAAGAAAGGTGGGGCTACGTTGTGGAAGAGCGTCAGGTACAGGTGTCAAAGGCCCATAAATTGGTGGTGAATAATAGAAAGTCCAGCATGGTTACAGGAGTTTTGGATGTACTTTCTTTTGATTTGAATGAAATTCTTTTGGAAACAGAACAAGGGATGTTGATGGTAAAAGGAACTGATTTACATGTCAATCGGCTGAGTGTGGAAAAAGGAGAAGTAGATTTAGCGGGGAGTATTGACAGTATTGTCTATTCCGATATGCATTCGGTTGCGAAAAAAGGGGAAAACATGTTGGCAAAATTATTTAAGTAGGTGAATCATGCCGGGAATCGGAGAAGAAGTAGGTATATTCTTAGGAGCGGTTCTTTCGGGGACTGTAGTCTTTGCATCTTATCAAATATTAAGAGTGTTCAGAAGATTACAAAAGCATAATTTAATGGCAATTGCCATAGAAGATTTCTTGTTTTGGATTGGAACAGCCGTATATTTATTTTGTAAAATATATCAAACCAGTGATGGCAATATTCGGTGGTTCTTTGTAGTAGGTGCTTTAGTGGGTGCGGGAATGTTGTTCTTGCTGTGCAGATGGACGAAAAAAGTTGCCAACAGACTATTTCGGTAAAAACACTTGATTTAAAGCAAAAAATAAGATATTATAAAGCTGTTAGCTAATGAACGAATAGGGTGAGTAGATGATGCAGAAGATTAAACAAAAGAGCCGGGCACGACGCCAAAAGAAGAGCGTACAGGGTCATAAAAGAAGTATTCTTATCATCAGTGGGATCATTGTAATGCTAGGCGTTACAGTTACAGCAAAAGGAATGTCGCAACAGACGAAAAGAGAACAGTACCAATCCCAAGAGGCGGAGCTGAAAACTCAGATTGCGGAACAAAAAGTGCGTAGTCAGGAGATTGAAGAACTTCGTGATTATGTTGGGACGGATGAGTATGTAGAGGATACGGCGAAAAGCAAACTGGGTCTTGCCTATCCAAATGAGATTATTTTAAAACCGGAAAATTAAATATGACCATACAAATGATAGCTTTAGGAATGTATATTCCTAAAGCTTTTTCACGTCATGAAACGAGAAAGGGGAGCACAAATGGATATCACAAGTCCTTATGTTACACAAGCCGATAAATTTGCGGATTCATTATTACATTTATCGCAGACATTTTTAAAATTAGAAGAAAAAAAGAGTGGCTTCGGGAAGAATGAATTGGATAATATGTTTCAGCAAGTCAAAGAAAAAGTATGCAGCTCATGTGAACAAAAGGAGAATTGTTATGGAACAAACACAATTCAAACCTATCAGCTGGTATATGAAATTTTAGCGGCAGTGGAAAAGTATGGAATGGAATTGAATGTAGAAACCAAACGAAGACTCCAAAGAAAATGTGTACAAGCACCCCGATTTTTCAGAGAAATATTAGAAGCATTTCAAAGTGCAAAACAGATTTTGGTGTGGACCAATCGCATGGCTATGAATCGAGAGGGCTGTGCCGTTCAATTGGACCGTTTCGCCAAGATGATACAGCATGCTACAAGAGAATTGGATGCCAGTATTTTTACAGATGAACGGATGGAGCGGAAATTAAAAGAACGTTTGGGAAAAGCTGGATTAAAAATGTTGAGTAGTATTTTCTTTGTCACACGGGAAGGACATTATGAAATCCATGTGACTGTAAAAGCAAAAAAAAGAGAATGTATTACCACAAAGGAAATGCTAAAAACACTTTCGGCAAGTGTGGGACGGCCTATGATTTTGGGAAAAGGGGAACGGCCACTGCTGGGAGAGGAATATTCTACCATTGTTTGTATGGAAGGGCCACGGTTTCATACACTGCAAGATGTAGCCAAAATAGGAAAGGGCTGCGATAAAATATCGGGGGATAGTTTTTTGATGATGGAACTGCCCGGTGGAAAAGAAGGCGTGATTCTCTCCGACGGCATGGGCTGTGGGGAATCGGCATTTCGCGAAAGTGCTATGGTAGTGGAACTTTTGGAAGAATTATTAGATGCGGGTTTTCCAAAAGAAACAGCCCTTCAGATGATGAATACCGCACTGGTCATGGGGCGGGAAGAAGTACGATTTTCCACAGTGGATATGAGCGTATTTGATTTGTATGATGGAAGTTGTGAATTTGTAAAGGCAGGTGCATCCATTACCTTTGTCAAACACCAAAACAAGGTAGAACGAATCAGCTCTACCAGTTTGCCCTTGGGAGTTTTGCAGCAATTGGAAGTGGAAAGTGTGAAGAGGCAACTGATGGATGGAGATTTTGTTATTATGGTGACGGATGGGGTGATGGATGCATTACCGGTAGCAGAACAAGAGATGTTAATGGATACCATTATTGGAGGAACCGAGATTTGTAATCCAAGAGAATTGGCACATCATATTTTAGAACAGATACTGGAATGGTCAGGGGAAGCACCACTAGATGATATGACCGTATTAGTAGTGGGAATATGGAGTCTTGAAAAATAGTGCCGAATAAGATAAAATGGAACGAAGAATACAAAGGAAATAGAGAAATGTTAAAAAAAGTAGAGTCCTATGTAAGAAAATGGAACATGTTAGCAGAACGAGATGTAGTAGTTGCAGGCGTATCGGGCGGAGCAGACTCCGTATGCCTGCTTTTTGTGTTGCTGGCACTTCAGAAAACGTTTCATCTGGAACTGGTGGTGGTACACATCAACCATCAGCTGCGTGGGGAAGATGCAGATACGGACGAAGCGTTTGTAAAGCAGTTGTGCAGTACTTACCGGATTCCATATGTAGCTTATCACAAAGAGGTGGAATTAATTGCAAAAAACCGGAAACAATCTGTAGAGGAAGCAGGAAGAGACGTAAGACGAGAAGCTTTTGAACAGACCATGAAGCAATATCATGGAACGAAACTGGCTCTTGCTCATCATCAAAATGACAATGCGGAGACACTACTTCTGAATTTAGCAAGGGGAACCGGAATTCGCGGATTGGGTGGGATATGTCCGGTACGTGAAAATATCATCCGCCCATTATTGTGTGTAAACCGAGGCGAAATAGAATCTTATCTGCGGGAACAGAAGATTCCGTGGCGGGAAGACTTAACAAATGGGGAAGATGCATATGCCAGAAACCGGATTCGGAATCATTTTATTCCATTTTTGGAAGAAGAGTTAAATACGAATGCAATCGGCAATATGAACCGCACGATGGAACAACTAAGAGCGGTGTGGGGATATATGGAAGAAGAGACCGAACGATATTATCAGAAAGTGGTAGTGCGTGGGAATTCTCAAGAATTGTTGATTCGTGAAGAGGCATTTAAAACGCTACCACCTGCAATCAAACCCATGGTAATTCATCGCGCATTAAATAAGACGGCAGGCCAGGCGAAAGATATTGGTTCGGTACATGTGGAAACAGTACAGCGCCTTTTTGAAAAACAGACCGGGAAAAGAATCTCACTTCCTTATCACCTAACCGCGTTGCGATGCTACGAAGGTGTGAAAATTACGAAAAATGTGGAAAAAGCAGGGGCTGTATCGGATGTGGAAAAAGAGATAGAAAACTTTGTGAAACGTGTTCGCGGACGCGTATTTTCGCGAGGAGAAGAGGCTTCTATACCTTTTGAAAAAAGCTACACGAAGTGGTTTGACTATGATATAATAGAAAAGAATGTAAAGATTCGGACACGCTGTCCGGGTGATTACATTACCATTGATTCCCAAGGAAATACTCAAAAACTAAAAGCATATTTTATTAATGAGAAAATACCCAGGAACATGCGAGATCACATTATGTTGTTGGCAGAGGGGAACCATATTTTATGGGTAATCGGACATCGCACAAGCTGGGGATATGAAATCAGTGGGCATACGAAACATATTTTAGAAATACAAATAGACGAAGGAGAAGAACAACATGGCAGAAACAATTCGGGTAATGATCCCAGAAGCGGAAATTAATAAACGAATAGAGGAACTGGGAAGGCAGATTAGCGAAGACTATGCAGGAAAAGAAATTCATTTGATCTGCGTACTAAAAGGTGGGGTGTTCTTTATGTGTGAACTAGCCAAGCGAATCAGTATACCGGTGTCCATGGATTTTATGAGTGTGGCCAGCTATGGGGATAAATCCGTATCCAGTGGCATTGTCCGAATTGCAAAAGATTTAGATGAGACGCTGGAGAATAAAGAAGTTTTGGTAGTAGAAGATATTATTGATTCGGGACGCACCCTTTCTTATCTTCTGAAAATTTTAGAAAAACGGAATCCAAGCAGCATGCGGCTATGTACGTTACTGGATAAACCGGATCGACGAGTATGCGAAGTCAATGTGGATTATGTGGGATTTGAGATTCCGGATGAATTTGTAGTAGGATTTGGACTTGATTATGCACAAAAATATAGGAATCTACCGTACATCGGAGTTGTAGAAGGTGTGGAGTAGAAAGGAGAAGTAAAGTTGGATAATAGTAAGAAAAACAGGGGGATGAGCGGACTTGCACTAATGGTGTTTATTGTGGCATTGTTTTCCGTGATGTGGTTTACCAGTCAGACGCAGCAAAAGGATCGAGCATATACTTATCAAGAATTTCAAGAGGCGGTAGATGCCAAAAAAATTGTCTTTGTAAATATTCGTCAGAATAAAGCAGTGCCCACAGGTCAGGCAGAAATCACATTGAAAAATGCAGATGACCAAGGGAAAACGTTATATGTTTCGGATGTAAATGAGTTTCAAAAAATGTTACAGAAAAATGAAATTCGGTATGAAATCAGTGACATTCCCAAAGATAGTTTCCTAATGACCACCATGTTCCCTACGCTTTTAATGCTGGGTGGACTATTTGTGTTGTTCATGCTGATGAACCGTCAAGGTGGTGGTGCGAATGCGAAGGCCATGAGTTTTGGGAAAAACAGGGCGAAATTAAGCACTGATATGGATAAAAAGATTTCTTTCGCACAAGTAGCCGGACTGCAAGAAGAAAAAGAAGAGCTGGCGGAGATTGTAGATTTCTTAAAGATGCCTAAGAAGTATATTCAGGTAGGAGCAAGGATTCCCAAAGGCGTATTGCTAGTAGGACCTCCGGGAACCGGTAAAACGCTGCTTGCAAAAGCGGTAGCAGGAGAAGCCGGTGTGCCATTTTTCACTATTTCCGGATCTGACTTTGTGGAAATGTTCGTAGGTGTAGGAGCATCCCGTGTACGAGATTTGTTCGAAGATGCGAAGAAAAATGCACCCTGTATTATTTTTATAGATGAAATTGATGCGGTGGCAAGACGCCGTGGAACCGGTATGGGCGGTGGACACGATGAAAGAGAGCAGACATTGAATCAATTATTGGTGGAAATGGATGGATTTGGTGCCAATGAAGGAATCATCGTTATGGCGGCAACGAACCGTGTGGATATATTAGATCCTGCAATTCTGCGTCCGGGTCGATTTGACCGAAAAGTAATGGTAGGACGACCGGATGTGAGAGGAAGAGAAGCCATTTTACAAGTACATGCAAAAGGGAAACCATTGGGAGAAGATGTGGATTTAAAACAGATTGCTCAGACTACTGCCGGATTTACCGGAGCGGATTTGGAAAATTTGTTAAATGAAGCGGCAATTGGAGCGGCCAAAGAAGACCGTGTCTATCTTCAACAAGAAGACATCCGCCGTGCATTCGTCAAAGTGGGCATCGGTGCAGAGAAAAAGAGCCGTGTGATTTCTGATAAAGAGAAAAAGATTACTGCCTATCATGAGGCAGGTCACGCCATCTTATTTCATGTGCTTCCGGATGTGGGACCGGTGTATAGTATCTCTATTATCCCAACGGGAGAAGGCGCGGCAGGATATACCATGCCACTTCCTGAAAAAGATGAAATGTTTAATACCAGAGGGAGAATGCTTCAAGATATAACGGTATCCCTGGGTGGCCGGGTAGCGGAAGAAGAAGTTTTTGATGACATTACCACAGGAGCGTCACAGGACATTAAACAAGCTACCAGTATGGCGAAATCCATGGTCACCAAATTCGGTATGTCCAAAGAACTGGGCTTGATTAATTACGGAGAAGATAGTGATGAAGTATTTATTGGAAGAGATTTTGGGCATACTTCCCGCGGATATGGAGAAGAAGTAGCATCGAAGATTGACCGAGAAGTGAAACGAATGATTGATGAGTGCTATGATAGAGCACGCAGTATTATTCAAGAATACGATGGGGTATTACACAGTTGCGCAGCATTGCTAATAGAAAAAGAAAAGATTACAAGAGAAGAATTCGAGGTGCTGTTTCAAGAAATAGGAGTGCCGGAAACAAATTGAAGGGGAAATTCGAATGAATAAGCAGGCACTATTTTCTGACGGAACGGAAAGCTATGTGATTCCGCCGGAGCCAAACATGAATGAAACGGTGAACATCCGCTTTCGTACCGCCAAAGATGATGTGGATGAAGTCCGCATTGTAAGCGGTATCGGTGGGTATGTGCTGCAAAAAGAAAAAACGGAAGGTGCATTTGATTATTATACCATTCCCTGGAGGTTGAATGAGGAGCCATTTCAATATTGCTTCGAAGTGCGAAGCGGTTCTGAAATTTGTTACTATAATCGCTGCGGAGTGGCCAGTGAAATTGTGGAATTCTATGCCTTTACCATTGTGCCCGGATTTTCAGTTCCGAATTGGGCGAAAGGTGCAGTGATGTACCAGATTTTTGTGGACCGTTTTTACAATGGAGATACATCCAATGATGTGGAAACGGGAGAATATGTTTATCTGGGAAAACCTTGCCAAAGAGTGCCTGACTGGAATAAATACCCGGAAATTGACGGAGTACGAGAATTTTACGGTGGAGACTTGCAAGGAGTTTTGGATAAACTGGATTATCTGCAGGACCTAGGTGTAGAAGTTATTTATTTTAATCCATTGTTTGTTTCGCCGTCCAATCACAAATATGACATTCAAGATTATGACTATATCGATCCCCATTTTGGGGTGATTGTAAATGACGGAGGACAGCCGGTATCCTGGGATGCCAAAGATAATCTGCATGCAACGAAATATCAAAAGAGGACTACGGATACGGAAAATTTGGAAGCAAGCAATGAATTGTTTGCTCGATTGGTAGCGGAAATTCACGAAAGAGGAATGCGGGTAATTATCGATGGTGTATTTAACCATTGTGGTTCTTATAATAAATGGATGGATAAAGAACGTATTTATGAATGTCAGAACGGATATAGTGAGGGGGCATTTGTTTCGAAGGATAGTCCCTACTACAGTTTCTTTAAATTCTTTCAAGATGCACCACAGGATTGGCCTTACAATGCGCATTATGATGGCTGGTGGGGGCATGAAACACTTCCAAAATTGAATTATGAAGATTCAGTAAAACTGGAAAATTATATTTTGGCCATTGGAAGAAAGTGGGTTTCCCCTCCTTATAATGTGGATGGTTGGAGATTGGATGTAGCCGCAGACTTAGGACACAGTAATGAATATAACCATGAGTTCTGGAAAAAATTTCGTAGGGCAGTCAAGGATGCCAATCCCAACGCCATCATCTTAGCGGAGCATTATGGTGACCCCAGTGAATGGCTTCAAGGAGATGAGTGGGACACCATTATGAACTACGATGCGTTTATGGAACCGGTGACATGGTTCCTTACGGGGCTTGAAAAACATGGGGATGAAGACCGCCCGGAACTATGTGGAAATGCAGACAACTTCGCAGGAGCAATCAATCACCATATGACCAATATGCTGACTCCTTCCTTGCAGGCGTCGATGAATGAACTTTCTAATCATGACCACTCCCGATTTTTAACCAGGACGAATCACTTGGTAGGACGAGTGGAAAAGTGGGGTCCTCAAGAGGCTAACGAATACGTCAGCTTGCCTTTGATGCGAATTGGAGTTGCCATACAGATGACCTGGGTAGGGGCACCTACGATTTACTATGGGGATGAAGCAGGTGTGTGTGGATTCACAGATCCGGATAACCGAAGGACTTATCCTTGGGGGAAAGAAGACCAAAAGCTCATTGCCTTTCATAAAAAGTTGATCCATATTCATAAAAGTCATAAAAGCTTGCGAACAGGTTCCCTTCGAATGCTATATTGGGAAGACAACATTCTCGCTTTTGGCAGATTTAAAGAAGAAGACCACGTGGTGGTAATTGTCAACATCGGCGGCCTTTGCGAAGTGGTTGTTCCGGTCTGGTGGGCGGAAGTGCCTATGAAAAAACGGATGTACCGGTTGATGTATTCTTATGACCGAGGCTATACGGATCGTTATGAAGAATATCTTGTGGAAAATGGAGAAGCGGTAGTCAATATGGGAAAACAATCGGTGTTGATTATGAGCAGCCAATGCCCGGAGAAATAAAGAACAAACCTTGCGTTTGCAGTGCGAAAATGGTAGAATACGGTGTAAAGTTTTATCAAAGGGGAAAAAGAGGATACAAAGATGACAGAACATAAAAGAACAGAATCAAGAAATAAAAGGACATTTGACAATCCAGCCAAAACAGCCAGCCGATATAATAAAGTGGGAATTCAACCCACTAAGAGACCCAATGGGTCTAAAAAATCTAAAAATCAAATGAGCAAGAACGTAGGATTATTCTTATTCGGAATACAAGGAATTGCCTCCATTGCATTTATGGTAACGTTGTTAATCCTGAATATGCTTCCGGTGATGTATCTTGCCATTATTGGAGTATTGCTCTTACTTCTGCTGGGGATTACTTTGGCGACTCAGCTAACGGCGAAAAAGAAGGGCATTGGTGGAAAGGTCTTTAGTGTGATCATGTCCCTGATTTTAATTATGGGTACGTTTTACTCCGGGAAATTTAATCAAGCAGTTGGCAAAATTAGTGCAGGCGATTATAAAGTTGATAATATGGTAGTAGCTGTGTTGAGTAATGACCCAGCAGAGACCATTCAGGATGCCCAAGGCTATAATTTTGGAGTACAGTATGCTATGGGTGGTGAAGATGTGAAGACTGCCATAGCTCATATTAATGAAAAAACAGGCGCACAAGTGGCGGTATCGGAGTTTCCAGGGCTTTCGGAGCAGGCACAGGCATTACATGATGGGCAAGTGCAGGCGATTGTTTATAACGAAGGCTATACGGGAATATTAGAAGAAGCATTTGAAGGATATAGTGGAAATGTAAAGATTATTTACAGCCATGAGATAAAAAAAGCAGTGGACAATACTGCGGCTAAGGTGGAAGTGAAAAATGAGGCCTTCAATATATTTATCAGTGGAATCGATGTATATGGACCGATTGCCACCAATAGCCGAAGTGATGTGAATATTGTAGCAACGGTGAATCCAAGTACGCACCAAGTGCTTTTGGCGACCACGCCCCGTGATTACTATGTAGAGATTCCGGGTGTTACCAATGGACAGAAAGATAAACTGACTCATGCAGGAATCTATGGAGTAGATGCATCCATACAGACGCTGAATGCGCTTTATGACACCAATATTGATTTCTATGCGCGAGTAAACTTTACATCCCTGATAGAAATGATAGATGTTCTGGGTGGGGTGGATGTGAATTCTGAATTTGCGTTTACCACCAGTGAAGATTCCGGATTGGTGATGGATGTACAGCAGGGAATGAACAGCTTTAATGGAAAAGAAGCATTGGCATTTTCCAGAGAACGACAAAATGTACCGGGCGGAGATAATCAACGTGGTAAGGATCAGCAGGCAGTGATAACGGCCATGATCAAGAAGATGATCTCTCCTACCATGCTACTGAATGCCAATGGAATTATTGACAGCGTTAGTGGTAATGTAGAAACAAATATGTCTCCGGACCAGATTCAGTCACTGATTAAGACACAACTGAGTAAAGGTGGAGCCTGGAATATTAAGTCTATGGCAGCAGAAGGAGAAGGGGATTCTCAATACTGCTTTTCTTACACCGGGAAACCATTGTATGTCACACAGCCGAATCAAGCGTCTGTAGATGCAATCAAAACTGCGATTAAACAGGTGGAAAACGGAGAAACATTGCCGGAATCTGAAGTGGCAGAGTAACAGGTGGAGTATGTGCTGACGGTGTTTCAAAATATTTTAAAGGGATAAAAAAATGTTGAAAAAATGGAAAGAACTACCAAAACAGATGCAAAATGACTGCGTCCAAGAGTATTATCAAATGATAGCCGAAAAACAGTCCAAGATACGCTTCAAACGTATGATGGATGTTTTTCTTGCATCCATTTTAACCGTTTTGTTTGCACCGGTCATGATAGTCATTGCAGTAATAATAAAAAAGGACAGCCGTGGGCCTGTCTTTTATAGACAAGAACGAATCACGCGATATGGGAAACCATATCGTATTTTCAAGTTTAGGACTATGGTCATGGATGCAGATCAAAAAGGACCACTTCTTACCCAGAGTGAAGACCATCGTATTACCAAAGTGGGGCAGAGGCTTCGGAAGCTTCGACTGGATGAACTTCCCCAGCTATTCAACGTGCTTCGTGGAGACATGTCTTTTGTAGGGACCAGACCGGAAGTGGCGAAATACGTAGAACAATATACAGAGGAGATGATGGCCACATTGTTGCTTCCTGCCGGCATTACATCTAATGCAAGCATTGCGTGTAAAGACGAAGATACGATGATAGCACAGTATCAAAAAAAATACGGAACAACCGTGGATGAAACGTATGTGCAATATCTTCTACCGGAGAAAATGAAACAGAATCTGGAATATCTGGAGCGTTTTGGTGCGATGGAAGACATGAAGATTATGATAAAAACGGCACTGACAGTGCTACGATAACAGGACAATCAATGAGGGATGAAAAAGTGAAGAAAATAGCAGTCATTACTATGGGAGTGAAATTAGAGGGAGAAAAAGGATATACGAGATTCCGGTATTTATGTGAATTTTTAAGTCGTGCCGGATACCAAGTAGATCTGATTACTACTACTTTTCAACATTGGGAAAAAGAACAACGAGATCTAAAAAAAATCAGAAAAGACACCTATTTGTTCGGATTGAAATTTATTTATGAACCGGGGTATCGGAAAAATATTGACGTTAGGAGAATACGAAGCCATAAGATTGCGGCAAAGAATCTGACGACCCTATTGCAAAAGGAGGGGAATTATGACCTGATTTACTGTGAAATTCCACCGAATGACGTGGCGCTTGCGGCAGCCAATTATGCGGTGGAAAAGGGAATCCCTTTCGTGGCAGATGTGAATGACCTCTGGCCGGAAGCCATGAAGATGGTGGTAGACATTCCGCTGGTCAGTAGTGCATTGTTCTATCCCCTCCAAAGAGATGCAGAAAAGGTCTATTCCTTGGTGTCAGGGGTAGTGGGTACTTCGGATGAGTATCGGGACTATCCTTTTCGCAATCAGGACCGACAGGTGCCCAAAGTGACGGTTTATGTGGGCAATGAAATCGATGCTTTTGATAAAGGAGCATTGGCCTATGCGCCGCTGATTCCTAAATCGGAAGGAGAGTTCTGGGTATCTTATGCAGGAACCATCGGAACCAGTTATGACATTCGGACTATGGTGCTAGTGGGAGAAGAGTTGGCTAATCGAGGACTGTCCCATATTAAAATCAAAATTATGGGTGGGGGACCGACCAAGGATGAGTTAGAACAACTTTCCAGAGACAGGCAGATTTACAATGTGGAATTCTTAGGTTATGTGCCTTATGAAAAAATGGCGGCGTACTTAACAAAATCAGATGTGCTAGTGAATTCTTTTGTCAAAAAAGCACCTCAAAGTATTGTGACAAAAATCGGAGATTACTTAGCAGCGGGACAAGCAATGATTAATACCTGCATGAGTCCGGAATTTCGAAAAAAGGTAGAAATGGATGGGTTTGGTGTGAACATTTTACCGGAAGATGTAGGGATTTTGGCGGATGCGATTGAAGAACTGTATGATCATCCCGACCAGAAGGAAGAAATGGGGCGAAGAGCCAGAAGGATTGCAGAAGAACAATTTGACCGGCCCAAGGCATATAGGAAAATAGAGACATTGATTCGGGAATTAACGGAGGGGTAAGATGAAACCATTTTTCAGTATTGTCATGCCGGCATATGGCGTAGAAAAATATATTACAAAAGCAGTGGAAAGCATACTGGCACAGACATATGAGAACTGGGAACTGATTGTGGTAGACGATTGCTCACCGGATCAAAGCGGAAAGATAGCCGAAGAGTATGCCAAGAAGGAAGCGAAGATGAAAGTAGTTCACCATAAGGTGAACCAGGGATTAAGTACTGCCCGTAATACGGGAGAAAAAGCAGCAACCGGAGAATACATATGGTTTATGGATTCGGATGATACGGTGGAGGCTGATCTTTTGCAAAAAGTATACGATTCTTTGCAGAAAAACCCAGCGAAAATCGTGGTGTTTGGATTACAGGAAGAATATTACGACAAAGATGGCAGTTTTGCATATCGTCACAACGT
This sequence comes from Lachnospiraceae bacterium, assembly GCA_036666555.1. Taxonomy (GTDB): domain Bacteria; phylum Bacillota; class Clostridia; order Lachnospirales; family Lachnospiraceae; genus UMGS1251. The sequence continues at coordinate 51,276 of JAVWVS010000003.1, read as the reverse complement.
CATACCGGAAGAACATTATTATGCTAATCGCCAAGAATTGAGAAAATATATCATTTACTTGGAGCAAGAGACACTATATGGGTATGCCTGGAACAAAATGTATTGTTTGGAATACCTGCGAAAATTACAATTACAGTATGAAAATATTCGTTTAATTGAAGATATTTTATTTAACGTGAAGTTCTGCATGGACATCGAAAGTATGAATACGCTTCCCATTGCACCATACCATTATGCGAAACGATTGGAAAACAGTCTGACCAACAAATTCGTACCGGATTATTATAAACTTCATCAGAAACGAATCGAGATGATCTTTAAACAATATCAATATTGGAATATGGATACACAGGAAGTAAGAGGGATACTAGGAAGTTTATATGCACGATATATTTTGTCGGCATTACAGAGAAATTGTGATCCACGAGCACAGATGACTTATAGACGGCGTTATGGCTGGTGTAAAACACTATGTTCGAAAGAATTATTCAAAGAACTGATTCCTTCCGCAAAAGCGAAGGATAGTAGAGCGTTAGAACTGCTCCTGTGGTTCTTGAAGAGAGAGAATAAGGTCATGTGTCTGACTATGGGAAGAGCGGTGTATATTGTGAAAAACAAACTGCCTATGGTGTATTCAAAAGTAAAGTCGGGGAGGTAAAGAAATAGAATTTATGATAGAAAATAAAAGGTTTAAAAATATATTATTTGTTTTTAAAGTATCTTATTTACTATATTTACTCTTGGCCTTTAATGCTTTTGTAAATGGCAGTCGAATTATGAATGTCACAACCTATGTGATTACTTTATGGGGAATGGCGATGGTGCTATGGATGATGGTGCATTATCGAACCTATTTAAAAGTGAAAAATCTGTGGATTCTGCTTTTATTTATTGGGAGTTATGTATTCAGTGCCGTTTTGAATTATCATTATGGGGTGACCAATAATATAAAAGCAATCATATGGATGGTTTTACCGATTTTTCTTCTTTACATAGCTTCAAAGGATTATAAAATATGGGAAATGAAGAGGGAATTTTTTTTCCTATCCACTATTTATGTGATATACTGCACGATTGCTAATATGGTGAGCTTAAGCATGGTGTACTGGGGGAGAAATCTAGAATTTAAAGATGCAACCGGAGTGACGCATGCAGTTGGATTTCGGTGGGGGAGATTATGGGGAATCTATGATGATCCGAATCATGGTGCGACTATTAGTGTGATTGCGATGATTATGGCAATATATTTGATAACGCAAGTGAAAAATATGGGATTGAAAATTTTGTTAAGTCTTGCATTTCTAACTAATAGTTTGTATATTCTGTTTTCGGATTCCAGAACGGGAATGACATGTATTGCAATGGGAACATTTGCTTTGGTTGGGATAGTGGTGTTTCAAAAGATTAAATTAGTTCCGGCTGGTAAAAAAGTAGTTATTGTATTGCTTCTAAGTGCTTTGAGTGCAATTGTATCGGTAGGAGTTTCAAGTGAAATCAAGATAAAATACAACCAAATGGATAAAAAAATTGTCAGTATGATTGCTGAAAAAAACAATACAAATCAGACGAAAGTGAGTCATCCTGAAGCAATTATTGGGCGGCAAAAAGATCTTGTAAAAGATACTAGTAATGGTAGAATAGAACTTTGGAAAGAGGGGTTACAAATTGCAAAGAGCAAACCGGTATTTGGCGTCAGCTATCGAAACATAGCATCCTATGCAGAGAAAAATATGCCGGAATCTTATATGGTCAAAAATTCATCGGGGATACGATATGATTCCATGCACAATTTAGAAATGGACATATTGATCAGTCAAGGTCTTGTAGGAGTAGGTTTGTTTTTATTTCTTGTTATTAGTACCATTATTTTCTGGATAAAAAACATTCGATATATTCCCAATGGAGGAAAAGGATTGGCAAGTATGGCTTTTGTAATGGTGTTTACAATGGCGATTGCAAGTACATTTCTTTCCATTATATTTTATGTTAATACGCCACAAGGATACTGCTTTTGGCTTTGCTTTGGATACTTAATGGCAATGATGAGTGGAAAAAGGAATACAATATGAAGAGAATATTAACGGGATTTATTATGGATGGAAAATCTGGAGGAATTGATAAATACTTATTGAATTTTTTGGAAGCTACAAAAGGAAAGGATGTAAGAATTGATTTTCTTACAAATGAAGTGGATGGAGAATTAAAAGAGAAACTGTGTGGGTTTGAGTCCCGATTATTTGCCATAGCAAACCTTAGACATCCTATTAAACAATATCTTCAGGTGTGTGCCATTTTACAAAAAGAAAAATATGATACCGTGTATCTCAATATATCTACAGCTATCGATTGTGTTACGGCACTGGCGGCAATGCATATGAAGGTACCAAAACGAATCATTCACAGCCATTCAAGCGGAAATGATTGTGAAAGCAAAGCGCAACGGGTCAGTTATAATATCCTTCATTACATTTGCAGATTATTTCTTTACCGTACAGCTACTGATTATTACGGTTGTTCTAAAAAAGCGGGCATGTGGTTATTCCCAAAAAAAATAGTAAATTCAAAAAAATTTCAGGTTATTTTTAATACAGTGGATAGAACCGTTTTTGTATATGATGAGGCATTGCGAAAAAAAACCCGAAAGGAAATGGGTATTGAAAGCAAATTGGTTATTGGACATGTGGGAAATTTTTGTTATGCAAAAAATTATCCATTTTTAGTGCAAGTATTTGAACAAGTGTTGAGACAACAAAAAAATGCAATATTATTGCTTGTGGGTAGTGGCATTGAGTTGGAAGAAATAAAAGAACAAGTACGAAAAAGAAAAATGGAACATGCGGTTAGGTTTTTAGGATGGTGTGCAGATACAAATAAACTGTATCAAGCAATGGATATCTTTTTGTTACCGTCTAGGTTTGAAGGGCTTCCCATTGTGGGCGTGGAGGCACAATGTACCAAATTAGAGTGTATTTTCAGCAATCATATAACGAGTGAAGCAAAAATACAGGAACGTTGCTATTTCCTACCATACAAGGCATCACCTCAACAATGGGCACAATTTATTATGGAACACCAACGATATGATAGAAAAGAAGTAAAACTTTTAGAAGAAGCATGTGATTATGATTTGGTGAAGCAAAGTAAACAATGGGAGAGAATATATGGCAATAGTAAGTGTGATTATACCAATTTATAATATAGAATCTTACCTTGATAAATGCATTCAAAGTGTACTGAAACAAACCTATAAAGATATTGAAGTCATTTTGGTAGACGATGGGTCACCGGACGCGTGTGGGGCTATCTGTGAGCAATATGCACAAAAGGATCATCGAATTAAAGTGATTCATAAAATAAATGGTGGATTAAGTGATGCGAGAAATGCAGGAATGCTACTTGCAACTGGAAAATATCTACTTTTTGTGGACGGAGATGATTCTATTTCAGAGCAATTGATAGAAAAAACAGTGCGATGTGCCGAGGAAAAGCAGGTGGATATCGTTATATTTGATTACAAATCCATTGAGGAAGACACAGAGAGAGAAGATATATGGATGATGGACATGGTGAGAGATAAAGTCTTGAATTCAGAATTAGTTCCCGAGATTTTAATCACCACTCCAGGAGCATGGAATAAACTGTATCGCAGAGATTTGTGGATGTCAACGGGGTTACAATATCCGGTGGGCAGGACATTTGAAGATTTATCAACGACACCAAAATTATTGCTAAAAGCAAGGCGTATTGTTTATTTAAATAGTGAGCCACTATACTATTATATGTTGCGGGAGGGCTCGATTATGAGAAGTCATGATTATGAAAAGAGTTATTTCTATCGCACAGCAGCTATTGATGATGTGATTCAATATTTTAAAAATCAAGGAAAATACGAAAAATATCAAGAGGAATTAGAATATATAACTTTTGAACATGGATACTTTGTTCCTTCTAAGGAGATTGTATTGGAAGATTCGAAGAATCCGTATTTAAACAGGTTTTGTGGCTATGCGTATAACCTATTCCCACAGTTGGGAAATAACAAGTATATTCAGGTGAAGTTGTCGAACAAAGACAAAATACTTTTGGCACTTTTGAAAAAAAAGCAGTATGCTATTATGACGTTATTGTCAAAGGGGAGAAAACTAGTAGATATTTATAAAAAAAATAAATAACCTTTGGGAGGGTGATTATGGAAAAAGTACTGACCATTGTGGTTCCATCTTACAATGTGGAGAAATATCTGGAACAAACCTTGAATTCTTTTGTAGAAGAAACAGTATTAAGGGAAATAGAGGTTTTGATTGTGGATGATGGTTCCAAAGATACAACAGCAGAAATTGGAAAAAAATATGAGGATAAATATCCCGAAACCTTTCGCGTGATTTCTAAAGAAAATGGGGGTCATGGTTCCACTATTAATAAAGGAATAGAAGAAGGATGCGGAAAATACTTTAAGGTTGTGGACGGTGATGACTGGGTCAACACACCGGATTTTGTCAAATTGGTACAGGCACTGAAAACCTGTGATGCGGACTATGTAGTAACCAATTATTATGAGGTCCATGACGGAACCGGCAAAAAGACCCCGCAAACATACCGGGAGCTGAAACAGGACGGAAGCTGGCCCTTTTGTGATGTGGCGGGAAGAACCCAAATCGGGATGCATCCCCTCGTAATTAAGACAAGTATTTTGCAGGAGCACCACATCCGTTTGGATGAGCACTGCTTTTACGTGGACGTGGAATACGTCCTGTTTCCGGTGCCTTACGTGGAGAGCGTGGCGTACTTTGACCTCTTTGTGTACATGTACCGCCTGGCTCAGGCCACCCAGAGTGTCAGTATGCAGGGGTATCAAAAGCACATGCAGAACCACATCGATGTCATATTTCATCTGGTGGATTTCCTCCAGTCTTATCAGAAGCAGCAGGAGGAGCGGTGCAAGGTGCGTTATATTTCGAAACGGATTGCACAGATGATTGGGGATCAGATCACCATATTCATGAGCTTTCCGGCCGGAGACAGGGATATCAAAACGCAATTCATGGAATTTGACCGGAAGATGAAGAGCAAAAGCAAGCTCCTGTATCAGTTGTCCGGAGAGGAAAGCGGAATGCTTCGCCTGCTCCGGAAAACAAAATTCAAAGGATACCGTATCATTCTCCGATGTGGCAGAATCCGAAACGGCATGAAAGGGTAAGCAAAATGAAAATCAGATCTGTGAAATTCAACTTCATAATGAACTTTATTCTCACGGCATCTGCAATCATCTTTCCTCTGATTACCTTTCCATATATTTCACGGGTGCTGGGGGCGGTAGGAAATGGCAAGGTAGCGTTTGCTGCCTCTGTAGTGACCTATTTTGCCATGTTTGCATCTCTTGGGATTCCGACTTATGGAATCAGAGCTTGTGCAAAGGTGCGGGACGACAGGGAAGAGCTGTCCCGGACGGTGCAGGAGCTGCTGATTATCAATGCTGTCACAACTGCCGTCACATTTGGGGTATTTCTCGTCACCCTTGTTGGCATTCCCAAATTTGCAGCTCAAAAGGAGCTGTTGCTGATTAACAGCGTCACGCTGCTCCTGAATATGATCGGAGTGACCTGGCTGTATACTGCATTGGAGCAGTATGCGTACATCACACTGCGGACGCTCTTATTCAAGGTCCTATCCATTGTAATGATGTTCGCGGTGGTCAGGCATCCGGAGGACTACATGGTCTACGGGGCCATTAGCGTCTTTGCGGGAGGAGGCTCCAATGTACTGAACTTTCTGAACCTGCGGAGATACGTTTCGCTGAAAAAGACCGGGGCCTACCACTTCAGAGAGCATGTAAAGCCGATTCTGATCTTTTTTTCTACATCGGCGGCCATCAGTGTCTACACCAATCTGGATGTGGTCATGCTGGGCTTTCTGAAGACGGATGCAGATGTGGGCTACTACAATGCCGCCATCAAGGTGAAGGTGTTACTGGTGAGCCTGATCACCTCGCTTGGGACGGTGCTCCTGCCTAGGCTGTCCTACTACATTGAAAAAAACCAGAAGGAGGAATTTCACCGCATCATCGGAAAGGCCTTTCAATTCGTATTCGTGTTGGCAGCCTCCGTCATGGTCTACTTTATGCTCTTTGCAGAAGAATCCATTCTATTTCTGGCCGGGACGGGCTTTGAGGGAGCGGTTTTGCCCATGATCTTTCTGATGCCCACGGTTCTGTTCATTGGACTGTCCAATGTGACCGGCATCCAGATGCTGACTCCTATGGGACAGGAAAAGAAGGTGCTGTACTCGATTCTCTGCGGCGCAGTCATCGACTTCCTGTTGAATCTGTGGCTGATTCCCAAAACAGGTGCATCCGGCGCAGCGTTTGCAACGATGGTGGCAGAGCTTGCAGTGGTGGCAGTGCAGGCCCTCTATCTCCGGGACAGCCTTGGGACAATCCTGAAAAATGCGGGTATCCGCAAGGTGTTGGTGGCCACTGCGGGTGCAGGTATCGTAGCTTGGGGGATCAAGCAGCTTCCGGTACCCTCGGTGTTTCTCATGCTCGTGGTGTCGGCGGTGGGGTATTTCGGTATCTATGGGATACTTTTACTGGTGCAAAAGGAATCCTTTACTTGTGGTATATTGGGGAATGGTGTAGAATGGTGGAGGAGCAGGCGACGTGGGAAATAAGAAACAGGAGCGATATCTTTATTTGGATATACTGCGTGTATTGGCCAGCTTCGGGGTTGTAATCATGCCCGGCATTTTTCATGATTACCGGAATTACACTGCTGAATTACCGGGAGCGCTATACCACAAAAGACTTTCTAAAAAAGAGAGTACTGCGGATATTAGCCCCATTTCTTATCTGGTCAGGTATCTATCTGGTCTGGAGGATGTTTCTGGGAGAAGTTGTATTGGAATCGCCCATGCAGGTAATTCGTATGCTGGCGATGAATGAAATCAACGGTGTCTTTTGGTTCTTTTATGTACTGTTCGGGCTGTACCTGTGTATACCGGTATTATCCCTTGTGGTCAATAAAGAAAAAGTATCTGTGCTGTACTATTTGGTATTGATTTGGCTTGTTAATGTGGTGGCATTACCCATGTTGGAACGTTTTGTTGGAATTCCGGTACTGCAGGGAAGTGGCGGAGTTACAATCGGGGTGGCATTTGGGTATGTCGGATACTTGATTTTGGGATGGCTGTTGCATCATATCGAAATAGACCGGAAGCAGCGGGGCGTGATATACATATTGGGATTACTCAGCCTTGTGTGGATGGTAGCCGGAACTTATTTGCTGAACAAAAAAGGAGCGGAGGGCTTTGACGACTTTTTTATGGGGTATATGTCCATTGACTGCATACTGCTGTCGATTGCGGTTGTCGTATTCTTTAAAACTATTCCATGGGACAGTATCCTAAAGCCGGACGGAAAACTGAAAAAAGGCATTCAGGCACTGGCGAGAGCCAGCTTCGGGGTGTATTTGTTGCAAATGCTAGTGATACAAGTGCTGCAAATCCTCTTGCCAATCGATCCATTTTCCTATCGGTATATGACAGTGAGAGCAGTGCTGGTGTACGGGGTATGTGTCGGGATTACATTAGTAGGGCAGAAAATGCCGGGGGTGCGGAGGGCGTTTCCGTAGGAAAAGCTCGATTTATGCAAAAGAGGGCAAAAAAGAGACGCAAATGGGGTGCCTTTTGTATAGGACTATGGTATAATACATAAAAATTGTAGAAAGAAAGGGATTCTTGGGATGAAGGTAGTTATATTAGCGGGTGGCTTCGGTACACGCATCAGTGAAGAGAGTCATTTAAAACCAAAACCGATGATAGAAGTCGGGGAAAAACCTATCTTGTGGCATATTATGAAGGAATATTCGCACTATGGTCATAATGAATTTATTATCTGCTGTGGGTATAAACAGCATATGATTAAAGAGTATTTTGCAGATTATTATTTATACAATAGCGATGTAACATTTGATTTTACAGATGAAAATAAAATGATTATTCATAACAACGTGGCAGAACCGTGGAAGGTAACCTTGGTTGATACCGGACTTGGTACCATGACCGGAGGAAGAATTAAAAGGGTACAACCATATGTGGGGAATGAAACGTTCCTTATGACTTATGGTGATGGGGTGTCGGATATTGATGTCAATGAGCTGATTCGTTTTCACCAATCCCATGGGAAGATAGGGACACTAACGGCGGTTCACGTAGACCAACGTTTTGGAGTATTGGACATTGATAAGGTAGAGCAGTCGGTGAAAGAATTTCGAGAAAAATCCAATGCGGATGGAAGTCGAATCAGTGCCGGATATATGGTGCTTGGACCGGAGATATTCGATTATATTGAGGGTGATAGAACCGTTTTGGAACAAGAACCACTTCGGAACTTGGCAAAAGAAGGAGAATTGAAGGCCTACAAGCATAACGGGTATTGGCAGTGCATGGACACACAAAGAGAAAAAGAGAAATTAGAAGAACTTTGGGCCAGTGGAAATGCACCATGGAAGGTATGGAACTAAAATGTTAAATATGGATTTTTACAAAGATAAAAAAGTACTGGTAACAGGGCATACGGGATTTAAAGGAACTTGGCTTTGCAAGATGCTGATTAATGTAGGGGCGAAAGTAACCGGATATGCGATGGCACCGCCGACTGAGCCTAATTTATTTTCTATTAGTGGAGTGGAAACGGATATGCAGTCGATTCTGGGGGACATCCGTGACCACGTACATTTACAGAAAGTGTTTCAAGAAGTAAAGCCGGAGATCGTACTACATCTAGCGGCACAACCCATTGTAAGAGATTCTTACAAAGACCCGGTATATACTTACGAAACGAATGTCATGGGAACAGTAAATATCTGTGAGTGTGTTCGGTTGACCAATAGTGTGAAATCTTTTTTAAACGTGACTACGGATAAGGTGTATTATAATCAGGAATGGGAGTGGGGATATCGGGAGAATGATCCTTTGGATGGATACGATCCTTATTCCAATAGTAAGTCTTGTTCGGAATTGGTAACCCACAGTTATATTCATTCTTTTTTTCAGGAACTGCAGATCCCTACATCTACGGCGCGAGCGGGAAATGTGATTGGTGGGGGAGATTTTGCAAATGATAGAATCATACCAGATTGTGTAAGAGCGGCACTCGCAAAGAAAACCATTGCTGTCAGAAATTCGCAGTCAACGAGACCGTACCAACACGTGCTGGAACCTTTGAGTGTGTATTTGATGATTGCACAAAAACAATATCAGGATATTCATTATGCCGGATTCTACAATGTAGGACCGGCTGATTGTGATTGTATTACCACCGGAAAATTAGTTGATTTATTCTGTGAAGCTTGGGGGGGAGGACAACAGTGGGAGGATCAGACTGTTGAAGGACCTCACGAAGCTAATTTTTTGAAATTGGATTGTTCTAAAGTGAAAACTAGATTTGGATGGAATCCAAAATGGCATGTGAAAGATGGGATTGAAAAGACGGTAGAATGGACGAAGGTGTACATGGCAAAAGAAGATGTATCTGCATGTATGAATAGACAGATAAATAGTTTCTTAAAATGAAAGAGAAAATGTGGGAGGAAAATAATTATGGTTAAGAATGTTCTTGTAACAGGAGCCGATGGATTTATAGGAAGTCATTTGGTAGAAGAACTTGTAAAAGATGGGTACAAAATCAGGGCGTTTGCGCTGTATAATTCTTTTAATACTTGGGGTTGGTTGGATACTTTACCACAAAAAGTATTGAAAGAAATTGATGTGTTTACGGGTGATGTGAGAGATCCCAATGCAGTACGCGAGGCGATGAAAGGAATGGACGCAGTTATGCATTTAGCTGCACTGATAGCGATACCGTTTAGCTATTACGCACCGGATACTTATGTGGATACAAATATAAAAGGTACACTAAATATACTTCAAGCTGCCAAGAATGAAAAATTACAAAGAGTTCTGGTGACATCCACATCGGAAGTCTATGGAACTGCACAATATGTGCCAATTGATGAAAAACATCCATTTCAAGGCCAATCGCCTTATTCGGCTACGAAAATTGGAGCAGATAGACTTGCAGAGTCCTTTTATAGGAGTTTTGATTTACCGGTTACGATTGTACGGCCATTCAACACTTATGGACCAAGGCAATCGGCAAGAGCGGTTATTCCAACCATTATTACACAATTGCTTGCGGGCAAAGAAGAAATTAAGCTTGGTTCATTGGAACCAACAAGAGATTTTAATTTTGTGAAAGATACAGCCAGGGGATTTATAGAAATATTGAAATCTGATAAAACAATTGGTCAAGAAATTAATATTGCAACACAACATGAAATTTCTATAGGACAATTGGCAGAAGAGTTAATTAGACAAATTAATCCAAGAGCAAAAATTATTTGTGATGACCAGAGGTTGAGACCTAGCAAAAGTGAGGTGGAGAGATTGCTGGGGGCTAATGACAAGATTAAAGAATTGACAAATTGGACACCTCAATATACATTTGAAGAGGGATTGACAGAAACAATTGCATGGTTAAAAAACAATTTAGATAAATACAAAGTTGACATATATAATGTATAAGGGAGATGAAGTAAATGATACCGTTGTCGGTTCCTAATTTTGAAGGTAATGAAGAAAAATATACATTGGATGCGGTCAGCCAGGGATGGGTATCCACTGGCGGCGCATACGTGGATAAGCTTGAAAAGCAAATTGCGGAATATGCAGGAGTATCTGCGGCAGTTGCTTGTCAAAGCGGTACAGCAGCATTGCATTTATCTTTAATAGAATGCGGTGTTGGGCTACACGATATGGTTATTGTCCCAACACTTACCTTTATTGCGGCGGTCAATCCTGTAAAGTATGTACATGCAGAGCCGATTTTTATGGACTGCGATGACAGCCTCTGTATGGATCCAGAAAAGCTGAAATCATTCTGCGAAGAAGAGTGCATCTTTGAATCTGGAAAGCTACTCTATACCAAGACAAGGCAGGTCGTAAAAGCAATTATGGTGGTGCATGTGTTTGGTAATCTTGCAGATATGGAAAGTATTATGGAAATAGCCACTGCTTATAACCTGAAAGTGATTGAGGATGCGACGGAAGCACTTGGTTCCTATTATGAGGATGGGAAATATAAGGGAAGAATGGCAGGCAGCATTGGTGACTTTGGTGCTTATTCCTTTAATGGAAATAAAATCATTACAACAGGTGGCGGAGGTGCCATTATCAGTAACGATTTAAAAGCCTTAGAACATTTGAAATATCTATCTACACAGGCGAAGGATGATACACACTTTTATATTCATAACGAGGTGGGATATAACTACAGAATGACAAATGTGCAAGCGGCGCTTGGTGTGGCACAGATGGAGGAGTTGGAAGAGTTTATCGTACGTAAAAACGCAAATTATGAAACATATAAAGCGAATCTCATGAGTCAAAAAAATGGTGCATTATTGGGATTTCGAAAATGTACAAGGTCAAATAAATGGTTCTATTCCTTTATGCTTAACAAGGATGTTTGTAAAGGGGATATCAAGGGTTACATTGTGAAGCTGCAGGAGGAAGGGGTTCAAACCAGACCGATATGGGGACTGATTCATGAACAAAAACCTTATCAGAAAACGGTAGCTTATCAGATTGAGAAAGCGAAATATTATAGTGAGAGAATTATAAATATACCGTGTAGTACCAATATTGATAAATGTGATATCCTAAAAGTATGCGAAAGGCTCACATTAATAAATGAGAACTGATTGGAGAAGATTATGTCTTTGAAAGTTGCGGTTATTACATCCACAAGAGCTGAATATGGTCTGTTTTTTCCTTTGATACAGGAGTTAAAAAAAGACTCTTATTTTAACGTGCAGATAATTGTTACCGGTACACACCTGCTAAAAGAATATGGCGATACAATACAATACATTCGAGAAGATGGGATAGCGATTGCACATTGCATTCCTATTATGAAGTCGGGAAAACAAAATGTGAATACAGTAATTTCGAAAGCGATTACTGCATTCGATGCAGTTTATACTCATGAAAGCTATGATGCGATTATTGTTTTAGGGGACAGATATGAATTATATGGGTTTTGTATTCCGGCATTGATGAATCAAATACCAATCATCCATATTCACGGTGGGGAAAAAACGGAGGGGGCAATTGACGAAAGTATCCGTCATTCTATCACAAAAATGGCAGCGTTGCATTTTCCTTCTATTTATGAATATGCCAAAAGAATCATTCAGATGGGTGAAAACCCGAAATATGTTTATCCGGTTGGGGCATTAGGTGTTGATAATATCATGCATCTGAAACCAATAAAACAAAGAGAGCTGGAGCAGGAGTTTAGTGTGAATTTCAATACAGAGATTGCTGTGGTAACATTTCATCCTGTTACACTTGGTACAATAGATGAAGTGAAAGCACAGGCAGAAGAAGTATTTGAGGCATTAGTAGAGTCTGGTATGACATGCATTGTCACAATGCCAAACAGCGACACAGGCGGAGATGTAGCCAATCAAGTAATACAAACTTATGTCGAAAAGTACAAGCCCCAGTTCATTTATAGAAAAAGTTTGGGACAAAGAAGATATCTTAGTGTGCTTCGATATGCAAAAATGGTGATTGGAAATTCTTCGAGCGGTATTTTGGAGGTCCCTTCTTTTGGGATTCCTACAATAGATATTGGGGACAGACAACAGGGGCGCTTTGCGCCGAGGACAGTGATACATTGTGAGTGTGTAAAGTGTGATATACAAAAAGCAATTAAAAAGGGAAAATCCGAAGAATTTTTGGACGAAATAAAGGGATACGAAAGTCCATATGGTCAGGGGAATACTGCATCTACGATATGTAAAATACTCAAAAAAGTAGATTTTAAGAATGAAAATATCAGAAAGAAAAAATTCTGTGACATTGAATTTGGGGAGTAGTATGCTTATGGAGAGAGAAAAAGTACTAATCGTTGGAGCCGGAGGACATGCAAAAGTAATCATTGAGGCTATTAATCAGCAAAGATACCAGATTTGTGGACTACTGGATAAGGATGACCAATATTTGGGTGAGGACATACTGGGTGTAAAAATCATCGGGCAGGATAGCGATGCGGAAGCATTTTACAATGAGGGGATTACCAATGCAGTCATTGCAGTTGGACATATTGGTAATTTTGAGATTAGAGAACGGGCTTTTCACCGATTGAAGCAAATAGGGTTTCAAATGATAAATGTAATACATCCAAAGAGCTGTGTATCAAAAAGCGTAATTATGGGTGAGGGGAATGTAATCATGCCGGGGGCGGTCATCAATGCAGCCAGCATATTGGGAAATAACAATATTGTCAATACAGGAGCAATAATAGAGCATGATGTGGTACTTGGTGATAACGTACATTTAGCGCCGGGAACAACTACATGTGGAATGGTTCGAATTGGAAATAATACGCTGATTGGTGCGGGTACAACTATTATACAAGAAATTGTTATTGGAAGTGGTGTGATTGTTGGTGCGGGAAGTACTGTACTTCAAAAAATACCAGATGGAGTTACTGCAGTTGGAACACCGGCAAAGGTACTGAGGAGGAGATAGAATGTCAGTATATGTGATTGCAGAGGCGGGCGTTAATCATAATGGAAATATTAAGATTGCAAAACAGTTGATTGAAAAGGCTAAGACAGCGGGGTGCGACTGCATTAAGTTTCAGACATTTCAAGCTGATAAAATAGTCACAAAAAAGGCGAAAAAGGCAGATTATCAAATTCAAAATATGCAGACAAATGAGTCTCAATATGAAATGTTGAAAAAATTGGAGTTAACATATGAAGAATTTGAAGAATTAAAAGAGTATTCGTTGCAAAAGCAGATTGATTTTTTATCAACGCCATTTGATGAAGAAGCAGTGGATTTGCTGGAAAAAGTGGGCGTGGAGCAATACAAGATTTCATCAGGTGAAATAACCAATAAACCATTGGTGCAGTATATCGCAGATTGCGGAAAACGCATCCTGCTGTCCACCGGAATGAGTACTCTTGAAGAGGTGGCGGAATGTCTGGAGTGGATATATGAAAAACAGAATAAAAACGTGATATTATTTCACTGTACTTCAAATTATCCAACTCCATATGAGGACGTGAACATGGACTCGATGATTACACTGAAGAATGAATTTGGATTACCCATCGGGTATTCAGATCACACAGAGGGAATAGAAATTGCGCTAATGGCGGTTGCGATGGGAGCCACTATGATTGAAAAACATTTTACCTTAGACAAAACAATGGAAGGACCTGATCACAAAGCTTCTTTGGAACCAGATGAATTGCGGAAAATGGTAGAAGGAATTCGAAACATTGAAAAGGCTTTTGGAAGTGCTGAAAAAAAACCGACCGATTCTGAGTGTAAGACGCGAGAGGTGGCAAGGAAGAGCTTGGTTTTTTCTAAAGACATGAAAAAGGGTGATATAACACAAAGAGGCTGTATAATTTGTAAGCGTCCCGGAACGGGCGTTCCTCCAAAATATGCAGAAGAATTTCTTGGACGAAGAATAAAAAACGACTGTAAACAAGATACTTTGGTTGAGTATGCAGATATAGGAGAAGAAAATCCATGAAGATATTATTTACAGGTGGAACAGGGTTTGTCGGAAAAAATGTTTTGCCAATCTTACGAGAAAAGTATACAGTAGATGCACCAACAAGACAAGAACTGGATTTAAAGTCTGAAAGAGCAGTCAAAGAATATATTATAAACGGTAAATATGACGTGGTAATACACAGCGCAAATCCGAACCCTGTAAAAAGTGTACAGTACGACAGCAGCAATACTATGTTTGAAGATAGCATGAGAGTTTTCATGAACTTTTATAATGTAAGACAATACTATGGGAAGATGTTATATTTGGGATCAGGGGCAGAGTTTGACAAGAGCCGGGATATTCACGTTATGAAAGAGGAAGAAGTAACAACTTCATTACCTAAAGATGTGTACGGTTTTAGCAAATATATTATGAATGAGTTGTCACAAAAAAGCGGGAACATATACAATTTGCGTCTTTTTGCTTGCTATGGTCCATTTGATCATGAGTCAAAGTTTATTACACATGCAATTAGATGCTGCCTAAGAGAAGCAAGTGTTTCTATTAGACAAGATTGTCTTTTTGATTATGTACATGTATTTGATTTAGAGAGGATATTAGAATTTTTTATTGAAAGCACACCAAAATATCATGATTATAATATATGTAGTGGACAGCAAATTTCATTGAAAGAAATAGCAAGAAAAGTATGTGAGAAAATGAAGAATGAAAGATCTATTATCATAGCGAAAATAGGATGGAATAAAGAGTATACGGCAGATAATTCTAGATTATTAAATGAATTATCTTCAAGTTTTCAATTTATTAATATTGACAATGGAATTGAAATGCAAATCAATCATGAAAGGATGCAAGTACAATGAAAAAGAGAGTAGCAGATATTATAATAGAGTTATTGGTAGAAGAGGGAATTGTAGACTGTTTCGCTGTTGTTGGTGGGGGAGCCATGTATTTAGACAATGCATTAGCCTTAAATGATGGAATAAACAAGTATTTCAATCACCATGAACAAGCCTGTGCTATGGCAGCAGAAGCATATGCAAGGATTAGTGGGAAAATGGCAGCTGTATGTGTAACCAGTGGTCCGGGTGCCACCAATGCTATTACAGGTGTTATGGGGGCATGGCAGGACAGTTTACCAATGATCGTACTATCAGGACAAGTAAGATATGCGATATCCGTCGAAAAATCTGGATTGCCACTTCGATACAGGGGAATGCAAGAATTTGAAATCATACCAAGTGTTAAAAATATGACTAAATATGCAAAAATGATAACAAATCCACTAGAAATTAAAAGAGAGGTAAAAAAGGCAATACATATAGCGCTAGAAGGACGACGAGGACCGGTATGGCTTGACATACCACAAGATATTCAAAGCGCAATGGTTGAGGAAACCGACTTACTTCACTCATTAGAATTTGAGGAGAAGGAATGTTTTACCAAAGAAGATTTTACAAGTATAATGGATAGCTTACGGGAAAGTAAGAGACCGTGTATATTGGCGGGGAATGGGATAGCAAATAGTGGGAATATAGAAGCTTTCAGAAAATTTGCGAGTACATTGGGAATACCAGTTATTGCGGCTGCAATTGCTGCAGATGTTATGCCTAGAAGTCACAAAAATTATTATGGATTGTCGGGGTCAATTGGTCCACGGACAGGGAATTTTATTGTGCAGAATGCAGATACAATATTATCGCTAGGATGTAGCCTTGGGTTTAAAATGACTGGGTTTGCACAAGAATATTTTGCACCAAAAGCCAAAATAATTTCAGTAGATGTGGATGCATATGAGATGAAAAAACCAGGTGTACATGTAGAACGATTTATTCAGTGTGGATTAAAAGAATTTTTTAAAAAAGCAAATCAATGGGGCTATAAGGTTGAAGTTAGTAAAAGCTGGATTGAGTATTGTGATAAATTAGAACAGAGATTTTCCCCGTTTGAACCAGGGGAAAATTTAGCTCCGGAAGAAAGAGTATGTTCTTACTATTTTTGGAAGGAATATGAACAACAAGAGCCAGACGATAGTATTTCTGTTTTAGGTAATAATACTGCCAATAGTGCAAAATTGCAAATAGGAATTCATAAAGAAAAACAGCGGATTGTTGCTAATAATAATTGTGGTTCTATGGGTGCAGATTTACCTGAGGCGTTTGGGGCTGCAATAGCATCAAAAAAAATGGTGGTGTGTTTGACTGGTGATGGGAGTATTATGATGAATTTGCAGGAGTTACAAACTATTAGACACCATAATCTTCCAATAAAATTAGTAGTATTTTCTAATGATGGGTATAATGCATTTAGACAGACAGCAAAAAATTTTTTTGATAGTAAGTATATTGGTTGCACTGCTGAAAGTGGAGTTAGTTTTCCACAGTTTGAAGATGTTGCTAAAACATTTGGATTTTCATATAAGTGTTGTAATAATAATCAAGAAGTTAGGGAATCTTTACAGTGGCTATTTAAAAATGAAAGTCTAGCATTGTTAGAAGTAAAACAGCGTTTAGATGATCCGGTAAGTCCTAAGGTAATGTCGCGAGTTATGAAAGACGGAAGCTTTTCAACACCAGCTTTGCAGGATATGTTTCCATTTTTAGAAAAAGATGAATACGATGGTTTGATGCTATGGTAAGGGAGAAATAATATGAAGGTGTTAGTAGTTGGACTTGGTTCAATGGGTAAAAGAAGAATACGTTTAATGCGGCAGCTATATGGAGAAGATATACAAATATTTGGAGTAGACAACAATATCTCCCGAGCCATGGAGGTTGCAAAAGAATTTCATATTAGTTGTTATGATTCCATTACAAAAGCACATAACGAAGAAGTGTTTGACAGTGGATTTGTGTGCACAGCACCATTGTATCATGAGAAAATTATTAGAGAACTGTGGAATATGGGATTACATGTATTCACGGAACTTAACTTAGTTTCGAACGGATATAATGATTTTATGAAATACGAACATTCAGACCGAATTCTATTTTTGTCGTCAACATTAATTTATAGAAAAGATATTCAATATATTGGAGAGAGTGTTAAAAACCAAGTTGTTGATTACATGTACCATACTGGTCAATACTTACCTGACTGGCATCCTTGGGAAAATTATAAAGAATATTTTGTCAGCAATAGAAAGACAAATGCTTGCAGGGAAATTTTTGCAATTGATTTGCCGTGGATTATTAAATGCTTTGGTAGAATTAAAAACTATGAAGTTAAAAAGAGTAAAATATCTAAGCTAGAAGTAAATTATAGTGATAATTATATGATGATAATTGAACATGAAAATGGAACCAAAGGAATGATTTGTGTTGATGTTGTTTCAAGGAAGGCAATGAGAAGATTAGAGGTGTTTAATGAGGATACACATATTTTTTGGGAAGGAACACCTAATTCTTTAGCAATCTTTAATAGTAGAACGAAAGAAATCGAAGATGTAAAAGTTTACGATTTAGTGGAAAAAGACAGCAGTTATTGTGAAAATATTATTGAAAATGCATATATGGAAGAAATAAAGGTGTTTTTTGAGGCAATAAAAAACCAAGATAAGTCTAAGATAAGATATACATTTTGGGAGGATAGAGAATTATTGTCTATTATAGATCAATTGGAAAATTAGAGGAAAAAGAAAATGAAGGTATGTTTTGTAGGTGCGGGATCCATTGGGAAAAGACACATTAGAAATTTGTGGAATATAGTTTCACGTTATGAAGATATTCAAATCGATCTTTTGCGCAGTAAGCAATGTTCTAAAACAACAGAGATAGAGGGGTTTGTCTCTCGGGAATATTACGATGTGGAAAGCTTAGATGCAGATTATGATATTATATTTATTACCAATCCTACCAATTTACACTTGAAAACTATTATAGACTTACAAAAAAAAGCAAATAGTTTTTTTGTTGAAAAGCCTATTTTTGATAAATATGAATCTAAATGCTACTTACAAGAAATCGATAATTCTAAATTGTACTATGTGGCCTGTCCGTTGCGATATACAAATGTAATAAAAGAGGCAAAAAAGATAGTGAAAAATTGCAATGTTTTTTCTGCAAGAGCAATTTCTTCATCATATTTACCAGATTGGCGTAGCGGAATTGATTATAGAAATGCATATAGTTCCAAAAAGAAAGAAGGAGGGGGTGTGTGCATAGATTTAATTCATGAATTCGATTATATCATTTCATTGTTTGGATACCCAGAAGAAAGCAAAATGATGCGAGGTAAATTTTCAAATCTAGAAGTTGACTGTGAGGATTTGGCAGTTTATATCGCATCCTATCAAGATAAATTGGTAGAAATACATTTAGATTATTTCGGAAAAGAGACCAAGAGAGAACTAGAATTATTTACAGATCAAGGGGTATATAGATTCGATATAATAAACAGCAGTATTACGCTTAATGGAAAAACCATTCAAGAATATGGAGAGGATACGAATGATAAATACATTGCAGAATTAAACACATTTTTGAAAATGGTTTACCATAACAATGAAAATACAAATGATATATATCAGGCAAATGAAGTGATTAGGTTGGCGGAAAGTACATGCTGGAGGAAAAGTACATGTTAGAAAAATATAAGATGAACGGTCAAAAAAGTATAAAGGAAGCTATAAAAGCATTAGATAAAAATGAGGGAAAGGTGGTTTTTATTGTTGATGAAGATGATATTTTGCAAGGAATATTTACACAAGGAGATATGCGTAAATATATTTTGGAAAGTGGAGATATAACAAAGAGTATAAAGCATGCCATGAATTCTCGCCCGGTTACATATACAACCATTGCAGAGGCAAAAGCAGCCAGTATAGAAAAGAAAATGGTTGTTTATCCCGTGATTGATTCAAAAGGAAGATTAATAGATGCATTATTTGAAAGAATGTCTGTTGAAGAAAATAAAAGCCAAGAATTAAAACATATACCATTGGTTATTATGGCAGGAGGGAAAGGAACAAGATTGTATCCATACACGAAAATTCTTCCCAAAGCACTCATTCCCATAGGAGAGGTTACGATTAGCGAACGTATCATCCATAGTTTTCAAAACTATGGATGTCAAGAAGTGTTTTTTGTTCTAAAACACAAAGGAAACATGATTCGTTCCTATTATGAGGATATTGAAAAAGAGTACAAAGTGGAGTATATAGAGGAAAAAGAGTTTTTAGGAACCGGTGGTGGGTTATCACTTTTAAAGGGGAAAATCAATAGTACATTTTTTGTATCTAATTGTGATGTTTTATTAGACAGTGATTTTGAGTGTATTATGAAAACCCATATACAACAACAAAATAAAATTACATTTGTGTGTGCGATGAAAGAAGTAGTAATACCTTATGGCATTGTTCAAACTAATGAACATGGAAAAATTATGTCAATGCGAGAAAAACCGGAGTTTTCATTTTTAACTAATACGGGTGTCTACGTGATTGAGCCAGAAATTATTGATAATTTAGTAGAAAATGAATTTATTCATTTGCCAGATATTGCTAAACGTCTTATTGAACAAGGTGAACGAGTGGGAGTATTTCCAATATCAGAAAAATCCTGGATGGACATGGGACAATTTAGTTCTATGGAAAGTATGCTACAAGAGCTAGGGATATAGAGAAATATTAGTATATTTGAGGTGAAGTATGAGCAAGATATTGAAAAAATATAAGAGCAAAGTTATATTTACTATATTTATTATATTTTTTAGTTGCAGAATTTATGCATTGGACCAAGATTTGCCACCATGGGGAATTATTAATTATCAGCCGGTAGATGAAGGCGCATACTCCATGTTAGCAATCAATCAGTATAAGTACGGAGATATTAATCCAAAGTTAGAGGAAGTAGGTGCGAAGTATACAACATCACAACATCTGCGAACCAATGTGATTGGAAATGTGTTTACATATATTGGATTATTAGTGTTGGGAAATAATTACTATGGTATGCGAATGGGAAGTGTTGTATGCGGATTGTTAAATTATATACTAATTGCTCTTATTCTTAAAAAATTGAGAGAAAATTATCTTGATTGTTCAAAACAAAATCAATGCATTGCATTCGGAATTCTATTTTTTTTCTTATTTGATTTTAGTTTTATGATGGCTAGCAGGGTGGCTGAAACAACTTTATATAGATTGCTATTTGTTCAATCGGTGATTGTAGTTTTTTTGTCAAAAAAAATGAAAACAATATCTAAATTTGTGGTAATGGGAATATTAACCACTGTATCAGTGTTTGCAGTATATATTACAAATGTTTTTTTATATTTAGCGATTGTAATTGTTATTATTATGCTAGGGGTATGGAAAGGGAAAAAAGAATTTTTCAAAGCAAGCGGGGGTTTTTTTCTTGGTTCGTTGAGTGCATTTCTGGTATGTGAAATCTATTATATAGGAATATGGGGAGGGGGTGCACTTCGCAATGCATATGAGGCAATTACAGCATTCTCATCTCAGGAAGGATATGAAATCATATCAGGATTTTGGGTTATGTTACGTTCCACCGTAAGATTCATTGCTTCAAATGCGAACTTATATAGTACTGCTGTGTTATTTATATGTTTACTGGGGATCCCCTTATTTTTATACCAGATTGTTAGGAAAAAAGATATAGTTAGTTTATTTTTCCTTAGTATTGTATTTAGTTTTTATTTGCAAACATTGGTTTCAGAGGACTATGTGGTAAGAAAATTTCTGGTGATTTACCCCATACTATTTTACTTACTATATGTGATATGCCTCACAAGGAAGGCATATGAGCCAATATATGCTAAAATGATAGAAAAGAAAAAAAACAAGATTTTTCTATCTGTATATGCAATTGTCTGCTTTTTAGCATGTATTTGTATTCCGATTTTTCGATTCTATATCATTTCAAATGAAACACAAAATGATTTTTCGAACCTAGATAAGAAAATAATATTAGTTTTAAGTGGTATAGCATTGGGAATACTGCTTTCACTTGTTTTATATAATTTGCTGGGTAATGGAAGACGGTGGAAAATATATGTAGGAGGCATAAGTACGGCAGTTGTATTGACCATTGTATTAAATATATATTTTGATTATCAGTATATCATATATAAACCAACATACAGTGAAAGGCAGTGCATGCTAGATCTAGGGAAAAAGGTGGAGGAAGGATATGTCATAGGAGCTGTTTTCCCGGTTGGTTATGCATTATATAATGAGTGTAAACCAATTATTAGTTCCAATATAGATACCGGCGAGAGTTTGTCAAAACATAAAGAAATATGGTATCTTGATTATTCCTTTGAAGAATCCAAAGATGGTACGGGATATTTAGAAACTCTATTTCCGGAGTATAATTATAAAATAGTGAAAGTTAAAGACTTTCACCGGGAATTTCAAACATTTGGGATAAAAAGAAATATGGCACTATATAGGGCGGAAACAAAGGGGAAAAGTGATGAAAAAAATTAGTATTTTAACTCCGTGTTATAATGAAGAAGGCAATGTTTACCAGATGTATAAGGAAATACAAGAAGTAATGAAGCAATTGCCGAATTATAAATATGAGCACATTTTTATTGACAATTGTTCAACGGATAATACAAGAGTCATTTTGAGGAAAATCACGGAGGAAGACCGAAAGGTGAAGGTGATTTTTAATGAAAGAAATTTTGGACCAAACCGTTCCGGTAGTCATGGCTTCTTTCAGACTACTGGGGATGTTAGTATCTGTATGGCATGTGATTTCCAAGATCCACCACAGATGATTCCGGAGTTTGTGAAAAAATGGGAAGACGGTTACAAAGTGGTTTGGGGGAAGAAAACAGGTAGTAAGGAAAGCAAAGCAATGTTCGCAATTAGAACGCTGTATTATAAAATTGTAAAAAAATTTGCTGATGTAAAACAGTATGAACATGTTACGGGATTTGGATTATATGATAAACAGGTAGTCAATTTAATGAGAGAGGCAAATGAACCAAATCCAAGTTTTCGAAATCTAATAGCTGAATATGGATATGAAATTGGATTTGTTGAATATGAGCAGCCAGCAAGGAGGGCGGGAAAATCAAGTTATACTTTTGCAAGCTATTTTGATGCTGGATTAAATATACTGATTAATACTTCAAGAGCACCATTGCGCATCGCAGTATTCTGCGGGTTTACAGTATCAGGAATTAGCTTTGTAATAGCAGTTATTTATTTTATTCTAAAATTGATATATTGGAATCAATTTACCGCAGGAACGGCACCCATTATGATTGGCGTATTTTTTATTGGTGGCGTGCAATTGTTATTTCTGGGGATTTTAGGTGAATACATAGGTGAGATTCTAACAAGAGTGACTAAAAGACCTTTGGTTGTGGAGAGATTGCGAATTAATTTTGAAGAGAACGTGGATGAGGAAAATAATGCAGATAATTAAAAGCTTTATTTGAGGCAGAGAAAATCGTGTTGTAAGTGATAGCTATCTGTGGAATATGCTTACAGATTTACTCAATGCAGGACAGTCTGTAATTATTCTCATGGTCATTGCCAGAAAGAATGGCATAATACTAAAGGTATCTCAAGGAGTATGTATGTGGATAAAGGGATTTTTAAGAGAAGATAGTAATATTGAGAGAGACAGTTTTATATGGAATATGACAGGCAGTATGTTGATGGCGTTTCAATCGGTTATTATGCTTATGATTCTTACCCGCACGCTAGGGTTAAAGGAAGCGGGAATATTCACAATTGCATATGCCAATGCCAACTTATTTTTAACCATTGGCAAGTATGGGATGCGAAATTTCCAGGTTTCAGATGTAACCCATCAATACTCATTTTCTGACTATCGAATATCTAGGATACTGACATCGGTGGCGATGATATTGGTATCTGTTGTTTGTGTACTTTACATAGGCATAAAGAATGACTATACACAAGAAAAGAGCATGGTTATTCTTTTTATGTGTGTATTTAAACTGATAGATGTGATTGAAGATGTGTATCATGGACTGTATCAGCAAAAAGGAAGATTAGATATAGCGGGAAGAGCATTGACTTTACGGTTAGGCATTACCATAATAGTATTTGGTATTGGTCTTGTTGTAATACGTGATTTATTAACGGTTCTTATTATATCAACTATTTTTACAACCATACTTTTTGTACTAATTACCGCATGGAGCTATGAAGGATTTCGAGAAAATGTCACAGAAGAAAATCATAAAAATAAAGATAACAGAAAGAATAGAACGAGAGTAATCAGCTTATTGAGGACGTGCTTTCCGCTTTTTGTAGGAAGTTTTCTTTCTTTTTATATAGGAAATGCTCCTAAATATGCGATTGATAGTATTTTAAACGATGAACTGCAGGCTTGCTATGGTTTTATTGCTATGCCAGTATTTGTAATTGGATTATTAAATACATTTATATTTAACCCCATGATTTTCCGAATGTCATTGATGTGGATAGAGCATAAGAAAAAAGAATTTGCAAAGCAAATTGGAGTGCAGATATCTATTATTATAGGAATTACACTTGCATGTGTGATAGGGGCGTATCTGATAGGGGTGCCAGTGTTGTCCGTTTTATATAATGCGGATCTGTCGAATTATAAGATGGAATTGTTAATATTGTTGGTCGGAGGTGGGTTCCTCGCACTGTCGGGATTGTTAGCAACACTGATTACTATTATTAGATTCCAGAAGAGCTTGATTTGGGGATATGTATTAGTTGCTCTTTTAGCTTACTTTTTATCGCCGATATTAGTGGAACGATATTCTATGATGGGTGCAGCTGTACTGTATCTGGTATTAATGGGAATCCTCTGTGCTATATTTACCTTATTATTGGGATACGGATTTACAAAAGAATCAAAAGATAGGAAACAATAGGCTGTAAAGGTAGTAGTTTTACTTGCCAACCACGTATGCTATACTTAGCAAAAGATATTATGGATTCTTCGATTTGACGGGTATGAGAGAAGTGAGGGGGATAGATATGGAAGAGAAAAGTTCAAGGTTAGGATCGCAGTTGGCATATGGTTATCTAGTGCTCCCTTTTTTGATATTTATGATAGGATGGATGAAACTCTATTTTGCTATCCCTATAGTGATAGTCGTTTTGTTTTGTTACTACAAAATAACCAAAGAGATGGAGCCATTATGGACGCCAATGATTCATAGAGAGACTATTGTAAAGCTATTATTTATTGTTGGGATTATTTCTCTATGGGTATATTTTTCTGGCATTGGAAAATTTGTTTTTCAAAACATTGACCACCCATATCGGAACACCATATTTAACTTATTGGTGGAATCAAAATGGCCCGTACTGAATTTTGATGTGCTCGCAGACGAAATGCCAAATACATCTGTCACAGGTATGATATATTATATTGGTTTCTGGCTTCCCTCCGCTGTCATTGGAAAATTATTCGGACTTCGTGTCGGATACTATGCCCAGGCGGTGTGGGCAGTGCTTGGAATTGTTTTGGTTTATTACTTTATCTGTGCAATCCGGAAGAAAATAGTAGTATGGCCGTTGTTTGTTTTGATTTTTTTCAGCGGGTTGGATATTGTTGGTCACTATTTGATTGGGACAGATTTGCGAACCATGAGCAGTGCACTGCATCTGGAATGGTGGGATACGCCTTACCAGTTTTCCAGTATGACATCGCAGCTCTTTTGGGTTTTTAATCAGGCGATACCGGCGTGGCTTTGTACGATGCTCATTTTTACGCAGAAGAACAACCGGAATATTGTATTTGTTTTGGCCTGCAGCATGCTTACGAGCACCCTTCCCTTTGTGGGACTGATTCCACTGGTATTTTTCTTCGTCTTTACGAGGAAGTATGAGGGCGTTGAAAAACGGTTCAGCAGACCATATGTGAAGGCTCTGTTCGAGGATACCTGTACGATTCAGAATGTACTGGGCGGGGGAATCATCGGAATCACTTCCTTTTTATACCTGTATGGAAATGCGGCAGGAGGGATGGTGATGCAAAAAACCACGAGAGGACCAGTGTGGGAGCAGAATCTGGCAAAATGGCTGGTGTTCATCATTATTGAAATCGGCATTTACTGTATTTTGATTTATAAATATCAGCACACAAATAAGCTGTACTATTTTATCATACTGTGCATGTGTGTTCTTTCTCTTATCCGAATCGGCTATACAAATGATTTCTGCATGCGTGCCACGATTCCGGCATTATTTCTGTTAATGCTGTTGGTTATGGATACAATTCAGAAGTCATGGGAGAAAAGGGACTATCCGGTGTTTGTTGCGCTGATTTGTGTCTTGGTCATAGGCGGTGTTACTCCGTTACACGAGTTTACCAGAACTGTTACAGAAACCTATACCCGAATTGAACAGGGAGAGGCTGTTTATGCGGAAGATGCGGACGCACAGATTCTGATGAGCTCACCTAATTTTGCGGGAGATGCGGAGGAAAATTTTTTCTTTCGATACCTGGCCAGGTAGAGTTATTCGGAAGGAATAATGATATGTTTTTGGAAATTTGGCAAAATAGAAATTATTTGTGGATGACAACGGTCCATCCACGTCTTTGGTAGGCATAGAAAATAGATACAATCATGTGATTTACCTCGTAATTTCTGATATAGGAACATTCATACATAGAAATAGTATATGCGCATCCGGAGATTAACATACACAAAAGAGAATTGTAAAGGGACAGAAGATATGTTATTTACAGCATGGTCATTTATATTTTTGGTATTGCTTCCCAGTGTGATTGGGTGCGTGATATGTGAAAAAATTTTAAAAAAGAGAAGAATAATGATGGAAAACATCATTTTAGTTGTTATGTCTTCCTTATTCTTTATGTGGGGAGACACAAAACATGTGAAG
Organism: Lachnospiraceae bacterium; assembly: GCA_036666555.1. Taxonomy (GTDB): domain Bacteria; phylum Bacillota; class Clostridia; order Lachnospirales; family Lachnospiraceae; genus UMGS1251. Next base: position 24,838 of record JAVWVS010000003.1, on the reverse strand, counting down.
GTGTTAATCATCATCATTTTGCTGAATTTCTTATTAGGGAAAATTGTTCCCAATAAGAAATGGATATTGCTAGGTGGAATTATTGCTAATTTGTCCGTTTTGGCGTATTACAAATATCTTCATGCTATTTTAGTGGCGCTATCTTCCGTCAAAACACTTGGGGTGGATCCGTGGAAGATTGTGGCACCAATTGGAATCTCTTTTATTGTTTTTCACGCGGTTTCTTACCTAGTGGACGTCTATCAAGGAAAAGCAAAGGCAAGTAAACAGATTTTGAATTTCGCACTGTATCTTTGTTTTTTCCCAAAGTTGATGCAAGGTCCGATTGTGAAGTGGCAGGAAATGAAGCCGGAGATAGAGGAACGAAGGATTAGGTGGGAGGACTTTGTAAGCGGTTGTGAACGATTCATTTTAGGATTGGGCAAGAAGGTGCTGCTGGCAAATGTGCTAGGGGAAGTGGTTACAACTATTTTTCAGTTATCGGATTCGGGTATGGACATGGGGACGGCATGGTTGGGAGCCGTTTGCTTTACATTACAGATTTATATGGATTTTTCTGGATATTCGGATATGGCAATTGGAATGGGGCGCATGTTTGGATTCCATTTCAAAGAAAACTTTGATTTTCCGTATCGGAGTTTATCGATTACGGAATTTTGGAGGCGGTGGCATATATCACTTGGCGCTTGGTTTCGAGAATATCTTTATTTCCCAATGGGCGGGAGCAAAAGGGGAAATGTTTATCTCCATCTTTTGGTAGTTTTTTTGGCAACCGGACTTTGGCATGGTGCATCACTGGTCTATGTGGGATGGGGACTTAGCCACGGGATATGTATGCTTGTAGAACGGTATTTGATGAAAAATGGTATATATGATAAAATACCAAAATGGATTCGCTGGGGATATACCATGTTTGTTGTAAATCTTGGTTGGGTTGTTTTTCAAACAGGAAGTCCAAAAAGTTTTGGACAGTACGCTGGATACCTATTTGGGGTGGCACATCCGAAGGAACCGTTAGCTTATTCATTGTCATATTTCATAACTAGAAGGACGATTCTTATTATAGGAGTAGTGATTTTGGGGATTGTCGTTTTGGGAAATGAAAAAATTCGTAAGAAAATGGTCGATTACAATAGAGAGTCACAGATATATGGGATTATGAAATACATGGTTCTTACGCTGTTACTAATTTTGTGCTTTACGGCTATGGTAGCAGGTGTATATGCACCATTTCTCTATTTTCAATTTTAGGAAGGGTAATGAATATGAGAAAAATTCAAATCGCATTTGTAGTGACGGTATGTTTATTATTAAGTTTACTCATTGTGAATTTTAATACGCAGGAAAACGCTATTTCAGAAATTGATAATAGAGAGTTAGCAACGCTTTCACTAGACAAGACAGATGGGTTTCAGAAAACAGTAAAGAAGATTGACAATTATATGAATGATCGTATTGGCTTTCGAAGCGAGGGCATTCGTGGTTATGCAACGTACAATGATGTGATGTTTCACGAGATGGTTCATCCCACATATACCTATGGAAAAGATGACTATGTATTTTTCAAGTTAGCACCGGAAGTTGTGGACACAGAGTTTGTGAATGCTTTTTGTGAATATTTGCGGAAAGTGCAAGATTATTGTAATGAACGGGGAGTTCCATTTATCTATTGCATCAATCCGGCTAAAACAACGGTTTATAGCCAATATTTACCCAATGGCTATCATTATCAAGATTTGCTTTTAAAGGAATTGTATCGACAGTTGGAACATGATGGTGTAAATTATATTAGTAATGTAGAGCTGTTAAAAGAGAAGAGCAAAACCGAGCAAGTATTTAATGTGCAATATGATGCAGGCCATTGGAATGACTTGGGGGCTTTTTATGGGACGAATCATATACTGGAGAAGATTTCTCAATATTTTCCGAATGTGCATCCAAATCAGCAAAGTGATTTTGATATAACAACACAGGTAGAAACCAAGCTTCCGGCATCGGAGTTCCAGATTCGAGAACAAGTACCGGTATTTCAAAATAAAAGAGAGGGAAATATTATTTCAAAGCAGGCGGATTATGAGGGACTATGGCTGAATGAACACTATCCGGAAAAGGATTATCTAGTGAATCAAGAGGGGGAGGGACTCCCTAGGACATTAGTCTTTCAGGGAAGCTATTTGAATTCTAGAAGGCGGTTTTTAGAATCTAATTTCAGTGAATATTATTCTATTCACAATTATGAGAATTTTCTGTACTTAGATTATTATTTTAATGCTTTTCAACCGGAGTGTGTGGTCTTGGAAACTACAGAATATGCGCTGAATGCAGCCTATTTTTCGTATAAAGCAGTGGAAGGGAAACGGTTCAATACGGAAGCGGATTTTGCCCAGAGTCAGCGCATACCTCTTGAATCGGTAAAGCATACTTCAGAGGTAAAAGGAAACTGGGTGACCATTATTATTCCTGCTATGGACGGTGTGAAAGGGGGAGAGGTACAATTTGGGGACCGTAGATTTGATTTCCAATACGATGGAGAAGGGAATTATTTCACTTGTACCATAGACAAGAAATATCAGATAGATGGAGGCATGTGTCGCTTTTATTAAAAGAGGAGGAATGGACATGAAGAAACTGGGAATCGTATTATTAGCAATGACATTGGTATTTAGTTTAGCGGGATGCAAGAAAAAAGAGGCACCAAAATCTGAACCAGGACCACCCAAACAAGAAGTGAAAGAGGAACCTGTGGCGGAAGAACCATCGGAACAGATTCCGGCGAATCAGAATTTATTGACCGGAGTACCGAATTTGACGGAAGGCGCTATCGGGAAACGCCCGGTTGCAGTGATGGTGAATAACGTTCCTCCGGCAATGCCGCAGTATGGTGTGGCGCAAGCGGATGTGATTTTTGAGATTCCGGTAGAAGGAAACGAGACTAGATTTATGGCATTATACGCAGATTACACTACCATTCCACAGATTTGTGCAATTCGAAGCTGTAGATACTATTTCCCTGCATTTTCCCAAGGATTTGATGCATTTTATGTCAACTGGGGAATTGATGACAGCATATCGGACTATTTACAGGCGTTGAATTTAGATCGTTATGATGGCATTCAAGGACAAGGTGGATTTTTCGGACGGGATCAAGATAGACTGAATGCAGGATATGCGTTGGAACATACGGGATATTTTGATGGGACGCAATTTGCCCAAGTAGTACAGACAGAAGGAAAAAGAACTGATTTAGCAGCAGATAAAAAAGGACCGGCGTTTTTATTTAATAAATTGCAGGAACAGCTCAAAGCACCGGGTTTGGATTGCACTACAGCGAATATTAATTTCGGCGCACAGCAGGCAACGCTTACCTATGATCCAGCTAGCAAGACCTATTTAAAACAAATCAATGGGGAACCACAGATGGATGGAAGAACGAATACTCAGCTTGCATTTACCAATGTGCTGGTATTGGAAACAGAGATCACTGTAAGAGACGAAATCGACCACAAGGCGGTGGATTGGGATGGCTCTGATACTTCGGTAGGATATTATGTGTCCAACGGTGGGGTGCAGAAGATTCACTGGTCGAAAGATGCAAATAATGAGTTATCTTATTTGCGGTTTTATGATGAGAGTGGAACAGAAATTAAAATAAATCGGGGCAAGAGTTATATTGCAGTGAATTACCCGGGGCAGGCAACATTTCAATAGGAATAAGACAGGTATAACGTTGTGAAAAAGAGAAGTGAATCATTTTACATCATGCTCATCAGCATAGAAGCCATTTTAATGGGAGTGGGAAATCCGGTTGCGAAATTCGGGATTTCCCTATTTCCGTTTTTTGAATATATGGCAATGCGTTTTTTGCTGGGATTTCTATTTTTAGTGATTTTATTTCACAAAAAATTAATCGCCGGTTTTCGGGGGGCACATATAAGGTCTTGTGTGTGGATATCCATTTTCACAACGGCATCTTACGTTACTGGAACCTTGGCTTTTAAATATACCACAGCCACTACTGCAGGTTTCTTGTTTTCACTTCCAGTAGTGTTTACACCGTTTTTGATGTGGTTTGTTTCGAAAAAGCGAATGAATAAGAAACACATGATACCGATTGTACTGGTGATTATTGGATTATATTTTTTGTGCTGTGGCGAGGGAAGCTTTCGGTTTGGATTAGGAGAAGGTCTTGCCATGGGAAGTGCCTTGTTGATGGCATGCACTTTAGAATTTAGCGCAAAGCATTTAGAAAAAGCGGATTCCATTTTTCTGGCTACGTTTCAAGCGGGATTTGTGGGAATCATTTGTTTGATAATCGGATTGGTTAGCAAAGAGCAGTTTCCGGTACTGACATCTGTTCCGATGGAAGCGTGGGGAGCGGTATTATATCTGGGTATTGGCTGCACCGGGATTGCATATGGATTGCAAAATAGTGCACTGTGTGGAATCAATTCTACCAAGGCAGCAGTGGTTCTTTGTGCAGAACCGGTCTTTACAGCAGTGGCTTCCTATTTTATGTTAGGAGAGGTGCTGTCGGTGACCGGATGGGTAGGAGCGGTAATCATCATGGTGAGCATTGTACTGGCCTCTGTGCGGACAGATTAGAGGATAAAGTTATTAGTCATCTCGATCATTGGTTAATTTTAACCGGTCAAAGATGTAAAAGAGTAAAGATAAAATCATGCCTACGATGCAGGCAAGTACCATCCCTTTTAATTCTACGTTGCCCAAATTGACAGCGGCACCTGACAGCCCAGTGACGAATACAATGGAGGTCAATGTAAGATTACGACTTTTGCCATAATCTACGGCAGCATCGACCATAATGCGGATGCCGGAGGTTCCGATCATTCCGTAAAGTAAGAAGGAAATGCCTCCAATGACCGGTCCGGGAATGGTGTTGATCAGCGCTGACATAGGTCCGATGAAGGAGCAGAGGATGGATAAAATGGCAGCACCACCAATGACTCTTACCGAGTAAACTTTGGTCATCGCCATAACACCGATATTTTCCCCATAGGTAGTGGTGGGAACGGAGCCTACCAAGCCGGATAACATGGTGGAAAAGTTATCTGCGAATAAGGAGCGGTGAAGCCCCGGATCTTTCAGTAAGTCTCGTCCTACAATTTTGCTGGTGACCACTTGATGACCAATGTGTTCAGATGCAATCACTAAAATGACAGGAAGCAAAATCAAGATGGCTTCCACTTTGAAATGGAGCCATTGAAATGCGGGAATAGTGAAAAGCGGGGTGGAAAGGGCATCTTGAATGGTTTGCATATCCACTACGTGAAAGAGGACTGCGGAAATATATCCGGCGATAATGGCTACTAAAATTGGAATCACAGCTAAGAATTTTTTAAATAATACATTTCCAAATACGGCCACGCCAAGGGTAATTAAAAATACAATGAGACAATTTTTATTCACCGGAGTAATCACTTGTTGGAAGAGACCGCTTGCTTTGTCCAGAGTGTACTGCGTAGTTTTTAGAATGCCTGCGTTGCTTGCAGCAGTTCCGGCCAGCTCTAGACCAATCAGTGCAACTACCGGTCCCATGGCAGCAGGGGGAAGGACAACGTCAATCCACTGGGTGCCAAATTTGTAGATGATGAGGGCTAAGATACAACCACAGAATCCCACGGCCACAAAACCGCCAAGGGCATAAGAATAGCCCCATTTCGCAATGACGATGCCTGCAGGTGCGAGGAATGCGAAGCTGGAACCCAAATAAGCCGGAGCCTTACCCTTTGTAATTAGAATAAATAACAATGTTCCGATTCCATTGGTCAATAAAACAATGGCGGGATTAATGCCAAAGATAAATGGAACTAAAACGGATGCGCCGAACATGGCGAACATGTGCTGGATGCTAAGTGGTACCAAAAGACGAAAAGGTACTTTGTCTTCTACTTGAATAATTTTTCTTTCGCTCAAGAAATTGCCCTCCCTATTTTTGAAATGTTTTTTGCTGTTCATATTGTACCATATTGTGTACCCTGAGAAAAGGAAAATGTGGTATACTTGCTAAGGTATTTATTTTCCATAGATATTTCAAAAATCAAGAAATCGAGGTAAAGAAAATGAGAATACAAGGACTGCAAAAATTGACGCTGCTTGACTATCCCGGAAAAGTAGCATGCACGATTTTTACGGGAGGATGTAATTTTCGATGCCCTTTTTGTCATAATGCTTCTCTGGTGGTGGAACCGGACCGCAATCAGGAAATCCAAGAGGAAGAAGTGCTGGGATTTCTGAAAAAGCGGGTGGGTGTATTGGACGGTGTCTGTGTAAGCGGTGGAGAACCACTATTGCAGCCGGATATCCAGGAATTTCTGGGAGCCATCAAAGCATTGGGTTATGAGGTCAAATTGGATACCAATGGGAGTTTTCCGACAAAATTGAAATCATTGGTGGACAAGGGGCTGGTGGACTATGTGGCAATGGATATTAAAAATTCCAAGGAGCATTATGGAAAAACCATTGGTCTGGAATCGTATGATTTAAGTCCGGTGGAAGAAAGCGTTGATTTTTTATTATCGGGTGCAGTGCCTTATGAATTTCGAACAACGGTAGTGCGGGAATTTCATAAGAAGGAGGACTTCGTTTCGATTGGCAAATGGTTAATTGGTGCAAAACAATATTTTCTTCAAGGATTTGTGGATTCGGGAGATTTGATTCAGCCCGGGCTGTCCGGCTATGCAGTGGAACAAATGGAGGCAGCAAAGCGAATCATCAAGGAAACCGTAGAAGAGACCCATGTCAGGGGAATCTAAGAAAACGGCATATTTACTAGATGTAGTTTGAAAGATATTGTATACACACAATATGTTGTGAAATACTATTGACTTTTATAGGAACACGGATTACAATAAAAAGACAGCGCAAAGGATGCGAAAGAGAAATAGAGGAGGTATTTTTGATGTACCAAGTAACAAAAAGAGATGGGAAAATAGCGGAATTTAATTTGTCCAAGATTAGTGCAGCAATTACGAAAGCATTTGAAGCACAGAACAGGCAGTATCATCCCAGTGTGATTGATATGTTGGCACTTAAAGTGACAGCGGATTTCGAACCGAAGATTAAGGATTCCATGGTGAGAGTGGAAGACGTGCAAGATAGCGTGGAGCAGGTGCTTTTGCAAGCAGGATATGCAGATGTTGCCAAGGGATATATTTTATATCGGAAGCAGCGGGAGAAGATTCGGAATTTGAATTCTACCATGCTGGATTATAAAGAAATCGTTAATAGTTATGTGAAAGTAACGGATTGGCGTGTAAAAGAAAATTCGACAGTGACCTATTCGGTAGGCGGTTTGATTTTAAGTAACTCCGGAGCGATTACAGCGAATTACTGGCTGTCGGAGATTTATGATGAGGAGATTGCAAAAGCCCATAAAGATGCGGATATCCATATTCATGATCTTTCTATGTTGACGGGTTATTGTGCCGGATGGTCATTAAAACAACTGATTCAAGATGGACTCGGCGGGATTCCCGGTAAGATTACTTCTGCACCAGCAGGACATTTGGCTACGTTATGTAACCAGATGGTGAACTTCCTTGGAATTATGCAAAATGAATGGGCGGGTGCGCAGGCATTTTCATCTTTTGACACCTATTTGGCACCATTTGTGAAAAAGGATCACCTTACGTATAATCAAACGAAAAAATGTATTGAATCTTTTATTTACGGCGTGAATACACCAAGCCGCTGGGGAACACAGGCCCCATTTTCCAATATTACATTGGACTGGACAGTACCGAATGACTTGGCAGAATTGCCGGCCATTGTAGGCGGAAAAGAGCAGGATTTCCGGTATAAAGATTGTAAAGAAGAAATGGACATGGTCAATAAAGCGTTTATTGAAGTCATGATTGGTGGCGATGCCAATGGCCGTGGATTCCAATATCCGATTCCAACCTATTCTATTACCAGTGATTTTGATTGGTCCGATACAGAAAATAACCGGTTGTTGTTTGAAATGACATCCAAATATGGCACTCCTTATTTTTCAAACTATATCAACAGCGAGATGGAACCAAGTGATGTGAGAAGTATGTGCTGCAGACTGCGCCTGGATCTTCGGGAATTACGTAAGAAATCCGGTGGATTCTTTGGCAGTGGCGAAAGTACCGGGTCGGTGGGCGTTGTGACGATTAATTTACCGCGAATTGCTTATCAGTCTCAAAGCGAAGAAGAGTTTTATCATCGCTTAGACCGGATGATGGACATTTCCGCTCGATCACTGAAGACGAAACGAATGATTATTACGAAATTGTTGGAGGAAGGACTTTATCCTTATACGAAGAGATATTTGGGAACATTTGCTAACCACTTTTCCACTATCGGGTTAATCGGCATGAATGAAGCCGCATTGAATGCCCGTTGGATCGGCATGGATATGACCCATGAAAAGACGCAGACATTTGCAAAAGAAGTGTTGAATCATATGAGAGAACGCCTTGCAGATTACCAAGAAGAATATGGAGATTTATATAATTTGGAAGCGACTCCGGCGGAATCCACCACGTATCGTCTGGCGAAACATGATGTAGCACAATTCCCGGACATTATTACAGCGGCAGAAGACGGAGGGACTCCGTACTATACCAATAGCTCCAACTTACCGGTGGGCTATACGGAAGACATTTTCGAAGCACTGGATATTCAAGATGAATTACAGACACTTTATACGTCCGGCACGGTCTTTCATGCATTTTTGGGTGAGAAACTCCCAAGCTGGGAATCTGCGGCAGCTCTGGTAAAGAAAATTGCGGAAAATTATAAATTGCCTTACTATACCTTGTCACCGACCTATTCCATTTGCAAAGAACACGGGTATCTGGCTGGGGAACAATTTACTTGTCCGGAATGTGGCGGAACCACAGAAGTCTATAGTCGTATTACCGGATATTATCGTCCGGTTCAAAACTGGAATGATGGAAAAACACAGGAATATAAAGAACGTAAATTATACGATATTTCCAATTCCCATTTAAAAGAGCACACAAAAGCAGCAGAAGAAGTGAAAACCCTTCTCTTCACCACCAAAACATGCCCAAATTGCAAACTGGCAAGCCAATTGCTGGAAAAAGCTAATATCCAATTCGAAAAAATCGATGCAGAAGAACATGGCGAATTAGTAGAAAAATTTGACGTGAGACAGGCTCCGACTCTGATTGTCATCAATAAAGAGGGAGTCGAAAAACTGACGAATGCTTCCAATATTAAAAAATTTGCGGAGCAGAAATAATAGCAACTGGGCAACTGGGGGCAACTGGGGACGTAACACTTTTGAAGTTGGTTACGTCCCCAATTAGGTTTTATGGTGCCCCTAATTGAGGTTGGTGGTGTCCCCAACCGGAAGGAGGAGTGTATGGGAGAAGAGAAGAAGAGTGTGAAGGAGAGAATTGTGGAGGCGGCATGGGAATTATTCTATGAGAAGGGATATGATAATACTACGGTAGATGATATTATCAATCTTTCGGATACGTCGAAAGGTTCTTTTTATTACTATTTTGATGGGAAAGATGCTCTTTTGAAGACGTTGTCCACTATTTTGGACGAGTGGTACGAGGAGTTGGAAGGCGAAATGGATTCGGATATGAATTGTTTTGAGAAACTTTTATACTTAAATCGAAACATACATGAGAGGATGGAGCAGAAGATTAATTATGAGCTGCTGGCATCTCTGTATTCGACGCAAATGGTTACGAGAGGAAATCGAGATTTGTTGGATCAAAACCGCACGTATTATCGGTTGATTACGAAAATTGTGGAAGAGGGACAAGGTTTGAACCAAATTAGTCAGAAAAAAACAGTGAAAGAAATTGTAAAATACTATTCACTGTGCGAACGGGCACTGGTATCCGACTGGTGTTTGAGCAAGGGAGAATATTCTTTGAGTGAGTACAGCAAGGAATATATGCCTATGATGTTAGAAAGCTTTAGGCAATCATAATAAAAAGGATAAGGGAGAAATGATTATGAAATTAGGCTTTATTGGATGTGGAAATATGGCAACAGCAATGATTCGAGGAATTATTAAAAATAATATTGTAAAAGCAGAAGAAATTATTGGATCGAATTCCACTAAGAAAAATGCGACTCGCACCAAAGAGGCACTTGGAATTGTAACCACTACGGATAATAAGGAAGTGGTAAGAAATGCGGATTTCATTTTTTTGGGTGTAAAACCACAGATTTATGAGCCGGTATTGCAGGAAATCAAGGGAGAGCTGGATGAAAAGCAGGTAATTATCTCCATTGCACCGGGCAAGACCATACAGTGGTTTGAGGAACAGTTGTCAGAATCAACCAAAATTGTCCGTACTATGCCAAATACACCAGCTTGTGTAGGCGAGGGAATGACAGGCGTTTGCTGTAATACCCAGGTGACACCGGAAGAACTGGAAGCGGTCAGTGGTTTTTTACGTGGATTCGGACGAATGGAAATGGTGCCGGAGGGACAGATGGATGTGGTGTCTGCTGTAAGTGGAAGTTCGCCGGCTTATGTATATATGTTTATTGAAGCCATGGCAGATGCGGCAGTGGCAGAAGGAATGGCACGGGACAAGGCTTATCAATTTGCAGCCCAGGCAGTGCTTGGCAGCGCAAAAATGGTAATGGAGACAGGAAAACATCCAGGTGCGTTAAAAGATGAGGTGTGTTCCCCGTCAGGTTCCACCATTCAAGGTGTGCGGGTTTTAGAGAAAAAGGGAATGCGTAGTGCAGTTTTTGAAGCATTGGAAGCTTGTATCAATCAAACGAAAAATATGTAGCAAATAACCTTTACGCAAGAGGAAATATCCGCTACAATAAGAAGTGCAAATAAAAAGAAGAAGGGAAATAATATATTATGGCAAATCCAATTGTAACATTTGAAATGGAGAACGGAGATCTCATGAAAGCAGAACTTTATTCAGAGATTGCTCCCAATACCGTGAGAAATTTTGTGTCTTTAGTACAAAAAGGTTTTTATGATGGATTGAATTTTCACCGTGTCATTAGTGGATTTATGATTCAAGGAGGATGTCCTGACGGAACCGGAATGGGTGGACCAGGATACGCAATCCAAGGAGAATTTAGTCAAAACGGATTTCATAACGATCTTGTTCATGAAGCGGGAGTGCTTTCTATGGCACGTTCCATGCACCCGGATTCAGCAGGATCACAATTTTTTATCATGCATAAAAACTCACCACATTTAGATGGTGCATACGCTGCATTTGGCAAAGTGATCCAGGGAATGGATGTGGTCAATAAAATTGCGGAAACAAAAACGGGTAGAGGCGACAACCCATTGCAAGCACAGGTGATGAAAAAAGTGACCGTGGATACCTTTGGAGAAACATACGCAGAACCAGAAAAAGCATAAGAAAAGGTGAAACATGGAACAAATATTGCAAAAACCGGTGGTCAGGTGTAGCCTGGCCATTCTGTGTTGCGCATTGTGGGGAAGCGCATTTCCCTGTGTGAAACGTGGATATGAAATGTTACAAATTACCAATACAGGAAGCCAGATACTCTTTGCGGGGTACCGATTTTTTCTTGCAGGTCTGATGACTATTTTAATGGCCTGTGTGTTGGAAAAGAAAGTACCCATTCTTTCAAAATCTGCAGTGCCTTATATTTTAGGTTTTGGATTTTTGCAGACAACGGTGCAGTATATCTTTTTTTACATTGGAATGGCTCACACTACAGGAGTGAAGGGGTCAGTCATTAATTCATCTTACGCATTTGTCTCTATTATTGTTGCTCATTTTCTGATCAAAACCGAGCGGATGACATGGCAAAAAGGGATCGGATGTCTGATTGGCTTGGCTGGAGTGGTGGTAATTAATCTGGCACCCGGAGCGTGGGGAAATGGATTTCGCATGGAAGGGGAAGGCATGATTGTTATTTGCACATTGCTATATGGAACTTGTGCGGTGCTGGTGAAGTTTATCGCGGATAAGGGGACACCTATGGCGATTACGGCGTACCAACTAACATTTGGCGGTGGCATGCTAATCGTGGTAGGAGTGATTGCCGGCGGGAAATCACAGGATTTACTCCGAGCAGTATGGCACTTTTAATCTATATGGCATTGTTGTCGGCGGTAGCCTTTAGTTTGTGGACTGCATTATTGAAATATAATCCCGTGAGTAAAATCACTATTTTCGGATTCAGTATTCCTATCTTTGGATCACTGCTTTCCGGAATTTTCTTAGGGGAACAAGTATTTTCACTGAAAAATCTAGTGGCGCTTGTGCTTGTAAGTGTGGGAATTATTTTAGTAAACAGAGCAGCACCACAGCCGGTAAAATTATCTGGGGAATAACCATAGAAGACAGGAAGAGAATAAAATGAGTATGATTCGGACGGAAAATTTAGTATTTGAATATGAAAAACGGGATGATGATGGGAAGGTCATTGGACATCATCGTGCCATAGATGACGTGAATTTGAATATAGAACCCGGTCAGTTTGTTGCCATTTTAGGACATAATGGTTCCGGCAAATCTACATTGGCGAAACACATGAATGCTATTTTGCTTCCCAGTGGGGGAACTGTGTGGGTGGATGGGAACAATACGAAAGATCCGGAACAGTTGTGGAATGTGAGACAAAGTGCAGGAATGGTATTTCAAAATCCGGATAACCAAATTATTGGAACGGTCGTGGAAGAGGATGTGGGATTTGGACCGGAGAATCTAGGCGTTCCCACTCAGGAAATATGGAAGCGTGTAGAAGAAAGTCTCAAAGCGGTGGGGATGCTGGAATATCGCAATTCTTCACCTAATAAATTATCGGGTGGTCAAAAACAGCGTGTGGCTATTGCAGGTGTGGTTGCCATGCGTCCCAAATGCATTGTGTTGGACGAACCTACGGCTATGCTGGATCCCAATGGCCGCAAAGACGTGTTGGAAGCGGTACAGGATTTGCGAAGAAAAGAGCAGGTGACGGTTATTTTAATTACCCACTATATGGAAGAAGTCATTGATGCAGACCATATTATTGTGATGGACAAGGGGAATGTAGTGATGCAGGGGACGCCGAGGGACATTTTTAGTAAAGTTTCAGAATTGAAGAAATATCGGTTGGATGTTCCACAAGTGACTAGGCTGGCCTATGAATTAAAACAACGGGGGCTTCCGATTCCGGATGGAATACTAAGAATAGAAGAGTTGGTGGATGTATTATGTCAATTAAATTAGAACATATCAATTATATATACAGCCCAGGGACTGCCTACGAAAAACAGGCACTGAAGGATATTTGTCTGGAAATTCCCCACGGCCAGTTTGTGGGAGTCATTGGGCATACCGGGTCCGGAAAGTCAACGCTGATACAGCAGCTCAATGGGTTAATGAAGGCGACCAGCGGAAAGCTATACTACGACGGGGAAAATATTTACGAAAATGGTTATGATATGCATAGGCTGCGAACCCAGGTGGGACTGGTGTTTCAGTACCCGGAATATCAACTGTTTGAAGTGGATGTGCTGAAAGATGTTTGCTTTGGACCGAAGAATCAAGGGTATTCTCAGGAAGAATGCATACAGCGTGGGAAACACGCATTGCAGCTGGTGGGCATGGAAGAAGATTGCTATGACCAGTCTCCCTTTGATTTGTCCGGCGGTCAAAAGCGAAGAGTTGCCATTGCAGGGGTATTGGCAATGGAGCCGAAAGTATTGGTACTGGATGAACCTACGGCTGGACTGGATCCCAAAGGACGTGACGAAATTTTAGACCAGATTGCATTATTTCATAAGCAAAGTGATATGACGGTGATTTTGGTTTCCCATAGTATGGAAGATATTGCGAAATATGTGGACCGGATCATTGTTATGAATCAAGGTGCATTGTTATATGATGATAAGCCGAAAAATGTATTTTCCCATTATAAAGAATTAGAAAAAGTAGGGCTTGCTGCGCCGCAGGTCACATATATTATGCACGCATTGAAGGAAAAAGGGATTCACGTATCCACTTCTCCCACAACGGTTGCAGAGGCGGCAGATGAGATTATGAGGGCATTCGCATGATTAGAGACATTACAATAGGACAATATTATCCATCCAAAAGTATATTACACAGCTTAGACCCAAGAGTGAAGATTGTATGCACCCTATTTTATCTCATATCCTTGTTTCTGTTTAAGAGCATTTTGGGATATGCACTGGCCACTCTTTTTCTTTTTACCGTAATCAAAATATCAAAGGTACCGCTGAAATTTATTTTCAAAGGACTCAAAGCAATTATCATGCTCTTAATGATTACCGTGGTATTTAACTTGTTTTTAATAGAAGGCGGTAAAATATTACTGCATGTGTGGATTTTCAAAATCACAGAAAGTGGGCTGCGAACAGCGGTATATATGGCCATTCGATTGATTTATCTCATCGTCGGTTCCTCCCTGATGACATTAACCACCACCCCCAATGCATTGACGGATGGAATTGAAAGCCTACTTGGTCCCCTCAACAAAATAAAAGTGCCAGTACATGAAATCGCCATGATGATGTCCATAGCATTACGATTTATCCCCATATTACTAGAAGAAACAGACAAAATTATGAAAGCACAAATCGCTCGAGGAGCCGACCTAGAAAGTGGCAACATCATTCGTCGTGCCAAAAGCATGATTCCCATTTTAGTGCCACTATTCGTGTCGGCATTTCGCCGCGCCAATGATTTGGCCATGGCAATGGAATCCAGATGCTACCGCGGTGGCGAAGGAAGAACCAAAATGAAACCACTGGTTTATCATAGAAAAGACTATATTGCCTATCTTGTCACCATCTCCTACGTTGTGATAGTGTTTGTTGTGGGCAGATTCATTCCCTTCCGGTTGTGGATCTTCTAATGTTAAAAAAATAACAGGGGACGTAACACTATTGAAGTTTACTACGTCCCCAATTAAGTTTAGTGGTGTCCCCAATTGAGTTTAGCGGTGTCCCAAAGTGAGGTGTGTGTATGAAACGAATTATGTTAACGATTGCCTATGATGGCACGAACTATTGTGGTTGGCAGGTTCAGCCGAATGGTATTACAATTGAAGAGGTGTTGAATCGGAAGCTTTGTAAGCTGACGGGAGAAGATATTGTGATTATTGGTGCCAGCCGTACGGATTCGGGAGTGCATGCGTTGGGCAATGTGGCGGTATTTGACACGGAGACGACCATTCCACCGGAGCGTTTGTCGTATGCGTTGAATCGGTGCCTACCGGAGGATATTGTGATTATGAAGTCGGAAGAGGTTCCGCTGGATTTTCACCCTCGGTATCGTAAGTGTAGCAAGACCTATGAATATCATATAATCAATGCGGATGTTTTAATTCCCACCAAGCGACTGACGAATTATTTTGTTTCTTACCGGTTAAATGTGGATGCTATGCGCCAGAGTGCCAAGTATTTGGTGGGCACCCACGATTTTTCCAGTTTTTGTAATGTGCGGACAGATGTGGAGAATACGGTTCGAACCATTACTGCGCTTGATATCATAGAAAATGGAAATGAAATTGTGGTACGAATTACGGGCACAGGGTTTTTGTATCATATGGTGCGGATTATCGTAGGAACTTTAATTCGGGTCGGTAGAGGATTTTATGAACCTGAAAAAATGAAGGAAATTATAGAAGCAAAGAACCGGAAAGCTGCAGGAGTCACTGCACCGGCCCAGGGTCTGATGCTCATGGAGATTGATTATGAATAATATTTATTTTGACAATGGAAGTACTTCTTTTCCCAAGGCACCAAAGGTGGCGGAGGCGGTGAGCCAATTGTTGACACAGGGTGCATTTAACATTAACAGGGGTTCTTACGAGGGAGCCTACGAAGTGGCGAATCAGGTTTTGGAGACCAGAGAAAAACTGGCCCGGTTGTTTCATGCAGAAAATTCGAAACAGGTGGTATTCACTCCGGGAATCACTCATTCTTTAAATTATTTTTTGAAGGGATTGTTAAAGCCGGGGGATCATGTGATTACCACGGGGATGGAACATAATGCCGTGATGCGTCCGCTATATCAGCTGGAAAAGCAAGGAATCACTTACGACGTTTTGCCTGCAAATGCAAATGGAGAAATACAGGCAAAAGACTTGGAAGCATTGATTCGGGATAACACAAAGGCAGTGGTGATGCTTCATGCATCCAATGTATGCGGAACGATTTTGCCGATAGAAGCAATAGGGGAAATTTGTGCAAAACATTCCATTTTCTTTGGGGTAGATACCGCACAAAGTGCAGGAACGATAGATGTGGATATGCAAAAATGTCAGATTGATTTCTTGGCATTTACAGCACACAAAGGATTGCTGGGGCCACAGGGCATCGGTGGTTTTTTGATTTCCAATAGATTGAATGAAGTGATGGTGCCCTTGATTGCAGGTGGCACGGGAAGTCAGTCGGATTCCTTTGATATGCCAGATATTTTACCGGATAAATACGAAAGTGGAACGCTGAATCTGCCTGGAATTATAGGTCTTCATGTGGCCCTTGATTATTTGGAAGAAATGCAAATAGCGAATATCCATCAAAAGAAAATGGAATTAACAGGTTATTTTCTTGAACAATTGCAACAATTTAATACGGTCAAAGTGATTGGCCAGCAAGGTGTGGAAAATAGAGTGGCGGTAGTCTCTCTTGATTTTCTCGGACAAGATAATGGAGAAGTGGCATTTGAACTGGAACAAGATTATAAAATCATGACCAGAGTAGGACTTCACTGCGCACCTATGGCACATAAATCATTGGGTACCTATCCTCATGGAACCGTTCGATTTGCCTTTAGCACCTTTAATACCAAAGAAGAAATAGATATTTGCATTCATGCACTAAGAATGCTGGTTCGTTCCTAAAACTAGCTTATAGAAAATACCGATAAATGACATAGATTTATCGAAAAAAACGAATTGAAGTCTCCTTAAAGAAATGTTACGGTAGAGTAAATAAAACAGACTAACAACCGTACGCAAGGAGGAAATTTGATATGGCAGATTATCACAAAATGTGGGAAGAATTAGGGATGGATGTAGATACCCATGACCAGTTATGCGAGGTTCTACCACAAGCATTTGGGGACGTTTATTTATCTCAGGAGAACAGGCCGGAAGGAATGGATTATTTTAATTTCGTAGTATCCGAAATTCATGGTGTTCGCCCTGCGGAACTGATTGAGCATCAAAAAAAAGGTGGAAAAGTATTCGGTACTTTTTGTGTATACGTCCCGGATGAAATTGTATTTGCAGCAGATGCAATTGCAACAGGTCTTTGTGGTGGCTCACAGTTTTGGGTGGCAGGTGGAGAAAAAGTGCTTCCAACCAACACTTGTCCGCTAATCAAAGCATCGGTGGGTGCAAGATTGGATCGCACCTGTCCATTTTTCCGAATTGCAGATATGTATGTAGGGGAAACCACTTGTGATGGCAAGAAAAAAGCATGGGAAATATTAGCCGAAGATGTCCCGGTTCATGTAATGGACTTGCCGCAAATGAAACGTGCGAAAGATGTTCAGGCATGGGCAGAAGAAATTAGTGAATTTAAAAAGATAGTAGAAGAATTTACTGGGAACCAAATTACGGCAGAAACACTGGGACAAAGTATTCGGAAAATAAATGCCAAGAGAAAAGCATTGGCTCGTCTTTATAATTTGCGAAAAAATGAAAATATTCCAATTAGTGGAAAAGATGCATTATTGATTTCTCAAATCGCATTTTATGATGACCCTACACGGTTTACGGAAATGACCAATCAATTGTGTGAGGAATTGGAAAAACGTGTAGAAGAAGGAGTTAGCGTATTTTCAAAAGGCACAAAAAGAATTATGCTGACCGGAACACCTCTCGCCATTCCAAACTGGAAACTGCACAATCTGGTAGAAACAAGCGGTGGCGCAGTTGTCTGTGAAGAAATGTGTACAGGAACCCGTTACTTTGAAAATCTGGTAGATGAGACAAAAACGACTGTGGATCAACAAGTGACAGCATTGGCAGAGCGTTATATGAACATAAATTGTGCTTGTTTTACACCAAATACAGGAAGAATCGATGACATCATTCGTTTGGCAAAAGAGTACAAAGTGGATGGTATTATTGATGTAAACTTAAAGTTCTGCAACCTTTACGATGTAGAAGGATATCATGTAGAACGTGCAATGAAAGAAGCGGGAATTCCAGTATTGGGAATTGAGACAGATTATGTGGATAGTGATGCACAACAATTACGAACCAGAATCAGCGCATTTATAGAGATGTTAAATAGATAAAATCGCAAAAGGAGAAGGGGAATGAGTGAAGTACAAACTTATGTACTTTTTCCAAACCACGACAGTGGCATGCGGTTACATAAAGAATTAAAGAAACTGGGGGTTCGGGCGGTCATTGCTCCTACCCCTAGAAATTTGAGTAAATGTTGTGGAATATCGCTGCTGATTGATCGGACGGATGTGGAAACGGTAAAACAATGTGTCCAAGAGCATCAAATAGAAATATTGAAAATAGAAGAAATGAAAAAAGATATAAATCCCAATCGGGATCATTATTGTTAAGGAGACCAGCTATGAAATACGTGGGAATTGATATTGGATCGACAGCATCCAAAGTAGTAACCAAGGGAGAGGTACAGACACATTTTGTGTTGCCAACAGGTTGGAGCAGCAAAGAAACAACCGGTGAAATCAAGGAACGACTGAAAGTATTGGATGTGGATGTGTGTGCAGAAGACACAAAAGTGGTGGCAACGGGATATGGCCGGGTAGCTGTGGATTTTGCGGATTATACGATTACGGAAATCACTTGTCACGGAAGAGGCGGCCGGGAAATTGCGGGAACGGACTGTGCAATTATTGATGTGGGTGGACAAGATACCAAAATTATTATTTTGGAAAATGGTACAGTCAGTGATTTTTTAATGAATGATAAATGCTCTGCCGGTACGGGGAAATTTATTGAAATTATGGCCAACCGATTGGGAATGACCATTGAAGAATTGTTTGATATGGCAGCAGGGGGAAAGATTTTGCCTATTAGTTCGCTATGCACCGTGTTCGCAGAATCAGAAGTTATTAATTATATCGGAGAAGGCAGACAGCGCGAAGACATAGCGGCAGGAGTCATTGATTCGGTGGTGTCAAAAGTAGCACAATTAAGTCAACGAAAAACATTGCCGGACCGAGTGATTCTAACCGGAGGGTTAAGCCAAAGCGTTTACTTTACCAAGGCGCTCTCCGCGAAAATCGGAAAAAAAGTAGAAACCACGGATTTTGGAAGATATGCCGGAGCACTAGGGGCCGCACTCTTAGCAGAAGAAAAGAATAAATAATACTATTGAAAATATACTTCTTGCTGTTATACTAAAGAAAGAGATATCATAGGAATAAATCAGCGAAAAGGAGAATTCATATGCGGGTGAAGCGGGTATTAAAATTTACGGAAGAAAAAATATTTGAACCAGGAGAAATTTGCATCCAGGGAGGTATCTTTGCGAAAGACAGTGACGATGATGTGGTCATTGACGGAGAAGGATGCTATGCCATTCCGGGGCTAGTGGATATTCATTTTCATGGCTGTAAAGGCTATGATTTTTGTGACGGAACCAAAGAAGCCATAGAAGCCATTGCGAACTATGAGGCATCCATAGGCGTGACGGCTATTTGTCCTGCAACTATGACACTTCCAATCGAAACACTGGAGGCTATTTTGTCCACTGCTGCAGCTTACAAAAAAGAAGGCAATATGGGTGCGGACTTGGTGGGTGTGAATATGGAAGGACCCTTCATCAGCAAAATCAAAAAAGGGGCACAAGATGAAACCAATATTATCCAGTGCAATGCAGAAATCTTTCGACGTTTTCAAAAGGCATCCGGTGGATTGGTAAAATTCATTGGCGTGGCGCCGGAAGAAGAAGGAGCAATGGAATTTATTGATGCAGTCAAAGAGGAAGTGTCCGTGGCATTGGCTCACACCAATGCAGATTATGATACGGCAAAAGCAGCTTTTGACAGAGGTGCGACTCATGCGGTACACCTTTATAATGCGATGCCGGCATATACCCATCGAGCACCGGGCGTAGTTGGAGCAGTATCGGACAGCCCACAAGTAATGGCGGAACTAATCTGCGATGGGGTGCATATTCATCCGGCGGTAGTGCGTGGCACCTTTAAAATGCTGGGAGAAGAGCGCATGGTACTAATCAGCGACAGTATGCGTGCAACGGGAATGCCGGATGGACAATATACACTGGGTGGATTAGCTGTACAAGTAGTGGGCAACCGGGCAACCCTAGTATTGGACGGAGCATTGGCAGGTTCTGCAACCAATTTACTGGACTGCGTGAGAGTGGCAGTGAAGCAAATGGGATTACCTCTGGAAACCGCAGTGGCATGTGCCACAATGAATCCGGCGAAAAGCATCGGGGTGTACGATCAATATGGCTCCATTACCTATGGAAAAAAGGGAAATGTAGTTCTGCTTGACCGGGACTTAAATTTAAAAGCGGTAATCAAAGACGGAAAAGTATTACCGGCAGCCCACTTGACAAATGAAGAACATTAGGGTAGTATTTTATCATAAATAGTACACAAGCGAAGAAGAGAACAAGTAATAGTTGATGTCATCTAACAGAAAGCAGCCGGTCGATGAGAGGCGCGAGAATCCACAGCTATGAATACATCTTGGAGCTTCACACCGAACCGATTAATAGTAGGCTGTGACGGAAGACGCACACGTTATCGTGCGATAGCAGTGAACACTGCTTACCGAGTCAGATGATGAAAATCAGCTGTGAACAAAGGTGGTACCGCGAGATAATAGCCCCTCGTCCTTTTGCATTAGGATGGAGGGCTTTTTTTGTAGAAAAAAAGAAAGCGAGGAATGGAATATGAAGATTTACGAAGAACTAAAAGCAAGAGGATTGATTGCGCAGGTGACGGATGAAAAAGAAATTGAAGAATTGATTAATAATGGGAAAGCAACCTTCTATATAGGATTTGATCCTACGGCGGACAGCCTGCATGTGGGGCATTTCATGGCATTGTGCCTGATGAAGCGATTGCAGGAAGCAGGGAATAAGCCCATTGCCCTTTTGGGTGGGGGAACCGGGATGATTGGAGACCCGTCAGGGAGATCTGATATGCGACAGATGATGACGCCGGAGACCATACAACATAACTGCGATTGTTTCAAAGAACAGATGAGCCGTTTTATTGATTTTTCAGAAGGAAAAGCCATGATGGTGAACAATGCAGAATGGCTGTTGGATTTGAATTATGTAGAGCTGCTTCGGGAAGTAGGGTCACATTTCAGTGTAAATCGTATGCTGACAGCAGAATGCTATAAACAAAGAATGGAAAAAGGATTAAGTTTCTTAGAATTCAACTACATGATCATGCAAAGCTATGACTTTTACGCATTATACCAAAAATATGGCTGCAACATGCAGTTTGGTGGAGATGATCAGTGGAGCAATATGCTAGGGGGAACCGAATTAATCCGACGCAAACTGGGTGAAAATGCATATGCTATGACCATTACTTTATTACTGAATTCAGAAGGAAAGAAGATGGGAAAAACCCAGTCAGGAGCGGTGTGGCTTGATCCTAATAAAACGTCTCCATTTGAATTTTACCAATACTGGAGAAATGTAGGAGATGAGGATGTACTAAAATGCATGCGCATGCTTACATTTCTCCCCATAGAGCAGATTGACGAAATGGCTCAATGGGAAGGCAGTCAATTGAATCGAGCAAAAGAAATTCTTGCATTTGAATTGACCCAATTGGTTCACGGGGAAGAAGAAGCCCAAAAAGCAGAAGGAAGCGCAAAGGCATTGTTTAGCAGTGGAAATGCAGCGGATATGCCAAAGGCAGAATTGACCGAAGAGGATTTCATAGACGATCACATCGACATTTTAACGATGTTAGTAAAAAGCAGTCTGGTACCATCGAAATCGGAAGCAAGACGTGCGGTAGAACAAGGTGGAGTAGCTGTGGACGGTGAAAAAGTGACAGACATCAAAGCAATGTTTGGGATATCAGATTTTAGTGGAGATGGAATCGTATTAAAAAGAGGAAAGAAAAATTTCCGTAAGATGGTAATGAAATAGACAAATGCAACCAATTATAAGGAGCTGTAAGGCGGAATGGATTCTGCCTTACAGCTCCTTATGATTGGTAAAAGACTAAAGAAATTTCAGATATTGGACACTATATGGCGGAAGAACCAGCTGCCCGGTCAGGGCATACTTTTCTTCGGTCAACAATTCCATTACATCTCCTTGCAACTCTCCATGATTGGCAGTATATGCGATATCAGAAGCATTGATAGCCACTAGCACACGGTCTTCTTCACAAACACGTTCGAAGATAAGCTGGTGGTTTTGAATGACTACATTGCGATAACTCCCATCGCACAGTGCAGAGCTGTTTTGTCGAATGGCAATCAGTTTCTTCACTAGCTGGGTCAGTGCATTTGGCGCCGGGGATTCTAGACAGGGACGAAGGGCGTAATCATTATCCGGTGCCTTCCTACCCTCGGCCCCCCACTCGCTGCCATAATAAAGACAAGGAATGCCGGGCATGCCCAATAAAATACCATAAGCCAGAGGAAGATGTTCTTTCGTATTCAAAATGCTTGCAATGCGAGTGACGTCATGATTATCTACAAAGGTCATCAAGTGCTTTCCTTTATAAATACACCATTGTTCAGAGCCGAACTGACGATTCAAAGAGTGAGCAATTTCAAATAGATTTTGATCATTTAAACTGGAAAACAAGCCTTTGTAGCACTCATAATTAGTACAACTATGAAGCATTTCATCGTTGACAATTCGATTATAGTCTCCGAATAACACTTCCCCAATCAATACAAAATCCGGTTTCAAACCTTCGCAAAACGTGCGGAGCCGGCGCATGAAATGAGGATCCAAACTGTAAGCCACATCCAGACGGAGCCCGTCAATATCGAATTCGGTGATCCATCCTTTGACACATTCCAGCAAATAGTCTACCACAGCAGGATTTTGCAAGTTTAATTTCACTAATTCAAAATGTCCTTCCCAGCCTTCATAATAAAATCCGTCATTGTAATTACTGTTTCCGCCAAAATCAATGTGAAACCAGTCTTTGTAAGGAGAGGTATCTCGGTTTTTTTGGACATCCATAAATGCCCAGAATCCGCGTCCTACATGGTTGAACACACCATCCAGCACGATTTTGATATGGTGATGATGCAGAGACTCGCACACCTCTGTAAAATCTTGATTACTGCCCAGGCGGCAGTCAATTTTGGTGAAATCCCTGGTATCGTATCCGTGACTGTCCGAATCCAGAATGGGATTCAATAAAATGGAATCAATTCCAAGAGACTCCAGATAATCGGCCCAGTCTATTATTTTTCGAATCCGTGGTACGCTCACTCCATCATTTTGTAAAGGAGCTCCACAAAAACCAAGAGGATAAATTTGATAAAAAACACCATGATATGCCCACATGTTGTCACAACCTTTCTATATCTAGTGATTTTATTTTATCACAATTAGAAAAATATTAGTAGAGAAAAAGAGCGAGGAAAAAATAAGCGTAAAAATAGCAAAAAATGGTTGACACCAAGGACGGTACATAATATAATAAGTCGGTATGACACGAGAAGAAACAGTTTGCACCAAGCCCCGGAGTGAACTGATTTTCATAATAACAATGAATGAATCATAGGAGGTAAACCAATGAAAACTTATATGGCCTGTCCAGAACAAATTGAAAGAAAATGGTACGTAGTTGACGCTGCGGGATATACATTAGGACGTTTAGCATCAGAAGTAGCAAAAGTATTAAGAGGAAAAAATAAACCGATTTACACACCACACGTGGATACGGGTGATAATGTCATTATCGTAAATGCAAAAGAAATTAACATCACAGGTAAGAAAATGGATCAAAAAATTTATTACCATCATTCAGAATATGTTGGTGGAATGAAAGAAACTCCATTGAGAACTATGATGGAAAAGAAACCAGAGATGGTAATTGAACTTGCTGTAAAGGGAATGCTTCCAAAAGGACCTTTGGGCAGACAAATGCTTACAAAACTTCATGTGTACGCTGGACCAGAGCATGAAAACCAAGCTCAACAACCAGAAACATTGACATTTTAAGGAAAGATTGGAAGGAGGAAATTACAGTGGCTAAGGCAAAATTTTACGGAACAGGAAGAAGAAAAAAATCTGTAGCAAGAGTATATTTAGTACCTGGAACAGGTGAAATCACAATAAACAAGAGAAGTATGGACGAATATTTAGGACTTGAAACATTAAAAGTTGTTGTTCGTCAACCACTTGTCGCAACAGAAACCCTCGGTAAATTTGACGTAATCGTAAATGTACATGGAGGTGGGTACACAGGACAAGCCGGAGCAATCCGTCATGGTATCTCTAGAGCATTGTTACAAGCAGATGCAGATTACAGACCAATTCTGAAATCAGCAGGATACTTAACCCGTGATCCAAGAATGAAAGAAAGAAAGAAATACGGACTCAAAGCAGCTCGTAGAGCACCACAATTTTCAAAACGATAATAAATCGAATATTTTTAGAATTACTCAAACCCTTGAAAACCCAGTGCTTTCAAGGGTTTTATTTATACCCATAAAAAATAACAGGTCTGTGAAATCGTGCTATTATCTGTGCGTAATACTCACACAATACTCATACAATACTCAAATCAATATATTGTGAAAACAGTGACTTATATAAGTCATTAGAATATACCTGAAACACTGATAAATAAAGGGGCTCTGACCTATATAATCATAGTGGAAGGATTTGATATTGCTGAAGTCTTAGAATTGGCAGAAGAAGAACAGA
>JAVWVS010000002.1:133787-160548 GCA_036666555.1 Lachnospiraceae bacterium | reverse complement strand
AAAATTAGCACGTAAACCAGAAGAAGAAATCACGTGCTAAAATTAGCACGTAAACCAGAAGAAGAAATCACGTGCTAAAATCAGCACGTAAACCAGAAGAAGAAATCACGTGCTAAAATCAGCACGTAAACCAGGGGAAGAAATCACGTGCTAAAATTAGCACGTAAACTAGGATGGAAATCACGTGCCAAAATTAGCACATAAACTAGGATAGAAATCACGTGCCAAAATTAGCACATAAATTAACAGGAGAAAAGCATGCAAGCAGGAGTAATTATTAAACAAGATTTCTGTAGACCAGAATCTAAGGTGTTTTCAGGTTACATTGATTATATGGATCGACCGGAAGTGAAAAAAGAGAGTGTTTTAGATGAGTTCACAGGATATGTTGATTATATGGATCGACCGGAAGCAAAAAGGGAAAGAAAGATTATAACATATGATTTTTATGATGACTATGGAGAAGAAACAGAAACCACAGGACTTTTTTCAAAAGACAAAGATGATATGTCCTATTCAGAAAAGAAAAATTTAAAAGAGCAGTTTATAATTGCACAAGCAAATAAAAGCATGATGTGGCGAACCGTGCTTAGTTTTGACACGCAATGGCTAGAAGAAAATCATCTGTATGACAAAGAACAAGGCATTTTAGATGATAGAAAACTTAAAGAAGCAATCCGATTAGGAGTTAATCGTATGCTACAAAAAGAAGGGTTATCCCTAGCCATATGGAGTGGTGAAATCCATTATAATACTCAGCACATCCATGTACATATTGCAGCGGTCGAGCCAGAACCAACAAGAATAAGAATGGAATATAAAGGAAATCTAGAACATAGGGGGAAATTTGAGCAGAAAAATATTGATTTATGTAGAAGCAGTGTTATTAATCAAATTGTACAATCAAGAGATGTTAATTTTATGATTAATAAAATCATTCGGAAAGATATTGTGGCAGCTAAGAAAGAGCGACTATTAGCCAATGATCCAGAACTTCGAAAATCATTTTTAGAACTATACGAAGCATTACCACAAATGTCTATGAATTTGCAAAATTATAACAATAATATAATGCATCCATATAGGGAACTAATAGATAAAATCAGTCAAGAGTATATTGACAAATATCATCAAGATGACTACAAAAAATTAGGCGAAATTCTAAATAGTCAGAGCCAATTATATGGACAAGCCTATGGTATAACGAATAGAAATTTTGAAGTATCTAAAAAAGCAGAGCTTATGGAGCGTTTAGGCAATGCGGTTTTAAAAGAAGTTAAAGAATATGGGAAGGTAATAAATGACATATCAGGAAAAGCGTTGGAACCAAAATTGCCAGAGGAAAATGAATATGCGCAGACGAAACTGGGATTTGAATATCTGAAGGGTGACGATGTACCTAGAAATCTTACAGTGTCAAAGGAGTGGTTTACAAAAGCAGCGGAACAAGACAATGACCAGGCAAAAAATATTCTTGCTAACCTGTCTGAATGGACAGGTTGCAGAAATAGAAGAGGAATGCCGGCATTGGATAAAGCGTTGGTCCAACTAAGAAAATCACTAAATGAAGAGTATAGAAACACCATGAAAAACATCAGAGAATATGATTGGGAATTAGATAAAGGTCATAAAGCTGAACAGGTTGAATTATAACGTTGGATGAGAGAAGGCGGATAGAACGGTGGATGGAAGAATAATCAAGATATGCATTTTCACATTATTTGTACTTTCAAATTCTTTCCCAACGATTCCGCTACTTTTGATAAAAAATCTAAACTCGGATTATAATTTCCACTTTCAAGCCTTGATATGTTGCTTTTTTGTGTTCCTACACGTTTTGCAAGTTCAGCTTGTGTTATATTCTGTTCTTTTCTTGTTTTTATAATCTGTTCTATCGCATCATAACGTGGTTGTAATTTTTCATATTCAAGTTTAAATTCTTCATCTTTCAGCATATCGGCTTTTATTTGCTCAAAAGAAATACCTACCTTATTCATTGTCTGACCTCCTTCTATAGTCATTCATGTAACTTCTCGCCCTGATAATTTCATTTTCAGGAAGTTTCATACTCTTTTTAATAAATCCATGAAGTAACACATACTTATTATTATGATATGTAAAATAAAATATTCTTGCTATATCATTAGCAAATTTTATTCTTAATTCATAAAGTCCTTTATTATCTTTCCCTTTTATCGGCTTTACATACGGCTCTGTTAACTCATTCCCCATATGTTTGAGTAGTTCAATATCACTAAAGGCTTTAGCTCGTAATTTCGGAGAAAGTGAGTATAAAAAATCCTGTACTGGTATTTTCCCATTTGCTCTAGCGTAAAATTCTAAATCAAAAATTATACTCACTTCCCTTCTTGATTGCATGTTATCATATACGATAACTTTTGTAAATAGATTTCTTTAATTTAACAAGAAAATTGTCCAACTTTAATATGAAACGCACTAAATTTAGAAAATAAAAACTCATAAGTAAAGAGAAAATGTTTAGCATTTGTTGACTTTATTATAAATATACTATATTATATAACAATACTAAATAATCATAAAAGGAGATAGAAATATGAAGACGATATCAGGAATTAATAACAAAGGTGGGGTTGGAAAAACAGCAACTGTTGGGGCGGTAGTACATATTCTTGCAACCATATACGATAAAAAGATATTAGCGGTAGATATAGATCCGCAGGGGAACCTAAGCAAGTTATTTGGCTTTACTGGAAGTGACAGAAAATATTCCTTGAAGGAAGAAATAGAAGGGAAAATATATCCTGTGCAAAACACAATAGAAGATATACTAATGGATAGTTCTAAAAATATCCATGACTGCATTTATCAAACGGGGTACAAAAATTTAGATATCATTCCGGCATACCTAACTCTTTCTAACGTGGAGAACCAATTGCTTGGAAATGCTCTAACACCACAACAGGAGAAATTAAAAAAACAGCTGGCAAAGATACAAGAAGAATATGATTATTGTTTCATAGATTGCGGACCCAGTGTGTCATTGCTAAATATAAATGCATTATATGCGTCTGATGAAGTCTATATTCCGTCCAAGAGTGACAAGGATTCAAGAAATGGAATCGTAAATATGTTGAACTTAATGCGCACTGTACAAGAGTGCAATCCAGGGCTGAAACTAGGGGGATGTTTTCTTACACAATTTGATGAGCGAAAAAATATATGCAAAGAAGCCTGGGCGGACTGTAAAGAAGCGTTAGGAAATAAATTCTTGCCAATTGCAATTCCAGTAAATACAAAAGTGGAGCAAACTAGTTCAAAGCAAAAGCCATTATACGAGCTTGATCCTTCTGGGAAGGCAACGCAAAGTTATATAAAGTTAGCTGAATATATGATGGCACCTAATAAGAAAATCTATTTAGACAATCTACAAAAGAATAATGAAAATATGGACAAGTGAAATTAGATAGAAAAATTCAGGGAAAGTATAAGCATGAAGTTGAACTTGAATAATTGTACAAAGTATATTAAACTATTTGTGTATGAAAGGAGCTAAAAATGGGAAAATTTAAAGGCGAAATGTTTGGGAACAGTCAACCCATAAAATTAGGTGCAGGATTATTGAATAATGCATCTAAAGGTCTTGCGGTTGAAAAAATGGAAATAGAATATATTGAAATAGATAAGATTTTGCCCAATAAAAAGAATGAATTTAGTATGAGTGCTATTGAAGAGCTAGCACAGCTAATAAATTTGAATAAAGGGCTAGAACAGCCACTGGTGGTTCGCGAACCGAATGAAGAGGGCGAATATATCCTGCTAACAGGGCATAGGCGACTAGCAGCCATTAAACTATTGCAACAACAAGGGAAATGGATAATGGGGGTAGTACCATGCAAAATAAAAGATTTGAATAATATTGATTTGCCATTAGATATTGAAACAAAAGAAATGTTTTCTATTTTAGTGACAAATCAATATAGGGAAAAAACAGATGGTGATATTCTTCTTGAAATTAGAGAATGGAAAAAAATATTTAGTGAACTCAGAGAAAAAGGGATTGATTGTATACCACTGAAGATTGATGAAAACGGAAATGAAGAACCTAGAACAATCAAGGGAGAAAGAACCAGAACACTTGTAGCAGAGCAAATGCATATGAAGCCTGCGCAAGTTGGAAGATTTGAGAAGGTGGAAAATCAAGGTAGTGAAAAATTGTTGGATGCAGTGTTGGATAATCGCATATCGCTATCAGCGGCAGAAGCTGTTATAGAAATGCCAAAAGAAGAGCAAAATAAGTTTATGCAAAAGACTCATGACAAAAAAGAAATTACAACACAGGATGCCCAAAAACACAAAGAAAAGTCGGAAGAAAAAGTGGAAATAAGTAGCGATATGTTTCAAATGAGTATCCAAGGGATTAAAGATAAGCTCTTGAATAGAGAGATGCACTTGACGGAAAGTCAGTATGATAAGTATCAAAAGTGTATTCGGCAACTAGAAAAAATATTCCAATTATAATGGTACGTGCTAAATTTAGCACGTAATAGAATGGATGGTATTAGGGATGAAAAAAACGACATTTAAAATAACAGAGTCTTTGCTCAATTTGGAAAATATGATATTAAGTCATATGGATATACCAAGAACAACATTTCATAGACGAGCGATGGATTACTTTTTTGCTCAAAAAAAAGAAATTAATCCAAGGTTACTTATTACGAAAAGAGATCATCCGGACTATATAAAAAAAAGTGCTACGGAACAGATTTATATAGATGAGGAGCGAGAAAAAGCACTAAAAAAATTAGCAGAAGAGAATGATTGTGGAATTACAATAGTATTGTTTCAGTTGTTATTAGATTATTGCTGTGTACAAGCACCTATTATACTTGGAGATGTGGATGAGCTGTATCAAGAAAAACAAAAATAAGTTTTTAAATAGTTTGACACTCCACGTAGCTAAAGCAGGGGAGTGTCAAGTACACAGAATATCATACTGTACCTTTTTGCAGATTTCAATATCCTAAAACAAATCGCTGTGTGTGCCTGTTCTGGTTAAGGTCAAAATCAAAAGATTATCGTCGGCTGTGTAAACTAAAAGCCAATCCGGGGTTATGTGGCACTCTCTATGTCTCACCCAATTACCAGATAAGGCATGGTCTTTGTTCTTCTCTGGGAGTTTCCCACCAGAAACGAGTAGCTCCACAATGCTATCCAAAAGTGCTATATCATAACCACGCTTTATAACACCTTTCAAATCTTTCTTAAATCGCCCTGTGGCTATGAGGTCATACATCAGAGTTTACCTCTGTAAGAATTTCGCTAAAGCTGGAATACCGTTTTGCATGGGGGTCACGGCTTAGTTTCTCAGCTTCCTGCATAGCTGTAACCGTCATGGCATTGGGAATGTCCACTTTCAACTCAAACGGTATTCTCTGTTCCCTTACTACTGTCTTTGCAAAAATGGAAAAAGCGGTGGTCATATTCATACCAATGTCAGAGCAAAAAGTGTCAAACTGTTTTTTTAAATCCTCGTCCATGCGAATACTAATATTTGTCTGTGCCATAAAAATTTACCTCTCTTTCTCTTATAGTATATTCATTGTACTGCAAAATATGTATGTCGTCAAGCGTTGTAATAACAATGCACATCTCTTGTAATAACAATGCACATACTTTTATATAGACGAGGAGGCGAGGAGCGAGAAAAAGCACTAAAAAAATTAGCAGAAGAAAATGACTGTGAAATTACAATAGTATTATTTCAGTTGCTATTAGATTATTGCTGTGTACAAGCACCTATTATACTTGGAGATGTGGATGAGCTGTATCAAGAAAAACAAAAATAAGTTTGTGAACTATAGTGACATACTCTCACACTGAGCCATATACTTTTCCTCTTAGTTCCTTTGCAAACTCAAAAAAATCAACTCCATTATCCCCATTTATAATGTCCTCTTCAGCTTCGGCTAGTTGAGTGTATAAATCAATTCTTGTCTGCATTTGCTCAAATTGCTCCAGTAATAAACACAGGTTCTTGTGTTGTCTTGCAAAATTCTACAATTTCATTTGAATTATTTCTTAAATCTGTTATTGGTCTTATGGATGGCATATAATCACCTTTCTTTATTTATATCATAATTATATCATTATTATGATATAATCTAAATGAAAATCCGGTAGAGGTGTAGTAATAAGTAGCGTTCAATAGTAAAATCCCCTTTTCCTTCAGAAAAAGCAGCAGCGGTAGAACCAAAATCGATATTTTGATTGATGCTTACCTCTTTTGTGGGATCGATTCCATTTTCTCTTAAGATATATTCAAATACCATTTCAGGCATACCACCTTTTCTACCGCCTAATACTTCTTTGCCTTTTAGATCCGACCATGCAAAGTCAGGCATTTCCTCTTTGGCAACGAGAAAATTACCGGCACGTTGTGTCAACTGTGCAAAATTTACTACATAATCCTTGGCTCCTTCAGCGTAAGTGTAGATGGAGGCTTCCGATCCCATGAAACCAATGTTGGCTTCACCGGAGAGGACTGCAGTCATGGTTTTGTCAGCACCAAATCCAGTAATCAAATCAAGAGAAATACCTTCTTCTGCAAAGTATCCTTTTTCAATGGCAACATACATGGGTGCATAAAAAATGGAGTGTGCCACTTCGTTAAGAGTAACAGGTGTCAGTGGTTTTTCTTTTTTACATTCTTCTTTTGGGGAACAGGCAAGAAAAGATGTCATTGCAAGTGCAATCGTAAGAGTGAGAGATAAGATACGTTTTTTCATAAATCCTCCTTGAAACAATACGAATAGAATCCCTATTAGTATATGCAAAAGGAAAAAAAAGGATTCTTTGCGGTTCCTCTATTTTCGAGGAGCCAAACAACCTTTATTTAACATCCGTATGATAATCTCAACCAACTTTTGGCAACTATTAAATTAAAAAAACCCGCAAAAAATGCGAGTGAAATCGGGGTAACAGGATTCGAACCTGCGACCTCACGGCCCCCAGCCGTGCGCTCTAACCAAACTGAGCCATACCCCGATGGATTCTATTATAAAGGATATGAAAGAAAAAGTAAATATGAAATTAAAAGAATATTCTTGTAGGATGATGGTATTGTACGGTATAATATAAAAAGCGATAGGAAAGAAGGATGGATTATGAATATTGTGGTAGATACCCATGCGCATACACTGGTAAGCGGACATGCATATAGTACCATACATGAGATGGCAAGAGCGGGGGCAGGACATGGTTTGAAAGTATTGGCATTGACGGAACATGCACCTCAGATGCCGGGAACGTGTGGGGAATTTTATTTTGAAAATTTGAAGGTGGTCCCAAGAGAAATGGAAGGGATTCGTCTGTTATTGGGAGCGGAAGTAAATATCATGAATGAAAAAGGAGAGGTGGATTTAGATAACCGTATCCTGAAAAATCTAGACATTGTATTGGCTAGTATCCATAGACCTACATGGGGTGTTGGCAAAACCAAAAAAGAAATCACAAATGCATATGTAAATGTTATGAATAATCCATATGTGAGTATTATAGCCCATCCCGACGATGAGCGATTCCCAGTGGATTACGATGTGCTTGTAAAGCATGCGAAAAGGACGGGAACACTTTTGGAAGTAAATAATTCTTCTTTGCGAACAGATACTATGCGTCAAAATGCAAAGGAAAACATAGTGAGAATGCTGAAACTTTGCAAGGAGCATCGTGTACCAATCACTACCGGAAGTGACGCTCATGTGGATGTAGATGCAGGAGGATTTGACTTAGTAAAGCAAGTGTTAAAAGAATGTGATTTTCCGGAAAAATTAGTTGTGACTACGTCCTTTGAGAAGCTCAAAACATTTTTACCAAAACTAAGACAAGGATTGTAAAAATAATAGACTTTATAAGTTTAGTGTGCTAAAATATAAGAGTAAACGATTCGAGTTACAAAGGAGACAGAAAAATGAGTAAAACAATTAGGACAGAAGCGGTTGATTATTTATTTGAAGCTATTTTAAGCCTAAAGGATAAAGAAGAGTGTTATACATTTTTTGAAGACATCTGTACCATTAATGAATTGTTATCGTTATCACAGCGCTTTGAAGTTGCGAAGATGCTTAGAGAACAAAAGACATATCTGGACATTGCAGAGAAGACGGGGGCATCTACGGCGACGATTAGCCGTGTCAATCGTTCTTTGAACTATGGCAATGATGGTTATGATATGGTGTTTAGTAGAGTGAATAAAAAATAAGCAAAAAAAGTGTTCCGCAATGAACGGAACATTTTTTTTGCTTATTTTTTTGTTTTTTTAGAATCGGGATTGGGAAGCTGGTCAATAATTTTTTCAATCAATTGCTTTTTAATATACACATCCAAACTGAGAGAGCAGACAAAAGTAAATAGATGTAAAAAATTTTGATCCTCCTCTTTCGCATCCGTAAAAGTATCTTGTGCTGCTTCATAGGCTTTTTTAATATCCGCGGTCACAATCTCAATGCGGGAAGCTTCTAAAGAACATACTTCTTCATAAATGGCAGTGAGATTAAAATCCTCATCCGTATTAAAATACTTTTCCGTAATCGGTTTCAGCAAGGCCTCAATGTCTTTGATAGAAAGAAGATTTTTAAAATAATACACAAAAATAAGTACCAAAATATGTTCGTTGGTATATTTTTTTTTGATGGGTGGGGGAAGAAGATTATTCTTCGCATAATTGTTAATCATGGTTTTCGTAAGTACTTTATCACTTGGATATCGTTTCGTGGGGCTTAGTTGTGATTCCATAAAAGTAGTCACCTGATCCATATACAAATCTATATTCGGTATCTCGGAAGGCTTAATATATGCAATGCGGGAAAGGCTTTCCAATATACTATTTAACATGTCTTCTGTATTAATTGTCATTTTGTCTGTCACCTCTAAAATGTTGATATCCTTATTATATAGTATTGGAAACTAGATGGCAAGTGGTTTGAAAAAATAAAGGGGTTGTGAACACCTATCTTTTACACTATAATTAGAAGGTATGGTGGGAAAGAAATGAAAATGGGAATGGAGATTATAGATTAATATGAGTAGATATGACACATTAAATGAGCAGCAACGAGAAGCCGTATTTCATACAGAAGGACCACTATTGATTTTAGCAGGTGCCGGCTCTGGGAAAACAAGGGTCTTAACTCATCGAATAGCATACTTAATTGAAGAAAAAAAGGTGAATCCGTGGAATGTTTTGGCGATTACATTTACAAATAAAGCAGCCGGAGAGATGAGAGAACGGGTCAATGATATCGTGGGCTTTGGAGGAGAAAGTGTTTGGGTCAGTACTTTCCATTCTACGTGTGTACGGATTCTTAGACGCTATATCGACCGATTAGGGTATGACTCCAATTTTACAATCTATGATTCGGATGATCAAAAGACGCTAATGAAAGATGTTTGTAAATATTTACAGATAGATACGAAAGTATATAAAGAAAGAACTTTTATAAAGGCCATTTCATCGGCGAAAGATGAATTGATTACACCGCAAGAGTATGCTCTTTCGGCCACGGGTGATTACGGAAAACAGAAAACAGCACAAGTATACACGGAATATGAAAAGCAGCTTCGTGCCAATAATGCGCTGGATTTTGATGACTTATTGGTGAAGACCGTGCAGCTTTTTCAGACACAGGCAGATGTATTGGATTATTATCAGAATCGTTTTCGCTATATTATGGTAGATGAGTATCAGGATACCAATACGGTGCAGTTTCAGCTAATCAGTATTTTAGCGTCTAAACATCAAAATCTTTGTGTGGTAGGAGATGATGATCAATCCATTTACAAATTTCGTGGGGCGAATATAAAAAATATTTTGAATTTTGAAAAAATATTTACCAACGCAAAAGTGATTAAATTGGAACAAAATTATCGGTCCACCAGTAATATTTTAAATGCAGCCAATTCCGTTATTCGTCACAATGTGGGAAGAAAAGACAAAGCACTTTGGACAGATAATGGAGAGGGAGAAAAATTACAGATTCGGCAATTTGACTCCGCATATGAGGAAGCGGAATTCGTAGTGGGCGATATCAAAAAAAGAGTGGGA
Source organism: Lachnospiraceae bacterium (assembly GCA_036666555.1). Lineage (GTDB taxonomy): Bacteria > Bacillota > Clostridia > Lachnospirales > Lachnospiraceae > UMGS1251. Next base: position 150,464 of record JAVWVS010000002.1, on the reverse strand, counting down.
AATAATCAGGCACAGTATTATGATCATGCAATTTTATATCGCACCAATGCACAGTCTCGTATTTTTGAAGAGAAATTTGTAGTAGCCAGTATTCCGTATAAAATCGTAGGGGGAGTTAATTTCTACGCCAGAAGAGAAATCAAGGATTTGCTAGCATATTTGAAGACCATTGATAATGGGAAAGACGACCTTGCAGTCAGAAGAATTATCAATGTGCCAAAACGAGGGATTGGTCTCACTACGATTACCCGTGTGCAAGATCATGCGCAGGAACGAGGTGTTGGATTTTACGAGGCATTACGGACGGTAGATATGATTCCCGGTATTGGAAGAGGTGCTTCCAAATTAGAGTCTTTTGTTGCACTGGTGGAACATTTTAAAATGGAAGTGGAACACAGTACGATTTCAGAACTTTTGCAAAAAATAATAGAGATGACAGGCTATGTGGATGATTTAAAAGCAGAAGGCGGCGAGGAAGCAGAAGCTCGTCTGGAAAATATTGATGAGCTGATGAATAAAGTAGTGACCTATGAAGAAAATTGTGAAGAAGAAACACCGACTCTCAGTGGATTCCTAGAAGAAGTTGCACTGGTTGCGGATATTGACAGTTTGGATGAAAATAGTGATTATGTAGTATTGATGACCTTACATAGCGCCAAGGGGCTTGAATTCCCCCAGGTATATTTAACCGGAATGGAGGATGGAATATTCCCCAGTTATATGACGATTACTGCAGATGATCCGGATGAAGTGGAAGAAGAACGTCGTCTTTGCTATGTGGGAATTACAAGAGCGAAAAGAGAACTTACATTTACTTGTGCAAGGCGGAGAATGATACATGGTGAGACCCAGTACAACAAAATGTCTCGTTTTATGAAAGAAATTCCAATGGAATTACTCTCCACAGGAAGCTTGATAGAAGAAGCAGAAGAAGCACCGAAACAAGTTGCTTATTTTCAGGCAAAGCAAACATTTAAAACCAAAGCATTTTATACACCGAAACCGGTACAACAATTTAAGGTAAGTAGCGAAAAAGGACCGGGTTATGATGTAGGTGACAAGGTGCGTCATACGAAGTTTGGCGAAGGTCTGGTCACAGCAATTACTGAAGGTGGAAGAGACTATGAAGTTACGGTACAATTTGATACCGTGGGAATCAAAAAAATGTTCGCAGCCTTTGCCAAATTGCAGCGAGTGGAAGAATAGAAACTTTAGAATAAACTTTTCGATTTTTGGGATAATATATAGCAATATTATTTTTTAAGTGATATAATATGAGGCATAAGTGAACTTGCAGCGACAAAAAGAAAGGACGTGCAGATATGAGTAAAATGGAAGATATCATTGCGGCATCGAAATTGAACGAATTATTACACAAAAAAGAAGAAGAAAAAACAAAGAATACCGTATTGTGGATTCTAGCAGTAATCGGTGCAGTAGCAGCGGTTGCAGCAATTGCATATGCAGTTTATTGTTTCTTTAGACCAGATTATTTAGAGGATTTTGAAGAAGACTTTGAAGATGATTTTGATGATGACTTCTTTAATGATGATGACGAAGTATAAGGATGAAAATGAGTTGGTAAGCATAAAGGCAGGACAACAAGTCCTGCCTTTTTAAGGTATATAGGGGAAACTATATAGGGAACTATGGAAAAAGAATTTAGAGGAGGATTATCTTGGAAAAAAGATTTGCACTATTAATTGATGCAGATAATGTATCTGCAAAATATATTCAACCGATTATTAATGAACTGTCTCAGTATGGAAATGTGACATACAAAAGAATTTATGGAGATTGGACAAATACACAAAATTCCAGTTGGAAAAATGAGTTGTTAAAGAATTCAATCAGCCCTATTCAGCAGTTTAGTTATACGTATGGGAAAAATGCAACGGATTCAGCTATGATTATTGATGCCATGGACATTTTGTATACAAATAAAGTGGATGGTTTTTGTATCGTTTCCAGTGACAGTGATTTTACCAAATTAGCCAGCCGGTTAAGAGAAACAGGACTGACGGTCATTGGAATGGGAGAAGAAAAAACACCGGCGCCATTTCGTAAGGCTTGTGATATTTTCACCGGATTAGAATTACTGGTAGAAGAAAATGGCATGGCTAAGGAAGAAGTAAAAGAAATTCCGGTCAATTTCAATCGAAAAGGTAGTGTGGCAGAAGTCATTGAACCAACAGAAGAAAGTACAATTATTGATAAGAAAATCATTGAGGAAGCCATTGTGAAATTTATTACCGAAAACCAAAATAGTGATAAAGAGACAAGCCTTGGCGAGGTAGGAAGCAGACTAGTGAAACTGTATCCTGATTTTGATGTGAGAAGTTATGGGTATAGTTTACTGTCTAAGTTTTTAGAAGAATTTCCGAAAATCAAAACCATTAAAAGAGGAAATCTAGTATCGGTTACGTTAAAAGAAGATATTAGCATGCGGGAAACAATTGAAAATTACATTATTGATATTGTAAAAAAGAGCGGACAGGAAGGAATTGATCTGGCTGTACTTGGAAATAAAATTCATGAAAAATACATGAATTTTAAAACAAGAGACTATGGTTATTCTCAGTTTAATAAATATGTACGTAATATTAAACATATTGAAATTGAAGAAAATGATAATTCTCTAAAGGCTATTTATAAGGCATAGAATATGGGGGAGAGGTACGTAAGAGCATGGACAAGGGTCAAATATACGAAGGTATCATTGAAAAAGTGAGTTTTCCGAACAAAGGGAAAATTATTCTAGCGGAAGAAGAACGTACAGTTACTGTGAAAAATGGAATACCAGGTCAGAAGGTACGTTTTGTAGTCAATAAAATGCGAAAAGGGAAAGCAGAGGCAAGGCTTTTAGAAGTGATTGAAAAATCGCCCTTGGAAACAAGAGAACCGGTCTGCAGTATCTTTCCGGAATGCGGAGGGTGCATGTATCAAACCATGTCCTATGAAGCGCAGTTGGAAATGAAAGCAGTTCAGGTGAAAGAAATCATAGATGAGGCAGTAGGCGCAGATACTTATGTGTTTGAAGAAATCAAAAGAAGTCCGCAAGAATTCAGATACCGTAATAAAATGGAATTTTCTTTTGGAGATGAATATAAGGAGGGGCCATTAACACTGGGTCTTCATAAAAAGGGCAGCACTTATGATGTGTTGACTGCAAAAGACTGTAAATTGGTTCATGAAGATATGACTCAAATATTAAACTGTATTTGGGAATATTTTGAAACAAGAAAAATCGGTTACTATAAAAAGATACGGCATATTGGATATTTACGACACTTGTTGTTGCGAAGAGGAGAGGCTACCGGAGAAATTTTGGTGAATTTGGTAACAACTACGCAGGAGACTTATGATTTAACACCACTATTGCAAGAACTTTTAGCACTTCCGTTAGAGGGAAAAATTGTAGGTGTTTTGCACATTTTAAACGATTCCTTATCTGACACAGTGCAAAGTGACGAAACCAAAATCTTATATGGGAAAGATTATTTTTATGAGCATATATTGGGGCTGCAATTTAAAATCACACCATTTTCCTTTTTTCAGCCCAATTCCAAAGGGGCAGAGGTACTATATCGTACAGTCAGAGAGTATATAGGGGATACGAAAGATATGGTCTTATTCGACCTATACAGTGGAACAGGGACCATTGCACAAGTACTGGCACCCGTAGCAAAACAAGTGATTGGTGTGGAAATCGTAGAAGAAGCGGTAGAAGCAGCAAAGGAAAATGCCAAAGAAAATGGATTGGATAATTGCAAATTTATTGCCGGTGATGTGCTGAAAGTGCTGGATGAAATTAAAGAAAAGCCCGATTTTATTATCCTAGATCCGCCGAGGGACGGAATTCACCCCAAGGCATTGCCAAAGATTATCGATTACGGAGTAGAACGACTGATATACATCTCCTGCAAAGTAACAAGCCTTGCAAGAGATTTAGAACTATTTCAGGCAAGGGGATACCGAGTGGAGAAATGCGTGGCAATAGACCAATTTTGTCAAACCGGGCATGTGGAAACGTGCGTACTTTTATCCCGCAAAAATTCGTAAACATCAGAGGTAGCCAGCGAAAAAGTCTGCCAACTGTGTTTTTCATATGAACAAAGAACTGCAAACTAAGTAATTAGTGTGCAGTTCTTTGTATTTTTGATTTTTGTCACATTAAATTTTCTACCTAGATCAGCACGTTGGGTTACCATCAATCTGACAGTTTACGGTGTTGAGTTTTTGCATTAGAATGGATTCCAAAAGGGCCATGGCATTGGTCGTATTGGTTACACTTTCATTGAGACAGAGCAGTTGATTTGCAGTTACATTTGGCATAGCCACAATGCGCTGGATTTTTGCACCTTCTGCATTGGCAATTGCACCTACAGCGGCTTCTTCCAGTGCAACAGATTCTATCAAATCACTAATCTGTTGGCGATAGTTATTTGAAAAAACAATCGTAGACGCAGGATTGCTGGTGGCATTGCCGGTCACTCCATCTACATTTGCCGGGTTTACCGTGTAAGCATAGGAAACATGGGCTATATTTTCAATTGGATTAGGGTTGGGCATTGCAGTTACTTTTACCTGAAAGGTAATGGTAACTACTTGCCCTGCCGGAATCCCATTGGTCAACACAATAGAACTGGCTGGTCCGCCGGTATAGGGCACACTGACCGCTAAAGAACCCGGGACCAAAACCGTTCCATTTGGAATTACATCTGTAATGATTACTTGATCGCCAGAGACATTTCCGGTATTGGTAATGACCAGGTGATAAGTGATGACATCACCGATATAAGCAATGGATTTATCTGTACTCTTAACCATGTGCAATTGAGCCGTAGAAACAGGGGTTTTTACTGTATTACTAATACCTGTCGCTGTGGTATCATTTGGGTGTGCCGGATCCACGGTATAGGCATAGTTTACATTGGCAGTGTTTGGAATCGGATTCATAGGAGGAGTACTATTTGCTAATTTCACCTTAAAAGTAATGGATGCTGTACCCCCTGCTGGAATCGGTGCAGTGAATGTGATTGCCGTTGTAGGATATCCGGTAAAGGGAACACTTGCGGAAACAGAGCCGGGTATATACGTGGTTCCTGAAGGAATGGTGTCCGTTACAACGACTTGATTAGCTGCTACATTACCAGTATTTTTTAAGGTAACAGTATAAGTCAATGTGTCACCAAACTGAGCAAAAGCTGGAACGACGGATTTTACAACGTTGCCGGTGGAGGTAAAATCTGCATAGTTGATTTGCGTAGATACAGGATTGGTACTGCCTGATGTGCCATCCGGGACATTTGCTGATGCAATATTTACGATGGGATTATTCACCGGTGCAGTGGATGATACTTGAACCTGATAAGAAGCAGTAACGGTGCTGTTTGCAGGCATGGTAAGGGTTAAACCGGTAGCCGGGGTGGTTCCGGTATAGGGAACACTTACAATTAGATTCCCAATATAAGTTGTTCCAGCAGGTGTTGGATCGGTGAATACCACACCCGGAAGAGGGTAATTGTTTGGATTGATTCCGGTAACGGTATAAGTCAGAATGTCTCCGGGTTTCGCAAAGGTTTTATCTACACTTTTTTTAAAAATCTCTGGCGCAGAATTAAGGATGGTATATTGTACGATATCACCCAGTGCCGGAGTGAAGTTGATTGGAAGGCTGCCAGTAGGCGGAACGATTCCACCCGGGGATATATTGACAGCAGATATTGTCTGTTTGTAAGCAGAAAGTAGACTGACACTGCCAGGAGCCATTTGTTCATTGATGGTATAGGTACTTCCAGCATTTCCATAAACTACAGCACAAGGAGACTGCATCCCATCGGCAGAACCCGTTGTAATAATCTGATCATTTGGTGTGCCTGCAATATTCATTATGAACTGATCGGATGAATGAATACGATCACCAATATTTTTACATACAGATACTTTTGTAACCGCAAAACCGATGCCAATTGCTTCTAATCCACCATTACTTATGGTAGTGAAGTTAAGAGTTTTCGGTGATTGAGTGGAAAGAAGATAGGAAGCGGTAAAGAGTTGGGTCGTTCCTATAATGTTTGCGGTTGGTGTTCCAAGACCGGTTAAGGTTGTTGGATTGCTTCCTAAGGTGGTAAATAAATTCCAAGGTCCACCATCCGTGTTAAATGTCCATTGTTCTCCAATATTAGTGTCCTCTGCATCGGCAACAATGGTAGTATAATTCGTAACTGGATTACCCAAAGGATCTTTCACCACGATATTGCTAATGGTAAATTTTGCTGGATCGTAAGAACCTATTCGCCGATTTTGAAGGATGGTGTTGCCTAACATCCCAGTATAACCTACATATCCAAAATAGGAAGAGGCAGGTGGCTGATAGGCATCAAAAATCATGGATGAGGATGATGGTGCTGAGATATCAAAGGTGACAGTTGTACCATCATTGAGTGTACCGGTAAGACCAGTGGTGGTCTGACCAGGGTTTAGCGTGAAATTGTTAAAATTGAACCAACCGATTCCGCCCGCACTGGGACCGGAACCTGGGTTTGCATAAGAAAAAGACATAATGTGCTCCTTTGGAATGAATTTAAAATGCATTTGAACCTTCTAGGCTCATTAACATTATATGCAAAGGGCATTTTTATGGTGAAAAGTGATGCAAAGGAAGCAAACCTTCATAATAAAATTAGGATTCAATCATCTGATATAGGAGAAGTCTCTATCAGAAGAAAAAGCCACACAGGGTTAGAATATTTAGAGGTAAGTTTATAGACATTGTAAGAGGCAGGCATTATAATTGAGGGGATTCATATAACGATTTTAACAAATATAGACATCCACTTGTTTAGAAAAAATAGGCCATAAGGAGAAAAAGGGTATGAGCGAATATATTGCACATAAGTTACAGGAAGAGCCAGAGTATAAAAAACAGACCATAGAAGAACATTTGAAAAATACCGCTTATTTATGTAGAACCTATGCAAAGGATATGAATTGTGGTGAGCTAGGATATCTGATTGGACTACTTCATGACATCGGGAAATATTCCGATGACTTTCAAAGGAAAATAAATAACAACCCTAAGATCAGAGTAGATCATAGTACTGCGGGGGGCGTGCTTGCAATGAAACAATATGGTTTGACGGGTAAATTAATGTCCTACTGTATTATGGGACATCATGGTGGCATACCAAATGGAGGAAGCAAAGCGGATACGGAAGATGATGTAACGCTAGCAGGTAGAGAAAAACGTAGAATAAAAGACTATTCGAATTATGAAAAGGAATTGCAATTACCTTCCACGGTTGCTTTTCCAAAATTAAATAAAATAGGAAAAGGAGGATTTACAATATCCTCTTTTATTAAGATACTATATTCCTGTTTAGTGGATGGGGATTTTTTGGATACAGAACAGTATATGACAAAGGGGCAAGTGGTGAGAGGAGGATACCCAGAAATTGCTTTTTTGAAAAAATTGTTTTTCGAAAAGATAAGTATTCTGCCTAAGGATAATAGTGAAATAAATCTGAAACGAAATGCCATATTGAAAAATTGCATAGAAAAAGCAAAGGAGAAAAACAATTTATTTACCTTAACAGTACCTACGGGAGGTGGGAAAACGCTATCTTCCATGGCATTTTCTTTGACGCATGCAGTATATAATCAAATGAAAAGGGTGATTTATGTTATTCCCTATACTTCTATTATAGAGCAGAATGCTAAGGTATTCAAAGATATTTTAGGAGAAGAGGTTGTTTTAGAACATCATAGTAACTTTGATTTTGGAGATGATGAGAACAATATTATGAATAGACAGAAATTAGCAAGTGAAAACTGGGAAATACCCATTGTGGTTACTACCAATGTACAGTTTTTTGAATCCTTTTTTTCTAATAAACCATCAAAATGTAGGAAGCTACATAACATGGCAAATAGTGTCATTATATTAGATGAAGCCCAAATGCTTCCAACAGACTATTTAAAACCCTGTTTATCCATGTTAGAAGAATTAGTAACCAACTACCATTCAACGGTTGTATTATGTAGTGCTACACAGCCAGCAATCACAAACTACATGCAGAGGAAGATACCAACACAGGAAATATGTGAAGACGTGAAGGGACTTTATCAGTTTTTTAAGCGGACGCGGATTGTCCATAGAGGAAAAATGACGAATGAAGAGTTGGTAATGGAATTGGAAAAAGCGGGAAGAGCACTATGTATCGTCAATACAAAGAGGCAGGCACGCCATCTTTTTGACGGATTAACATGTAAGAACGCCTATCATCTATCCACTGCCATGTGTCCGATACATAGAAAAGAAATCCTAAAAAGAATCAAAGAGCATTTAAAAAGAGAGGAACCTTGTGTTGTAATATCGACACAGTTAATGGAAGCGGGAGTAGATGTGGACTTTCCAGTTGTATATCGTGGGGAAGCAGGACTTGATTCTCTGATACAATCTGCAGGCAGATGCAATCGAGAGGGAAGAGAAGATGTGAAGGAGGTATATGTTTTTGAACCAGAGGTGCAGTACCGAACACATATGCCAGATGTGTTACGATTGCCCATAGAAATTACAAAAAGCATTTTTAGAAATTATGAGGATGTAACTTCTCCAGAGGCGATTCAAAAATACTTTGAAGAACTTTATGATAACCGAGGAGAGTCGTTAGACAGTCAAGGAATTGTGAAAGATTTTGATGAAGGAAGTAGTTCTCTAGATTTTCCATTTCGGAAAGTGGCAGAAAAATTCAGGCTCATTCCAGAAAATACAAAGGCAGTTATTATACCGTATGAAACTCCCGAAATGGAAGTAACCAAATTACTAGACACACTCCGCTATGGCGGTCCGCATCGTAGAGTACTTCAATCTCTACAATGTTATACGGTGAACGTATATGAATCACAGTTTGATAAGCTGTTCGGAGCTGGAAAACTGGATGTAATACAAGAAACTATTTTTGCATTAAGAGATAGGGAATGCTATAATATGGACAAGGGATTGGAGCTGGATCTGGAAAATGGAATCGGACTATTTTATTAGAAGGAGGATGACATGGGATATGGTATTAAGTTAGAGGTTTGGGGGGATTATGCGCTCTTTACCAGACCGGAAATGAAGGTGGAACGTGTCAGTTATGACGTACTGACACCCTCTGCAGCAAGAGGATTAGTAGAGGCAATTTACTGGAAACCAGCAATCAAATGGGTTATTGACAAGATTTCAGTTTGTAATCCGATTGTGTTTACTAATATCAGACGCAATGAGGTGAAATCTAAAATACTGGCTTCTTCGGTTAAATCGGTTATGAATGGGAAAAAAGCAGATTTATTTATCGATACAACTGCGGATAGGCAGCAAAGGGCAGCTATGGTTTTGACGAATGTGCGATATGTCATTGAGGCACATTTTGAGTTGACAGATAAAGCGGGGGAAAGTGATACAAAAGAAAAACACTATAATATTATATTGAGAAGAATTCGCAAAGGACAGTGCTATCATACGCCTTGTTTTGGATGCCGTGAATTTACGGCTCATTTTAAGGAGGCAGATGAGAATCAATGTAGTCAACCTATTTCTGAAACGAGGGATTTGGGGTTTATGTTATATGATATGGATTTTAGTGATCCGGAAAATATTACGCCTATTTTTTTTCGAGCAAAAATGGAACATGGCATCATTGATACAAGAAATATAGAGATGGTGAGGTGATCATAAGTGATATTACAGGCATTGGTTCGTTATTATGACATACTGGCACAGGAGGAAGAAAGTGGAATCTCACCACATGGATATTGCAGAGCAAATATAGCTTATGCACTTAATATTTCAAAAGAGGGTGAACTGTTGGAAATATTACCTCTGAAACATAAAGTAATGAGAGGAAAGAAAGAGGTAGAGATTGCTAGGTCGGTGATTATTCCACAACAAGTAAAGAAATCTTCCGGTATTCATTCGAACTTCCTTTGTGAAAATTCGGCATATGTGCTAGGAATTGATAAAAAGGGAAAGCCGGAAAGAACAAAGTTATGCTTTGAGGCATTTCGAGCATTGCATACAGAAATATTGTCGAAAATAGAATGTGAAGAGGCAAAATCGTTATTGAATTTTCTAAATACTTGGAAAGTAGAGGAAGCTGAAGAAAATGAAATTGTGAAACCATTTTATGATGAACTGACAGCAGGAGCTAATATTGTTTTTAAGTTGGATCATGGAGCATATTTGCATGAATGTCCCATGATAAAGGATGCATGGGATATTTCTGGAAGAAAAATGGAAAAATCTGGCATAATGCAATGTTTAGTCACTGGAGAACGAGCACCTATTGCACGTTTGCATCCATCCATTAGGGGTGTCAAGGATGCCCAGTCCATGGGAGCATCCATTGTATCATTTAATGCCAGAGCTTATGAATCCTATGGTGGAGATGATATGCAGGGATTTAATGCCCCTATAAGTGAGAAAGCAGCTTTTGCCTATGGAACGGTCTTAAATTATCTGCTTTCTGACAGAGCACATACATTGTCTGTAGGTGATACTACGGTGGTCTATTGGGCGGAAGGCATGAACAAGGTGCAACAGGATGTAAGTGCTTTGTTTTTTGTCCCAGAAGATTTAGAGGCAGAGGAAGGAAAACAAACGATAACAAACAAAGAGGCACGAAAATTAGTAGGAAGTATTTTAGAAAAAATTGCAAAAGGGAAGAAAATATCCGAGGAAGCTATTGTGGAGGATGATACCTTATTTTATGTACTGGGGTTAGCTCCAAATGTGGCAAGACTATCGATTCGTTTCTTTACACAAAGCACATTTGGTGATTTTGTTAAAAACATTACACGACATTATGAAGATCTTAGTATCGAAAAGCAATTTGAGTCAGAACCTAATTTTATTTCTCCATGGAGGATGCTAAATCAAACCGTATCACCAAATGCAAAAGATAAATCAGCATCTCCTTTACTAGGTGGAGCGGTGATGCGTGCTATTTTGGAAGGAAGTGCCTATCCGGTATCATTACTTCAAATGGTGATGATACGAATTAAGGCGGAACGGGATATCAATTATTATAAATCAGCAGTCATCAAAGCGTGTTTAATTAGAAAAAACAACAGAACATATGAGGAGGTTTTGCAAATGTCACTGAACCCAGAAAGTAAAAACACAGCATATTTATTAGGAAGATTATTTTCAGTGCTTGAAAAGATACAAAAGGATGCAACGCCGGAAATTAATACAACAATTAAAGATCGTTATTTTTCATCGGCATGTGCGACACCATTAATTACGTTCCCATCATTACTCAAACTTTCCCAGCATCATATTGCGAAAGCAGAATATGGGTATGTTGGAGAAAATAAGATGGCTGAAATTTTAGACAAGTTAGAAGTAGAGGACAAGCCGTTCCCGGCACATTTATCATTAGAAGAACAGGGAATATTTGTACTTGGTTATTATCATCAACGAAATGATTTTTATACAAAAAAGATAAAAAGTACAGAAGAGGAGGCGTAAAACAATGAGCGAAGTGATTAAAAACAGGTATGAATTTATAATTTTATTTGATGTGGAAAATGGTAATCCTAATGGAGATCCTGATTCGGGAAATATGCCGAGAATTGACGCAGAAACAGGTTATGGTATTGTTACAGATGTGTGTGTGAAAAGGAAAATCAGAAATTATGTTGAAACAGTGAAAGAGGATGCAGAAGGATATAATATTTATATTAAAGATGGGGTGCCATTGCAGACTAGTGATAAGTCTGCCTATAAAGCGTTAGGTATTGAAGAGTCAAAAGCAAATGCAGGCAAGGGAGAAATTGACAATCAGATTTGTGCGTTTATGTGTAAAAACTTTTTTGATATTCGTACTTTTGGAGCAGTTATGACGACATTTGTAAAGGCAAAACTAAATTGTGGACAGGTAAGAGGACCAGTACAACTCGGATTTGCACGTAGTATTGATCCGATTGTTACACAAGAAATTGGAATTACAAGGATTGCAATTACCACGGAGGAGGATGCAAAGAAAAAAGAAACAGAAATGGGAAGAAAATATATTGTTCCGTATGCTTTGTATCGAGCAGAAGGGTATGTGTCTGCAAATTTAGCAAGAAAAGTGACAGGCTTTTCAGAAGAGGATTTAATACTATTATGGGAAGCTATTATTAATATGTTTGAGCATGACCACTCAGCAGCCAGAGGAAAAATGGCAGTGCGAGAACTGATTGTGTTTAAACATGCAGACGAGCTTGGAAATGCGCCGTCTTATCAATTGTTTGACAGGATTCAGGTGAAAAGAAAAAATCAGAGAAATCCTGCAAGATGTTATGAGGATTATGAGGCTACTGTGGACACAACAGATATGCCAAATGGTGTGACTTGTATCAGAATGATATGATAAAAGAATATGAGGAAGAGGAATTTCTGCTATTATCAGGGATTCAGCATTTTATTTTCTGTAAACGTCAATGGGCGCTTATTCATATTGAACAACTGTGGGAAGAAAACCTGCGGACGGTAGAAGGAGCAATTATGCATGAGCGTGCACATGATGACTTTGCTGAGTCTAGGAGTGGGGTAAAGACAGTTAGAGGAATGGCAGTGCATTCGAGAGAGCTAGGTATTTACGGTGTATGTGATGTAGTAGAAATTATGGAGGATGGTGTAGTACCAATCGAGTATAAAAGGGGACATCCGAAAGAAAGTGATGCAGATGTGATGCAGCTTGTATTGCAGGCTGTTTGCCTAGAAGAGATGATGATTCAGCCAATTCCCCATGGGTTTCTCTATTATGGAGAAACACGACATCGAATGCAAATTGATTTCACTATGCAGTTGTATGAAAAGGCTAGGGAATATACAAGAGAAATGCATGAATACTATGATAAGAAGTATACACCAAAGGTGAAGGCATCCAAAAGTTGTAATGCTTGTTCACTAAAAGATAGTTGTATGCCAAAGTTATGCAGTACATTATCTGCAAAAAAATATCTGCAAGAAAGTATAGAGGGAATTTCTAATGAAAAAACTCCTTAATACATTGTACATTACTACACCCGAGAATTATTTATCTCTAAATGGTGAAAATATTGTCATTCTAAAAGATAAGGTGGAAGTGGGAAGGTTACCATTACATAACATTCAGAGTATTATAACATTTGGATACCAAGGGGCTAGTCCTGCGCTGATGGGAGCTTGTGCAGAACATAATATTGATTTGTGTTTTATGACGTCTAGTGGAAAATTTCTTTCTAGAGTGGTAGGTGAAATACATGGCAATGTTCTTTTGAGAAGAATACAATTTAGATGTGCAGATGACGAAAAAGAATGTTTGAAAATTTCCAAAAATATAATTGTCGGAAAACTATATAATTCTAGGAGTGTAATCGACCGAACGCTGCGAGATCATTCAGAACGTGTAAATGTCGAAAAATTAGCAAGGGCCAGAGAGCACATGTTGGATGCAATAAAAATGCTTGCATCGGTAGACGGTTTAGAGCAATTAAGAGGAATCGAAGGAGAAGCGGCACGGGTTTATTTTGGGGTGTTTGATGAATTAATTATCAATCAAAAAAGTGATTTCAATTTTCCGAGAAGAAGCAAGAGACCGCCACTTGATTCTATGAATTCAATTTTGTCATTTTTATATGTTTTGTTGGCTCATGATTGTGCCGCTGCACTGGAAGGAGTCGGATTGGATGCCTATGTTGGTTTTATGCATCAAGATCGACCAGGCAGGACTTCGTTAGCATTGGATTTAATGGAAGAATTTCGAAGCGTTTTTGTAGATCGATTGGCATTAACGTTAGTAAATCGTGGCCAAATATCGCCAAAAGGATTTAATAAAAAAGAAAATGGTGCTGTTGTTATGGATGATCATACGAGAAAAATCATTTTAAGCGAATGGCAGAATAAAAAAAGGACAATAATTACACACCCATTTTTAAAGGAAAAAGTAGAGTGGGGAATGTTACCACATGTGCAGGCGATGCTTTTGGCTAGGTATTTAAGAGAGGATATGGACGAATATCCACCATTTTTATGGAAGTAGGTAATCAAGCATGATGGTTCTTATAACTTACGACGTAAGTACAGAAAGTGAAGGCGGAAAAACACGATTAAGGAAAGTAGCAAAACAATGTGTTAATTATGGGCAGCGTGTACAAAATTCAGTATTTGAATGTGTGATTGATGCTGCAAAATTTAAAGAGGTACAAAATCAACTGGTAAAATTGATTGATCCCCAAAAAGACAGTTTGCGATTTTATTTTTTGGGAAAAAATTACAAAAGTAAAATCGAACATTTCGGCGTAAAGGAAAGCATTAATGTAGAAGAAATACTAATGTTCTGAAAAGGGTGCGAACTGTAAGTGAACATAAAAGGGTGGAGCTTTCGCACTTTTAAATATAGAAAAGGGGTTAAAAATTTTGTTGAATCCATCCTAGAAAACTACAAAACTGTATAGTCGCAAGATAGAACAATTTAAATTATGATATATTTGGTGAAAATCTACAAATACTTTTATGAAAATTGTGCTATTTTGCTGTCGCACCTTACATAGGTGCGTGGATTGAAACATATCTGGCTTGGGGTCTGGTTTCGGGTCTGGCGTCGCACCTTACATAGGTGCGTGGATTGAAACAGAGCGTATCGGATTTATACTATCAGCGTTTTTCGTCGCACCTTACATAGGTGCGTGGATTGAAACATGACAAGATTAATTTTCGGTGTCAGCTTGTCAGCGTCGCACCTTACATAGGTGCGTGGATTGAAACCCAGAACCCGGTGTACCAGAATATAAGTATATCGTGTCGCACCTTACATAGGTGCGTGGATTGAAACTTGACATCAAAGTGCTTTCCGTTAAGCGCTCTGCGTCGCACCTTACATAGGTGCGTGGATTGAAACATCCTCTGGACCATCGGGGTCACCTGGGGGCATCGTCGCACCTTACATAGGTGCGTGGATTGAAACCAATTTATATATGTAAATTTCTACCATGATACCCTCGTCGCACCTTACATAGGTGCGTGGATTGAAACCTGGCTACGTATTCTCCCCACGGTAAGTACCTGTCGCACCTTACATAGGTGCGTGGATTGAAACCTGCTCAATGGAATACCGCAACATGGCCATTGCATCGTCGCACCTTACATAGGTGCGTGGATTGAAACACGTGACTACCACTCACTGCTGTGCTCCCCTTTCGGTCGCACCTTACATAGGTGCGTGGATTGAAACATCTTCTGCAAAACTGTCTGTGCAAGATAGTCCGAGTCGCACCTTACATAGGTGCGTGGATTGAAACAAATTTTCCATGGCATTACGGAGAGCTTGGAGCATAGTCGCACCTTACATAGGTGCGTGGATTGAAACATTGGGAAGATTGAAGATATAGCCAAACAATACAGTCGCACCTTACATAGGTCGCACCTTACATAGGTGCGTGGATTGAAACTTAATGTCCTTGATATACTGATGATTCGACCACTGTCGCACCTTACATAGGTGCGTGGATTGAAACTTAAAAATCGCAACACCAAACGTAATAACCATAGTGTCGCACCTTACATAGGTGCGTGGATTGAAACATGAGCAAAGTGCTCATACCGTTTCGTAGTTTCAGTCGCACCTTACATAGGTGCGTGGATTGAAACAAGTAGATACGGATAAATACCTTGTCGGAACGCTGTCGCACCTTACATAGGTGCGTGGATTGAAACCATTCTTGCCGGTTCCACTGTTGCGGTGTCCCTGTCGCACCTTACATAGGTGCGTGGATTGAAACACCAATCCCATACAAATCAGAATATACACTAACAGCGTCGCACCTTACATAGGTGCGTGGATTGAAACTATTTTTTGTTCCTTTTTAGTTAATTCTTTCTTCGTCGCACCTTACATAGGTGCGTGGATTGAAACCCAGTCCTTGTGTAAAATATCATCATACTTACTAGTCGCACCTTACATAGGTGCGTGGATTGAAACATCGATGACAAGTAATATACTGCCCTCTTTCACTGTCGCACCTTACATAGGTGCGTGGATTGAAACCCATAGCCAAGTAATCAATCTCATAATCGGTAGTGTCGCACCTTACATAGGTGCGTGGATTGAAACTTTCTTTTCGTAGTCATAGCCTATGATTGTTATCGTCGCACCTTACATAGGTGCGTGGATTGAAACGAATGTGACATGTCCGAAATATTAAAAATTTTAGTCGCACCTTACATAGGTGCGTGGATTGAAACCTCTATGCTTTCGAATACTTGCTTAAACCGATTGTCGTCGCACCTTACATAGGTGCGTGGATTGAAACCTTTGATTCCTTTAAGACCGTATCGAATATTTGTCGCACCTTACATAGGTGCGTGGATTGAAACTCTTTGATAGCTTTTTTACGATCTTTCAATCTCGTCGCACCTTACATAGGTGCGTGGATTGAAACTTTTATATTCCGATTTTACTGTTCGAATAAATTGTCGCACCTTACATAGGTGCGTGGATTGAAACTTCTTTGATTTCTTTGATTCTCACATCGATTGCCGTCGCACCTTACATAGGTGCGTGGATTGAAACAGAAAGCAGCGGTATAATGGTGAATTTTTCGTGTTCGCACCTTACTTGGGTGCGTGGAGGGAATCCGGTTTGTTGGGTGGTATGTTTTTGTGGG
>JAVWVS010000002.1:0-133777 GCA_036666555.1 Lachnospiraceae bacterium | reverse complement strand
CCCTAATCGTTTGGTGGTCGAACATTCCATCGTTCGGTGTATGTAACACGACGATTCCGTCAACTCCGGTTGGATGTTTTGTCGCACCTTACATAGGTGCGTGGATTGAAACCGGTTTGGTGGCTGGTATGTTTTTATGGCAGCTCAGTCGCACCTTACATAGGTGCGTGGATTGAAACTTTCTGTGCTAAATTTCCGTATAGTTACGGTATTCGTCGCACCTTACATAGGTGCGTGGATTGAAACCCAAAACGCTAAGTACTCAGGGACATCTAATATCGTCGCACCTTACATAGGTGCGTGGATTGAAACACCCTCTTGGTCTACACTCATTCGGTGATAAACCGTCGCACCTTACATAGGTGCGTGGATTGAAACAGAAAGCAGCGGTATTTAAGTTAAAAAAAGTTGATGTCGCACCTTACATAGGTGCGTGGATTGAAACTTTGCATAAAGAGCGATCACTCGGCTTATCCCCGTCGCACCTTACATAGGTGCGTGGATTGAAACCAGCTTGTTCGGATCCCGAAGGTCAAGCTTTGCCGTCGCACCTTACATAGGTGCGAGGATTGAAACCTCTTTTTGCACTTTTAAATCTTTTGGAATGTTTTGTCGCACCTTACATAGGTGCGTGGATTGAAACGCTAATGATATCAATCGTATTGCTTTCCATCCCTGTCGCACCTTACATAGGTGCGTGGATTGAAACGGTACAGCACAAGGATTTTACGCCACCTATCTTGTCGCACCTTACATAGGTGCGTGGATTGAAACGATGGAGCCAGGTAGATTCTTGAAATCAGGCTTGGTCTCACCTTATGTCGGTGAGTGACTAAAACCACTACACATTGTAGTTGTTGCAGACTACAGCTTCAACTTTTTCAGCAGAGTTTTTGCAAGTTCAAAATCAGTATCACTTAATGCACGGGCAATTTTAGTTTCCGTTATTTTTTTCTTTTGTTCCATTTCCAGATAGTCACAGTCAAAATAGTGGTCATAAATAATTTTTCTGAATTTTCTCGTGCTGATTTTTCGGATACTTTTGTTTTCAATAAGCAAAATGAAGTCAGTGGAGTTTACAATAGAATAGAAATCATGAGAAATCATAAGGATAGCCCCCGGATATTCTGTCATGGCATCTTCCAGAGCCAGTTGTGAATAAGTATCCAAATGACTGGCAGGTTCATCGAGAAGCAGTAAATTCGCTTTGCTTGTGGCAATTTTGGCTAATTGAAGCAGGCTCTTTTCTCCACCGGATAAGGAGCCAATTTTTTGCTGGAGAGTTTCTTCTTCAAAGCCATAGCCTGAAAGATAGGAGAGAACTTCTTGGTTCGTCTGAAAACCGGATGCCAGAAATTCATCTAAGATAGTGCTGGATTCATGGAGTGTTTCTCCTGGAAGCTGGGACAAATAAGCAACCTTCATGTCCGGATGAATCCAAATAGAATCATGGCCGTTTTCAAATAATTCACGAAGCAAAGTGGTTTTTCCGGTGCCATTCGGTCCAACAAGTGCAACTTTATCCGTAGATTTGATAGCAAAATGAACATTTTCAAGAAGTTCTTCTTCAAAGGAAACGCAATAGTCCTTTACTTCTAATGCAATGATCTCTTCCGGAACATTTCCTATTGCGAAATGGATATCCGGTTGCTTGATATCTACAAAAGGTGATTTGATTCTGCGTGCCTCTAATCGTTCCTGCATCTTCACACGGGCATGGAGTGTCTTTCCTTTGGAAACATCATAAATACGCGTGGCATTAGATCTTAGCTGCTGAATTAGAACATTATTTCGTTCAATCTCTAAGGTGTCAGCGTTGGCAAGTTCCTGCAATTCTATTTTCTTTTCCAATAGTGCCAAATTATAATCGGTAAAGTTTCCGTCAAATTCCTGCAACTCTTTATTTTCCAAGTGCAAAATTTTATCAAAACAATGATTCAACAAATAGCGGTTGTGCGTAATTATGAGCAATGTTTCTTTATGTGAAAGAATCAAATTTTTGAGAGCATTTATATTTTCAAAGTCCAAATAGGAGTCGGGTTCGTCCATAATCAGTAAATGAGGACTGGTGAGCATTTCCTTAATGATTTGCACCAATTTCCATTCGCCGCCACTTAGTTCGGATACCTTTCGATATTCATGGCTGTTTAAATTGGCTAAGTTCAGTTTCTTGTGAATATTACTTTCGAAGTGGTCACCATCCATGGCATGAAACACATCAAAAGTTTGCTGGTATTTTTCTAATAGAGCATCCACATCCAAAGCTGTTTCCATTTCCGTACAAAGAAGTGTTAATTCATTTTGCAATGTAATGAAGTCTTCAGCAATATAATCAAATACCGTCATCTCTTTCGTAGTATCTTTTTGGGAAAATTGACTCACGTAGCCAATTCGGCAATTGGGTGTCATATCTAGATTTCCGTCAAATAGATATTTCTCGGGATGCATCATCAAATCAATCAGCGTGCTTTTGCCATTTCCACTGGTACCAATCAATGCACAATGTTGCCCATCTTCTAGTGTAAATGAAATTTTATGGTAGAGATCCTTTTGTGGAAAAGAGTAGGATAAGTCATCAATTTTTATCATCATATTACCTTTCTATCGTTAAAAAAGAGCCTATCTATCAGCTCTTTTTAAAGTAATAACAGCATAACATTTTTGAATAGGAATTACAATTATTTTGTAAATCAGTTCATCTCGGCTATCAGATGTCCTTTTCCTTGTAAATTCGACACGATTATTATACAATGTTAAAAGAGTGACAAAAATCATTTGAAATGAGAAAGGACCTTGAGGATGAAGATTGCGGTAGTAGATGATTGTGGGGAAGACAGAAATGGTTTGATTTCCTATATTAAAAAAGTATCACATACACAACATTTGGAAATACAGATTTTCGAACATTCTTTGGGTGAAAACTTTTTGGAGGATGAAGAGTTATCTACGTTAGATGTGGTCTTTTTAGATATTTATATGGGAAAAGAAAATGGGATGGAGATAGCTAAAAAGTTGCGAGAAAGAGAATATAGTGGATTCATTGTCTTTTGTACAACCACACCCACCTATGCACTGGAAGGGTATGAAGTAAAAGCCTTTGATTATATTGTAAAGCCATATACGTATGAAAAAATAGAAGAATTATTACAGGAAATCTCAAAGACGATTTTGGAAGAGCCACTTAGCATTCTTGTGAAAGATGGAAGAAAGTGGTATAAAATCAAACTATGTGATCTTTTGTATGTGGAAAATGATGCCAATTATGTGCGAATCCATACGAAAGGAGGAGTGCATTCTACACGAATGGCATTTAAAGAGATGGAGAAAAGATTGTCCCAATATCGTTATTTCATACGATGTGATCGTGGAATTATTGTAAATTTATTTAATGCAAAGGAAATTGTGAATCACAGTATCGTCATGAATAATGGCGAAAAAATACCAATTAGCCGTAGAAATATTTCTTTTGTCAATGAACAATATTCAGATTTAATATTTGAGGAAATGGAGAAAAATCAACATGTATAATAGCAACATATGGTGGCACATTGCTCAGTTTTTTCTTTTTATGTGTCCCGTTAGTTTTTTGATATTAAAAGTTTTTGAAAATAAGCTTCGGGTGAAAAAGAAGTATTTTTGGATGATTATGATTAGTTATACATCAGTGGTAGCAGTTATCATAGCAGGAACATTTACAGAAGTATCGCCTCATAGAGAATTTGCGGCGATAGGAATTTCCAGTATCATCCTATTTTCGTTGATTGCAGCGAAGCTCATGATTAAAAAAAGCATCATGTTATTGATGTTCATGTTCTTTGTTTTCTTTAATGTGCAGTATAATAGCATGCTTTTGGCTCATGCAACGATAGATTTTCATGTGTTTCCAAGGCTCATTTCCTATCAATATGGGGATTGCATTTTAATGTCGCTGTTGTATTGCGCCGTAGCATTTCCGATTCTTTATTATTTGCTAGTCAAACTGTACAAACGGATTGTGGATGAAAATATTGGAACCAAGCAAAGAGATTTATTTTTTTGCCTACCGGCAGGGTTTTATGTTTCGCTGAGTATGCTGATGCGTCTTAACTATCAAACGGGCATTCAAGCAACGAAAGAAACATTTTTCCCTCTATTATTGGTGAATCTTTGTGAATTCATTTCTTATTATGCGTTATTAAAAGCAATCGTAGCCAGTTATGATGCGATTGCGGAACAAGAAAAATTACACGAAGTAAGAAGTCAGTTGACATTATGGGAAGCGCAATATGAAAGTCTCCAGGAACAAATTAATTCAGAAGCCAGAATACGCCACGACTGGCGGCACCACATTATTACCGTATTGGGATTTGTAGAACATAAGGATTTAGGAGGATTGGATGCATACCTGGCTGATTATAAAGAAAAATATCTGGTACAGGAGGCACCACCGGTGTGCGATGTCACGGCACTGAACATGATGTTTCAATACTATCAGAGAAAAGCAGTGGAATGGAAGGTCGATATGTCTATTAGTACCGTGCTGTTTGACCAATGTTTAATACCGGTTTCAGAGCTTACAGTAGTGTTTGGAAATTTGCTTGAAAATGCCATAGAAGCCTGCAAACGAATGGAGGAGGGGCAAAAAACAGTGACGCTCAAAATTCGAAATAATGATAATAAATATATTGCCTTGATTTGTGAAAACAGTTACGACGGAATTCTAAAGAAAAATGGGGAGAAGCTGGCATCTCGTAAGAAAAAAGGTGGAATTGGACTTACTTCCGTGGAAAATATTGCAAAAAAATATGATGGAAGTATGAATGTGAAAACGGATGGAGAAAAATTTCAGGTATATGTAGTGCTGAGACCAGACCATATATAACCAGAAAGCATACCGTTTGTACCAAATACAGTAGAATAGGCATACTTTTGATAAAATAAAGGGGGAATTTTAATAAAATAAGGAGGAGTATAAGCATGAAAAGAAAAGGAGTACTGTTATTAGTGCTTGCATTGATGGTGACGTCTTTGGCAGCATGTGGAAAGAAAGAAACGAAAAAAGAAGTCAAGACAGAGAAAACCAATTCCATGTCTGGTGTGCTGGAGTCTTTTCAAGGGGGAACAGTCAAGATGAAAGCCGATGAAAAAGATAACCCGGAGCTGACCTTTGAAGTGAAAGAAGCCAAAATAGAATGTAAAAATATGTTGGCTGGAGATGAAATTGTAGTGGTATATGATGGGAAGATTACCGGAACGGATACCAGCAAGGCAAAAGTAAAAAAAGTGATTGATGATGGGAAGAATACTGCAAAAGCAGAAGTCAAAGAGTCCACAATCGTAGGAACGGTGGTGAATGCCACGATGAATGCCCTTCAGATTCAGACCAATGATGGAACCAAGTATACATTTAGCACCTTAGGTGCAGAACAGGTATATAAGAACGGGATACTGGAAGGCAATTGGGTGACGGTGACTTATGTAGGAGACTTAAAGGGAACTGACACCACAGGCGTGAAGGTTATTAAGATTCGGGATGATGATGCCAATGTCATTGCAAAAGAACAAAAGAAGATGAATATCAAAGCCGTGGATGAAACAGTATATGCAACGGCAGGGGTTTATATCCGGGAATCTTATTCTACAGATTCGAAGATATTGGGCTCTCTGGCACAAGGAACCTCCATTCAAAGAACGGGAGTCTGTGATAATGGATGGTCCAGAGTATCTTATAATGGCGCAGATGCCTATGTTTATGGGGATTATCTGACAACTACTGCACCAGTAGCACCACAGGCTCCGGCAAAGACCAATGGAGATCAGCCGGGGACTCCTCAAAAGGGCGATTCTGGAAGTAGTCAGCCAACCGGAAGTGATGGACCAACGAGCCAAGACCCACCGGCGACCGACGATCCAACGAATCAGGACCCACCGACGAACGATAATCCTCCGGTTGTGGAACAGAACATGATTACCGGAATTGTAGAAGATGCAGCCATGGGTTCGTTAACAATTGTAGCAGAAGACCAGAAACTGAACTTTGTAATCGGAGATGCACAGCATAATTATAAGAACGGAATTCAAAGAGGGAATGAAGTGAATGTTACTTATACCGGAACGATTAACGGCACGGACACCAGTGCGGTAACGGTAGTATCCGTAGATGATAAGAATGGAAATAGCACACCGACCGTAACGGGGAGTGTTGCCAATGCAACTATGAATACGGTAACCATTACCACAGAAGATGGAATTAACATTAGTTTTTCCTTGGAAAATGCAAAAGTAAATTGTGCACAAGGAATTTTGGTGGGAAATAAAGTGATGGTCACCATCGACATGAATGCGGCTGTGGGAACATCGAACATCTTCCCGGCAACTCAGTTCGATGACGTACAATAAAGAAAAGTAACAATAAGAGAGAGAGACGAAGGAGGAGAAGAGTATGAAGACAAAGGGGAAATCGTATTTAAAGATTACAGGAGTTTTAATGATCATCTTTGGAGTGATCAGCGCTATTATTTACTTGATTGGATCAGTTGGTGGTGGATTGCTGATAGCAGGTGGCAAAGCAAAAGATGTAGGAATAATGGCACTATTGGTGCTGGTCATTGGCTTGATATGGGCTGTGTTTGAAGTGGTAGCAGGAGTGATGGGCGTGAAGAATTGTGAGAATCCCCAAAAAGCAGATGCTTGCTTAAAGATGGGTATTATTCTTATTATCTTTGCGGTTGTGTCCAATGTTGCACAGATGGTACAGGAGGGATTTACTGCAGCTGGTATCGGAAGTCTTATTATGGGATTGCTTCTTCCGGTTTTATACTGCTATGGAGCCAAGTTAAATAAAGAATAGAAATGAATGTTAGAAACTGACAGGAGCTACAATCTTTCGAATCAGGAGATGGATTGTAGCTCCTTTTTTGTGGAAATAAAACATATGGGGAAAGAAATAATCTTTATTTTTATGCGTGTGACTTCCGTGTGACAATCGACGTATATAATTCAATTATAGATATGAAATAATAGGTGTGTTCAGATACCACAGTATCGATAAAGGAGTAAAAAATGGCGAAAAGAAAGAAAACGATTATCATAATGATATCCTTCGTGGCAATTGTGTTATTGCTAGGCGGGACTATGGCGGTATTTGTTGCAGCAACGCCGGTGAAAGAAGAAGTGTCTACAACTAAGCTAGGCATTGAATTGGTGCAGACCGGTGATAACCAACAGTCCAGTGCAAAGTCAATCAGTTCTGCAAATGGAAAAATAGAAGGCTTTCAATACATAGGGTTACCGGGAGATACCGTAGAAGAGAAAATTGCGGTACAGAATTCGGAGAACAAAGATTGTTATGTAAGGGTAACAGTGAATCGTTCATGGATAGATGAAAACAGTAAAAAAATATTTAAAGCGCAAGGAGTAGCACTGTATCCGGAAGATATCGAAATCACTACCATGAGCAGCAACTGGCTAGTAACCACAGATCCGGAAGATGCGGAAGTGATGTATTGTTACTATACAAAACCACTTAAGGCAGGAGCTACCACGGATAATGTGATGGACAGTTTTTCGATTTTGAAGAATAAAATAGAAGAGAACAGCAACCGATACTCTAAACTTGCAACCGAGATTACCTTTCAGGCAGATGCCATTCAGACAATCGCAGCAAAAGATGCAATGTTAGCGGAATGGGGAGTGGTGGCAGAGATTGATGCAAATGGTAATATTACAAGTTACACAGAACAGTAGGAGGCGTAGAATGATGAAAAAGAAATTACTTACCGCTGTCCTAACAACGTTCTTGGTTCTTAGTTCAGCCATGTCAGCAGTAGCAGCAGACAGCAAAGTTGTCACATTTAAAGGGGAAGCAGAGAAGTTCGTAGTAGGGGTAGAAGGAAATGCACAAAAAGGATTCACCGATATGGAACCGGGAGAGTCCAGAGAATTGAAACTAACACTTGCAAATGAAGATTCGCAAGAAATGAAATTTTATATGAGTGCAGAGATTTTAGACAACATTGCGGAAAAAGCAGATCAAAATGCAGTATACAATTTTGATATTTCCAAAAACGGAGCTGTGTTTTTCTCAACGATCATTGGAGGAAATAGTAAGAACTACATATCCGTAGGAAAAGAATATTTAGATGGAAATAATAACATTTTGTTAGATACACTGGCAAAAGGAGAAAAAGACCAGATTAGCATTGCATTGACCTTAGATGGTGATTCCGCAGGGAATGCGTATATGTCTCAAAGCGGAAGCGTACAGCTTGTATTTACAGCTTCTACACCGGAGAATGAGACAAAGACCATTCGTAATACCGTAACCAAATATCTGGGAGGAGCTACAACCAATGTAGTGAAAACAATTAAAACAGGAGATACCTTTTCCATAGGATTGCTCGTTGTATTTGGAATCAGTCTGGTGGCAGTGATTATCTTATTAATTGCACGTAGGAAGAAAACGAAGGAGGAAAGATAATGTCAGTAAAAAGAATAAAATCACTTCTTTTCTTAGGGATGGCAGCAGTTATGGTTTTCGGGTTTGCTACTACGGCACAGGCAGCAGGGGAAAAAGAATACAACGTATCTTTTAAAGCTGGTTCCAAAGGAACGATAGGTGGAAACAGTAGCGTAACACAAAAAATAGCTTATGAAGGAAATATAGAGGAAGCAACTTATACGGCTATGGTGCAGGCACAGGATGGTTACTATTTTACAGAATGGAGCCCCAAAGTCGAGACGACGGTTACAAAAAAGGCAGTTTATGTAGCACAGTATGCAAAAATCATCAATGAAACGGTATATCGTGTCAACTATATAGATACCAACGGCAATGAAGTTGCAACACAAAAAGTAGTAACTACCAATGATGGTGCGGCAGTTGCGGAAGCAGCCATTGTAGTCGATGGATATCAAGTAGATGCCAACAGCAAGACGGCTACCGTATCCGGAAAAGGAACGGAAATCACTTTTGTGTACACATCTACAGCAGTACCACAGGTAATTACAGATGAGCAGACAGTGACTACACCGGGTGGAACGACCACAACCACAGTAGACGGCACACCGGCTACACCGGCAGCAATGATACCGGGAACCACACCGGTGGCAGCTACACCGGGAACTACACCGGCTACAGAGACTACAGATCAGACTACGATTGCAGATGGAAATGTACCATTGGATCAAAATGCAGGAACCAAGGACAACACCAAGAAAGACACCACGACATTAAAAGATGAAGAAGTACCGCTGGACCAAGCAGCCGGAATTGATCGAACATCCGTAGTCATCTATAGCTTGTTAGGAATTCTATTGGTATTGGTAGCAGGGTATGGCATATATAGATTTAGAAACAGTAAAAATGTATAGAAAATGAAAATATAAAATGGTATCTTGACTACATTTGTGGTGGAGATACCATTTTGCGCTCCGAAAATCAAAAAAATTTGACAGAGAAGTCGATTGTGAGTAGAATAGAAGTGACGAAATGGGAGTGAGCATATGAAAAAAGCAGAAGAGACAGAGAATAAAAAATTATATGTGCAGATGTTTGACCATTTGAAGGTTGAGGGAATGGGCGGCACATTGGATGAAGGAAGCATTCGTTCAGAGATGCTTACGAAATTGTTAGTGTATTTCTTTTGCCATTATAGAAAAGATATTTCTATTCAAGAAGTGACGGAGGTCTTGTGGCAGGAGGAAAGCAGTGACAATCCAACGGGTGCATTGAAGAATCTTATGTATCGGCTTCGGATGTTACTTAAAAAGCAGTGGCCGGAACAAGAATTTATTATTACAGGTCGCAGTGCGTACCGATGGACGGATGAAGTGGAAGTGGTAACAGACATTGAGGAATTCGAGCAATGCTGTAAGCCAGCCGGGAACCTGCACGATGCTAAGGAACAAATCTACCGATACCGGAAGGCCGTGGAATTGTACAAAGGTATGTTTTTACCAAAACACACGGATGAGTACTGGATTGCCTCCCTATCTACGTATTATCATTATATGTATTTAACAATGGTGAAAGAATTTGGAGCATTACTGGAAGAAGAATCCAGATATGAAGAACTGGCACAAGTATGTCATGTGGCATTGAAAATTGATGTTTTAGATGAAGACATACACTGTCTCTTTGTGAAAGCGCTTGTGGGGCAGAATGAAACGAAACTTGCCATAGAGCATTACCAAAAAGCAATAAATATTTTGTACGAGAACTTGGGCGTACGACCCTCGGACGAACTGAGAACGGTATATGAGGAACTGCTAAAACAGAATCACGAGCAAAAACTTGACATTGCGACGATCCAAAGAGAATTGCAGGAAGAGGAGAATTCCGGCGCGTTTTTATGTGAATATGGAGTTTTTAAAAAGACTTATGATTTGGAAGTACGCAGAGCCGGTCGTTTTGGAATGTCTGTATACTTATCTTTGATTACGGTAATTCCTACGATAGGAGTGGAAGAAGAAAGTCAGTCTTATCGAGACTTGATCTATACAAATATGGAGCAATTGAAAAAAGTATTGCTAAGTTCGTTACGTTCCGGAGATGTGATTGCCAGATATAGCGGGACACAATTTATTGTGCTACTTCCTACCTGTCAGTACGAGACTGCCAAAAAGGTAATGAATCGGATTGATAAATTATTTTACAGTGAGAATCGACGCAGTAAAATAAGGTTACAATATAGTATGAATGAAATAGAAGGGAAATAGAGTGTGAACAAAGGGGGAACTTTTGTGGAAGAAGAAAGAGGATTTCCAAGTAATAGTATACGAATCTGCATTGATTGGGAAAAAACTGAAATCGCCGGAAGAATCTGCGCTGTGGCCTTGGAGAAGGAGTGCTTATTTACAAGCAGACAGGATATGATACAAAAGATTGATGAAGTATTTAATCTTATTGGTAACCCGCAGCCTTGTCAAGTACTGCGAAGTTTCCAAAAAAAGGAAGTAAAGTACAATGCTTATTGTGCGAATCCAAGACGCTATTGGACATCCGAAGAGATAGGAAAATCAAGAGGGAAAGTAAAAACGGTGGATTTGATTATGACATCCAGAAGCTGGTCAGAGTGGCAAGGAATCTTAAAAGATCCGGCAGGAACAATGATTGGAACGTTTGAAAGCGTATTGGAATGTATGGGACTACTGTAAGAAAAATGGAGGCTGTTGCTAAAGAGAGAAGTATACCACTTTAGCAACAGCTTCTTTGATACAATATAGAAAAAAATAATCATGATGTGACCTTGGTGTGACTGGATATTGCTATATTATAATTGTAGATGTGTAAAATATGCTGATTCATAGAAAAATCAGATGAATAGAGGATAAAGAACGCAATAAGGAGGAGAAATATGAAGTCTAGATGTAAGAAAATGATGGCAATGCTTTTGACTTTAACAATGGTAATGTCTAATGCACTGGTAGCAGGTGCGACAGACACTGCGGGAGGTGGCGATACGACCCAGGCTACCCAAGCAACAGCGGAACCTAGTTCGAATCCAGCAAAAGATACAGAACCAAAAGTAGAGGCACCACAGGAGGTATCAGAGTCGGTGGCTGAACCAGTGGCAGAACCGGTAGTAGAACCAGTGGCAGAACCGGTAGCAGAACCAGTTCCTCAGGAGGTAGTTCCTACGATGAATACCACTGCTCAGTTTACCTATGAGTTTACAGATATGACCGTGGATGTGAACTTAGAGACACCGGAAAGTCTTCCGGCAGGAGTAACACTGGAAGTATTACCAATTTTCAATCAAGTGAATGAAGAAAAACCGAATCAGACGATTCAGTCTTACTACGACAGCTTTCAAGCATTATTTGAAAAGCAAACGGCAGAACAAAATATTCGTATGTTAGAGTACTTGTCTTACAATATTCATTTTGTAAAAGATGGAGAAGTATTGGAACCCAGTGGGAAGGTATCTGTTTCATTGAAATATAAAGAGGGATTTATTCTGGGCAATATGTTAGCAGATGGTTCCAACGTAGAGGTCTATTACTTAGATGACCAAAGTAATGCGGAAGCACTGCAGTTAGGACAGATTGCAGATGATAAGAAAGTCGTTTCTTTTAATGAAGATGGAACCAGAATCAATGAACTTTCTTTTGAGACAACGAATTTTGAAGAGTTTACCATTGGAACCAATGATGATGCAACGATTGAATATCAGTACGAAGATGATACGGTACAAGCAACCATTACCACCAACCGCTTAGATTCTGCTATCCTTGGAGCCGAGATTCAAGTAACTCCGGTACAAGAGGGAAAAAAATATGCAGAGACAGAGAAGATGCTGACGGAAGATGCGAAAGCAAAAGGAACGGAAGTAGGTGGATTTCTTGCATATGACATTTCTTTTCTAAAAGAGGGAAAAGAAGTAGAGCCAAGCAAAGCAGTGAGTGTTTCCTTGCACTTTAAGCAATCTGTGAAACCGGAAGATGTGAACTCTCAAGAAGTAACATTAGGACACATTCAAGAAGAAACAAATGGAAATAAAAAATTAGAGACCGTAGAGGGTGCGGAGATTCAAAAGACAGAAGATGCAGCAGTACAAAATGTGAACTTTGTAGCCGCCAATGGGTTTTCTATCTATACGTTGACATGGAAGGGAAGCGGTTCTAGTACACAAACCATACAAATAAAGCGTATTGATACAGATGGAAAAGAGGTAGGTTCTGATATAAGTGGAAGTATTACTAAGAATAGCTCAATCAAACTGAGTGAAGTGGCCGGTAATATTGGTGGATATCGGTATGCAAAGTCAACTGTGGCAACGGATGAAAAGAGTGCTATTACAGAAAAGGTAACGCAGGCTTATAGAGTTAAATATGATCGCGGATGGAAGTATAATAGCAAAAGTGGTGGTAACTATATGCCTCTTGATCAGAGTGAACAGATCTTTATGATTTATGAAAAAGAGAAACCGCAGCCAGTGGATTGTGATGAAAAAGTGATAGACTTAAAGAAAGATCCATTTGATGTATGGGCAAATGCTAGCGAGAATAATCGGAATCCATATGAGGTGAAATTCATATCTCATATAGACGGTAAAGAAGGAACATATACGCGAAAATTTAGTGCAAGTGAAATTGCATGTTATGTGGAGGTGAATACAGAGAAATATACACTGGAGAAGATAGAAATTCAAACATCTACCACTCAGAATCCGATTCCTTATGAGAACCAAAAACAGAATGTGCTATTTGATATTTCAAATAGAGCAACGGCTGTTCATATCTATTTAAAACCAACAGAAGTGAAACCGTTGACAACGGTTGAGACCATAGACAGTGCAAGCAAGGGCGTTACCATTCATATGTTTGACTATGACACAAAAAATGGCGAGAGTGAAATTACAAAGGATACGGATATTGGAGGAAGGTATACGAAAGATGCAACGCAGGGACTACTTCAGCCCAAATTAAAGAATGGTGTACCGGTAACAAAAGGTGGTGATTCACTAGATACAGCCTTTAGTACAAAGAGTAAAAGATATCAGGGGGAAGCCAATCACTTGTTTCTGAAAAGCAAGTATGATGTGGATGGTCATTTCTATTATAGTAGTTTTGATAATTATGCACGATTTGAGGGGAGTGACTTTACCGTTTACGACCAGATAGGAACTCCGAAAGATGACAAGGCTATTTATTTCAACCGTGGAAATTTCATGCCCTATAATGGCATTGAAGCTGGAAAAACCGCTAAAACTGCCCAAAATCTATATGATGAAAACGGGGAAAAATTAAATACCAATGATTCCCGATATGGGGAACCGTTGTACAAAACGCAAGGTGATAATAACTATTTCTTTGGTATGACTGTAGAAGCGGCATTTCCACAACCTCAGGGTGGACTTGATAAAAATGGCAAGCCGGTATGTTTCAATTTTAATGGTGACGATGATATGTGGGTGTACATTGATGATGTTCTGGTATTGGATATCGGAGGCATTCATGATGCACGTTCCGGATCCATTAACTTTGCAACAGGTAAAGTAACAGTTAAAAATGAGAAAGGCACTACAATTAAGCAGATGTTTCAGAATGCAAGAGAAGATACAAGTGCTTTCAATGGGGATACATTCGGAGACTATACCGAGCATACTTTGAAAGTATTTTATATGGAGCGTGGTGCGGGTGCATCTAACTGTAAGATTGATTTCAACATTCCAACGGTTCCTAAGGGAAGTGTAAATGTAGAAAAAGAAATTACAAATATCAATGAAGGTGCATACAGTGATGTTGATTTTGGATTTAAATTGTATGTAGAAGATGAAAAGGGAACGATTACTGGACCGAATGATTCCAATACAAAGTATCAATTGGCTAAAAACCAGTCATATACATTAGTAGATGGGAATCAGGAGGAAGAGGCGAAAACAACTGCTGCAGATGGAAAATTTTATTTAAAACATGGGCAAAAGGCACAGTTCAATCAGCTGGCAGAACGAAATAAAAAATATTTTGTAGAAGAAGTCGACGTAGTCCAACAAGAATATGATGATTTCCAGGTAAATGGTGCACAAATCAAAGATGGAAACGGTGCCCTGATTAAGGATGAAAAAGCAGGAACGTGGATTGTCCGAAGTCAGGCTTTGACTGTAGGAAATAGTGAGGCAGTTACCTTCCGGTTTTTAAATCATTGCGCCGGAACCAATCAGAAAAACATAATGATTCAGAAGCAAATGTCATCAGGGCAAATATCACGAGATGAATTTGAAATGACGGTCAAAATTGGCGGAAAATTGTATACAGGTGTGTACTATCTGAATGGCTCCTCAATTCCGGAGACGACCCCGGCTGAGGAAGGGAAAATCAACTTAAAGGCGAAGGACCGCGTGGAAATTAGAAATATACCATCGGGAACTAGTTTTGAAGTAAAAGAAAGTAATTTAGATGCGTTAAATAACACTACAGAAAAATACCAGGAACCAAGTTATCAAGTCGAAGGTGCAGAACAAATACAGACAGAATCAGAAGCATCAGGAAAGCTTAAACTAAAGTCCAATGCAACCGTGACTGTCACGAATACAATGAAATTGTCCCAGCTTACCATAATAAAGAACATTGAGGGATTGGAGTCGGTGAACGGCGATGGAATCTTTACTTTTAAAATCACTTGTCCGGATGGTGTGGTACTATACAAAACCATGAGATTTACAGAAGATTCTAAAACATCACAATCAGTTACCATCGGTAATCTTCCTTTTGGAACTTATCAGGTAGAAGAGTTGGACACCATGCGGTATACACTTCAAGGGGAAGCAGTAAGAAGTGTCGAATTGGATACTGCAGAGGGGGAAACGGTTACCTACACCAACAAGAGAACCTATGAAAGCAATTATTCTCATACCGATGTAGTGGTGAACAAGTTTACTGTAAATGCAGATGGAAGCATCACTTGCAAACCAGATAAATTAACCACAGAAACCGATGCTGCTAAAAATGTACTGAACAAGAAGGTGGATGTAAGTAATCTTACGAACAAAACGTCACTGCTAAATGAAGATCAAGACAATCAGTAAGAAGGGAGTAGAACAAAATGAAAAATATCATGAAAAAACATAAAATAGTTGTTGCGCTACTTTCTCTTTGCTTATTAGGCGGTGCGATTGGTGTCACATATGCATATTATCAGGCACAAACAGAACTAAAGAAAAATACATTTTCCATAGGAAATGTTACTACAGAAATCACGGAGGAAGTTGCAACCGAGGGGAATAAAATCACGAAGAAACCGGTTGTGACCAACACCGGAAAGAATGATTGCTATATTCGGATGCGGGTGACGGTTTCCCCAGAAGGTGCAGCGGACATTACCGGATGGAGCGAAAATTGGACGGATGGAAAGGATGGGTTCTATTACTATCAAACGGCAGTTGCGCCTAAGGGAAAAACAGATGCCATTTTTACCGGAGCTAATTTAAAAAAGGGATTTACTGGAGACTTTGAAATTACCTGCTATCAGGAAGCGGTTCAGGCAGAAGCCCGCGTGGATGGAACCATTACAAAGAATATAAAAGAGATATGGGCAGCGTATGATAAGCAAACAGCAGTTTTTGGAACAGCAAAGTAAGAAGTAAGCGAAAATAAAATCAGTGGAGGAAAACCTTCACTGATTTTATATTTGGAGTTATAATGAAAAGAAGAAAATGAAAATACGAGAGGAGTTTTACAATGTTGAAAAAAGTGTGTGGATTTTTAAGTACGATCCTTTTGATTGTATTGGCGGCGATTGCAATTTCTTTATTCGTACCAAGGCTGCTGGGATATGAAACCATGGCAGTGGTTAGTGGTAGCATGGAACCGGGTATTCCGGTGGGTTCGGTGGTCTATGTGAAAAAAGATATCAGCCCGGAAGATTTAAAGGTGAAGGATGTGGTGACTTATCAACTGGGGGGAAATACCAGAGTGACTCATCGAATTGCCGGTATAGATGCGGCGACCGGAAATTATATTACCAAGGGTGATGCCAATGATACGGAAGATGCAGAGCCGGTAACATTTGCACAAATAGTAGGGAAGATGGCATTTAGTATTCCGCTGTTGGGATATATTAGCATTTATATTAAGACCCCCCTGGGAATTGCAGCGGTGGCAGCCGTTGTATTCATTTTACTCCTGCTCATGTTTCTGCCGGATATTTTCACAAAAGAAACGAAACACAAAGAAAAAAGCAAATAAAATGCTAATGGTGTGACCAACCTGTGACTGAACTGTTATAAGATAAGTGCATAGAAATGAAAACTAGTAAACAAAACAGAATAAAGAGAAAAAGGAGAAATATTATGAGTAAGAAAAAAGTCGCAGCAATGGTGGTATCGTTGGCGCTAGTAGCAGTAGTAGGAATCGGAGCAACTCTTGCGTATTTCACAGATAAGACGGATATAAAGAAGAATGTAGTAACTATGGGGAATGTGGATATTAGCTTAACAGAAACCACCGTAGCAGCGGATGGTAAAGAAGGAGTAACAGATGTACCTAATAATGGTTTGAAATTTGACAATGTAATGCCGGGAGATGTGCTTTCAAAAAAACCGGTAGTCACTGTAGCAGGGACTTCAGAAGATGCTTATGTGCGTGTGATGATTACACCACAAGTGAGTGGAAACTCTTTTACAGACGCCCAAGTGATGGGATTTTTAAATATTGATCCTGCAGATTGGGTGAAAGGTACGGATGGTTACTATTACTATCAAGCAAAAGTGACAAAAGGCGAAGCTCTTGCACCTGTGTTTACGACCGTGACGATTCCTGCAGATTTAGGAAATAAATATGCAATGGGTAGTTTCAATATTTCTATTCAGGCAGAAGCAATTCAAGCAGCGAATGTGACACCAACCATGAGTGGCACTCAAATTACAGGATGGCCAGAAGCAACAATCGAAGAGTATAAATAAAGTATATCAAGAGAAGAGAAACTCACCCCAAGCCAATATGATTTGGCTTGGGGTGAGTTTTTGCCTTTGATTGAAAAAAGATTGGAAAATATAGTTGGTGTGACCAATTTGTGACTGAGACGTTATAAGATGGGTATATAGAAATGAGAACAAGCAACTATGAAACAATAAAAGAAAATAAGAGGAGAAAAAGTATGAACAAGAAAAAATTAGTGACAATGGTAGCATCTTTGGCAATGGTAGCAGTTATTGGGGTTGGAGCAACATTAGCATATATGAGTGACACCACAGATAAAAAGACCAATACATTTACAGTAGGTAAGGTAGAGGCATCTTTGGTGGAGAAAACGAATGGCGACAAGGAGTGGGATGATACTACAGATGGTAAGAATATGTATCCTGGACAGATTGTTGAAAAGAAACCAATTATGACCATTGCAGCGGGCTCAGCAGATTGTTATGCATTCCTTCAAGTAACCGGTGCAGATGCGTTGGTAGCTGCTGGATTTACAATGGATACATTCAGCTCAGATTGGGAGAAAACTTTTACAGGTAACACATTAGATGGAATTTATGTGTATAAAGACAAAGTTGTAAAAGCAGAAATGGCTACAGCACTTCCTGCAATCTTTACTCAAGTTACATATGATGCAGACAATGGAAATGGAGTCACAAGTACAGTTGGTACTGTTAATGTAGCAGGATGTGCAGTGCAGGCAGAAGGTTTAACTCAAGATGGGGCACTGGCACAAGCAACATTTAAATAGAATAAAATCATGAAAATTTTCCAAAAGAGTCATCACGGATGGCTCTTTTTTCTATTCCATTAAAAAAAGAATCCAGAATGTAAGTGGTGTGACCGACTTGTGACTAAATTATTATAAAATATGTGTATAGAAGTGAGAAGTGAATGGATTGATTGACATAGAATAGGAGAAAAGGGGAATAACATGAATAAGAAAAAAATAGTAACAATGGTAGTAGCACTGGGCATGGTGGCAGTGATTGGATTGGGAGCAACCTTGGCGTACATGAGTAGCACCACAGCAAAGAAGACCAATACATTTACAGTAGGAAAGGTAGATGCCACATTGGTGGAGAAAACAGATGGTGGCAAGGATTGGGATGATGCTACAGATGGTAAGAATATGTATCCGGGACAGTCAGTAGTGAAAGAACCACAGTTATCCATTGTGGCAAACTCAGCAGATGCTTATGCTTATATAAAAGTAGAAGGAGCAGACGCATTAGTTACGCAAGGATTTATTATTACATCAGGGATTACAATGAATGAGATAAAGGGAACTACCGTATCGGCATTGAGTAAGGATTGGATAAAAGTAACAACCGAACAAGGACTGGATGGCTTGTATAGATATCAGGGAGCAAAGGCGACTCAAGGAATTGTAAAGAAAGCTGCAAAAGACACAGAACTGACAAATCCTATCTTTGATTTAGTAACTTATGGTGATGAGCAAGAAGGTGGTACAGTAGCGTTGGAAAGTAATTACATTACAGTAAGCGGATATGCAGTTCAGGCAGAAGGCGTTGATGTAAAGGATGCGGACGCTAGAGCAATTGCATTAAGCAAATGATAGTTAATCTTATCAAATGCTCTATTAAAATACGAGTAATTGCAACAGAAATGGGAAAGGATTAAGGTAAAACAAGGAATGAATTCACAAGTAATTCAAACTCATGGACATACATTTATCATTCAGATAAAAAACAATGAAAATAAGAGTTGGCAAGGAACGGTAGAATGGACTCAGACGCATCAGACCATTCCTTTCCGAAGTGCGTTAGAACTAATCAAACTATTGGATTCCGCTGTCAGTACCGAAGTTATGGAAATCAAAGAATAATCAAAACAAGAATGCAATTGGGGACGTAGTCAACTTGAAGTTGACTACGTCCCCAATTAAAGTTTCAACAAAGTTTCTTGGCCAACATATCGGCATTAGTGGCGTAGGTGAGGGCAGTTTCTTTGGTAATACTGCCTGCTTGATAGAGGCTGAGCAGGCTAGTGTCCATGGAGATCATGTCGTCTCCGGAGGAGCTATAGATGACGCCGTCGATTTGGTGTACTTTGTTATCCCGGATCATGTTGCGAATGGCGGGGGTGACGGTCATAATTTCGAAAGCGGGTACCCGTCTGCCATCGATGGTGGGCACTAGTTGCTGAGAGACTACGGCTTGTAAGCTCATGGATAGTTGTACTGTAATCTGACGCTGTTGATTCGGTGGAAACACGTCAATGATGCGATCGATGGTACTGGCAGCTCCAATGGTGTGCAAGGTGGAGATAATGAGATGTCCGGTCTCAGCAGCAGTCATTGCTACTGTGGTGGTTTCCTGATCACGCATTTCTCCAAGTAAGATGACATCGGGGCTTTGCCGTAGTGCCGCCCGTAGAGCAGTAACGTAGCTTTCCGTGTCGATATTGATTTCACGCTGGCTGACAATACTTTTTTTATGGGAATGAAGATATTCCAAGGGGTCTTCCAAAGTAATGATATGCCGTTCTTTGTGGGCGTTAATGGCATCCACCATGCAAGCAAGGGTGGTGGATTTTCCACAGCCGGCAGGACCGGTGACCAATACCAGACCTTTATTGCAGTTACTTAGTCCGATGACGGTATCGGGAATGCCTAAGTCTCCAGGATTGGGTAAGGTAAAGGTAATGATACGAATCACAGCCGCAAGGGAACCTCTTTGTTTGTACGTGTTTACCCGAAAACGAGATAGCCCTTTGATGGCAAATGAAAAATCATCATCGCCGGATACCAGTAGATGCTCCATGGGTCGGTTATCGGCCAGATGATAGATCTGGGTAATCATATTCTCAGTATCATTAGGGAGCAGTTTGTCCTCACATTCCCGGCGCAGTACACCGTTGACCCGACAGGACAGTGGAAGACCAGCAATAAGGAACACATCGGATGCGTTGTCAGATGCGGCTTTTTTCAATAAATCTGTAACGTTCATAAAATACCTCCTGATATCTGTGTGGAATTTAAAAGCAATTTCGCTAGGAAATTAATTTCAATTTGGAATTACTTTTCCATTCTTTGGTGGAAATCTCTTTCCAAGTTTGAATCTGATAATAACTGTCCGAATCACTCTGTGGGTAAGGAAGCAAAAGTGTTACCTGCAAAAGATGAAACTCGGTAATGGGGACCGTGTAACTGACGGTGGGAACCTCAGCAGAAAAGTCCGTGGTGAGAGAAGAGATTTGCTGAAGGGCAGTTTTTGCTGCTTCATAATACGGTTCCGGTGAAGGGCGGGTGGATGCAAGGAGCGCATCATCAATTTGTGCCAGAATCACTTCTGCCTGATTGGATGCTTGATAATAGGCAGTGGTACGATCCGCTACTTTTTTTTCAGATTGATAATCCCGATTAGTATTGACCACGGACAAGGTAGAAAAGGTAACCAGTGCCAGTATAATTAATACAACTAGAATCAAGGAAGTCCCCAGATGTGTAATGGGAAATTTTTTATGGTTCATAGGAAGCCCTCCGATTCGGTATATGACGTGTGACCAAAATCTGATAAATCTCCCGTGTGGGATTCAGGGAAACAACGGAAATGGAAGCCGTTTGTTCTTGCCTGTGAGAGGAGAGAACTACTTTGAGCTGAAGGGTGGCTAGATCAGACTTGCAATAGTCTCCCGAGGAATCATAATTTATAGAAAGAGTATCTTCCGCAGTTTCACTTTGAGGAAAAAGTGATTGCAGTGCATTCATAGAGCCATCAGTAGAACGAAATCCTTCTGCTACACTTTGGGCCTTGGAAAGAGCCATATTCAGATTTGCAGAAGAAACAGCCTGGAGATGGGATTTGGTAAAAAGCTGAACACAGACCGCACTGGAAAGGGCAAAAAAGAGAATTGCCACAATCAATTCCAATAAAAATAAGCTGGAACGTTTTGCCATTGTTTTTTTCATAAGAACCTCCTTGTTATGAGCCACTATGCAGGCTAATGAATAATTCAGACAAAGTTCCCTGGGATGTGGTTACAGTAAAGCGGTATAGCTGTGGATTTACAGCTTCTACCGTAAAGGAATCCACTTTCGCAATGGGTTTTCCGGAAGCAGGAGGGATGTCAGCCCCTTCCTTTAGGAAGAGCTCCCTTAATGCTCCTTCATATTGGTAAATATAGGTGAGATAGGTTTCCTTGTGATAGACCTGCTTGATAATCAAGGCATCTTGAGATTGCAATTTTCCAAGAGAAACAGCCCCTGTTTCATCATTTTGTCGAATCTTTTGGGAAAGATAAGAAAGGGAAGTGCGCGCGGCATAGTTGGTCCTTGCCTGGGTCTGGGTCTGTTGGTAAGCGTGTGAGGAAAGCAGAATGACCATCAGCGACGAAGAGGCAAATACGAAAAATAATGCAATAGGAAAAAGAAAATCTACCATATGCTTTTTTTGTGTAGAAAATTTCATTTGCACTACCTCACAATCTTTTTAATGTTGTTTCTTTTTCATGATTACGGTAATATCCGGCATCATGTTTTCCCCCAAAGTCTGGTAATCCACAAAAAATTGAGAAGAATTATAGGCAATGCCATAATGGTCCTTTAGATACTGTAAACTTTCCGGATAGAACCCTTCCACGCAGTAGCATTGTACCACACTTTCTTGAAGGGCATTTTCAAGGCTCACCTGCTGCTGAGTGGAAGTTTGAGCGGATAAGGAATTGACTCCCCCCCAGAACAGCCCAAGAAGAACGACACACAGCAGTACGGAAAGTGCCATAGGATGAGAGAAAGACTTCTTTTTCTGAGGTATAAAGCGTTTCATAAGCACTCCTTTCATGCCGGATTACAGACCGGACAGAATCCCCATTAACGGTAGCATCACTGACAATAAGAGGATACCTACGATGATGGATAGAACCGCTACGAAAGTGGGTTCTAAAATGGCAATGGTCCGGTGAATTTGTTCATCAATTTCTTCTTCATATCGATTGGCAATGGTCTGCATCACCTCGTCTAAAGAGCCGGTTTTAAATCCCACAGTGACCATACGGGCGTATATACCGGAAAATATCTGCGTGTCGGATAAAGCGGCGGCGAAATCGGTTCCATTTTTCACCAGCTCCAGACAGTGTAAAATGCGTTGCTCCAAAATGGTATCTTCTGTCAAATCTGCTACCAGTTCCAAACTTTGATCCGAATTTAAGCCACTGCTTAGAGTCAGAGCCATGCCACTGGCAAAACGGCAAGTGGCGATATTTCTACGTAGCGTTTTGCCAAGACCGAAAGCGATGGCCACTTTCACAAAAAATTTCCGTCCCATGGTCGTGTAAGAACAAAACAAAAACAGGACAGTAAACAGCACCAGCAATCCAATGAAAACTACTGCATAGCGATTCAATAACATCCCCAGATTTAAGATGCCCTTGGAAATGCCGGTCATTTCCCGACCCAGTTGTTGGAACACTTGGTGAAATACCGGGAGGACTTTCGTAATCATAATCAAAATCACTAGCATCATCATGGAAATCATGATAAAGGGATAGGTGAC
This sequence comes from Lachnospiraceae bacterium, assembly GCA_036666555.1. Taxonomy (GTDB): domain Bacteria; phylum Bacillota; class Clostridia; order Lachnospirales; family Lachnospiraceae; genus UMGS1251. The sequence continues at coordinate 110,861 of JAVWVS010000002.1, read as the reverse complement.
GGAATTCTTAATTGCATTGGAAATCTCAGCTTCCCGTTCATAATGGATACCGAGAGACTGCATGACCTCATCTAGCTTTCCGGAGGCTTCACCAATAGCTGTCATGTGCAGCAAATAGTCGGGAAATGCATGAGTATCCGCTAGTGCCTTTGAAAAACGTCCGGTCTGTGAAAGGGTATCTTCTATCATGTGGAGAAGCTTAGATTCCTCTGCAGACGGCGCATCTTCAATCATAATGGAGATACCTTCCATAGAAGAAATACCGGATTTTAAAATCAATGCCATCTGGTTACAAAAGGCAGCAATTTCTAGATTGGAAAGTGGTTTTGCATGGATTTGACTGGCCATATAGACTCCCTTCATCCTTGTGTCTCAAGGCGTTAATAAGTATATTTTACAAGATAATGATCTCCGCTGCCTACGTATTTTTTTACTTGGGAGGTACTACTATTGGCAGCTAAAGTAGGATCCATCAAAGACCAGGTCTCTCCGTCGAATTCAATCACGTTATCCACCCAGCCAATATCGTCTATATAAGTGCTGATCCAGGCGTGATAGGCATCACCGGAATAGCCGACTTCCAGTTTCGTGGGAATCTTCTGGGAACGTAGCATAGCAGTCATTAAAGCGGCATAGTCAAAACAAATCCCCCTCTTTGATGCTAAAGTATGATCAATGTCAGGCAAGTATCCATAGGAAACATTCTTGGCTAATTGAGTATCGTAAGAAATATGTTGGATGACATAATTATAAATGTTAGTTACCACATCAAGATCTGAATGCGCATCTTTTGCAAGGGTACATCCCTTAGCAACCGCCTGATTATCCCCGGTGAAATTGACGTATTGGTTGGGATATAAAAAGGGCTTAAATTCATCGGCAATCTGAACGGTTAAAGTTTGGGAAAGAATAGCAGCATATTGGTCATCTACTACATTTTCAAAAACCGTCAATTGATAATTGCCACTGCCTCCGGTGAGGGGAAATGTCTCTAAACGACCTTTTCCACTTAATAAATAAGTGTACTTCACCCCTTCCGGAGTGGTGATTTGAAGTTTTACCTTCTCATTCTCTCCGTGATAAGAAGCCATCACATACCCTTGAGCAATATTCGAAGCATCTATGGAAGCCGCCTCACAGTTATATATGGTGGTTCCATCTGCACAAGGCACAAGTACATTCGGAGTATTGTCTCTGAGTGGTCCTTGTTTTTTGTCAGAGGTACTGCTGACAGAAGACCTAGAAGAGGAGGTACAACCGGTCAGAAGCAGACATGCAGTCAGCGCAAAACAGATGAAATGGTATAGAAGCTTTCGCATCACGGCAACCCTCACTTTCTTTGGTAAAATGCATTTCAAATACATAATAAAATTATAACATATAATGAGCAAAAAGTTGACAGATTATTTTTACAATAGAATCTGGATTTTGGTCTAAATATATGCAAATATAGAAGGAAATGATTCGTGGTAGATGATATGCCACAACGCTACCGTCACAGAATAGAGTAAAAAATACAATTCACGAACAATACAACACTGTTAACGAGAAAATAAATAAAGTCCTGTAAAAACGAGATTTTATTGAGGGAATAGGATATAATATGTTACGTATATAAAAGCACAATGAGGAGGTAGAAAGTGAAAAAGGTTATTCCTCTCACATTATCTGTATTTATAGTGGTTACATTGATTGGATTGGGAATCTTTTTTTATTGGAAACAGGATGAAAAAGGTCAGGAACATTTGCAAGCTCCTGCCAGAGGAATGTTCGAATGGAGAGAAGAGACTATCGAGAATCCGAAAAGTGTACAGATGCTGATACAGGATTTAAATATCACAAAATGGTATCAAGAGTTCCCGGAAGATTGGGATGAAAAAGCGGTTTCAGAATTTTCGGGTCATCTCCATGAACAAGAGGTGGAAGTGTATGCTTTGTTTGGAGCAGTAGAATGGGGATACGAAAGTGATGGTGCTACGCTTATTTCACATCTAAAGCAAGTGGTGGAGTATAACCAGACAGCTCAAAAAGATGCGAAAATCAAAGGGGTTATGATTGATGTAGAACCCTATATTTCTCGTAAATGGAAAAAAAACAAAGAAGAAAATATGAAAACTTATGTCGAGGGTATGAGGAGAGCTTATCAGTTCGTTGAGGGACAGAATGTGCAATTTGCAATTTGTATCCCACGACATTATGATGATCAGGGATTGAGTAAAGAATTGGAACGGCTTATCGCAGAAGCTTGTGACGAAGTAGCCGTTATGAACTATGATTGCGGAAATGAGGTCGAAGAGATTAGGACCGAGGCGGATTTGGCACAAAAATATGGGAAAGAGCTACACTGCATTTTGGAGTTCCAAGAGGTAGGAAAGCATGGATTGGTAGAAGAAAAGACTTATTATAATAAAGGTGTGGAAGCTGCATGGAAAGCTTGGGAAGAAGTGGATGAGGCTTATCCGCAACTGAACATAACGTGGGATTACCATTGTACGAATCCACTGCTTCGGATACTGGAGAATCATTGAAGAAAACTATACGAAAAGGAAGGTGAGGACATGGAAATACGTCAAGTGCTTCGGCAAGAACGTAAATTTCTGTTGGATATACAGCAGAGGTTATTACTTGAAAAGCAGTTCAGCCAGGTGTCCAAAGAGGATGAAAATAACGGTAGTGATGGATACATGGTACGTTCCTTGTATTTTGACACCTTAGACAATCGAGATTTTCATGAAAAATTGGATGGGGTGGAAGTTCGGCGAAAAATGCGTTTACGTATATATAGTCCGGATTCGGAAGTTGCATTTTTGGAAATGAAGCAAAAGCAGGGGTCGAATCAGTTGAAACGCTCTTTGAAGATTAGTAGAGACGATGCCAAACTGTTGATGAAGGGAATCTACAGCCCACTGCTTACCTATCCAGAGGATTTTGCAGCAGAATGTTACGGAGTTCTCATGATGCAGGTCTATCGTCCAAAGGTTCTAATTGAATATTTACGAAAGGCCTATGTCTTGCCGGAAAACAGTACTCGGATTACCTTTGACAGTCGAATTTGTGCATCTTCGTTCAGTGATGGATTATTTGAAGAAGTACCGGGATTCTCACCGATTATGAACCCATCTGCTACCGTGCTGGAAGTAAAATATAATCACTTTCAGTTAGGATATATAAAGAATCTGTTGCAAGGTTGTGAGAGAAGCGAAACATCCGTGAGCAAGTATGTATTGTCACGGCAACGAAAAATATATTTTTAAAGGAGAAATAATATGGGAGCTTATTTAGGAAATTTAATTCAGCAAGTGCAAAGTCTTAGTGTGGTGGAGATTATCATACAGTTATCCATTGCTTCGGTATTGGGGTTTGTTATATATCTGTCCTATTTCTTGTCACATTCCGGGACGATTTACAGCCGTAAGTTTAACACAAGTCTTGTTATCTTAACCGTACTCACTACTATAGTCATGACTGCCATTGGTAATAATGTAGCATTGTCACTGGGTATGGTAGGAGCACTTTCTATCGTGCGATTTCGTACTGCAATCAAGGATTCACGGGATACGGTGTACATATTTTGGGCGGTAGTGGTTGGTCTTGCCTGCGGTGTAGGGGATTACATTACGGCAGGTGTGGGTAGTGCGGTGGTGTTCGTTGTACTGCTGATATTAGGACAGGTGAAAAATGAGAATCGGATGTTGCTGATTATAAGAGGTGCACGGAGTACGGATACAAGAATCATGTCCATAGTAAGTGAGTATTTTAAGAGACGTGTAGATCTCAGGGTCAAAAATACCACTATGGATAAGGTAGAGCTTATCTACGAGATTCCACGCAGGGTATACCAAACGGCCAGTAATCAGGCCGAAAGTATTCAGGATCGTATATATAAGATTGAACATGTTGAATATGTAAATGTGGTATCGCAAGATGATGAAATTAGTGGTTAAGGATAAGAAACTTAAAAATGGATACTTTGTGGAGGGAAAAAATAGATGAAATACCGTAAGTACGCCTTGGGTATCGCTTGTCTGACCGTGGTTCTGGTTGCTTTTTTTCAGCTCAAAACTGGAAAAGTGCAATATCGAGTTCATCAGCACAAGGCAGCGGTCGTCACGGAAGCAGATAATAAAGACCCTTTAGGGTGTATCACGCCAACTTCAGAATCCAAAGTTCAGTATGATGCGCAGGCAGTGGATGTCTCTAAACTTCAAACACATCTTCCCATTGTTATGATCGATACGGATGAGGAAATCCCGGGTGCTCCCTATTATGAAGAGGGAAGCTCTCATCTCTATACGATCGCAGAGAATGGAGATGATGAGGCATGGGCGACTATGAAAATCATCGATAACCAGAAGACAATTAACACGTTAGCAGAGAAACCGGCACTTCTTTCCAATATCAAAATACGAGTACGCGGCAACACCTCTCGGTGGTTTGATAAGAAGTCTTATGCGGTGAAACTGGTGGATAATAATGGTAATCATGAAGATAAAAAGGTACTGGGCATGGAGGCGAATCACTCATGGGCACTTCACGGTCCATTCTTGGATAAAACGCTTATGCGTAATTATATGGGCATGAATATCAGTGGTGAGTTAATGGATTATGCTCCTGATGTTCGTTATTGTGAAGTGATTATAAATGGGGATTATCAGGGCTTGTATGTGTTCACGGAGACCATTAATCGGGGCAAAGGAAGAGTGGATATTGAAAAGCCGAATCAGACAAAAAATGTTACTGGTTATATTATCGAACTAGATAATAATAAGAACAGACCGATTACTAGCCCAAATAACTTTACGAAATATACGGGTGTTCTTCGAAAGGATGCTTTTTTCAATATTACATACCCAGATGTGACAGCACTGACACCGGAAGTGAAAGAGTATATTAAGAAAGATATCAGCAAATATGAGAAAGCACTCTATTCTTATGATTATGATACAGAAAAATATGGATTCCATACCTTTATGGACGAGGAGGAATTTGTAGATTACTTTATTTTTTGTGAAGTTTTTTTGGTGCAAGACACAGGGAATCTTTCTACCTTTTTTTATAAAGATGTGAATGGTTTATTCAAGCCCTGCATCTGGGATCTGAATAATTCGTTAAAGAATGTCAGTACGGTCAATAAAGACGACTTTTTTGTGCGCAAATTTGTCACGGTACAGGCACCTTGGTTCTGGATGATGATTAAGGAGGAAACATTCATTGATCATATCATTTCAAGATACGGTGAATTGCGCCATAATATCTTAAGTGACGCGGAACTCACGCGGTATATGGATGACACTCAAAATTATCTAGGAAGTGCAGTGAATCGAAATTTTGCTGTCTGGGGCTATAGCTTAGAACCTGAAAATCTGGATTCTAACAACAAACTCCATCCATTAGAAAGAAATCCACAAAGTTATGATGAGGCCGTTACAGAGATGAAAGATGTTTTATTTGCCCGTCTTCACTGGCTGGATGAAAATATCATTGTCTTAAAACAGTATGCACATGAGTCTGCAGTTAAAAAATTCAATCACTAAAAAGGAGAGCCTATGAAAAAATTTATAATTGCATGTGTGATGATTCTCGGAATCGTTCTCACCGGGCTCTGGATATCGGAACAAACGGGTGCCTCTTTCTTTATCAATACAGAGAAGGAAGTGACTACCTTTACCACGGTCACTGATAAAAAGATTTGTGTGGATTCCGGAGATGGAATGCAGCCCTTTGAAATCCGAGGAGTAGATATGGGCGCTGGTATCCCGGGACATTTTGCTACAGACTACGCCATTGACAAAGATACCTATTTGCGTTGGTTTCAGCAGATTCAAGATATGGGGGCCAATACCGTTCGGGTCTATACCATTTTGCAGGATGACTTCTATGAAGCAGTATGGGAATATAACCATAACAATGACAATCCACTCTATTTTATTCATGGTCTGTGGGTCAACGATTATATTCAATATTCCCATCGAGATGCCTATGACAAGGACTTTATGGGAGCCATGATAAAAGATTCTAGAACACTGGTAGATATTATCCATGGAAACAAGGTGTTTTCGTTAGGAGAAGATTTGGGAAGTGGCACTTACCGCCGGGACATTTCTCCCTGGGTGCTTGGATATATTTTGGGCGTGGAGTGGGAAGATACTACAGTTGCTTTTACAGACCAAATGCTTCCGGAAAAAGATTCCTATCAGGGTAAATATATGTATACCACTGACCAAGCCTCTTCTTTTGAAGCGATGTTGGCTCAAACCGGAGATAAACTCATTGAATATGAGACGATGCAGTATCAATCACAGCGTCTTGTGGCATTTACCAATTGGCCGACCACTGACCCTCTTCAGTGGAATAAGACGGTGGAGGATTACTTCCGGAAATTTGAACAGGTGGATGTGGAACATATCAAGACGACGGATCAGTTCCTTTCCGGTCAGTTTGCCTCTTACCATATTTATCCCTATTTTCCGGATTATCTGGGTTTTATGGATAGTATGAATTTCTCCGTTGCCAACAAAGAACATTTTACAGATGAGAAAGGGACATTTAACGCCTATCGTGCTTATTTAAGTATGATAAATGATTATCATACCATGCCGGTAATCATCTCAGAATATGGGGTTCCCGCTTCTCGTGGACGAGCCCAATCAGATCGGAACACGAACCGAAGCCAAGGTGGTATGTCAGAAAAAGAACAGGGTCAGGCATTGGTCAGCTGTTATCAGGATATTATGGCGGCAGGCTGCGCTGGAACGGTTGCATTTACTTGGCAGGATGAGTGGTTTAAGCGAACATGGAATACCATGGCATATACAGACTTGACCAAAACACCTTATTGGAGTGACTATCAGACCAATGAACAATACTTTGGCATTCTTTCCTTTGATCCTGGGAAGAAAAAAAGTGTATGCTACGTGGATGGAGACTCATCAGAGTGGAATGATCAAGATGTCATATCGAAACAAAATGGTATGCAAATCAGCTGCAAATATGATGAGAAATTTGTTTATCTTCATATCAACAAGAAGAACTACGATTCGGCCAAAGATACTATTTATATTCCCTTAGACATTACACCAAACACAGGAAGTAAGAGTTGTCAGAGTGTGGAGGGAGAATTTGAACGACCAGCGGATTTTCTTTTGAAAATCGATGGCGAAACGAACAGTGAAATAGTAGTGCAGGAACGATATGAAGCACTGAGAGCTATTTTTTCACATCGGGCATATGGAAAGGACGCCTATCTGAATGTACCACCTAAGGATACAGACCTTTTTGTACCCATTCAGTTGATGCTGCAAGTGCCAGTAGATCCTCGTAAGGAAATTGAAAATAAAGGATTTGATACAGGAGAGACATTTAATACGGGACATCTTACCTATGGAAATGGAAATCCAGAGAGTCCGGACTTTAACTCCCTTTCCGATTATATAATAAAAGGGGATACCATAGAGGTACGTTTACCTTGGTCCTTACTTAATTTCTGCAATCCTTCGGAAATGATGATTCACGATGACTATTACGTGCATTATGGGATAGAACCATTTCCAATCAAAGAAATGTATCTTGGTGTTGGGTATTTAGGGAAAGATTCCGATACTATTAGCATGAAGCCAGTACAGTTGAAGGGCTGGGGGCGTAAGCCTGCTTATCATGAGCGTTTAAAACAAGGCTATTATGATTTGCAAAAAATCTGGACAGCAAAGTAACTAATTGAAAAAAAGAGGAGGATGTACAGATGGTATTGAGGGTGGATTATTTAATATTTGTATACATGATTTTGTGCCTATGTATACTGCTCTTTGATTTCTATTACATGGTACAACACCGATGGCTTGAAAATTACGAATCCAAAAGGATAGAAGAATATACGCAGGAACTGTTGCTCATATTGAATTCGAATATCCAGAAACTGGATGAAAAACAAGAGAAACAGTTGGTACATAGGCTTCGTAATTACACAAATTTGTTGGTTTTTCATGAAGCTGTTTTAGAAATACTTTCCCAGGAGCAAAATGCTTCCAAAATGAAAAACTGGCTGTGGGTCAATCGAGAATTATTTCTTAAAATCAGTGGGGCTTATGTAAAAGGAGACCAACAGATTAAGAAAGCGCTTTTTGCCTATATAGTATGGCAGTATCAACTTTGTGGAAAAAGCGAAAATGATAGGTTTGTACAATTAATGTATCAGTTTTGTATGGAACAATCACTTTATTGTCGTGAAAATGCACTCTCAGGACTGTATGTGAGCGGATCTGCAAAAAATGTAGTGAAAGCATATCAATTGTTAAGCAGGCAAGAAGTAGAGCACAGCCCTAGATTAGTGACGGATGGTCTGCTGATATTTTCCGGTAGTCACAAGGAACTGGCAGAGGAACTATGGGAGCATTGGAAGGAGTTTCCTACTGCCTATCAAGTCGCTTTTATCAATTATATTCGGATGACTTCGGGGGAATTTGGAAATCGGTTTATTTTGCTTTTAGAAAAAGAGGAAACAGATAACGAGGTGAAGTTTGCAATCATTCGTTATTTTAGGCGATATTACTATCCGGAGGCTGAACTAATTTTACAGGAGATGGTTCGAAATTGGGAAGAAGAAGATTGGGAATTCGCATCCATCTCAGCATTGGCACTGGAGAATTATCGTGGCAATGCCAGCATTCAGGCACTGCTGGAAGGATGTCGCAGTATGCACTGGTATGTGAGGGAAAGTGCATCTGAATCGTTACTGAAAATTGTGGAACCAAATAGAATTCCACAGATTATTGAACAAGAAACAGATCCCTATGCAAAGGATATATTGACTTACAAATACTCAAGAAAACAGAAGGAAGTAGTCATATGATGGATGCAATAAAATTATTTTTAAAAGGTGTGGATATATTTTTTGTCATTTATTTGATTGGATACAGTACTTTTTTATTTTTATCTGTAGTTTATGGTGCCATAGAATTATATCAACGACGAAAAAATGAGCGCCTCAAAAGCGTTCTACACCACGAACTTTATATTCCCATCAGCATCATTGTTCCGGCACATAATGAGGAGACTACCATTGTAGATACCGTCTGTACACTTTTGGAACAGGAATATAAGCTTTTTGAGATTGTAGTGGTGGATGACGGTTCAACGGACAAGACCGCAGAATTTTTAATAGAACACTTTCAGATGCAAAGGGTGCCACGACCGGTGCGCCGCGTCATTGCCTGTGCAAAAGAAATTGCTATTTATGAAGGAAAGGCACAAAATATCGGGCTTACCTTGGTAAAAAAAGAAAATGGTGGTAAAGCCGATGCCCTCAATATGGGTATTAATGTATCTAGATATCCGTATTTTATTTGTATTGATGCGGATTCTATGCTGCAGAAAAATTCTCTGTTTGAAATTTCCAAACCGATGATGGAAAATGACTCTGTAGTAGCTTGTGGCGGACAGATAGCTATTTCCAATGGGATTAAGCTGGTCAAAGGGGAAGTGAAAGATTATCGTATGCCGAAAAAGTTAATAGAAGCAATGCAGGTATTAGAGTACGAACGTTCTTTTTTAGCTTCCCGCATTTTTATGAATCGTTTTAATGGTAATCTGATTATTTCAGGTGCCTTTGGGATGTTTAAAAAAAGTATGGTGATTCTGGTTGGAGGTTACGATTCCACCACCATGGGAGAGGATATGGAGCTGGTTGTAAAATTGCATGCATTTTGTCGTGCAAATCACCTTCCGTACTCCTTAAAGTATGTGCCGGATGCTATTTGTTGGAGTCAAGTGCCGGGATCTTTGCCCGATTTGATGCGGCAACGTCGCCGTTGGCACATTGGTCTCTTTGAAAGCCTGACGAAATATAAAAATGTAGTGGGAAAGAAAGAATATGGTCTGCTTGGCACCATTTCCTTTCTGTATTTTTGGATTTATGAACTGCTATCACCTTATATTGAGATATTTGGTATATTTACTATTATGTTGTCTTTTTTTGTGAATCTCATTAACGTGCCGTTTATGATACTCTTTTTTGCAGTGTACGCCAGCTTTGCTTGTATACTGACATTGACTTCGTTCTTTACTCGGCTTTATATGCAAAATATGCATATTTCTTTTGGTGACTGCTTAAAAGTAATTTTGCTCTGTGGATTTGAATTGGTAGGTTTGCGATTTATTCTGATGTTGGTGCGGGCAAATGCATTGATTGGATATGAAAAGAAAAAAAATGTGTGGGGTGATTTATCTCGTGTGAAACACAACCGAGAATAATCCGGTGGATTATGCCGCAGGAAAGGAATCAAAGCATATGGAAGAAGCACAGAAACAAAAAAATAGAAGAAAGTTTATTTTAGCTGTGGTGACGGCAGTATCCTTACTGATGTTAGTATTTGTAAGTACTCTTAGGATTCATGATGATTACGAAAAAGATGCCGCGAATGCAGTTTTGAATGAATTGAAAGTGGAAGATTCTATTCCACTTATCCAAACAGGGAAAACGGACTGGCGCTATATGGATAGTGGAATGGCACCAGCACCGGATTCCAACGGTCTGGATTGGACACAGCGGGATTATGACGATGTGAAGTGGAAAGAGGGAAAAGGCACTTTTGCTTCCGTGAATGGGAAAAGGGTCGATTGGGTCAATGGACTTAGGCCGGTGAATCTGTTAAACTACTTTACACCGGAGAAAAAACCGGTTCCGGTCTATTATTTTCGAACAGAATTCAATGTGGATGAAGTGCATGGCGAGTGGCGATTAGACGGTACCGCTGAATTTGATGACTCACTGGTTCTCTACATTAATGGAAGACGAATTTATACCAGCAATATTTCAGATACAGAAGCGTTCAAAAATACCGGTTATGGAGCAACAGAAACCGTAAAGCATTCTCTTGTGAAGCATATGACCATAGATGATCCCTCCGTTTTACGTAAAGGAAAAAACGTCATTGCGGTGGAGGTACATCAGGCGAGCCAAACTAGCTCTGATATCTATTTCGATTTTAAAGAAATGATTTATCATGAGTTCCAGACACCCCAAGGGATGCCAAAAGCAGGGACGGTCATCTTGGAACCAGGTGATACGGAGCGAAGTGTAAGGGTCAATTGGCTGGTAAACGAAAAAAATGCATATAAAGTAGAGTATGGTAAAATTGGTCAGATTGAAAATAATCTGTATAATAATGTTACTATGGAGCAGAAAATTAGTAAGGATGACATTGTGTATTGCTATACAGCGACATTGAATAATTTACGACCCAACACCAAATATGCTTACCGCATTGCATCTTTGTCAGAGTCTAAACGTTCCAATGAATTTCATTTTGAAACACAGGAACTTAGCGGTCGATTTTCCTTTTTATTCGCAGGAGACCCACAGCTTAGTGTGGAGAACTTAAAAAGCAATCTAGCCGGATGGAATACAACTTTGACAGTAGGACAATCGATTCGGCCAGATACCGCATTTATCTTGTCAGGCGGGGATCAAATAGATAGTGCTCATGAATTGGATGCATTGGAAGAGTACTATGCATTCCGATCACCGCAAGTTTTGAAGAGTATTCCGATAGCGACCACCCGAGGCAATCATGAGGCAGGCACAGAACTGTATGACCTTCAATTTAACAGGCTGAATGAAAACAGTGTTCAGGATTCTTACTTTACGTACAATACAGTGCTTTTTCTCAACCTGAATTCTAACAATAACAATTATTGGGAACATAGGGACTTTTTGGAGAAGACCATTGCAAAAACCAATCCTCGCTGGATTATTGTGAATACGCATTATTCCATATTTGGAACTGGTCCTCATTCATCAGAGGAAGAGATTGTGGAGGGTCGAGCGGAATTTTCAAAACTTTTCGCAGAGTTTAATGTGGACTTGGTACTGTCTGGACACGATCATATCTACACTCGTAGTTATCTCATGAATGGTCAAACATCCACTGGGAAAAATGGAGGGAAAAAGTTAGTTGGCGAGACCCAGTATCTGACAGGTGGATCATCATCTGGCAGTAAATATTATAAGCAAACGGAGAATAATCCACCTTACGTGGCACTTTCGGTTCAGGATGAGGTGCCCGCTATATCATCCATTGAAGTATCAGAAAATGAGTTGCGAATTAATACATACAATGTTATGGACCTAAAAGAACTGGATTCCTGTGTCATTACAAAATAGAAAGTGTACTCGGAACAAAAAGTTGACAGATTATTTTGACGGAGATATAATTAGCCGTAATACTTTGTGGAGCAACTCAGAGTAAGATGGAAAACTGGATGAAAAAGGGAGAAACGATATGAGTATCAGAATTGGAATTTTAGGCTACGGAAACTTGGGAAGAGGAATGGAATGCGCCATCAAGCAAAATGCGGATATGGAGCTGGTGGCTGTGTTTACCAGAAGAGACCCCAAAAGCGTCAGTATTTTAACGAAACGGGTACCGGTGTGTGCCATTGCAGATGTGGAAAAATGGGAAGATAAAATAGATGTGCTGATCCTTTGTGGAGGAAGTGCAACGGATCTGCCGGTACAAGGCCCGGGTTATGTGGAGAAGTTTAACGTGGTAGATAGTTTTGATACCCATGCCAATATTCCAAAGCATTTTGAAGACGTAGATGCGGTGGCGAAAAAAAGTGGAAAAATAGGGATTATTTCCGTAGGCTGGGATCCGGGGATGTTTTCTTTGAACCGGATGTATGCCGATGCTGTTTTACCGGAGGGCAGTGATTATACGTTCTGGGGAAAAGGTGTGAGTCAGGGACATTCAGACGCCATTCGCCGGATCGAGGGGGTACAGGATGGGAAACAGTATACCATACCTAAAGAAGAGGCACTGGAAGCGGTTCGAAGTGGGGAGAATCCACAGTTAACTACCAGAGACAAGCATTTGCGAGAATGTTTTGTGGTGATAAAAGAAGGAGCAGATCAGGCCCGTATTGAAGAAGAAATTAAAACCATGCCCAACTATTTTGATGAATATGATACCATAGTACATTTTATCAGCCAAGAAGAACTAGACCGGGATCATGGGAAGATTTCCCATGGCGGATTCGTCATTCGAAGTGGACAGACCGGATGGGAGAAGGAAAATGCACATGTGATTGAATATCGTTTGAAATTAGATTCCAATCCGGAGTTTACCGCTTCTGTCATTACCGCATATGCAAGGGCTGCTTATCGTCTCAATCAAGAAGGGCAGTGTGGCTGCAAAACGGTATTTGACGTGGCACCGGCTTATTTATCAGCAAAAAGTGGAGCAGAACTACGAGCACATTTATTATAACGCAGGAGAGGAGGACATGGTCCTCCTTTTTGTTAAGGAAAGGAATCCAGATGAAAAAGATTGGTTATGTCATGTTGCTAGGACTGCTGGGAACGTTACTTTTAGGTGGCTGTGAAAAAGAAGAAAAAGTAGCAATAGAAGTGGAAACAGAAGAAAAAACAGAAGAAAAAACAAAACCAAGTTATTCTTTTCGGGATGTGTTAGGGACTAAATATGAGGCACCATTATTAACGCAACTGCCTAAAAATACTTATGAGGATAGCCGACTGGTCAACCAAAATGGAATGATGGTCTATCAGGATAAAAAAGGAAAAGTAGTGTCCCAGCAAGGAATCGATGTGTCCAAGTACCAGACCAATATTGATTGGAAAGCAGTCAAAGAAAGCGGAATTGATTTTGTGATGGTGCGGATCGGATTTCGGGGATATGGGGATGGAATGCTCCATTTAGACGAGGCATTTATCAGTCATGTAGAAGGTGCGCAGAAAGAAAATCTGGGGGTAGGGGTGTACTTTTTCTCCCAGGCCATTACCGAGGAAGAAGCAAAAGAAGAGGCTGACTTTGTAATGAGCAATATACAGAAATATGCCATTGCATATCCGGTGGTTTTTGATACCGAGGAGATCAAAGGAGACGTGGCCAGAACGGACCATTTGACGAAAGAACAATACACAAAACAGTGCATTGCATTTTGTGATCAAGTAAAAAAAGCAGGGTACCAGCCCATGATTTATGCGAATATGAAGTGGCTTGCGTTTTCATTAAATCTGGAAGAATTACAAACATATCCTATGTGGTATGCAGATTATGAGGCAAAACCACAGTGTCCCTATGCATTTCAAATGTGGCAGTATACGGAGTCGGGAACCGTTCCGGGGATAGAAGGAAAGGTAGACCGAAATTTATTATTTCCCGCAAAAGAATAGAAGGTATTGGCAGGGGATTTCATTCCGTGTTACAATGGGGGTAATGAAAAAAGATATGGAGGGAGTTTGCTTTTATGGAAAAGGAAGATGTGAAATACAACGCTTATGTGCAAATATTGAAAGAGGAATTGGTTCCGGCTATGGGGTGCACAGAACCAATTGCATTGGCATATGCGGCGGCAAAGGCCAGAGATGTATTAGGAAGTCTGCCTGACCGGGTCATGGTAGAAGCCAGCGGAAGTATTATTAAAAATGTAAAAAGTGTGATTGTGCCAAATACCAATCACTTAAAAGGTATTCCGGCAGCTGTTACGGCAGGGATTATTGCAGGGAAGACCGATAAAAAATTAGAAGTCATTTCCCAGGTGAAAGAACAAGAAGTTGCAGCCATGAAAGTATTTTTAGAGAACACTCCGATTACGGTAAAACACATTGATCATGGAATTGTATTTGATATCATTGTAACCGAATATCAAGGGGATTCTTATGTGAAAGTACGCATTGCCAATCACCATACGAATATTGTTCTTGTGGAAAAAGATGGACAGGTATTGGAAAAAAAGGAAGTGGCGGGAGATTTTGGCGAAGGAATGACGGATCGCACACTTTTGGATGTAGAGAGTATCTGGGACTTTGTGCAGACCATGGACGTGGCAGATGTAAAGGAAGTGCTGGATAGACAGATTGATTATAATATGGCCATTGCCGAAGAGGGAATGCGGGGGGATTATGGAGCCAATATTGGAAGTGTACTTTTAGATGCTTACGGAAACGATATTCGTATTCGGGCAAAAGCTATGGCAGCTGCAGGTTCCGATGCAAGAATGAATGGCTGTGAGCTTCCGGTGGTGATTAATTCCGGCAGTGGGAATCAGGGAATGACTTGTTCCATTCCGGTGATAGAGTACGCCAGAGAGTTCAAAGCCACTCCGGACAAATTATACCGGGCACTCACACTTTCAAATCTGATTGCGATTCATGAGAAAACCGGAATCGGAACATTGTCTGCTTATTGTGGCGCAGTCAGTGCCGGAGCCGGAGCCGGAGCAGGTATCGCATATTTATGCGGTGGAGGTTATGAAGAAATTATTCATACCGTAGTCAATGCCCTTGCTATTGTATCCGGAATCGTATGTGACGGTGCAAAAGCATCCTGCGCAGCAAAGATTGCCTCGGCAGTGGATGCAGGGATACTGGGATATCATATGTTTCAACGGGGACAGCAGTTTTACAGCGGAGATGGAATTGTGGCAAAAGGAATCGAAGCGACCATTCGTAACGTGGACAGGCTTGGCAAAGAAGGTATGCGGGAAACGAATGAAGAAATTATCAAAATGATGGTCGGAGAATAATATGAAGCGAAAAAAAATGATGGTGATTGGTCTCTTATGTTTCCTTGCAATGTCTTGTGTGGCATGTAATCAAGCAAAGAAAGCAGAACCGAAAGTACAGGCCAAGCCAGCGGTAAAGAAGGAAATCAAAGTAGAAAAAAAGACACCCACACCGGAGAAACCGGCACCACAACCGGCACCACAACCGGAGCCACAACCAGCACCACCACCGGAACCAGCACCACCACCGGCACCCAAGCAAAATGGAATTCGAATTGCCATTGATGCAGGGCATCAATCTCAGGGAAATAGCGAGCAAGAGCCCATTGGACCGGGAGCATCGGAGACCAAGGCCAAGGTAGCCTCGGGAACGGCGGGCATTGCAACCGGAGTGAATGAATATGAGCTTACACTGGCTGTTTCGTTACAGTTGGAACAAGAATTGAGAAATCGAGGCTATGAGGTAGTTATGATACGAACTACCAACGAGGTGAATATCAGTAATGCAGAGCGTGCAGCGGTAGCCAATGAATCAGGGGCAGCGGCATTTATTCGCATCCATGCCAATGGGGTGGATAATTCGTCGGTGCGCGGTGCTCTGACCATGTGTATGACACCGGAGAATCCTTATAATGGGAATCTTTACGGACAAAGCAGGATGCTTTCGGAAAGGGTGTTGCAAGGGTTATGTGCAGCGACCGGAGCGTCGGCTCAGAACATCATTGAGACGGATACCATGTCCGGTATTAATTGGTGCACTCAGCCAGTGACCATTGTGGAGATGGGATATATGACCAATCCGGAGGAAGACCAGTTGATGATGACAGCAGAGTATCAGGCTGCACTTGCAAGGGGAATTGCAGATGGAATTGATGGATATTTTGCCGGGTAACCAACCCCGGCAGTATTTTTTTGTAAGGAAGGACAGGAACCAATGAGTTGGATGGAATTATTTTTCATTGCAGTGGGACTTTCCATGGATGCCTTTGCAGTATCGGTGTGCAAAGGGCTGGCCATGACGAAGTGCACATGGAAAAAAGCGGGCATCGTAGGGCTTTATTTTGGTGTATTTCAAGGAGGAATGCCATTGCTTGGCTATTTATTGGGTGTTCAGTTTAAAACGATTATTACGTCCATTGACCACTGGATTGCATTTGTATTACTAAGCATCATAGGTTTACATATGGTGAAGGAAGCAAGAGCGGAAAACGGATGTACTTCCTGTGGAAACAAGGAAGAGGATTCGTTAGATATCAAAACCATGGTTGGACTTGCAGTAGCCACCAGTATTGATGCACTGGCAGTGGGAGTGACCTTTGCATTTCTGGCAGTACAGATCGTACCGGCTGTTGGTTTTATCGGAGCTGTTACGTTTCTGTTATCGGTAGCAGGGGTAAAGATGGGTCATGCTTTTGGTGGAAAATATAAGGCAAAAGCGGAGATGGCAGGGGGAATCATTTTAGTGTTGATGGGTGTGAAGATATTACTGCAGCACCTTGGAATTTTTTCTTAAATTTGGTATACTTTTAAAAGATTGCAGATGTGAGGTGAAAAGAGATGAAATGGAATAAATTTAGATTACAAACAACCACTCAGGCAGAAGATGTGGTATCTTCCATGTTGATGGACTTTGGTATTCAAGGAGTGGAAATTGAAGATAAGACCCCCCTTACTGCCCTGGATAAAGAGCAGATGTTTGTGGATATTATGCCACAAAGCGAAGTGGATGACGGGGTGGCCTTTTTAAGCTTCTACATGGAGGAAGATGTAGATGAAACAGAGATGCTGAAGAATATTTCCCAAGAACTCAAAGAAATGAGAGCATATGTAGAGATAGGGGCAGGAACCATAGAACAGTCACAGACAGAGGATGTAGATTGGGTAAATAACTGGAAGCAGTATTTTCATCAATTTTACGTGGATGATATTTTGATTATTCCCTCCTGGGAGGATGTAAAGCCAGCAGATCAGGACAAAATGGTGATTCATATTGACCCGGGCACCGCTTTTGGAACTGGCACCCATGAGACCACACAGCTCTGCATCCGCCAACTGCGCAAATACACCACCAAGGATACGGTCATCTTAGATGTGGGATGTGGAAGTGGTATACTGGGTATGCTGGCACTGAAATTTGGTGCGGCTTATTGTGTGGGAACGGATTTGGATCCATGCGCCATTCATGCCACGGATGAGAATATGGCAGTGAATCACATTACAAAAGACCAGTATCAAGTGATGATTGGCAATATCATTGATGACCAAGAAGTACAAGAAAAAGTAGGGTATGACAAATACGATATCGTAGCGGCAAATATTCTGGCAGAGGTGCTGGTACCGCTGACACCGGTGATTTTGCAGCAGCTAAAGACCGGAGGAATCTATATTACCAGTGGCATTATTAAAGAAAAAGAATCTACCGTAGTAGATGCGGTTCAATCCGCCGGACTGGAAGTACTGGAAGTGACGCATCAAGGGGAATGGGTGTCAGTGACAGCCAGGAAAAATTAGGAGAAGACTATGCAGCATTTTTTTGTGGCTCCCAAACAAGTGGGGGAAGAATATATTTTGATCGAAGGTACGGATGTGAATCACGTGAAAAATGTGTTGCGTATGCATCCGGGAGAAAAACTCCGTGTGAGTGATGGAGATAATCAAAGCTATTTAGGGGAAATTCAGGAATTAGGTGAAACCCAAATTGTAGTACGGATTCTGGAGAAAGAACAGGCAGATACTGAACTGCTGTCCAAGTTGTATTTATTTCAGGGATTGCCTAAGGGTGATAAGATGGAGCTGATTGTACAAAAGGCAGTAGAACTAGGTGCGTATGAAATTATTCCCGTAGAAACCAGACGAGCGGTGGTGAAACTGGATGCCAAGAAAGCAGTGAAGAAGGTGGAGAGATGGAACGCCATTTCCGAAAGCGCTGCCAAGCAGGCAGGACGAAGCCGAATTCCACAAGTGACGGCGGTGATGACGTATCAGGAAGCCCTTTCTTATGCGCAACAAGTAGATGTGATATTGCTGCCTTATGAATTAGAAGAAGGTATGGCGAAGACCAAAGAAGTGATAGGGCAGATTTCCGATGGACAGTCCGTTGGAATCTTCATTGGTCCGGAAGGTGGATTCGAAAAAGAAGAGGTGGCTCAGGCCCTTTCCAAAGGAGCAAAGGTGATTACTCTAGGCAAACGGATTCTCAGAACCGAAACAGCCGGAATCACCACCCTGTCTATTTTGATGTATCACTTAGAAAGCTAACTTCATAATCTAATACAGAGATGGAAATTCAAAAACAGGAGCAGGTAAAATGGAAATATATTTAGATAATTCAGCTACGACCAAATGTTATGAAAGCGTAAAGGAAATTGTTGGAACCGTTATGTGTGAAGACTATGGCAATCCCTCCTCCATGCATAAAAAAGGAGTGGATGGGGAGCGCTATGTTAAACATGCGAAGGAAATAATAGCAAAATGTATGAAAGTACAAGAAAAGGAAATCGTTTTCACCTCTGGAGGTACCGAAAGTGATAACTTGGCATTAATGGGAGTAGCAAGAGCGAATAAGCGGGCAGGCAATCATTTAATCACTTCGTCCATCGAACACCCGGCGATTTTAAATACCATGCAGTATTTGGAAGAGGAAGAAGGTTTTCGGGTTACTTATCTTCCGGTGGATGCTTATGGACGTATTCAGTTAAAGGCGTTAAAAGAGGCACTTTGCCAGGAGACCATTTTGGTGTCATTGATGTATGTTAACAATGAAGTAGGATCGGTGCAGCCGGTGGAAGAGGCTGTTCGGTATGTGAAAAACTATAATCCCAAGATATTATTTCACGTAGATGCAGTACAAGGCTTTGGAAAATACCGTATTTATCCAAAGAGAATCGGAATAGATCTCATGTCTATCAGTGGCCATAAAATCCACGGGCCCAAAGGAATTGGCGCACTTTATATACGGGAAGGCGTGAAAATAAAACCCATTGTATTTGGTGGGGAACAACAGAAAAACATCCGTTCCGGCACGGAAAATGTACCGGGAATTGCCGGACTGGGGATGGCAGTAAATGAGATTTATGACCATTTGGATGAAAAAGTGGCACAGATGCGTGTCTTGAAAGCCAGATTTATTCAGGGAATCGGACAGATAGAACACACTACCATACATGGACTCTATGACGAGACCAGTGCGCCCCATATTATCAGTGTGGGAGTGGCAGGGGTAAAGAGCGAAGTGCTGCTTCATACGCTGGAAGAAAGCGGAATCTATGTCTCGTCCGGATCGGCCTGCGCATCCAATCATCCGGCTATTAGTGGTGTGTTAAGAGGGATTGGAGCCGGAAAAGAATATTTAGATGCCACACTTCGATTTAGCATGTCGGAGTTTACCACCCAGGAAGAAATTGACTATACGCTGAAAACATTATATAATTGTGTACCGATGCTGAGACGATACCAAAGGCATTAGAACAACCATGAAGGTACCGAAAGAGAGGAAATCAAAAATGACATTTCATGCATTTTTAATTAAATACGGAGAAATAGGAATCAAAGGAAAGAACCGATATCTATTTGAGGATGCGCTGGTGCGACAGATGCGCTATGCCTTAAAAGAGGTGGAGGGAAATTTCCATGTACACAAAGCACAGGGAAGGATCTATGTGGAGTGTGAAGGAGAATATGATTATGAAGAGGCGGTAGAAAGTCTGAAACGAGTATTTGGAATCGTGGGGATTTGTCCGGTTGTTCATGTGGAAGACCAAGGATTTGAACAACTAAAAAAAGAAGTAGTAGACTATATGACTCAGATGTACCCGGACTGCGATGCTACCTTTAAAGTATGTGCCAGAAGAGGAAAGAAATCTTACCCGATGAACTCCATGGAATTAAATTGTGATTTAGGAGAAGCGGTGTTAGATGCCTTCCCGAAGATGAAAGTGGATGTGCATCATCCGTCAATTATGCTGAATGTGGAAGTCCGGGAGAAAATCTATATCTATTCCCAGATTATTCCGGGAGCAGGAGGCATGCCGGTGGGAACCAACGGCAAAGCTATGCTGTTGCTATCCGGTGGAATCGACAGTCCGGTGGCAGGATATATGGTATCCAAAAGAGGTGTTGGTCTGGAAGCAACCTATTTTCACGCACCACCTTATACCAGTGAACGTGCGAAACAAAAAGTAGTGGATTTAGCCAAGTTAGTTGCCAAATATTCCGGACCCATTCAGCTTCATATTGTGAATTTTACGGAGATTCAACTATACATTTACGACCAATGTCCTCACGATGAATTGACCATTATTATGCGACGCTATATGATGAAAATCGCAGAATATTTCGCAAAAGAAAATAACTGTTTGGGATTGATTACCGGGGAAAGCATCGGCCAGGTGGCAAGCCAGACCATGCAAAGTCTTGCAGCGACCAACGAAGTATGTACACTGCCGGTATATCGCCCATTAATTGGATTTGATAAACAAGAAATCGTAGATATTTCCACAAAAATCAACACTTATGAAACATCTATTCAGCCGTTTGAAGATTGCTGTACCATTTTCGTAGCAAAGCATCCGGTGACGAAGCCAAGTGTAAAGATCATCAAGCGCTCGGAAGAAAAATTAGCCGAAAAAATTGATGAAATGTTTGAAACGGCAGTCAGTACCGTAGAAACCATGTGGATTAAATAATGAGAACAAAAAAGACACCTCACAAAAATGGTGAGGTGTCTTACAACTTTGTACTGCTTATGCAACAATATAGGGATTAAGTATGGTCAGAATAGAGTCTAAAGTAGAACCTTCTGCATGGATGTTTAATGCAATTGGTTTTGATAAATCTAAACTGAAAATCCCCATGATTGATTTTGCATCGATGACATATCTGCCGGATACAAGGTCAAAATCAGAATCGAATTTACTAATGTCATTTACAAAAGCTTTTACTCTATCAATAGAGTTTAATGAGATATTTACTGTTTTCATTGGAAGAATCCTCCTTGTTTGTTATTTAATGTACTATGACTATCTTAGAATGACAGGGAAGAAATGTCAAGAAATAAAATGCCAAAGAAAAGCGTAAATTTTCGTTAAATCGCACATATGTATACAAAAGGAAGAAAAAAATGAAAAAGGTTGCATTACACAATTTGGGCTGCAAAGTCAATGCTTATGAAACAGAAGCAATGCAGGAACTTTTAGAACAACAAGGATATGAAATTGTGCCTTTTATGCCGGGGGCAGATATTTATATCATCAATACTTGTACGGTGACCAATATTGCCGATCGTAAATCCAGACAAATGCTTCATAAAGCAAAGAAAATGAATCCGAATGCCATTGTAGTTGCTACGGGGTGTTACGTGCAGGCGGCGGAGCAAAATCATATCACCGATGAAAGTATTGATATTGTCATTGGCAATAATAAGAAACAGAATTTGATTGAAATTTTGGAGGCTTATGAAGCCACACCGAATCAGGTGGTGAAAGAACTTATTGATATCAATCATACCAGCGAATACGAGCCATTGCATCTGACAAAGACCGGGGGCCACACCAGAGCTTATATGAAGGTGCAGGATGGGTGCAATCAATTTTGTACCTATTGTATTATTCCTTTTGCCAGAGGGCGGGTGAGAAGCAGGAAGAAGGAAGAAGTAGTAGAAGAAGTACACAGACTTGCGCAAAATGGGTACAGGGAGATTGTATTGACCGGAATTCACCTGAGCTCTTACGGAGTGGATTTGGAACAGAAAGAAGATTTGCTGTCTCTGATCATGGCGGTGCATGAAGTAGAAGGCATTCAAAGGATTCGTCTGGGTTCTCTGGAACCAGGAATTATTACCGAAGTCTTTGCGGCAGCTATCTCCAAGCTTCCCAAAATGTGTCCTCACTTTCATCTTTCGCTGCAAAGCGGTTGTGATGAAACTTTAAAGCGGATGAACCGCAGATATACTACCGTAGAATATCGGGAAAAATGCCAGCTTTTGCGAACCTATTTTCATCAACCGGCATTGACAACGGATGTGATTGTAGGATTTCCGGGAGAAACGAAAGAAGAATTTGAACAATCCAAAGCGTTTGTAGAGGAAATGAATTTTTATGAAACACATATTTTTAAGTATTCTCAAAGAAAAGGGACAAAAGCGGCAACGATGCCCAATCAGGTCAATGATTCTGTGAAAACAGCAAGGAGTAGTCTGCTTTTGCAATTGGATCAGGAGAAAAGATGGCTGTATGAAGAGGCGTGGATGGGGAATACTGTAGAAGTACTGATGGAAGAACAGGTGAACCGGGAAGGCCAAAATTATATGGTGGGTCATACAAAAGAATACATGAAAGTGATGCTTCCTACGGAGGAAAATCTGCAAAATCAAAGCATTTTTGTTAAAATTGATAATCATTCACAAATTATACATTGAATTTTCCCGCCAATTAGATTAAAATAGAAGAGAAGTAAAATTAAGGACGTGAGGAAATGAACGATTTAAGTAATACACAGTTTTTTCAGGTAGAGAGTGGGCCACAGATTCAAGCGAATGATATTCTTGAAATTGTATACCAGGCGCTACGTGAAAAAGGGTACAATCCGGTGAACCAGATTGTAGGATATATTATGTCTGGTGATCCCACCTATATTACCAGTCATAATGGAGCCAGAAGTCTGATAATGAAAATGGAAAGGGACGAGCTGGTAGAGGAGATGCTAAAGGCATACATCGACCATCATGGATGGGAATAACAGAATATGAGAAGCATGGGATTAGATTATGGCTCTAAGACGGTAGGAGTTGCAGTCAGTGACCCTTTGGGGTTTACTGCACAGGGTGTAGAGACCATTCATCGTAAAGCGGAGAATAAGCTTCGTCAGACGTTGGCGCGTATCGAGGAATTGATTCAGGCCTACGAAGTAGACAAGCTTGTACTTGGCTTTCCGAAGCATATGAATAATGACATTGGAAGTCGAGCGGAACAATCATTGGAATTTAAGGAGATGTTGGAACGGCGTACTGGACTGGAAGTCATCATGTGGGACGAGCGATTGACTACGGTAGAAGCAGAACGCACATTAATAGAAAGCAATGTAAGGCGCGAAGATCGCAAGAAGTATGTGGATAAGATCGCGGCTATCTTTATATTGCAAGGATATCTGGATTCGGTATACATGCAAAAGCAAAGTGCAGCAGGAGAAAAAGAAAATGGAGAAAATTGAGTTTATGCTGGAGGGAACACAGGAAGAAGTAGCATTCTATGTTCTGGAGCAGACAAAAGTAAGTGGAGTGAACTATATTTTAGTGACGGATTCCGAAGAAGATGAGGAAGATGCCGAATGTATGATTTTAAAAGACACCAGTGTTCAGGAAGATTCGGACAGTGTGTATGAAGTCGTGGAAGACGACGTGGAACTGCAGGCAGTACTGGAGGTATTTGAGGAACTGCTGGAGGATATCGATATTGAACTGTAGCTAATTGATATTCGAAGAAAGCATTCATTCGGTATATAAGGAGCCATTATGTTAAAAAGCAAAGAAGTCAGTCAGGAAAAATTTAAAGAAATGTTAAAAGAAAAAGGGCTGAAAGTAACGAATCAAAGGTTGCTTGTACTTCAGGTGCTGGAAGAAAATGCAGATAGACATATGGCAGCCGAGGATATTTATGAACTGGTAAGAGAAGACTATCCGGATATTGGATTAGCCACGGTTTACCGTACTGTTCAACTGTTACTAGAAATGCAATTGGTGGATAAAATCAATTTGGATGACGGGTGTGTACGTTATGAAATTGGACACTTGTTTGATGGGGAAGTAAAGCACCATCATCATCACTTGATTTGTAAGACATGTGGAAAAGTAACGCCATTTGAAGATGATTTGTTGGAGGAATTAGAAAAACATATTGAGGAGACCAACGGATTTCACGTATTGGACCATGAATTAAAGTTCTACGGACAGTGTAAAGAATGCAGACTCCAGAATGAAAAAGAAGCGCAGTAAAACAATAAATAGCAAAGAAGATACATAAACGCATATGGAGGTGCAGGTTTGAAAAAAGAGAACAACTCAAAATTGAAAATCATTCCGTTGGGAGGATTAGAACTCATCGGAATGAATATTACTGCCTTTGAATTTGAAGACAGTATTATAGTGGTGGATTGCGGTTTGGCATTCCCAGAAGACGACATGCTTGGAATTGATTTGGTCATTCCGGATGTCACATATTTAAAAGACAACATTGACAAAGTAAAAGGATTTGTGATTACCCATGGACATGAGGATCATATCGGTGCCCTGCCTTATATTTTAAGGGATTTGAATCTGCCGATTTATGCAACGAAATTGACCATGGGAATTATTGAAAATAAATTAAAAGAGCATAATTTGCTTCGCAGTACCAGAAGAAAAGTTGTTCGTCACGGACAGTCTATTAATCTTGGGAAATTCCGTATTGAATTTGTAAAAACCAATCATAGCATTCAAGATGCAGCGGCACTTGCAATATACTCGCCGGCAGGAATCGTAGTGCATACCGGAGATTTTAAAGTAGACTATACACCGGTGTTTGGAGATGCCATTGATTTGCAGCGGTTTGCCGAAATTGGTAAAAAGGGCGTGCTTGCACTGATGTCAGATAGTACCAATGCAGAACGTCCGGGATTTACCATGTCGGAGCGCACCGTTGGAAAAACCTTTGATAACATTTTTTCGGAGCATAAGAACAGCCGAATTATTATTGCCACTTTTGCATCCAATGTAGACCGTGTGCAGCAGATTATCAATTCCGCATATAAGTTTGAACGAAAAGTAGTTGTAGAAGGAAGAAGTATGGTGAATATTATTGCCACTGCTTCGGAATTAGAATGTTTGAATATACCGGATAAGACATTGATTGAAATTGACCAATTGAAAAACTATCCGGATGAAAAGACTGTTTTAATCACCACAGGAAGTCAAGGAGAGTCTATGGCAGCCTTATCCCGTATGGCGGCAGATATTCATAAAAAAATCAGCATCAAGCCGGGAGATACGGTAATCTTTAGTTCCAATCCCATTCCGGGCAACGAAAAAGCAGTGTCCCGCGTGATTAATGAATTGTCACAAAAGGGTGCTACGGTTATTTTCCAGGATGCACATGTATCCGGTCATGCCTGCCAGGAGGAACTGAAACTGATCTACTCTTTGGTGAAACCCAAATATGCTATTCCGGTTCATGGAGAATACCGTCATTTGAAAGCCAATGCAGCCATTGCGGAATCCCTTGGAATTCCCAAAGAAGATATTTTTATTCTACACTCAGGAGAGGTATTAGAACTTTCTGATGAACAGGCCAAAGTAGTGGATACGGTACAGACAGGTCCTATCTTAGTAGATGGTCTGGGAGTAGGTGATGTAGGGAACATTGTACTGCGTGATCGTCAGCATTTAGCAGAAGATGGTATTTTGATCGTAGTGCTTACGCTGGAAAAAGGCAACAATCAGTTGCTGTCAGGTCCGGATATTGTATCTCGTGGATTCGTTTATGTCAGAGAGTCAGAAAGTTTGATGGAAGAGGCAAGGCAGGTACTTTGTGCGGCGCTGAATGATTGTCTTCATAATAAGAATGCAGATTGGAGCAGAATCAAAACGGTCATTCGCGATACCATGAATGATTTTATTTGGAAGAGAACCAAGAGAAAACCAATGATTCTTCCGATTATTATGGATATTCATATGTAACAAAAAAGGATGAAAAGATAAAGGAGTTATCATGATTGTAGAACCACGCATGGTTGCTTTTATCAATTCCCTGGAAACAGAAAATAATGAATTGCTGGAAGCCATCGAACAGGAGGCACTTGCTAGTTTTGTGCCCATTATCCGCAAAGAGATGCAGAGCTTTTTGAAAGTGCTTCTGGCTATACACAAACCTATGGGAATTCTGGAAGTCGGAACTGCCGTAGGTTTCTCTGCATTATTGATGAGTGAATATGTTCCCAAGGATTGTAAAATTACAACTATTGAAAAATATGAAAAACGGATTCCCATTGCAAGGCAAAATTTTGTGCGAGCCAAGAAAGAAGAGCAGATTACATTGCTGGAAGGCGATGCACTGGAAGTGATGAAAACATTAACGACACCTTATGATTTCATTTTTATGGACGCAGCAAAAGGACAATATCCGGTCTATCTTCCGGAGGCTTTGCGGCTCTTAAATGAGGGCGGTGTGTTGGTATCTGATAATGTGCTTCAGGAGGGGGATATTATCGAATCCCGATTTGCGGTAGAGAGACGAAATCGCACGATTCACAGTCGGATGCGGGAATATTTGTATGAACTGAAACATCATCCGGAATTATTGACCTCCATTCTTCCACTGGGAGATGGGGTAGCGGTGAGTGTGAAAATAAGAAAGGACAGTTAAATGGCTAGACATCCAGAATTATTAATTCCGGCGAGTAGCTTGGAAGTACTGAAGACAGCAGTGATATTTGGGGCAGATGCGGTGTATATCGGAGGAGAAGCGTTTGGACTTCGAGCAAAAGCTAAGAACTTTTCCATGGAGGATATGAAAGAGGGAATCGAGTTCGCTCATGCCCATGACGTGAAAGTCTACGTGACAGCCAATATTCTGGCTCATAATGAGGATTTAGACGGAGTAAGGAAGTACTTTGAGGAACTAAGGGAAATCAAGCCCGATGGGCTGATTATTGCTGACCCCGGAGTATTTGAACTGGCGGGGGAAATCTGCCCGGATATAGAACGGCACATTAGCACCCAGGCAAATAATACCAATTATGCCACTTATCGGTTCTGGCATAAGATGGGAGCGACCAGAGTCGTATCTGCAAGGGAGTTATCTCTGGAAGAAATCAAAGAACTGCGCAACCACATTCCAAAAGAACTGGAAATCGAAACCTTTATTCACGGTGCGATGTGCATCTCCTATTCCGGAAGATGTCTTTTGAGTAATTATTTTACAGGACGAGATGCCAATCAAGGCTCCTGTACCCATCCTTGCCGTTGGAAATATGCGGTGGTGGAAGAAACAAGACCCGGAGAATACATGCCCATTTATGAAAATGAACGGGGAACTTTTCTTTTTAATTCCAAAGATCTGTGTATGATTGAACATATACCGGAATTATTGGATGCAGGAATAGACAGTTTTAAAATCGAAGGACGGATGAAGACGGCACTTTATGTAGCTACCGTAGCCAGAACTTATCGAAAAGCCATTGATGATTATCAGACCGACCCGGAACTTTACCAACAGCATCTGCCCTGGTATCGGGAACAGATATCCAATTGTACTTATCGCCAATTTACTACCGGATTCTTTTTTGGAAAACCGGATGAAACTACACAGATATACAATGAAAGTACTTATGTGAAAGAGTACACTTATCTGGGAATCGTAGGGGAAGAAAAAGACGGACGATATCGAATCGAACAACGAAATAAATTTTCCGTTGGCGAATGGATCGAAGTGATGAAACCGGACGGAAGAAACGAAGAAGTGATGGTAAAGCAAATTTTAGATCAGGATGGCAACCAACAGGAAAGTGCACCCCATTCCAAACAAGTTCTATATATTGATTTGGGAGTGCCATTGGATGCCTATGATATTTTGAGACGAAAATGTGAATAATAAAAAAAGAGAGAAGGATGTTGTACAATGACACCTTTCTCTCTTCTTTTTATGGAAAAAAATTCTTCAGTTTTTCAATGGCACTTTTCTCGATGCGAGAGACATAAGAGCGAGAGATTCCAAGGGCTTCGGCAATCTCTCGCTGGGTATATTCTTCTTCATTATACAGACCGTATCTCATCTTTAAGACCAACCGCTCCCGTTTGGACAGCTGGGATTCTACCGTTGCATAAAGTAATTTGATATCATCTTTGAGAGCAACTTTAGTTTGGGCATCATCTTCACTTGTTTCGATAATGTCAAAAAGCTGGATTTCGTTGCCCTCCCGATCTGTGCCGATGGGTTCGTATAAGGAGACTTCTTTGGAAACTTTTTTCTTAGACCGAAGCATCATAAGGATTTCATTCTCAATACATCTTGCAGCATAAGCGGCCAGGCGGTTGTTTTTATCGGGGTTAAAAGTAACGACCGCTTTAATGAGACCGATGGTGCCAATGGAAAGCAAATCTTCCGTGTCCTCGTTCAGATACTGGTATTTTTTTATGACGTGTGCAACGAGACGTAAATTCCGTTCAATCAAGATATGTTTCGCCTCAAGGTCACCCTCTGTATATTTTTGCATATAATATCTTTCTTCCGCGGCAGTGAGGGGTAGGGGAAAAGATTTCAAGGAAAGCACCTCTTAGCGTATTTGATATAGTCTATGTAGAGAAGGCTTCAATTGTGCTTTTCCACTAGACATTTTTAAAATGCTGTGTTATTCTAAACTTGTTCACATAGTAGGGACATTCTGTTCCCGGTTATAATCAGGCATTTCTGCCAAATATTTCATTTAATTAATTTCAGAAGAGAAAGGAGCGTGTAAGTGATTGTTTAGCTCAGTTTTATCTGCAGTACCCAGGGGTATGAATGTGGAGTTCGTTCACGTGGAAGCAGATACAAGTAACGGGCTTCCGATGTTTCATATGGTGGGTTATTTATCATCGGAAGTAAAGGAGGCAGGAGAGCGAGTAAAGACTGCCATTCGCAATGCAGATATGTGTCTGCAAACGAAAAAGGTAGTAGTGAATTTATCCCCAGCCAACGTAAGGAAAAGGGGAGCATCTTTTGACCTGCCTATTGCGGTGGCCATTTTGGCATCCCAAGGACTGGTAAAGGGGGAAATGCTTCAACAGGTATTGATTGTGGGGGAATTGAGTTTAGATGGGCAGGTGCAGAAGGTATCCGGAGTCCTACCTATGGTAGATGCAGCTTGCAAAATGGGATATGATATCTGTATCGTACCGAGGGGAAATGCATCGGAAGGAGCACTGGTGAAAGAGGCCAAGGTGATTGGAGTGGAGACACTAAAGGAAGTGTGTGACTATCTCAATGGGAAGTCTTGCTCAGAACCAAAAGTGTGGAAAAAAACGAGGAACGTGAAAGAAGCGGAAAAAACTACGTTGGGAGATTACAGGGATATTCAAGGTCAAGAGACGGTGAAACGTGCTACAGAAGTTGCAGTGGCCGGGGGACATAATTTATTGCTCATTGGACCTCCCGGTTCCGGAAAAACTATGATTGCAAAGAGAATCCCCACCATATTTCCACCCCTTTCTTTGGAGGAGGGGATGGAAATCACCAAAGTGTACAGCATTATGGGTCTGATCGATAAAGATTGTCCTCTGATTACAGACAGGCCTTTTCGGGAAGTACATCATATGGTGACCAAAAGTTCTCTAATGGGAGGAGGAGTACTTCCACGTCCGGGAGAAATGAGTCTGGCAAGCGGTGGCGTCTTATTTCTGGATGAGCTGGCAGAATTTCAAAGGGGGGTGCTAGAAGTATTACGTCAACCTATGGAAGAAGGCGTAGTGCGTATGAGCAGACGCCAGGAGTCTTATGTGTTTCCGGCAGACTGTATGATTGTTGCAGCTATGAACCCCTGTCTGTGTGGGTATTATCCGGATTATAATCGGTGTACCTGTACAGAGAGCCAGATTCACAATTATTTAAACCGTATTAGCCAGCCGTTTTTAGACCGCATCGATATCTGTGTGGAAGCATCTAAAGTAGCATATGAAGAATTAACGGAAACCAATCCTTCGGAATCCTCGGACCAGATTCGAAGGCGGGTGTGTAAAGCAAGGGAGATTCAGCGGAAACGATATCAACACACCGGGCATTCCACCAATGAGAAATTAACGTTGCAGGAATTGAACCAACATTGTCATCTGGGAGTGAAGCAGGAACAGATGATGAAACAAGCTTTTACAACCTATGGATTAACTGCCAGAACTTACCATAAGTTGCTAAAAGTAGCCAGAACCATTGCAGATTTAGAGGGGGCGAAGCAGATTGAGATGCCCCATCTGCGGGAAGCTATCGGGTATCGAACCATGGATAGAAAGTACTGGGGGAGGTAATGAAATGGAAGAAATGTGGTATGAGTATTGGTTTGCCAATCTAAAGCCATTGACAGATAAAAAGAAAAGACATTTAAAAACAGCATGTGGAAAAATATCCAAGCTCTTTTATATAGAAGAAAAAAAGTTAAAAATGTTTTCTTTTTTAGAAGAAAAGGATATTCGATTGATTTTAGACAGTCGAACCGTATGGAAATTGAAAGAGGAATATGAACGATTGCGGGGAAAAGGGGTGGAATTGGTTCCCTATTTATCACCCCAATACCCTGTCAATCTAACCCAGATATCATCTCCGCCTTATGCACTTTATGTGAAAGGGCAGCTACCGGATGAGAACCGTCCATCTGTGGCCATTGTAGGGGCTAGAGGGTGTAGTCCTTATGGGGAACATCAGACGGAAGCATTTACAGAAATACTGGTGGCACATGACATACAAATTATCAGTGGAATGGCAAGAGGAATTGATGGGATTGCCCAAAGAAAAGCCGTAGAAACAGGAGGGCGAACCTTTGGAATTCTTGCCAGCGGCGCAGATGTTTGTTATCCAAGAGAGCATATAGAACTGTACATGAATTTGCAAAAACAGGGAGGAATCATTACGGAACAACCCCCGGAAACAGCACCTCTGCCACAGTATTTTCCTGCAAGGAATCGAATCATCAGTGGACTGGCAGATGCAGTGCTGGTCATGGAAGCGAAAAAGAAAAGTGGATCATTGATTACCGCGGATTTTGCTTTGGAGCAGGGGAAGGATGTCTATGCGTTGCCGGGAATGATCACCAACGTGTTAAGTCAAGGGTGTAATGAGCTGATCGCACAGGGTGCGGGGATTTTATTGTCTCCGGAAGAATTAGTAAAAGAACTGGAAGTTGCATGGGCAAATCGAAATTTTAAAGAGTCAAAATTGTGTGCGAAAAACGTAGAGAAGTTGCTGAAAAAAGAAATAATGCTTGAAAGTACAGAAAAATTGTTGTATAGTTGTCTCGGTCAAGAGCAAAAGAACCTGAATCAGTTAATTCACGAACTTGGTCTACCGGCACAGGTGCTGATGGAACAGATGATTTCGTTGGAAATGAAGGGACTGGTTCAAGAAATTACTAAGAATTATTATGTGAGAATATAATAAACAAACTGCTATGGAGGGCATATATGGCACATTATCTTGTAATCGTAGAATCTCCTGCGAAGGTAAAAACAATTAAAAAGTTTCTGGGAAATAGTTATTCAGTAGCAGCTTCTAACGGGCATGTAAGAGATTTGCCAAAGAGCCAGCTGGGAATTGATGTAGAACATGATTACGAACCAAAATATATTACAATCAGAGGGAAAGGGGATATTCTTGCCAATTTACGAAAAGAAGTAAAGAAAGCAGATAAGATTTACCTCGCAACTGACCCTGACCGTGAAGGGGAGGCGATTGCGTGGCATTTGTCCAAATCCTTAAAGCTAGAAGCAAAAAAAATGTATCGTATCAGTTTTAATGAAATTACGAAAACTGCAGTCAAAGCATCTTTGAAAGATGCCAGAGAAATAGATATGGATTTAGTCAATGCACAGCAGGCCAGACGTATGCTGGATCGATTAGTGGGATATACCATCAGCCCCATTTTGTGGGCAAAAGTAAAAAGAGGCTTGAGTGCAGGACGAGTGCAGTCGGTCGCACTTCGCATCATTGCTGACCGCGAAGAGGAAATTGATGCATTTATTCCAGAAGAATACTGGAGTTTGGATGGAACATTTAACGTGGCGGGAGAGAAGAAACCGTTGGTGGCTAAGTTCTATGGAACCGAAGACAAAAAGATGATCATCCATTCGAAAGAAGAGTTGGATGGTATTTTAAAAGAAGTGGAAAAGGCAAAATACAGTGTGGCCGATGTGAAAAAGGGAACCAGAACGAAGAAAGCACCCCTACCATTTACCACCAGTACCTTGCAACAAGAAGCATCCAAAGGCTTGAACTTTGCTACAGCAAAGACCATGCGAATTGCCCAACAGCTTTACGAAGGAATCGATATCAAAGGAAATGGCACTGCAGGTATCATTACCTATTTACGTACGGATTCCACCAGAGTATCCCAGGAGGCAGATGAAGTTACCAGAGCATATATCGGAGAAAATTATGGACAAGAATATGTGTCGGTAGAGGAAAAGAAAAAAGATACTGGGAAGAAAATCCAAGATGCACATGAGGCCATTCGCCCTACGGATGTGTCTAGGACACCGGCATCTTTAAAGGAATCTTTAAGCAGAGATCAGTTTCGTCTGTACCAGTTAATCTGGAAACGGTTTATGGCCAGCAGAATGCAACCGGCCAAGTATGAGACTACTTCGGTGAAGATCAAAGCAGGGAATTATTATTTTACGGTAGCGGCATCGAAAGTTGTATTCGAGGGATTTCGACTGGTTTACGTGGAATCGGATGAGGAAAAAGAAGCAGCGAATCTGTTGCTAAAAGGAATTGATCAAAAATCGAAATTATCCAAAGAATCCTTTGATACGGAACAGCATTTTACGCAGCCACCGGCACATTATACGGAGGCATCCTTGGTAAAGATGTTGGAAGAACTGGGAATTGGACGTCCCAGTACTTATGCACCTACTATTTCCACTATTACCGGAAGACGCTATATTGCAAAGGAAAATAAAAATCTATATTTGACCGAGTTAGGTGAAGTCGTGAACAGCATGATGAAACAATCCTTTTCCACCATTGTAGATGTCAACTTTACGGCGAATATGGAAGGTCTTTTGGATATGGTAGAAGAAGGTCGAGTAGAATGGAAATCCATTATCAGTAATTTCTATCCGGATCTTGCGGAAACGGTAAAAATTGCAGAAAAAGAGTTGGAAAGCGTTACCATTGCAGACGAAGTAACCGATGTCATCTGTGAAGAATGTGGAAAAAATATGGTGATCAAGTACGGACCTCATGGACGATTTCTAGCCTGTCCTGGATTTCCCGATTGTCGCAATACCAAACCATATCTAGAGAAAATAGGAGTGGCATGTCCGACCTGTGGAAAAGATATTGTTCTTCGTAAAACAAAAAAAGGCAGGAAATATTACGGCTGTGAGGACAATCCCACTTGTGAATTCATGTCATGGCAGAAACCATCCAAAGAAACCTGTCCAAAATGCGGTGGATATATGGTGGAAAAAGGAAATAAACTGCTTTGTGCAGACAAAGAATGTGGATATGTTACAGAAAAAAAATAGTGAAGTAATAATAAGGAAATTCGTTGATAAAGTTAGAATTGTATGATAACATGAATATGTAAATGATTCTTTTATTAGTTGTAGGTGTAATTGGGACAATATTGAGTCGAAAAGGAGAATTCCAAACGGAGGCGAAAGAATGAGTGTACAGTTATTAGATAAAACACGCAAGATTAATAAGCTATTGCATAATAACAATTCCAGCAAAGTCATATTCAATGATATTTGTGCAGTACTGACAGAAATACTGAAATCCAATGTATTGGTGGTCAGTAAAAAAGGAAAAGTATTGGGTATTAGTCAGTGTGATGGATTGGACATGATTCATGAATTGATCAAAGGAGAAATTGGTGGTCATATTGATGAAATGTTAAATGAAAGATTATTAAGTATTTTGTCTACCAAGGAAAATGTAAACTTGCAGACGCTTGGATTCTCACAAGAAGCAGTAAGCGGACATCAGGCAATTATTACACCAATTGATATTGCAGGCGAAAGATTGGGAACTTTGTTTATTTATAAAAAAGATGCGGTATATGAGATTGATGATATTATTTTAAGCGAATATGGAACTACGGTTGTAGGTCTGGAGATGTTACGTTCAGTCAATGAAGAAAGTGCTGAGGAAACCAGAAAAGAACAGATTGTACAATCCGCAATTAGTACACTTTCTTTTTCAGAGCTGGAAGCAATTATTCATATTTTTGATGAGCTAGAAGGTACAGAAGGGATTTTAGTGGCAAGCAGAATTGCAGATCGGGTGGGAATTACCAGATCAGTCATTGTAAATGCTCTTCGTAAGTTTGAAAGTGCAGGCGTCATAGAATCCCGCTCATCCGGAATGAAGGGAACCTACATCAAGGTTGTGAATGATTATGTGTTTGTAGAACTGGACCGATTGAGAAAAGAACGAAGAAAATAGAGAAAAAAGGGTATCAGGAGGCTGATATCCTCTTTTTTCATTGGAAAAGAAAAACGAGAGGAGAGAGAGTATGTACGAAGAAGTTATGGCAGAACTAAAAATGGAGAATCCTATTTTAACCGGTGGAACAGTGGATGAAAGGGTGTATCCATGTAAGATATTGACTTATGACAAAGGAGAAGAATTTATTTATTTAAGTCTTTTACAGGGAGAACTTCCCCATATCCTATTGGATGCAGTTTATCAGTGCAAACTGATATTAGAGGAAGAAGTGATTTTATGCGACGGAATGATAAAAGAGCGGTATCAAAATGAAGAAGGAAAAATCTTGATTCTACAAGTGGAAAACGGATTTTATAAAATAAATATAAAGTAATGGAAAGGCTGTTGACAAATGGAAATAGGAGTGTTATTTTATAAATACAGCATGTTAGCACTCAAATTGATTGAGTGCTAGTAAATTGAAAATTTTTAAGGAGGCATTCAAATGAAATTAGTACCATTAGGAGACAGAGTCGTATTAAAACAATTAGAAGCAGAGGAAACAACCAAATCCGGAATTGTAATTCCAGGTCAGGCAAAAGAAAAACCTCAGCAGGCAGAAGTGATGGCAGTAGGACCTGGAGGATTGATAGAGGGTAATGAAGTAGTCATGACAGTGGCTATTGGCGATCAGGTTATCTATTCAAAATATGCAGGTACAGAAGTAGAAGTAGAAGATGAAGAATACGTCATCGTAAAACAAAGCGACATTTTAGCAGTCTTAAAATAGGAGGAAGTCATCATGGCAAAGGAAATTAAATATGGAGCCGGCGCAAGAGCCGCATTAGAATCAGGGGTAAATCAGTTAGCAGATACGGTTCGTGTAACATTAGGGCCAAAAGGAAGAAACGTAGTATTGGATAAATCATTCGGTGCTCCATTGATTACGAACGATGGTGTTACAATCGCAAAAGAAATCGAATTAGAAGATGCATTTGAAAATATGGGAGCACAGTTGATCAAAGAAGTTGCGTCTAAGACCAACGATGTAGCAGGAGATGGAACTACCACGGCGACCGTACTTGCACAGGCAATGGTACATGAAGGAATGAAGAACTTAGCAGCAGGTGCCAATCCAATCATCCTTCGAAAAGGAATGAGAAAATCAACAGAAGTAGCAGTAGAATCCATTGCAAAAATGAGCAGTAAAGTAAAAGATAAAGATCAAATTGCAAAAGTAGCAGCTATTTCAGCAGGAGACGAAGAAGTTGGAATCATGGTAGCAGATGCGATGGAAAAAGTATCTAATGATGGCGTGATTACAATCGAAGAATCTAAAACTATGAAGACAGAATTGGATTTGGTAGAAGGAATGCAATTTGACCGTGGATATATTTCTGCATACATGGCAACGGATATGGATAAAATGGAAGCCAATCTGGACGATCCTTATATCTTAATTACAGACAAGAAGATTTCTAACATTCAGGAAATCCTTCCGGTATTAGAGCAAATCGTACAATCTGGTTCTAGATTGTTAATTATTGCAGAGGATATTGAAGGCGAAGCATTGACTACTTTGATTGTCAATAAATTACGTGGAACCTTTAATGTAGTAGCGGTAAAAGCACCTGGATATGGTGATAGAAGAAAAGAAATGTTACAAGACATTGCCATCTTAACCGGTGGTCAAGTGATTTCTGAAGAACTGGGACTGGATCTAAAAGAAACGACAATGGAACAACTTGGTCGTGCAAAATCAGTGAAAGTACAGAAAGAAAATACCGTTATCGTAGATGGCTCCGGAGACAAGGATGCAATCACAGCACGTGTAGATCAGATTAAAAAACAAATTGCAGATACCACTTCTGATTTTGATAAAGAAAAATTGCAGGAAAGACTTGCAAAATTAGCTGGTGGTGTTGCTGTTATCCGCGTAGGAGCAGCAACCGAAACAGAAATGAAGGAAGCAAAACTTCGTATGGAAGATGCACTTGCAGCTACCAGAGCAGCCGTAGAAGAAGGAATTATTGCAGGCGGTGGTTCTGCTTATATTCACGCAGCAAAAGAAGTACAAAAATATGCATCTAAATTATCCGGTGACGAAAAAACAGGTGCTAACATTATTTTAAAAGCATTAGAATCTCCATTGTTCCACATTGCAGCGAATGCAGGACTGGAAGGTTCCGTGATTATTAATAAAGTGAAAGAATCAAAAGTCGGAATGGGGTTTGATGTTTTAGCAGAAGAATATGTAGATATGGTTAAGAGTGGAATTTTGGACCCAGCAAAGGTTACCAGAAGTGCCCTCCAAAATGCAACCAGTGTAGCTTCTACATTGTTAACAACAGAGTCTGTTGTGGCAAATAAAAAAGAAGACGCTCCGGCTATGCCAGCAGGTGGTCCGGGAATGGGAATGATGTAATTAGAAGCCCTGTCAATTATTTTACCCGACAAAATAGAACAAACTATTTTGTTGGGTAATTTTTTGTTTTAAAATAAAGAAAATTGTGCTACAATGAAGTTTATACCAACAATAGATGGAGGATGGATATGGGCGATTATTATACAGAACAATTGGTAAAACGAAAAGCAACGATAGGATCACTTGCAATCAAGGCAGGCATGATTGTAGTAACAGGTCTTTCTTTTCTTACCATTCTTTTATTTCAGTTTGCAATTATGATACCTGTGCTTTTGATTGTTGCAGATGTTTTTTTATTTAAAAGATTGAATGTAGAATATGAATATTTGTATGTAAATGGTGATTTGGATATTGATAAGATTATGTCCAAGGAAAAAAGAAAAAGGGTATTTGCGACCACGGTCAATGACATGGATATCATTGCACCGAGCAATGCATCGGAGCTAAAGGGTTATCCGTGTACAAAGGTGCTGAATTTTAGCAGTGGCGAGACAGATCATAAAACGTATGAAATGATTGTGACTCAAAATGGACAAAAAACAAAAGTGATTTTCGAACCCAATGGAGATATTTTAGAGGGCATTCGATTAGTGGCTCCAAGAAAAGTCATTATTTAGTCTTGACATTGAGTTGAGATTTTTGTACTATAACAGATAAACATCTAACAAACAGCAGAGAAAGAGAGGAAGAAAGCGTGGGTAAAATTATTGGGGAAGGAATTACATTTGATGATGTACTTCTGGTTCCGGCATATTCGGAAATCATTGCAAATCAGGTAGATTTATCAACTAACCTTACGAAAAATATTTTATTAAATATTCCGATGATGAGTGCGGGGATGGATACGGTAACAGAACATCGTATGGCCATTGCCATGGCACGTCAAGGTGGAATTGGAATTATTCATAAGAACATGTCTATTGAGCAGCAAGCAGAAGAAGTGGACAAAGTAAAACGATCTGAGAATGGTGTCATCACAGACCCATTTTATCTTTCCCCGGAACATACATTAGAAGATGCCAATGACTTAATGTCTAAGTTCCGTATTTCGGGAGTTCCCATTACAGAAGGAAGAAAATTAGTTGGAATTATTACGAACCGTGATTTAAAGTTCGAAGAAGATTTTTCCAAGAAAATCAAAGAATCCATGACTTCAGAAGGATTAATTACTGCGCCGGAAGGAATCACCTTGGAAGAAGCCAAGAAAATTCTTGCAAAAGCGAGAAAAGAAAAACTTCCGATTGTAGATAAGGATGGCAATTTAAAAGGACTTATTACGATTAAGGATATTGAAAAACAGATTAAGTATCCCCTTTCAGCAAAAGATGAGCAAGGGCGCTTGTTATGTGGAGCTGCAGTAGGAATTACATCCAATTGTCTGGAACGTGTGGCAGAGCTTGTAAAGTCCAAAGTAGATGTCATCGTAATGGATTCTGCTCATGGACATTCGGCGAATGTATTGCGGACCGTGCAGATGGTAAAAGAAAGATTCCCACAACTGCAGGTAATTGCAGGGAACGTTGCTACCGGAGCTGCTACGAAAGCACTAATTGATGCCGGTGTAGATGCAGTCAAAGTAGGAATTGGTCCGGGATCTATTTGTACCACTCGTATCGTAGCAGGAATTGGTGTGCCACAGATTACGGCAGTGATGGATTGTTATGAAGCAGCGAAAGCATCCGGTATTCCGATTATTGCAGATGGAGGAATCAAGTATTCCGGAGATATGACTAAAGCGATTGCAGCGGGTGCGAATGTGTGTATGATGGGAAGCATCTTTGCAGGTTGTGATGAAAGTCCGGGAACATTTGAACTGTATCAAGGGAGAAAATATAAAGTATATCGTGGAATGGGATCGATTGCAGCCATGGAAAATGGTAGCAAGGACCGCTATTTCCAGGAGAACGCCAAAAAATTAGTTCCGGAAGGTGTAGAAGGTCGTGTCGCATATAAAGGAACGGTAGAAGATACGGTGTTTCAGTTGATGGGTGGTCTTCGCTCCGGAATGGGATATTGTGGAGCGCAAAACATTGAAACATTGAAAGAATCTGCACAGTTTGTAAAGATTTCCGCAGCTTCTTTAAAAGAAAGCCATCCTCATGATATTCATATTACAAAAGAAGCGCCTAATTATAGCGTAGACGAATAGTTAATGAATCAACGAAAGAGAAAAAGACCTTCCAAAGCGAGACGACACACCAGAATACAAGTGTATATGAAATTAGGAATTGTATTGTTGATTCTGCTGACGGTAGTTCTTGGAGCAGTTCAATTATTGAAACCGGCAAAGTATTCCGAGAAGAAAGGTGCAGATATCGATGCTGCGAAACCGGCTATGGATGTGCAGCTTTTAGATGTGAATGAGTATTCCAGACCGGGGCTGAAATCCGGTAAAATCAATGGGATTGTCATCCATTATACAGCGAATCCGGGGGCGACTGCACAGCAGAACCGGGACTATTTTCAAGGACTCAAAGACAGCCATGAAACAAAAGTAAGCAGTCATTTTATTGTTGGATTGGATGGAGAAATTATACAGTGTATCCCAACCTGGGAGATTGCTTATGCATCTAATAAACGAAACGAGGATACTGTGTCCATGGAATGCTGTCATCCGGATGCAAGTGGGAAGTTCAATGACCAGACTTATCGTTCCATGGTGCAATTAACGGCATGGTTATGTAAGAAGTTTGATTTGACGGAGAAGGACGTAATACGTCATTATGATATTACAGGAAAGATATGTCCGAAATATTTTGTGGATCATGAAAATGCATGGGAAGCATTTCGTGCAGACGTAAAAACAGTGCTGGGAAAGATGGAATGATAATCCATTTTCCCGGCACTGTTTTTTAGAGTTCCCGTCCAATCACCTGAGCAATGACACGTCCTTTTTCAATCATCGCATGGAACTTCTCCGGTTTCAATGACTGTGCGCCATCACTCCATGCCTCTTCTGGATTATCATGCACTTCCACCATCAGTCCATCTGCGCCGGCGGCAATGGCAGCTAGGCACATAGATTCCACCAAAGCCCAATTCCCGGTAGCGTGTGAAGGATCAATAATAATAGGCAGGTGGCTTTTCTTTTTAATAATGGGAATCACGCTTAAATCAAGAGTGTTTCGCGTATAGCGTTCAAAGGTGCGGATGCCACGTTCGCAGAGAACTACATTATCATTCCCACCGGCCATAATATATTCAGCGGACATCAGCCATTCTTCAATGGTACTGGATAGTCCTCTTTTTAGAAGGATGGGTTTTGAAATGGTACCAAGTGCTTTCAGAAGATCAAAATTCTGCATATTTCTAGCACCCACCTGGATGAAATCTACGTATTCGGCAAATTCATCCAGTTTATCCACACTCATAATTTCGGTAACAATGGGAAGTCCGGTACGTTTTTTTGCTTCTACCAGAGCCATAATACCTTCGGTGCCCAGACCTTGGAAGGCATAAGGAGAAGTACGGGGCTTATAAGCACCACCTCTTAGCATACACCCGCCGGCCGCCTTGACTTCTTGGGCAAGATGACAGATGGAGGATTCCCCTTCTACAGAGCACGGACCACCGATAACTGCAATTTTTTCTTTCCCCCCAATCTTGATGCCACCTACGTCTACAATGGTATCCTCCGGGTGGAACAAGCGATTTGCTTTCTTATAAGGTGCGGCAATTCTGGTAATATTTTCAATAAAGGGATTGGCAGAAATAGATTTTTCATCCACAATCGTAGTGTCACCAACAATACCAAAGACGTTGTAATTCGTTCCTTGAATGAGAGTGACTTCTAGTCCCTTTTGTTCAAAGTTTTTTATGATTTTGTCGATTTCATTTTGTGGGGTATTTTTTTTACAGGTTATAATCATAATTTTTTCTCCTTCTGGTCAAATGGCTATGTAGTCTTATTTTAACAGTATTTTTCTAAATCTTCAATGGGCAGGTCAATAAACTGTGCATGTCCGATGGCTTCCACCTGTATAATGGTAATGTGATTGCCTTCCACCTTTTTGTCCTTTTTCATATAATCTAGGACCTGTGTACTGTCGCAAGGAACAGACAAGGGAATTTCCATCTTAGTTAAAACAGCCGCCAGACGGTTCTTAATTTCTCCCTTTTCCAAAATTTTCATCATGCCCATAGCGACACATTCCCCATGATAATAGTCGTGGAGATGATATATGCTTTCGATTGCATGTCCAATGGTATGCCCAAAATTCAGCATTTTCCGTAGATGTTCTTCTTTTTCATCTTGTTCCACCACATTTTTTTTCACCAACAGGGATCGAACAATCATTTCTTCCAGTACCTCACGGTAGTCCGGCTGATGTTCTTCAAATAGAGAAAAAAGTACAGGGTCGGCAATGAGTCCGGCTTTTACCGCTTCTACCAGCCCATTGTAGTAATGGCGTTTGGTCAGCGTCTTTAAGGTAGTAATATCAATGAGGACTACTTCCGGGTGATAAAAGGTTCCCAAAACATTTTTTGTTTCTCCTAGATTCACTGCAACTTTTCCACCGATACTGGAGTCAATTTGGGATAGTGTGGTGGTGGGGATGGAAGCAAATCTCATACCACGTTTAAAAGTAGCAGCTACAAACCCGCTTAAGTCTCCGATAACACCACCACCTAGAGCAATCACTAGGTCATCCCTGGAAAAATGCAGCTGGGATAGTTGGATACAGATGGCCTCATATACAGAGAGGCTTTTCGTTT
The DNA here is from genome assembly GCA_036666555.1 of Lachnospiraceae bacterium. Lineage (GTDB taxonomy): Bacteria > Bacillota > Clostridia > Lachnospirales > Lachnospiraceae > UMGS1251. The sequence goes on along the minus strand of JAVWVS010000002.1, from coordinate 69,059 downwards.
GTTCGCCCTGGTCACAGAGAAATAAAAATCCGTTTTTACATTGATTCTGTACTTCTTTTTGGTAGGCAGGAGGAACGCCATGATCACTGATAATCATGACCTTGCAGTCTAAATTTAGATATTCGTTAAGATGTGCTAAAACGCCTTTTTTTATAATGATACGACTGGTATGTTCTTTTAGATTGACGGATAGTTCCATGTGCCTGCTCCTTTATAATAAGTATTGTAGAACTGAGAAAATTACGCTATAATGAAAAAAGTATTGAAATCAAGGAATTGGAGGAAAGAAGATGAACAAACAATTCGATGTGATTGCGTTAGGAGAACTACTCATTGATTTTACCATGAATGGAACCAGCGGACAAGGGAATAATCTATTTGAAGCCTGTCCAGGGGGAGCACCTTGCAATGTACTTGCCATGTTAAATAAGCTGGGAAAGAAAACGGCATTTTTAGGAAAAGTAGGAAAAGACCAGTTTGGAACTTTGTTGAAAAAGACATTGGAGGAGGTGGGAATTGACAATTCTCATCTTTATGAAGATGCATCTGTGAATACGACGCTTGCCTTTGTTCATACTTTTCCGGATGGAGATCGAGAATTTTCCTTTTACCGCAATCCGGGAGCGGATATGATGCTTCGGGAAGAAGAAATTTCATCGGAGTTTATCAAACAAGCAAGATTATTTCATTTTGGTACCTTGTCTATGACTCATGAAGGTGTTCGAAAGGCTACTAAAAAAGCACTGCAGATTGCCAAAGAAGAGGGATTATTGATTTCTTTCGATCCGAACCTGCGCCCACCTCTTTGGAGTTCACTGGAGCTTGCCAAAGAGCAGATGGAATATGGCTTTGGCTACTGTGACATTTTGAAAATTTCGGATAATGAGATTCAATTTGTGTCGGGAAAAGAAGACTATGATGAAGGAATCGCCTATCTGCAAGACCGATACCACATTCCACTGATTCTGTTAACCCTTGGAAAAGAAGGCAGCCGTGCATATTATCAGGGAGGCCGTGTGGAAAGAAAAGGATTCACCTGTAAGGCAATCGAGACGACAGGAGCAGGAGATACGTTTTGCGGAAGCTCGTTAAATTATATTCTGGAACATGGAATGGAAGCATTGACGGAAGCACAACTAGGTGAGATGCTTACCTTTGCCAATGGGGCAGCAGCACTGATTACCACCAAAAAAGGTGCGATTCGTGCCATGCCGGAGAAATCGGAAGTACTGGAATTTATAAAATAGGAGAAATAGGTGGATGAAGGAATTGGAACAGGATCAAAAGCGTTCCTACAATATTGTATTGATTGGTTTTATGGGAACCGGAAAAAGTGCTGTGGCCCATTATTTACACAAAACATATGGTATGGATGTGATAGAGATGGACCAATTGATAGAACAGCAAGAGGGAATCAGTATTCCGGAGATGTTCCATACATATGGGGAAGAGTATTTTCGCAATTTGGAAACGCGGGTTTTGACAGAACTACAAGAACAGAACAATTATGTGATTTCTTGTGGGGGAGGAGCCGTACTGCGAGAAGAAAATATCAAAGCAATGAAAAAAAATGGACGTGTAGTTCTGCTGGTGGCGGAACCATCTACCATATTAGAGCGTGTCAAAGGAACGAACCACCGACCTCTGTTAGAGGGAAAACAGAATATAGCATTTATTACGAAGTTCATGGAACAACGCTTTGAAAGCTATGAAGCGGCAGCAGATGTGGTGATTCATACCGATGGAAAGAATGTAAGGGACATTGGGGAAGAATTGATTGCAAAATTATAAGAAATGGAAGAAAAAAGTATGTTTGATAGATTTTTTCCGGATGACTATGTAGCATCTACTTATGTCATCCCATTTGAAAAACTTTATGAAGAAGGATATCGAGGATTGATATTTGACATTGATAACACACTGGTACCTCATGGGGCACCTGCAGATGAGCGGGCGAAAAAATTATTTCAACGATTGCATAAAATTGGATTTCATTGTTGTCTGATATCCAACAATCAAGAACCACGGGTAAAGATGTTTAATGAAGAAATCAATGTAGATTACGTGTTTAATGCACATAAGCCTTCTCGCAAAAATTATAGAAAAGCAATGCAAATGATGCATACAAATGAAACTGATACGATTTTTATTGGAGATCAGCTTTTTACGGATGTGTATGGAGCGAAACGTACCGGAATTAGAAATATTCTGGTGAACCCCATTCACCCGAAAGAAGAAATTCAGATTGTTTTCAAACGGTATCTGGAACGCATTGTACTGCACTTTTATTTAAAGAAAAAAAGAAAGCATCGTTAATAGATGCTTTGACTTTCTATAAAGGTGACAAAATTATAAACGATAGGAGTCATATATTTATTTTTCATTCTCGCCATATAGATATAACGTTCGAATTTTGGATGCTGAATAGAAAGCACTTTGACATTGAGGTTATTTAATATGGGAATCTTAGGCATAACAGCAATTCCAAAGTTTTCAGCCACTAATCCTGCCATAGAGGTGTCTTCTTCTATTTCATAACGGATATGAGGTACCATGCCAATGGAATGGTACAAATTATCTATAATTGGGCGAAGACCACTGGAGGAGGCAAAATAAACTTGTGGATAGGGAATGGTTTCTTCGAGATCGATACAATCTCTTTTTGCTAAATCGTGATTAGCGGGAACCACCACGACTAATTCTTCTTTTCCAATGGGGGTAAATAAGATATCCGTTTCTTTTTCCATAAAAGAACAAAAAGCCACATCATAGCGTTCTTCCTTGAGACCGGTAATGATGTCAGCAGTATTGCCTACGGTAAATTGAAATTGTACATCCAATTCGGGATTCTTAGATAAGAATCGTCTTACCATTTGTGGAGAAAAATCGCTGCCAAGAGCATAAACATAGGCAAGATCAATTTGTCCACTGGTGGTTCCGGTTAATGATTTTATTTTTTTGACCCCGGAATGCAGGATTTGCAAAGAATTTTCTACATATTCTAAAAATAGTTTTCCATATTTCGTTAACACAACATTGCGCCCTTGCTTTTCGAATAGCTGGGTACCCAATTCTTGCTCTAGCATATGCATGGCATGGCTGAGGCTGGGCTGTGCAATGGAAAGCTTTTCAGAAGCTTGTGTGTAATGTTCCAGATGGGCAAGGGTTACAAAATATTGTAATTGATTTAGGTTCACAGATTATCACTCCTTAACAATAGATATATTTATAAGGTATCACAATCTATAAAAAAAATCTATAGTTTTCGTGGAAACCGATAAGAAAAAAGCTCTTCTTTTATTAGTGAAAGGGACATTTCCTTGTGTGTCCACAGTTGAAATGCTTTTGCTCCCTGATAGAGCAGCATGGGGAGTCCGTTGATGGTCTGACATCCGTTTTCTTTGGCTAAACGCAGCAATTTTGTTTCACGGGGATGGTAGATGATATCGGAAACAATTAAAGGGGGACGTAAAACAGAAGTATCCCCAATGAGACAATGGTCCAAATCAGGAAACATACCCACCGGAGTTCCATTTGTAAGGATAGCACTATCTTGAATTTCCCTCTGAAGAATGGAGGCATCCTCAAAATCATATAAATGGATACAGCAATTCGTCCGTTGGTGTAATTGGGAGATGATTGCCTGGGCACGGGAAAAAGAATTGCCATGTGCATTGAATATGGATATTTCAGAGACACCATCTAACGCAGCCTGTACGAAAATAGAAGCAGCGGCACCACCAGCGCCAAGCAGTGTCATTTTTTTCCCGATGATGTCATGACCGGCGTCTTTGATAGCAGACATGTAGCCGATCCCATCCGTATTATGTCCGGTTAGTATGCCCTCATCATTGACAACGGTATTTACAGCACCAACCAGTTCTGCTACAGGAGAAAGCCTATCACAGAGGGCAGGCATCCGATTTTTATTGGGCATCGTAAGATTGAATCCACGTGCATGCATGGTACGGAGACCATGGACCGCAGATTCTAAACCATCGGAATTTACGTCAAAGCAAAGATAAATATAATCCAGATCTAATTGTTGAAAAGCTTTATTGTGCATCATAGGCGAGAGACTATGTGCAACGGGACTTCCAAGTAATCCAGTAAGTATGGTGTGACCGGTAATCGGTAATGACATGAGGGACTCCTTTGTAAAATAATTTGTGTGTTTCTTTTAAACTAAAACGAAAACTAGAATTTGTCAATCATTTTCGAAAGGAAGAAATCAATATGAATCCGGTTATTGTCAGGAATCTTAAAATAGGAGAAGGAATTCCTAAAATATGTGTACCCATTGTCCGAACGACCAAGTCGGAGATTGTAAATGAAGCGAAAATCATTCAAAAAAGTCCGGCTGACATGGTAGAGTGGAGAGGAGATTGGTTTGAAGATATTTTCCAATTTCCTAAAGTAGAAGAAGTATGCAAAGAACTAAGGGCAGTATTTGAAAATACCCCTATTTTGTTTACGTTTCGCAGGAAACAAGAAGGTGGAGAAAAAGAAATAGAAACGAATGGCTATGGAGAACTCCTTCAAAAAGTGGCAGAAACGGGACTGGTGGATGTGATCGATATCGAAGGCTTTGCAGGAGATCAAATGGTGAAAGAGACAATAGAAAAAGTGCATGGGGCAGGTGTAAAAGTAATTGTTTCCAATCATGATTTCCATGAGACACCGAATCAAGAGGAGTTGGTAAGAAGATTAGAAAAAATGAGAGGGATGGGAGCAGATATTACAAAAATCGCCGTGATGCCGAAAAATAAAAAAGATGTCTTAACATTATTATGTGCAGTGGAAGAATTATCATCCCGGGTTTCATATCCCATGATTGCGGTGTCGATGTCAGATATGGGTATGATTACCAGAATTTTCGGAGAAGTCTTTGGTTCTGCAGTAACCTTTGGTGCAGCCCAACAGATTTCTGCACCTGGACAAATAGAAGTAAATAAGTTAAGGGACTGGTTGCTTTTTTTACATAAAAGTAGTGAAAATATTTAATTTAAACGAAAGAAACGACATCCTGTGAAAAAATACTTGAAAAAGTACAAGAAGTATTATAGAATTATAAGCAGTCAGAAGAATTAGAGGATGTCCATAGAGGAGGATTATATGATTTCAGCAGGAGAATTTAGAAATGGTGTTACGATTGAAATAGAAGGAAATATCTACCAGATTATTGAATTTCAGCATGTAAAACCGGGAAAAGGTGCAGCATTTGTTAGAACAAAAATGAGAAATATTATTAATGGAGGAGTGACGGAAAGAACATTTCGACCTACAGAGAAATTTCCAAAAGCTCACATTGAAAGAAAAGATATGCAGTATTTATATTCAGATGGTGATTTATTCCACTTTATGGATGTAGAGAATTACGAACAAATCGCATTGAGTGCAGATGAAATTGGAGATTCTTTAAAATTTGTAAAAGAAAATGAAATGGTAAAAGTTTGTTCTCATAATGGAAATGTATTTGCGGTAGAGCCACCTTTGTTTGTAGAACTTCAGATTGTAGAGACAGAGCCAGGGTTTAAAGGAGATACAGCGCAAGGTGCAACGAAACCGGCCACAGTAGAGACCGGAGCCATTGTATATGTGCCATTATTCGTAGAACAAGGCGATGTACTGAAAATCGATACACGTACCGGAGAATATCTCTCAAGAGCATAGAAAGTGAAACGCTTAGAAACCAGTTTGGTTTTTAAGCGTTTTTTTGTGCGCCTGGAGGCATGCGCCGTATGCGGTAAACGTAGTAAAGAATAAACAAAACGGCAGCCACGATCCATGTTACCGGATAGCTGAAGATGATGGTTGAAATCTCCGGACGTAAGGGGGTAAGTACTGCGACCCATACGATTCGCAGAAGGCAGATACCACACATGGTGATTAAGGTGGGAATCAATACATCACCCATACCTCTTAAGGCACCGGCTAATACCTCAATAAAGATAAAGAAGATGTAGCAAGGGGTAATCATTTTTAGCATATGCGCTCCGATGGCAACCACATGAGCATCGGTTGTGAAGATATGAAAGAGAGGCGTACAAGCTACCATTAAAAACACGATGAGTACCACCGAAATAAATGCATCCATCCAAAGGCAAGTGCGGACGCTTTTTTTCACCCGTTCATATTTCCCGGCACCATAATTTTGTCCCACAAAAGTGGTAATGGCAATGCCGAAAGCACCACTGATCATCCAGAAGATGGCATCCAGTTTCCCATATGCGGCCCAGGCTGCGGTGGTATCGGTACCAAAGTTATTGAGTGCGGCTTGGATAATGATGTTGGAAATGCTATACATAGCTGTTTGAATCCCCCCAGGGAGTCCAATGCGAAGCTGTGCTTTTAGCATACTTTTGTGCAGGCAGATACGCTTCAGGGACAGATGTAAAAGGCCGGTAGAAGACATTAAGGCACGAGTGACCAACAAAGCACTGATGGCTTGAGAAATCAAAGTAGCAATGGCTACACCTGCTACGCCCAACCGGAATACCACTACCATAATTAGATCTAGAATGATATTTACAATACAACAGATAATGAGATAATAAAGGGGACGCTTGGAGTCCCCAACGGCACGCAGAATACTGGAACCAATATTGTAAATGAATACACAAAGGATTCCACCAAAATAAATGCGCAGATAGATAATTGATTCGGGCATCAGTTCCGAAGGCGTATTCATCATGCGAAGCATAGTGGGTGTCAGTAAGACACCACCGATGGTAATGACAATGCTTCCAATTATGGAAAAGGCGTATGCCGTATGGATGCTTTTGGACACACCACTTGCATTCTGTGCACCAAAAAACTGGGAAATAATCACAGAAGCGCCTGCGGTCAAACCCGTAAAAAATCCAACGAACAAGTTAATGATCTGTCCGGCAGAACCACCCACACTTGCAAGTGCGGTCTTGCCTACAAACCGACCAACCACAATGGCATCGATGGTGTTGTAAAATTGTTGGAAAAAGGTACCCAACACAATGGGAAAAAAGAAAAATAAAAGTTGTTTCCATATGGTTCCCGTGGTGATTTGGGAAATGGAATGGTCTCTATGGCTCATAATATTCATCCTTTGCTTTTTTGCTCCATCCATTCTATCACATTTTTCCGAGGATGCAAACAAATTCCATTCACAAGTTTCACTTGCGTATCAATAAAAAACGTTATATAGTGAAGGACGTATGAAAACGGAGAGGAAGTAAGCGTGAAATAATGGCAGGAAGAAAATTAACAAAAGATATGACGCAAGGGAATCCAACCAAGCTGATTTTAAGTTTTATTGTTCCAATGATTTTTGGATTTTTGTTTCAGCAGTTTTATAATATGGCAGATGCCATGATTGTGGGAAAGTTTTTAGGGGTGCATGCATTGGCATCGGTAGGAGCAACCGGTTCCATTAATTTTTGTGTAATTGGGTTTTGCATGGGAGTGTGCAATGGGTTTGCCATTCCGGTATCGCAAAAATTCGGTGCACAAGACGAAAAAGGAATTCGAAGATATGTAGGAAATAGTGCAATTTTGGCGATGATATTTGCAGTGGTCATGACGATTGTGGTCGTGCTTTTTTGCAGACCGATTTTGGAAGCGATGCATACACCATCAAAGATTATAGAGGGTGCTTATGACTATATTGTTGTGATTTTCTTGGGAATTCCGGCCACTTACCTTTACAATATGTTATCCGGATACATTCGTGCACTGGGAGATGCGAAAACACCGGTCTTATTCCTAACCATGTCTTCTCTGCTCAATATTGTATTGGATCTGGTGCTGATTCTGGTCTTTCACATGGGTGTGGCTGGGGCTGCATGGGCAACGGTTATTTCACAGGCGGTTTCCGGCATTGCTTGTTTGGGTTACATGACAAAACATTTTCCGGTTTTAAGATTGAAAAAAGAGGACTGGTCTGTTAACATGCATTGTATGAAGATCTTATGCACCATGGGAGTTCCCATGGGACTGCAGTATTCGATTACCGCAGTGGGAAGCGTTATTTTGCAGGTGGCTGTCAATTCTTTGGGTGCAGCGGCTGTAGCAGCTGTAACAGCTGGTTCCAAGATTGGAATGTTGTTATCTTGTCCCTTTGATGCAATGGGTGCTACCATGGCAACGTATGCTGGACAAAATATAGGAGCAGGAAAATTAAAGCGGATTGGAACCGGTTTGAAAAGTTGCATTTTGATTGGAGCAGGTTATTCGGTCATTGCTCTTTTCATTGCTGTTTTAGGTGGAAGACAGATTGCATGTCTATTTGTAAATAAAGCAGAGATAAAGATTATTGAACAGATTTATTTATATTTGGTACTCAATGCAATTTTTTATTTTCTACTTGCACTTATTAATATTATTCGGTTTTCCATTCAAGGAATGGGATACAGTATGTTTGCGATTTTGGCCGGTGTGTGTGAAATGGTTGCCAGAAGCATCCTAGGGTTTTTGCTAGTACCAAGGTTTGGTTTTCCGGTGGTTTGTCTGGCCAATGGAATTGCATGGATTGCAGCTGACTTATTTTTAATTCCGGCGTATTTTCATGTCAGAAATAAATTGCGACGCTTGTTTGATAAAAGGGAGGGAAGGGAATGAGAATCTTAAGCATTACGGCGCAGAAACCAAATAGTACGGGAAGCGGCGTATATTTAAGCGAACTTGTGAAAGAATTTGAAGCATTAGGAGCAGAACAGGCCGTGGTCGTAGGTATAGAATCCGGGGAGAAAGCAGAATTTTCACCAAGTGTGAAGATGCATCCGGTGTATTATCGTACGAAAGAGCTACCTTTTGCAGTGCTTGGAATGTCGGATGAAATGCCTTATGAAAGCACCAAATATAGCGCCATGACAACACTTATGGTGGAGCAGTTTCAACAGGCTTTTTTAAAGCGCATCCAAGAAGTAGTGGAATCGTTTCAACCGGATATCATTCTTTGTCATCACTTGTACTTATTAACTGCGATGGTACGGGAAGCATTCCCAGATCAAATGGTCATGGGGATTTGTCACGGGACCGGACTTCGTCAGTTAAAAAAGAATCCGCTAAAAAAGGATTACATCCAACAATACATTGGTGGTCTGGATCAAGTACTGGCACTTCACCAGGAACAAAAATCAGACATCATCCGTATTTTTGGAGTAGAACCGGATCGTATCACGGTGATTGGAAGTGGGTATAATGCACAGATTTTCAAAGAAGAGGGGAACCCAGAAAAAAAGAACGGGATTTCACTGATTTATGCCGGAAAGCTATCTGAAAAAAAGGGTGTTATGAGTCTGCTAAGGAGTCTTTCCTATTTGTCTTACCCGGAAAATGAATTAGAGCTTTCACTGGCTGGCGGACATGCAAGCCCGGAAGAATTTGATTGTATTTGCAAACAAATAAAGGAAGCCAAGTATCCGGTGCATTTACTTGGGAAATTGACACAGCCGGATCTGGCCAAAGCATTTCAGCGAAGTGACGTCTTTGTCCTACCTTCTTTTTCGGAGGGGCTTCCACTTGTGGTATTAGAAGCACTTGGATGTGGAGCAAAAGTAGTGTGCACGGATTTGCCGGGAGTAAAGCAATGGATGGAACAGCATTTGCCGGGCAATCAGATTACCTATGTGACACCGCCTACATGCTGTAATGCAGATGAACCAAGGGAAGAAGAACTGCCTCGATTTGAAAAAGAACTAGCAAGAGCAGTGGAACGAAGTATTGCCCTTCCCTATCAACGGGAAACGAACTTACATCAGTTGACTTGGAAGGCAGTCTGCCAGAGAATTCTGGATATTGGTTAGTGGAGTTGTTGTAATGTCTGGTAGAAAGTAGGATAGGAAATCTCCACACAGGGACTGTCGAGGATATTCGTTTCTCCCTGAGCGACCAGCCCGGCAATGGAAAAAGCCATTGCAATACGGTGGTCTCCATGACTGTGGATGGTGGCACCTTGTAAGGAAGAACTGCCTTTGATGATCATACCATCTTCCAAGGGGGTCACAAGTGCACCCATAGCTGTGAGATTTTCTGTAATGGTTTCGATACGATTGGTTTCTTTGGCTTTTAATTCTGACGCATTGCGGATGATGGTCTCTCCTTTGGCACAGGCGGCTAAGACGGCAATGATGGGGATTTCATCAATAAGGGTAGGAATGATGGAACCATCAATGAGGGTTCCATGCAAGGTACTGGTACGAATTAGTAAGTCGGCAGTGGGTTCCCCGTGGTGCACAGCTACATGAAGACAAGTGATGTCGGCGCCCATATCGCGGCAGACGTTTAAGATTCCGTTGCGAGTGGGATTGATACCTACATTTTGAAGCAAGAGTTCAGAATCCGGCACCAGTAGTCCGGCGGCAATGAAATATGCAGCCGAAGAGATGTCACCGGGAATCTGTATTTCTTGTGCATAAAGTTGGCTGCAAGGCTGAAGGCGGGTGGTAGTGTCCGAAGTAGTGATATTGCCACCAAAGCTTTGCAGTAAAAGTTCCGTATGGTTTCTGGATAAAACAGGCTCAGATACAAAGGTTTCCCCCTCGGCATAAAGTCCGGCCAATAAGATGGCAGATTTTACCTGAGCAGAAGCAATGGGCGAATGGTAATGGATTCCATGAAGAGAACTCTGTAAAATATGAAGAGGGGCACAGTCATTTTTCTGTATACTTTCAATCTTCCCACCCATTTGCGACAAGGGAGTCAGAATGCGTTTCATGGGTCGCTGGTTGAGGGAAACATCCCCAGACAGTGTGGATTCAAAAGGCTGACCTACTAAGATACCACTTAACAGTCTTGCAGTGGTACCACTATTTTTCACGTCCAAAGCACCGGTCGGTGCGGATAATCCGTGGAGCCCTTTTCCATGAACAAGGAGGGCATCTTCTTGAGATTCAATGAAAATACCAAGCTTTTGAAAACAGTGGATGGTTGCAAGACAATCTGCTCCCTGCAAAAAACCACTGATTTTTGTGGTTCCTTTGGCAATGGCACCGAGCATTACGCTTCGGTGGGAAATGGATTTATCTCCGGGGATGGTAATATTTCCACGAAGTTGGGTGGTTTTTTTTATAATCATAATGGATCCTTTCTCATACAATTGGTTCTGATATCTGTAGATAGTTTAGCTTTTTTTTTTAAGTTTGTCAAAAGTTATGGAAAATTGTGAAAAATACATAAAAGAGTTGTAAAAACATATATTTTTTAGTACAATATCAACATAAGAGACAACGCATCCGGAATACATTTTATTTTGGATGATACGAAATAAGGAGGCAGCACATATGAATGTTTACAGAACAGACGAGATTAGGAACGTCGTCCTCTTAGGACACGGTGGAAGCGGAAAGACAAGCTTAGTAGAAGCGATGGCTTATGTATCAGGAGCAGTTGGACGCATGGGCAAGATTTCCGACAAGAACACCATCAGCGATTTTGACAAAGAAGAGCAAAAGCGAGAGTTTTCCATTGGTGCAAGTCTAGTACCCATTGAGTGGGAAAAAGCGAAAATCAATATTTTGGATACCCCAGGATATTTTGACTTTGTAGGTGAGGTAGAGGAAGCAGTCAGTGCAGCGGATGCAGCCATTATTGTAGTATCCGGAAAAGCAGGAGTAGAAGTAGGAACGGAAAAAGCTTGGGAACTGTGTGATAAATACAACCTGCCACGTATGGTATATGTGACGGAGATGGATGTAGATGATGCAAGTTTTCGTGAAGTAGTGGAAGAACTGACAGCGAAGTATGGTAAATGTATTGCTCCACGGGCACTTCCTATTCGAGAGAATGAAAAATTGGTGGGTTACGTGAACGTGATTAAAAATGCAGGAAGAAGATTCTCCGGTATTGGGGAACGACAAGAATGTGAGATTCCGGATTATTGCATGCCCAACTTGGAAATCTGTCGAAATACATTGTTAGAAGCAGTTGCGGAAACCAGTGATGAATTTATGGAACGCTATTTCGGAGGAGAGGAATTTTCCGTAGAAGAGATTCGTTCTGCACTTCGTTATAATGTAATGGAAGGCACCATCGTTCCGGTAGGGATGGGCTCGAATCTCCAGGCGCAAGGAGTGGCGAATCTATTATCGGACATTGTAAGATTTTTCCCAAGTCCGGATAAAAGAGGATGTGCAGGAATCAATCGCACTACCAACGAGATTTTTGAAGGCAATTACGATTTTTCCAAAGCAAAGACCGCGTATGTGTTTAAGACCATGGTAGATCCATTTATTGGAAAATATTCTTTTATAAAAGTATGCTCCGGGGTTATCAAAGGAGACGATATCTTATACAATGCAACGTCAGATACCGAAGAAAAATCGGGTAAGATATATACGATGGTGGGAAATAAGCCGGTGGAAGTACCGGAACTGCATGCAGGGGATATTGGTGCCATTGCAAAATTAAGTGATACCAAGACCGGAGATACCTTATCTACCAAGAATACACAAGTACTCTATGGAAAAACAGATTATTCAGTGCCTTATACCTATATGAAATATGACGTGAAGACAAAAGGGGATGAAGACAAAGTATCCCAGGCATTGGCAAAGATGATGGCAGAAGATATGACCATCCGTTCCATCAATGACAGTGAGAATCATCAGACGTTGCTCTATGGCATGGGAGATCAGCACCTAGAGGTCATTGTAAGTAAATTGGCTTCCCGTTATAAAGTAGATGTGGAATTAGAAACGCCAAAAGTGGCATTTCGTGAAACCATTCGTAAAAATTCAGATGTGGATACGAAGTATAAAAAACAATCCGGTGGCCATGGACAGTACGGTCATGTGAAGATGAAATTCGAACCATCGGGAGATCAGGATACCCCTTATGTATTTGAAGAACAAGTCGTGGGAGGAGCAGTTCCTAAGAATTATTTCCCGGCAGTAGAAAAGGGAATGCAGGAATCGGTACAAAGAGGTCCGCTGGCCGGCTATCCGGTAGTGGGTGTGAAAGGAATCTTATACGATGGATCTTATCACCCGGTAGATTCTTCGGAGATGGCATTTAAGACCGCTGCGGTACAGGCATTTAAAAAAGGATTTATGGAAGCAGGTCCAATCTTGTTGGAACCGATTGCGAATATGAAAGTGACAGTTCCAGATGAGTATACCGGAGATGTAATGGGAGATTTAAATAAACGCCGTGGCAGGGTACTGGGAATGACTCCCATGAATGGTGGGAAGCAGACCATCGAGGCAGATATTCCTATGACAGGGGTGTTCGGATACTGCACACTGCTTCGGTCTATGACCGGCGGCAGAGGTACTTATGAATACACTTTTGCAAGGTATGAACAGGCACCTTCTGATGTACAGGAAAAAGAGATTGCGAAGCGGGCAGCAGAGCAGGAAAATAAATAAAAGCACAAAGAATCAGAGGGAAGATAAGCAACGAATATCTTCCCTCTGATTCTTTGCATTCTTCTATTGTACTTTCAATATAAAGGTGCTATAATTCCATGCTATAGGATATTAAGATTGTATAAAGAAATATAAAAAATATATTAAGAAAGTGCTAAGATGCAGAGCTTGCAAAAATGAGGGATACGAATGAAAATCGTTATTATAGGGGATGGAAAAGTTGGATATAAGCTGGCAAAGCAGTTATCGGAAGAAAATTATGACATTGTCTTAATTGATAATAATGAAGGAAAATTAAAAGAGGCGATTAACCGTCTGGATATTATTTGTATTACCGGAGACGGTGCCAGTGTGGAAATACAAAAAGAAGCAGATGTGGCACATGCAGATTTAGTGATTGCCTGTGCATCTACCGACGAATTTAATATGGTGGCTTGTTTATTAGCGAAAAGAATTGGGGCAAAACATACCATTGCCCGTGTAAGAAATCCGATTTATTATCAACAGATTGATATTTTAAAAGAAGACCTACACCTAAGTATGGCAGTGAACCCAGAACTGGCGGTGGCAGGCGAAATTGCAAGAGTGTTGCTTTTTCCGGAGGCAAGTAAGGTGGATACTTTTGTAAAAGGACGTATGGAATTGGTGGAATTTCAGATTCCAAATCCAAGTAAGATAGCGGGAATGACCTTAGCAGAAATCTATCAAAACTTTCAAATCAAAGTGTTGGTATGTGCGGTAAAGCGAGGCGCAAAAGTACTGATTCCGGATGGTGATTTCGAAGTGAAAGCAGGGGATAAACTGCACGTAGCGGCGACCCACCGGGAGATGGAATTGTTTTTTAAGTCTCTTGGGAATCCAAAAAACAAAGTGCATAAAGTCATTATATGTGGTGGCGGTCGGGTTGGATTTTATCTGGCGAAGCAATTATGTGCACTCGGGATGCAGATTAAAATCATTGAACGAGACACCAAAAAATGCGAAGAATTGTGTGAAGCCCTTCCCAAAGCAACCATTATTAACGGAGATGCGGCAGATCATGACCTTCTTGTAGAAGAAGGAATTGGGAAAGCAGATGCCCTCATTGCACTTACCGGCATGGATGAGGAGAATATTATCATGGGGTTATTTGCCAAGACCCAAGGAGTATCCAAAATCATTGCCAAGGTGAATGAAGATACCCGTGCACAGATGGTACAAGGTCTGGGGATTGACAGCATTGTCTCAGCCAAAAGCGCCACAGCAGATGTGATTATGGGATACGTACGGGCAAAACAAAATTCACTGAAAAGCGCTAATGTGGAGGCATTGTATTATTTATTGGACGGAAAGGTAGAAGCATTGGAGTTTGCCATTAAAGAAGATGCCAAATATGCTAATATTCCTCTGAAGAATTTACCAACCAAGCCCGACCATTTGATTGCCTGTATTGGAAGAGACCGTCGGATTATTATTCCCAACGGAGAAGATTGCATTCAAGTCGGTGACAGTGTAGTGGTGGTTACTACTACCCGCAAAATACAAGATATCGAAGAGATTTTCTTATGATGGTGGAGCGCATATGAATAAAAAAATGACGGGGTATATATTAGGAAAAATGTTGGGAGTAGAGGCTGTGGTGCTGCTGATTCCCATGGCGGTTTCCATTCTTTACAAGGAAGATAATTACTGGGCCTTTCTTGTTACCAGCAGTATTTTGGCGTTGGTCTATTTGATATTTGGAAGAAACAAACCGGAGAATTCTACTATTTATGGAAAAGACGGTTTGGTCATTGTGGCCAGTGCATGGGTATTGTGGTCTTTGTTTGGAGCATTGCCATTTTTTATATCGGGTGCCATTCCCCATTATGTGGATGCATTCTTTGAAACCGTTTCCGGATTTACCACTACCGGTTCTACTATTTTGACTGATATTGATGGATTTGCCAAGGGAATGTCCTTTTGGCGTAGCTTGACCCATTGGATTGGGGGAATGGGTGTGTTGGTGTTTGTGTTGGTGCTGACGTCCCTAGACGAAAAGAATTCCATGCATTTGATGCGGGCAGAGGTACCGGGACCGGAGGCGGATAAGCTGGTTCCAAAGGCAAGAGGAACGGCCCAGATCCTATACGGAATGTATTTTATGCTGACCGCTGCAGAAATTGTTTTTTTACTGTGTGGCGGAATGAATCTTTATGACAGCGTCATTCATGCATTTAGTACAGCCGGAACCGGTGGGTTTTCTAATCGGGGCATAAGCGTGGGATATTATGACAGTGCTTATATCGATGGTGTCATCACCATTTTTATGATTCTATTTGGTATTAATTTTAATGTGTATTTTCTGCTACTTTTAAAAGATGTGAAAGCCGTATTTAAAAATGAAGAGGTGAGAACCTACCTGGGTGTGATTGCCGGTGCGATTGTTCTGATTGGAGTCAACATTATGGGGATTTATGGGAATCCATTCAAAGCGTTGCGATATGCATCTTTTCAAGTCGCTTCGATTATTACCACCACAGGGTTCGCTACTGCAGATTATAATCTATGGCCGGAATTTTCCAAGACCATTTTGCTTGCCCTTATGGTAATTGGTGCTTGTGCCGGTTCCACAGGTGGGGGAATTAAAGTGTCACGGTTTCTAATTTTACTAAAGAGCGTGAAAAAAGAGATGCAAAAGATGATTCATCCAAAATCAGTGAACCTGGTGAAATTAAATGGAAAAAAAGTCAGCACAGAAACGACACAAGGGGTATATGTGTATTTTATTGCCTATATTTTTGTCCTAATTTTATCGGTACTACTGATTTCCCTTGATAATTTCGATTTTGCCACGTCCTTTAGCGGAGTGCTGACCACATTGAACAATGTAGGACCCGGAATTGCAGCGGTGGGACCGATTGAAAACTTTTATGATTTTTCAGTAGGCTCAAAATTGGTATTTTGTTTTGACATGCTGATAGGACGATTGGAAATATTTCCGTTTTTAATGCTATTTTCTCCTAATTTATGGAGAAAGAATTTCTAAAAAATTAAAAGAAGACTTTTTATTGTGGGAAATCTATGATAGAATACTCTTTAATCTTGCTATTTAGCAAAAAAAAATGGAGGTAACAATGAAAAAGTCAATGAAAAAACTAATCGGCGTAGTGGTATTGCTGGTGTTGGCGGGAATTTATTATTATGTTTCACTGCCGGCGATTAATATACATTCCGGTAATTTTTGGTTTTTCTTCTTATTTGTCATTATCATTTTGATGGTGGTATTTGTATTTCGAACGCATCTGGGAAGACAGGAAATTAAGAATGCGAAGTTTATTAAAGTAATGGGCACCATATTCTTAGTAATATTGGGATGCTATTTGGTAGGGTCGTTACTGTCCTCACCCATTATTAATGCAAAAAAATATCAACAATTACTGCCAGTTAAACAAGGCGAATTTACCAAAGATATCGAAGAGCTGTCTTTTGACCAGATTCCGCTGTTAGATAAAGATTCCGCTACTTTATTAGGAAATCGTAAGATGGGAAGTATGGTAGACATGGTATCACAGTTTGAAGTAGATGATCTTTACAGTCAGGTAAACTATAAAGGAACACCGGTGCGGGTGTCTCCACTGAAATATGCCAGCCCAATTAAGTGGTTTACCAACCGTGCAGAGGGAATTCCGGCATATGTGATGATTGATATGGCAAAACAGTCTACAGAGCTTGTAAAGTTAAAAGAAGGAATGAAGTATTCTACCAGTGAGTATTTTAATCATAATATTTATCGTCATCTGCGGTTTGCATATCCAACCTATATTTTCGATGAATTGAGTTTTGAAATTGATGATCAAGGAGTTCCTTATTGGATAGCTCCGGTAAAGAAATTTAACATTGGATTATTTGGTGGAGAAACGGTAGGACGTGTCGTGATGTGTAATGCGATTACCGGTGAAATGAAGAATTACAAAATTGACGAAGTGCCACAATGGGTCGACCGTGCCTACTCTGCGGAGTTACTTGTACAGTTATACGATTATTATGGGTCTTTGAAACATGGATTCTTAAATAGTGTACTAGGACAAAAAGATTGTTTGGAAACCACCAAAGGATACAATTTCTTGGCAATTGATGATGACGTGTGGGTGTATACCGGAGTCACTTCCGTAAGTGGAGATCAGTCGAATGTAGGATTTGTATTGATGAATCAAAGAACTATGGAGACTAAGTTTTATTCCATTGAAGGTGCTACCGAAGAATCAGCCATGTCATCGGCAGAAGGACAGGTACAAAATCTAAAATATAAGGCAACTTTTCCACTTTTGCTTAATATGTCCGGAGAACCAACGTATTTTATTGCATTGAAAGATGATGCAGGTCTTGTGAAAAAATATGCCATGGTCAACGTACAAAAATATCAACTAGTAGCCATTGGAGATACCGTAAGTGCTTGTGAAGCAGTTTATCATGATCTGATGATCAGCAACGGCATTCAAAAAGAAGAAAAGGATACAAGAGAAATACAGACGCTTACCGGGAAAATCACCAAGATTGCACAAGGTGTTATGGAAGGCAATTCTCATTATTATCTTATGATAGAAGGTTCCGAAGAAATATTTGATGTTTCGGTAGTAGAATTTATCGATATCATTAAGTATGAAGTAGGGCAGAACATTACGGTAGAATACAAGGAAAATAAAAAGACCAATACCGTATTATCTATAAAATAGTAATTCAAAAAAGAAAAAGGTGTTTTGGTGGAAATCAGTATTTTATTAGCACAAAATATTATATCCATGTTTTTAATGGGTATCATCGGATATATCGTTGTAAAAATTGGATTGTTAAAAGGCGAGGACAGTAAACCACTGTCCTCTTTTACCGTGTATGTTTTCTGCCCTTGCATGATGATTAGTTCCTTTCAAATCGACTACACAACAGATAAAATGAGAGGACTTTTGTTGGCAGCAGCGGCTGCGGTAGTCGTCCATATCCTATTTATTTTGGGAACAAACGTACTCGGTAAGTGCTTTCGTTTTAACCCTACGGAGAAGGCATCCCTTATTTATTCCAATGCAGGCAACATTATCATTCCACTGGTATATGCGGTGCTTGGAAAGGAATGGGTATTTTATTCCTTAGCCTATATTTTTGTACAAAACATTTTGATTTGGACTCATGGGAAATTGATGATCAGTGGAATTCGAGAAAAAAGTATTCGGAAAATCATTTGCAATCCCAATATTGTGGCAATGATGGTAGGACTTTCGTTATTTGTGCTTCGGTTGCGACTTCCATCGGTTTTGGGAAAGTGTATTGAGGGAATGGGCAATATGATTGGACCGGCCAGTATGCTGGTTATCGGAATGCTGTTTGCCAAGGTGGACGTGAAGTGGATTTTTCGTCAGAAAAGAATTTATTTGATTTGTTTTTTGCGGCTGGTTTTCTTTCCGGCCATCATCGTACTTCTCATATGGGGAAGTGGCATCACCAGTATCCATCCGGATGCATTTTATATTTTGATGGTAGTACTTTTGGCATCCTCAGCTCCGGTGGCTGCTATGGTGACACAAATCGCACAGGTATATGGAGGCGATGCCAAATATGCCAGTGTAATTAATGCAATGACGGTACTTTTTTGCACCATCACCATGCCGGTAATTGTGTTTTTCTATGAATTTTTATGCAAATAAAAGGAACCCTTTCCGGTAGCAATCTAACGGAAAGGGTTCCTTCTTATGTTCGATTAATTTAAAATCTTGCAATCTGCTAAGTCTACTTCTTTTTCAATTTCATCTTTTCCAGCACTGACACTTACATAAAAATCAATCTTACAATCGGTGGATATGGCATTCAGTCGTTTTACAAAATCCGGTATGTTCTCCATGGAGATGTCGGCATGTTTCAAAATCCCATCAATAAAAATCACTTCAATGTCGCTATTTGCACTGAGCATTCCGTAAATGAACCCGATGTATTCATCGGTATTAACGATGGATGCGTAGTCGGCCATGCAAACGGCACGAATATGAAAGTCTAAACTATATGTATCACGGTGACTCTTTTTAATAAAAACGATGTTTCCATTACAATCTTTCACAGTCTGATTCGCTAGTTCAATCATTTGCTGTGTTTTCCCTGTTCCCTTTGGACCTGCTAATAAATTTACCATGGCAAAATCTCCTTTATTCAAGTTTTTTTATACTGAAATACCTTAATTCACATTATACACCAATATGTATTTCCAGACAACATAATCTTGACAAAATCGCCGTGGATGTCTACAATAACAGATAGTGTAAACAAGGAGGAAATAAAAGATGCCAGTACCTTATAACCATAAAGCCGTTGAAAAGAAATGGAGAGAACATTGGAAACAAAATCCAGTGAACCCCAAAATAGATGATCAAGGCGAAAAGAAAGAAAAATACTATTGTTTGGATATGTTTCCATATCCATCCGGGAATGGACTTCACGTAGGCCATTGGAGAGGATATGTAATCTCAGATGTATGGAGCCGCTATAAATTATTACAAGGATATTATATTGTACATCCTATGGGATGGGATGCATTTGGCTTACCTGCAGAAAACTATGCGATTAAAATGGGTGTCCATCCAGCTAAATCCACAGCAGAAAATGTAGCGAATATCAAAAGACAGATTGATGAAATTGCAGCACTATATGACTGGGACATGGAAGTAAACACTACGGATCCGGAGTTTTATAAATGGACTCAATGGATTTTTGTAAAAATGTTCAAAGAAGGACTTGCTTACGAAAAGGAATTCCCAATTAACTGGTGTCCGTCTTGCAAGACCGGTCTTGCCAATGAAGAAGTGGTCAATGGAAAATGTGAACGATGTGGAACCGAAGTAACGAAGAAAAATCTTCGCCAGTGGATGTTGAAAATTACTGCTTATGCAGATCGCCTGTTGGAGGATTTGGATAAACTGGATTGGCCAGATAAAGTAAAGAAGATGCAAGCAGACTGGATCGGGAAAAGTCACGGCGCAGAAGTGGATTTTGCCGTACAAAATACAGAGCAAAAGATCACGGTGTACACCACCAGACCGGACACCTTGTATGGGGCCACTTTTATGGTATTGGCACCGGAACATGACATGGCAAAAGGACTGGTAACCCCAGAAACCAAAGAAGCAGTGGAAGCATATATTTTAAAAGCTTCTATGAAATCTTCGGTGGATCGTCTACAGGACAAGGAAAAAACGGGCGTGTTTACGGGAAGTTATGCAGTGAACCCAATCAATGGGGAATTAGTTCCTATCTGGCTGTCTGATTATGTATTGGCAGACTATGGAACCGGAGCCATTATGTGTGTACCTGCTCATGATGACCGTGATTTTGAATTTGCAAGTAAATTTAAAATTCCCATTATAGAAGTTATTTCCGAAGATGGAACCGCCCATGAATTAACCAGTGCTTACACCGGTTCCGGCGTAATGATTCACTCCGGTGAATGGGATGGTATGTCTTCAGAAGAAATCAAAGAAAAAGCACCTTTCATTATGGAAGAACGTAAGATTGGAAGAGCAACCACCAATTACAAGTTACGTGACTGGGTATTTTCACGTCAAAGGTATTGGGGAGAACCGATTCCAATCGTACACTGTCCGGACTGTGGAGCAGTGCCGGTACCGGAAGACCAGCTTCCATTAAGGTTACCGGAAGTAGAAACTTACGAACCGACCGGAACGGGAGAATCACCACTGGCAGGCATTGATGAGTGGGTGAACACCACCTGCCCCGTGTGTGGGAAACCGGCAAAAAGGGAGACGAATACCATGCCACAGTGGGCAGGGTCATCTTGGTATTTCCTGCGTTACGTGGATAATCACAATGCAGATGCTCTTGTTTCCCGGGAAAAAGCAAATGAGATGCTTCCAGTAGATATGTACATCGGTGGAGTAGAACATGCAGTACTTCATTTACTGTATTCTCGCTTCTATACAAAATTTTTATACGACATCAAAGCCATTGACTTTGAGGAACCATTTACCAAATTATTCAATCAGGGAATGATTACCGGTAAAAATGGAATTAAGATGAGTAAGTCCAAAGGAAATGTGGTTTCTCCCGATGATTTGGTGCGTGATTATGGCTGTGATTCTTTGCGGATGTATGAGCTCTTTGTAGGGCCACCGGAGCTGGATGCAGAATGGGATGACCGCGGAATCGATGGGGTCAATCGTTTCTTAAAACGTCTCTGGAATTTGGTGATGGAAAGCAAAGAAGCAAATCTCAAAGCAACGAAAGAGATGATCAAAGTACGTAATAAAATGGTCTATGATATTACGAACCGTTTAGAGGGATTTAGTCTGAACACGGTGATCTCCGGATTTATGGAATACAATAATAAACTCATTGACATTGCCAAAAAAGAAGGCGGTGTGGATGCAGAAACATTAGGAAATATGGCGGTGCTGCTTGCACCATTTGCTCCACATATGGCAGAAGAAATATGGGAGCAGCTGGGACATACGGAAACAATCTTCAGAGCACAATGGCCCTCTTATGATAAAGAAGCCATGAAAGATGATGAAGTTGATGTAGCAGTTCAAATCAACGGGAAAACCAAAGCGGTGGTAACTATTGCAGCAGATATCGCAAAAGAGGACGCCATTGCAGCAGGAAAAGAAGCCATTGCAGATAAGTTGACCGGAAATATAGTGAAAGAAATATATGTTCCGGGCAAAATCATTAATATTGTCATGAAATAAATCCGTACATCCGTGGAACAGGAGGCAGAAGCGTGAAAAGCAGTACCAAAAGTTATTTAGGAATCATCGGATTAATTGTGGTGACGATCATATGGGGTGGAGGCTTTGTGGTCAGTGATATTGCGCTTGACACACTGACTCCCTTCCAGATATTGACCGGACGCTTTTTCATTGGTACAGTATTATTATTTCCATTAAGTATCAAAGCCTTAAAACGTATTTCAAAAGCCGAAATCAAAGCGGGAATCATACTGGGTGCGTTTCTTTTTTCGGGATTTGCACTACAGACGGTAGGATTACAATATACTACATTATCAAAAAATGCATTTTTAACGGCAACCAATGTGGTGATCGTTCCATTTATTGCATTCGTGATTTATAAAAAGAAAATGAGCCCCCAAGGAGTTGCGGGTGCTATTGTTGCAGTGATAGGTGCAGGAGTGTTATCTCTGAATGAAAGTTTTTCTCTTGGAGTAGGGGATACTTTGACATTGGCTTGTGCGGTTTGCTTTGCTTTTCAAATATTTTTAACAGGAGAATACGTGAAAAGGTATAGTGTGATGGCATTGAATTTTTTTCAAATTGCAACGGCTTTTGTTATGTCAGCAGTAGGTCTTTTGTGTACCAAGGGAACCGTGAACATACAAGCGAACACCGATGGGATTTTAGCAGTGGTATATTTAGGAGTAGGAAGTACTACGATTACGTATTTATTACAGACTGTTTCCCAAAGATATGTGGATGAAACAAAATCTGCTGTCATTTTATCTATGGAAGCGGTATTTGGAACCATATTTTCTATCATTTTGTTACACGAAATGGTCACTATCAAAATGATTATTGGATGCGCCCTTATTTTGGGGGCCGTACTGATTTCAGAGGTGAAAATAAAGGGGAAAAACGATTGTTTTAGCGTGAAGATGTTTACAAATTGACACTTTCGAGTATAATATAAGTAAGGGATTTAATTGATTTCTCCTTTCGCAATGTAGGGAAAAAACATTGTAATCAGGACTATTGAACTTTGCAATAGTCCTGATTTACTTAGGAGAAAAATGAGAAAAGAGGTATCTGAAAATGTCGAAGTTGTATATTGTGACAGGTGCAGGCGGACATTTGGGAAGTGCCATGGTTCGTCTTTTATGTCAAAAGAAACAGATGGTTCGGGGACTGATTTTACCCGGTGAACATAAAACAGATTCTCAATATGTGACCTATTTCAAGGGAGACGTGCGAGAAAAAAAGTCATTAGAGCCTTTATTTATGCATTCTCCGGAACAGAAGTTGATTGTGATACATACTGCGGGAATTGTAGACATTTCGGACCGGATATCCCATGAACTTTATGAAGTGAACGTACTGGGAACCAAGCATATTGTGGAATTGTGTATGAAACATCAAGTCAAGCGATTGGTCTATGTGAGTTCGGTTCATGCATTACCGGAAAAGAAAAAACCGGAAGTCATGGTGGAAAGCAGTTATTTTTCTCCTGCAGAGGTTGTAGGTGGCTATGCGAAAACCAAGGCAATGGCATCTAAAATGGTATTGCACGGGGTCAAAAATGGATTAGATGCAGTGATTGTACATCCTTCCGGAATATTAGGCCCTTACGATGAGTCTAGAAATCATTTGGTCCAACTGGTAGAAGATTATCAAAAAGGACGATTACCTGCTTGTGTAAAAGGGGGGTATGATTTTGTGGATGTAAGGGATGTGGCAAAAGGATGTTTTGCGGCAGCCCTAAAAGGAAAAACCGGAGAATGCTATATCTTATCCAATCGGCATTACGAAGTGCGGGAAGTGCTGCAGATGATTCGAGATGCCCAAGGGGGAAGAATCATTCCGACCCTTCCTATCTGGATGGCAAAAGTGGCAGTACCTTTTGTGAAATTAGTTGCAAAACGGCGCAATCAAAGACCACTATATACCGCTTATTCTTTGTATACACTGAAAAGTAATGATCGGTTTTCCCATGATAAAGCAACGAAAGAACTGGGGTATCAACCTAGGAATTTGAGAGAAACGATTCAGGATACCCTGGATTGGCTTAATCAATAGAGTTATAAAAATCTTGTTCGGCAAATACAAGAAAGGGGAACAAAGGATGACAAAAGTACAGACAAAAAATCCATTGGGGTATCAATCCGTTGGGAAGCTGCTCTTGCGGTTTGCGCTGCCGGCAGTAGTCTCCATGTTGGTGAATGCAGTTTATAATATTGTGGACCAGATTTTTATTGGACAGGGAGTGGGGTACCTTGGAAATGCAGCAACCACCATTGCATTTCCTATTGTGACCATTATTCTTGCCATATCCACCATGCTGGGATCCGGTGGGAGTTCCTATGCAGCTATTAAATTGGGAGAAAAAAAAGAAGAGGAAGCAGAAAAAACATTGGGAACAATCTTTTTATTGTTACTGGGGCTGGGAATATTGTTAGCAGTCCTTGGCTTGGTATTCTTAGATCCCATGTTAAAACTATTTGGTGCTACCAATCAAACCATGCATTACGCCAGACAGTATACCTCTATTATTTTAATTGGAGCGCCGTTTAATATGCTTGGTATCGGTCTTTCGAATATGGCAAGAACAGATGGCAATCCGGCACTAGCTATGTACAGCATTGTCATTGGAGCGGTGCTCAACACTATCTTAGACCCCATTTATATTTTTGTATTTCACTGGGGTGTGGTGGGAGCAGCGATTGCGACCATTACTTCACAGATTATTTCCGTGATTATTTTATTTCACTATTTTGTAAAAAAGGGAAATATGAGATTGACCAAGAAAAATATAAGAGTAGATAAGGTGATTAGCAAAAGTGTATTTATATTGGGGATTTCCAGTGGTATTACGCAGATTTCCGGCACGATTTTACAGATTGTATTAAATAATTCCCTGGTATACTATGGGAACAAAACCTCAGTAGGAGGTGATGTAGCCCTAAGTGCCATGGGAATCGTTATGAAAGTCAGTATGATTATAGTATCGATCTGTATTGGCATCGGAATTGGTTCCCAGCCGATTCTGGGATTTAATAAAGGGGCCAGACAGTATAAACGGATTAAAAAGACCTATCTCTGTGCTGCAATGGTGGCAACTCTTTGCTGTCTTGTGGGCTGGGCTACATGTCAGCTGTTCCCGGGACAGATTCTATCCATCTTCGGAACGCAGAGTGCAATATTTACGCAATTTGCCATTAAGTGCATGCGGATATTCATGATGGGTATCTTCGTTGCAGGTTTCCAAGTGGTCACTACCAGTTATTTTCAAGCAACCGGACAGCCAATCAAAGCGTCTATACTTTCGATGATGCGTCAGTTGATTCTACTGATTCCGCTGATTCTAATACTCCCACTGTTCTTTGGTCTCGATGGAATTCTCTACGCAGGACCGATTGCAGACTTTACCACCCTAGTGGTTGTATTACTATTCGCCATGAAAGAAATGAAACACCTTCACTAGCTTTTACGCTCAAATTGGGTGTGACATTTGGGACAAGAGATACAAATTCTTCCCTTTCCTTTGGGAATTCGAATTTTTTGTTTGCAATTGGGACAGGTGTAGATGTGATTCGTCTTGCGGTCCGCCATATTTTGCTGATGGGAATGAAACTTTCCTGTCAGCTTATTTTTATACTCCATAAAACGGGCATTCTCTTGTGTCCGTTTACCAAAATCTCTGGAAAACATCCGAATGTATATATAAACCAATAAAACCCCGGTAAGTAGGCTAAACAAACGGTTATCTATAAACATATTAAAAATGCACAGGGCCAGAGTTGCCCCTAATAAAAACTTGTTAAATGAATCCATTCCGTAGCGTCCACTCATAAAACGCTGTATTTTTTCTCTCATCGCTTTTTCACTCCTTATGGAAAAAGGATATCACAAGTGAAGTTGAAAAAACATGCCTAAAGTATAAACATTCGTTAAATTTTTCTAAACCGTTGACATGTGAACTGGGTTTGCTTGTAAAGTATTCCATTTTCAAAAAAGATATGATATACTATGGACAGCTATCAACACCAATAGACAACGAGGAGTAAATGATATGAAAAGAGTACTTTTGAAATTAAGTGGCGAAGCCCTTGCAGGTGATAAAAAGACAGGATTTGATGAAGCAACGTGTATGGGAGTGGCGAAGCAGGTTCAGAAATTAAGTGACCAGGGGATCCAAGTAGCGGTGGTGACCGGTGGAGGGAATTTCTGGAGGGGAAGAACTAGCGAGACCATTGACCGCACCAAAGCTGACCAAATTGGAATGCTGGCGACAGTGATGAATTGCATTTATGTATCGGATATTTTCAGACATGTGGGAATGAAGACGGAGATTTATACCCCGTTTGCTTGTGGCACCTTTACCAAATTATTTTCCAAAGATGCAGCATTGGAAGATTTAGAGGAAGGAAAAGTAATCTTTTTCGCAGGGGGGACGGGACATCCTTATTTTTCTACCGATACGGGAGCGGTTTTGCGTGCCATTGAGATTGAAGCAGATGCGATGTTATTGGCAAAAGCCATTGACGGTATCTATGACAGCGATCCTAAGTTGAATCCCGCAGCGAAAAAATATGATGAGATTTCGATTCAACAAGTCATCGACCAGAAACTGGCAGCAGTGGACTTGGCAGCTTCTATTTTGTGCATGGAGAATAAAATGCCTATGCTGGTATTTGGATTAAATGAAAAAGACAGTATTACTGAGACTGTGAGCGGCACCTTTACCGGAACAAAAGTAAGTGTATAAAATCATAAAATAAAACTCAAGGAGAATAACCATGAACGAAAAATTAACAGTGTATGATTCGAAAATGACTAAAACATTAAATAACCTGGAGGGAGATTTAATTACCATCCGTGCCGGACGTGCGAATCCGCATATTCTTGATAAATTATCGGTAGACTATTACGGAACACCGACCTTAATTCAGCAGGCAGCCAACGTATCTGTGCCGGAAGCCCGCATGATACAGATTCAGCCATGGGAAAAAAGTTTGTTAAAGGAAATTGAAAAAGCCATTCAGATGTCTGACATCGGAATTAATCCTACCAATGATGGTTCGGTCATTCGTCTTGTTTTTCCGGAATTAACCGAAGAACGAAGAAAAGAACTGGTAAAAGATGTGAAGAAAAAGGGAGAAGCTGCAAAAGTAGCGGTCCGCAATATTCGTCGTGATGGAAATGACGCGTTTAAAAAATTAAAAGGCAGCGAGATTTCGGAAGATGAGATCCAGGATTTGGAATCCGAACTACAGAAGATGACAGATAAATATATTGCAGAAGTAGACAAAACGGTAGAAGCAAAATCCAGAGAAATCATGACGGTATAAGAGAAAATCAATAAGGAGGGACGGGGGTTTTTTTGTGACGTTCCTCCTCTTTACGTGAAAGGGGAATGACTATGAATGTACCGCAGCATATTGCAATTATATTAGATGGAAATGGACGGTGGGCAAAGAAAAAGAACATGCCGAGAAACTACGGACATGCCCAGGGAAGCAAAAATGTGGAACGAATTTGTGAAGACGCATATAAGATGGGAGTAAAATACTTGACGGTGTATGCATTTTCCACGGAGAACTGGAACCGGCCGGACAGTGAAGTGGATGCATTAATGACATTACTTCGTAACTATATGAAGACTTGCTTGAAAACAGCAGAACGAAATCGTATGAAAGTGCGTGCGATTGGTGATTTAGAAGGACTGGATGATGATATTAGGGGACGAATCGCAGAATTAGAAGAAGCCTCCAAAGAAAACGATGGACTACATTTTCAGATTGCCATTAATTATGGAAGCCGAGATGAAATATTGCGGGCAACGAAAAGAATGCTGACCGATTGCAAAAAAGGAAAATTAGAGCCGGAAGACTTTGGACAGAAACAGTTTGAAAGCTATTTGGATACGGCAGGCATTCCGGATCCGGACTTGCTGATTCGTACCAGTGGAGAGATGCGGTTGTCCAATTTCTTGCTATGGCAGCTGGCTTATACAGAAATCTATGTAACGGATGTTTTGTGGCCGGATTTCACAAAAAAGGAATTGGGCAAAGCTATTGAACAATATAATAGCAGAGATAGACGTTATGGGAAGGTAAAGGAGGAAGAATAGATGTTTAAGACAAGACTGCTCAGTGGCATTATGCTGGTTATCGTTGCGCTGCTCACCTTGATTAGTGGAGGAGACATCTTATTTGCAGTGCTGTTGCTCATCAGTTTGATTGGCATGAGTGAACTCTATAAAATCTTGGATGTGCATAAAAAACTATTGGGAATTGCCGGATATTTTGCTGCCATTTGGTATTATGGTCTGATTCGATTTGACCAGCAAAACCAGATCATGCTTCTGGTCATTTCCCTTTTAATTGTCTTGATGATGATTTATGTGTTTTCTTATCCGACTTACCGTAGCGAACAAGTGATGATGACTTTTTTTGGCTTCTTTTACGTAGCGGTAATGTTATCCTACATTTACCAGATTCGGATACTTTCTCAAGGCGCATTTTTGGTGTGGCTGGTATTTATCTGCTCTTGGGGATGTGATACTTGTGCATACTGTGTAGGGATGCTGATTGGAAAACATAAAATGGCTCCCAAATTAAGCCCGAAGAAATCCATAGAAGGTGGCATCGGCGGAATCCTAGGGGCAGCACTGCTAGGGGCACTCTATGCGCTTGTAATCAATTACTTTGCAGGAGAAGCACAATCGGTGGCGGTTTATGCGCTGATTGGCGGAGTGGGTGGAGCAATCTCACAAGTGGGAGATTTGGCAGCATCCGCTATTAAGCGTAATCATGACATCAAAGATTATGGAAAACTAATTCCGGGTCACGGTGGGATTTTAGATCGATTTGACAGTGTCATCTTTACGGCACCGGTGATTTATTATTTGGCAGTTGGATTTTTAGGATAAAGTAAGCGAGGAAAAAGTATGAAAAAAATAGCAGTACTGGGGTCTACCGGTTCCATTGGAACCCAGACACTCGAAGTGGTTCGGGAAAATAAAGACATCGAAGTGCAAGGCTTGGCAGCAGGAAGTCAGATTACCCTTTTGGAGGCACAGATACGAGAATTTCATCCCAAGGTGGTAGCCGTATGGGATGCCAAAAAGGCTGCGGAGTTACGAGTCAACACCCGGGATTTGGATGTGAAGATCGTAACGGGAATGGAAGGCCTTTTAGAAGTTGCCATCCTTCCCGACATTTCCATTTTAGTAACGGCCATTGTAGGCATGATCGGAATCCGCCCCACGATTGCAGCCATCGAAGCAGGAAAAGATATTGCTTTAGCCAATAAAGAAACCTTGGTCACTGCAGGGCATCTGATTATGCCACTGGCGAAAAAATGTGGCGTATCCATTCTTCCGGTAGATAGTGAGCACAGTGCCATCTTCCAATCACTGCAGGGAGGACAGCAAAAAGCACTCCATAAAATCTTGTTAACTGCATCCGGAGGACCCTTTCGAGGGAAAACCAGAGAAGAATTGGCGCATATTCAAGTGGAAGACGCGTTAAAACATCCCAATTGGGAAATGGGTAGAAAAATCACTATTGATTCTTCTACCATGGTGAATAAAGGATTGGAAGTCATTGAAGCAAAATGGTTATTTGACGTTTCCATCGACCAGGTACAGGTGGTGGTACAGCCCCAAAGTGTGATTCACTCCATGGTGGAATATGTGGATGGTGCGATTATTGCAGAACTTGGCACACCGGATATGAAACTGCCGATTCAATATGCACTCTATTATCCGGAACGCAGATATTTGCCGGGTACCCGACTGGACTTTGCAGCACTTGGTTCCATGACCTTTGAAGAACCGGATATGGATACTTTCTATGGGCTTCGACTGGCCATGGAGGCAGGAAAAGTGGGAGGAACACTTCCCACCGTATTCAATGCAGCCAATGAACGGGCAGTAAGTAAATTCTTAGAACGAAAGATTCCCTATTTGGCCATACCGGAAATCATAGAAACTTGTATGAATACACATAAAAATAGGATAGAACCTTCTGTGTCGGAAATACTGGAAGCAGAGGCACAGACGTATGAACAAATAGAAAGCAGGTGGTAACTTGATCGTTGGAATTATACTGGCACTCCTATTATTTGGATTGGTCGTGATTTCTCATGAACTGGGTCATTTCTTACTTGCCAAGAAAAATGGCATTGAAGTAGAAGAATTTTCCGTAGGCATGGGGCCTTGCTTGATTTCCAAACAAGTGGGAGCGACCAAGTACTGTTTGCGGCTACTGCCGCTTGGTGGTGCATGCATGATGGGAGAAGACGATGCCGAGAGTAACTCCGAGGGGAGTTTTAATAAAAAATCGGTTTGGGCAAGAATTTCTGTCATTATAGCAGGGCCTATGTTTAATTTTTTCCTGGCCTTTATTTTCTCGGTGATTTTAGTGGCCTGGGTGGGCTATGACGCACCAATCATAGCAAAAATGACCCCCGGATATCCGGCGCAGGAAGCCGGAATCAAGGCCGGTGACCGAATCGTGAAATTAAACAATAAGCATATCAATATCTATCGGGAAGTCACGATGTACAATCAATTTCATCAGGGAAAGCCGGTAGAAGTGACCTATAAGCGAGATGGTCAGACCAAACAAGTAACACTTACACCAAGAGAAAGTGCGGATAGGAAGAATTACTATATTATGGGGGTGGAAGGAGGCGGCTATCAAAAGGGCAATGCTTTTCAGAGTCTCCAGTATGGTTTGTATGAAGTGAAATATTGGATCTGCACCACCGTAGAAAGTTTGAAAATGCTAGTGACCGGAAAAATTGGAGCAGATAATTTATCCGGACCGGTGGGAATTGTCAATATGGTCAATGATACCTACCAACAAAGCAAGCCGGGAGGAATCAGCGTCATTATTATTAACTTAATGAATTTTGCAATTCTATTATCCGCCAACTTAGGGGTCATGAACTTGCTCCCCCTTCCGGCGTTGGATGGAGGGCGCCTGGTGTTTCTGGTCATCGAAGCAGTGCGGGGCAAACGAGTTTCGCCGGAGAAAGAGGGTATGGTACATTTCGCAGGGATGGTACTGTTGTTTGGGTTGATGATTTTTGTATTGTTTAATGATATTAAGCGCATTATCATGTAAAAAACCGCATATTTTCAGGGACGGCGCATAGGATAAAAAGAAGTAAATCAATTGCGAGGTCTTGAAAGATGGACGATAAAGGAAAACTACAGATTCGTATTGTTTCAGAAATAACATCTTATCCGGTGTCCGGTGCGACAATCCAGATTTCTTATACCGGAATACCGGGAAAATCGTTGGAGCAAGTGACCACAGATGGTTCGGGACAGACACAGACGTTAGAGCTGGCGGCACCGCCTTTGGAATACAGTTTGAATCCCACGATTACGCAGCAACCCTATGCGGAGTATACGCTGGAGGTGCGGGCACCCGGGTTTGAACCCATTAGTATTGCCGGAGCAGAGATTCTGCCGGAGGTGACTGCCGTTCAAAATATTACACTGCGCCCCAGCGATACGGTGACGCCGGAGGAAGAGATTTTTGTCATTCCGGCCCACACCCTTTATGGAGAGTATCCGCCGAAGATTCCAGAGGCAGAGATCAAGCCGGTAAATGAAACCGGGGAGATTGTACTGAGCCGGGTAGTGGTACCGGAATACATTGTCGTGCATAATGGTTCCCCCCGGGATACAACAGCGAAAAATTACTATGTGAAATATAAAGATTACATTAAAAATGTAGCATCCAGTGAAATCTATGCCACTTGGCCGGCAGATACCATACGGGCCAATGTGCTTGCGATTATGTCCTTTACTCTAAACCGGGTGTACACCGAATGGTATCGCAATTTTGGAAATGAGTTTACAATCACTTCTTCGACTGCATTTGACCACAAGTGGATTCCGGAACGGAATATCTATGACACCATTGATGTCATAGTAGATGAGTTATTTGCAGGTTATTTATCCAGACCCAATGTTCGGCAGCCGATATTAACCCAGTACTGCGATGGAAGGCAAGTAAGCTGCCCCAACTGGATGACCCAATGGGGCTCAAAGACCTTGGGAGATCAAGGCTATACACCCATTGAAATCCTACGGTATTATTATGGGGAAGATATGTACATCAACAGTGCAGCAGAAATATCCGGCGTACCCTCTTCCTGGCCTGGATACACGTTGGATATCGGTTCTTCCGGGGAAAAGGTGCGCCAGATGCAAGAGCAGTTAAATCGAATTGCCAAGGCTTATCCTGCCATCCCTAAGATTCAGGCGGATGGAGTGTACGGTCCGGCCACAGCCGCTTCGGTGAAAAAATTTCAATCCGTATTTGGACTGCCGGCCACCGGAAAAGTGGACTATCAAACATGGTATAAAATATCTGAAATCTATGTAGGGGTATCTCGGATTGCAGAATTAAATTAAACGAAAGAAAAATCGGAAAGGGGCGTGACTATGAGAAGAAAAAAAAGACGAAGGCAGAGAAGTGTACTACCGTTGGTATTGGTGGGCTTTGCCGTCATTTTTTTGGTGACATTGTGGGTATCGAAAAGACCCACCATTGAAACGTCCGGTCAGTCGGTAGCCGGTCCCCTTACCAAGAATGCTCCTTTTCCGAAAATGACCATCGAAGAAGCAAGTGTTTCGGATAAGTATTACTATGGCCAGTTGACAGACAAGGAAAAAATCGCTTACAAAGAAGTACTGCAAGGAATACAGACCCAGGAAAAAGAGATTCGACTGCATTTGAAAAATGTAAATGAAGTGGATAAAATCTATAAATATGTGCTCAATGATTTTCCGGAGCTGTTTTGGTGGGATGGCAGTGCTTCCATTACAACGGATGCCAATGTGCTGCAATCGTATCCGATTCTAACGCCCAACTACCAGTATCAAGGGGCGGAGCTAGAGGCAAAGAAACAAGAAATCGAACAGTCGGTGCAGGCGTGTCTAAATGGAATTTCCTCAGAGGCAGGAGAATATGAGAAAATCAAATATGTGTATGAGTATTTGATTCAAAATACCGATTACAATATGGAGGCTCCGGATAACCAGAATATTTACAGCGTATTCATCCATCGACAGTCGGTGTGCGCAGGATACTCCAAGGCGGCCCAGTATCTGCTGAATCGTATGGGAGTCTTTTGCATTTACGTAACCGGAACAGCAGTGACTAAGACTGCTCCTGAGGGACAGCCACATGCGTGGAATCTGGTGCGGTGTGAGGGAGAATATTACAATATGGATACCACTTGGGGGGATCCTGTATTTTTGCAAGAAGAAACGGCGATGCGCAGTTCCCAGATTAGTTATGATTATCTATGTTGCAGCGATGAACAGCTGTTTCGTACTCATACCCCGGAACAGACCGTGAAGTATCCGTCCTGTACCGCAACCACTTATAATTATTATGTTTTAAATGGCCTCTATTATGAAACCTATGATAAGGACGCTGTGGAACAGGCCATGTTGACGTCGATTGATGAACAACAATCGGAGACTTGTTTTCAATTTGCCAATGCCAGGGATTACCAGATTGCCCGAGATGATATTTTGGGTACGCTGATTCAAAATGCGGTGAACCATCTTTGCGCCCGGTATGGATTAAGTGAGGTAGAATATTCTTATCAGGAAGACGAGACCTTGTATAAATTAATCCTTTATTGGAAATATGAAAAGTAAAAAAAGGTTGAAAATTAGGAAAAAATGTGATAGACTTTTTACAATTTGAGAATGAGGGCGCGCTAGATAAAGACTTCTTAATAGGGCGCCTTTCCTATGCACAAAAATAGAGGAAGGGATTAAGGTGATAAGATGAAAGCATTTCTAATATTAGAAGACGGAACTGTGATGAATGGAACAAGCATCGGTTCTACAAGAGATATGATAAGTGAAATTGTATTTAATACCTCCATGACGGGATATTTAGAGGTATTGACTGACCCTTCTTATGCCGGACAGGCAGTAACAATGACCTATCCGCTGATTGGTAATTATGGAATTTGTGAGGAGGATATGGAATCAAAACAGGCATGGCCGGATGGGTATA
Source organism: Lachnospiraceae bacterium (assembly GCA_036666555.1). Taxonomy (GTDB): domain Bacteria; phylum Bacillota; class Clostridia; order Lachnospirales; family Lachnospiraceae; genus UMGS1251. Next base: position 34,967 of record JAVWVS010000002.1, on the reverse strand, counting down.
TTGTAAGAGAATTATCCAGAATGCCCAGTAATTTCAGATCCGGTGGCACCATTCAGGAATTTCTTACAAAGCAGGATATTCCGGGAATTGCGGGGATTGACACCCGTGCACTGACGAAGGTATTGCGGGAAAAAGGAACCATGAATGGGATGATTACCACCAATGAGAACTATGACGTGGAGGAGATTCTTCCGAAGCTCAAAGCTCATGTAAGTGGGGAAGTGGTTTCCAAGGTGACCTGCTCTGCAAAATATGTCATCGAAGGAACCGGACCACATGTTGCACTGATGGATTTCGGTGCTAAGAATAATATTGCCAAATCTCTTCAAAAGCGAGGCTGCCAAGTTACAGTATATCCGGCAGATACTTCTGCCCAAGAAATCATTTCAGCACATCCAGATGGAATTATGCTATCCAACGGACCTGGGGATCCCAAAGATTGTACTTCCATTATCGAAGAAATCAAAACACTATACCATACCGACATTCCGATCTTTGCAATTTGTCTGGGGCATCAGTTGATGGCTCTTGCCAATGGCGGGGATACACATAAATTAAAATACGGTCATCGAGGAGGCAATCATCCGGTGAAGGACCTGGAAACCAATCGGGTATACATTTCCTCCCAGAACCATGGCTATGTGGTGGATGCGGCCAATATGGATGCCAGTATTGCTCTGCCAGCATTTGAAAATGTGAATGACGGAACCAATGAAGGACTGACATACGTAGGGAAGAATATTTTTACGGTGCAGTTTCATCCGGAGGCATGTCCGGGACCACAAGATTCCGGCTATTTGTTTGATCGGTTCATGAAGATGATGAAGGGAGTAAAATAATGCCAAAAAATAACGAGATTAAAAAAGTGTTGGTCATCGGCTCCGGTCCCATTGTCATTGGACAGGCGGCGGAATTTGATTATGCAGGCACCCAGGCTTGCCGTTCGCTGAAAGAAGAAGGTCTGGAAGTTGTATTATTAAACTCTAATCCTGCCACCATTATGACAGATAAGGATATTGCAGATAAAGTCTACATCGAGCCATTGACCATTGAAGTAGTGGAACAGTTGATTTTGAAAGAAAATCCGGACAGTGTTTTGCCTACGCTGGGTGGACAGGCTGCGCTGAATTTGGCCATGGAGCTGGAAGAGGATGGATTTTTAAAAAATCACCATGTGAAATTAATCGGGACCACTTCTGCCACTATTAAAAAAGCGGAAGACCGTCTGGAATTTAAAACCACCATGGAGAAAATAGGGGAACCGGTAGCACCTTCTTTGGTGGTGGAAGATATTGAAGCGGGAGTTGCATTTGCGGAAACCATTGGTTATCCGGTGGTGCTTCGTCCGGCCTATACCATGGGCGGAAGTGGTGGCGGAATCGCAGAAGACGAGGAAGCTTTAAGAGAAATTCTGGAAAATGGACTTCGCCTTTCCCGTGTGGGACAGGTATTGGTAGAGCGCTGCATTGCAGGCTGGAAAGAAATCGAATACGAAGTGATGCGGGATCATAACGGAAACTGCATTACCGTATGTAATATGGAGAATTTGGACCCGGTAGGCGTTCACACCGGAGACAGTATTGTGGTGGCACCTTCCCAGACCTTAGGGGATAAGGAATACCAGATGCTTCGGACTTCCGCTATGAATATTATCAGCGAATTAAAAATCACTGGTGGCTGCAATGTGCAGTATGCATTACACCCGGAAAGTTTTGAGTACTGCGTGATCGAGGTCAATCCTCGTGTTAGTCGTTCCTCAGCATTGGCTTCCAAGGCCACCGGATACCCCATTGCAAAAGTAGCGGCAAAAATTGCCCTTGGATATTCGCTAGATGAAATCAAAAATGCCATTACCAAGAAGACCTATGCAAGTTTTGAACCTATGCTGGACTATTGCGTAGTGAAAATTCCCAGACTTCCATTTGATAAATTTATCAGTGCCAAACGAACGCTGACGACACAGATGAAGGCCACCGGAGAAGTGATGAGCATTTGTGATAACTTTGAAGGGGCATTGATGAAAGCCATTCGCTCCTTGGAGCAGCATGTAGACAGCTTGTTATCTTATGATTTTACAGCACTTTCCAAAGAAGAACTATTGGAACAATTGGCAGTGGTAGATGATCGACGCATCTGGGTCATTGCAGAAGCAATCCGCAAAGGGATTTCCTACGAAGTGATTCATGAAATTACGAAAATAGATTTGTGGTTCATTGATAAACTTGCCATCATTGTGGAGATGGAAGAAACGCTGAAACACCATACGTTATCTGCGGAAGTATTAAAAGAAGCAAAACGGATGGAATTTCCGGATGAACTCATTGCAAAATTAACGGGGAATACGGAACGTCAGATTCATGATATCCGCCACGAATATGGAATTACGGCCACGTATAAGATGGTAGACACATGTGCAGCAGAATTTGCGGCAGCCACCCCTTATTACTATTCGGTGTACGGAAGCGAAAACGAAGTAGAAGAGACCCATCCCAAGAAGAAGGTGTTGGTGCTTGGCTCCGGCCCCATTCGCATCGGGCAGGGAATTGAATTTGACTTCTGTTCCGTACATTGTACTTGGGCATTTGCCAAGGAAGGGTATGAAACGATTATTGTCAACAATAACCCGGAGACCGTCAGCACGGATTTCGATATTGCAGATAAGCTGTATTTTGAACCGCTGACTCCGGAAGATGTGGAAAGTATCGTGGATATGGAACATCCCGATGGCGCAGTTGTACAATTTGGCGGGCAGACGGCGATTAAACTGACCGAAAGTCTGATGAAGATGGGGGTACCGATTCTGGGAACCTCTGCAGAAAATGTAGATGCGGCAGAAGACCGAGAGCTATTTGATGCCATTTTAGAGCAGTGTGAAATTCCCCGTCCTCAGGGAGGAACGGTCTATACCGCGGAAGAAGCGAAAAAAATTGCCAATCAACTGGGTTATCCGGTGTTGGTCAGACCTTCTTACGTATTGGGTGGACAGGGAATGCAAATCGCTATTAACGATCACGATATCGATGAATTTATCGCCATCATCAACCGAATCGCTCAGGAACATCCCATTTTAGTGGACAAATATCTGGTGGGAAAAGAAATTGAAGTGGATGCGGTCTGCGATGGAGAAGACATCCTCATTCCGGGTATTATGGAACATATCGAACGGGCAGGTATTCACTCCGGCGATAGCATTTCCGTTTATCCTGCTCAAAGCTTAAGCGAATCCATCAAGGTGAAAATAGAAGACTACACGAAGAAACTGGCACGTTCCCTTCACGTAATCGGACTGATCAACATCCAGTTCATTGTATGCGGAGAAGATGTATTTGTCATCGAAGTGAACCCCCGGTCCAGCCGAACGGTGCCGTATATCAGCAAAGTAACCGGTATTCCCATTGTGCCTCTGGCGACGCAGGTCATTATCGGAAATACCATCCAAGGATTGGGCTACACCCCGGGGCTTCAAAAAGAAGCCGATTACATTGCCATTAAAATGCCGGTATTCTCCTTCGAAAAAATCCGTGGTGCAGACATCAGCCTGGGACCGGAAATGAAATCCACCGGCGAATGTCTGGGAATCGCCAAAACCTTTGACGAAGCACTTTACAAAGCATTCCTAGGTGCGGGCATCAACCTGCCCAAATACAAAAACATGATTATGACCGTCCGAGACGAAGACAAACAAGCAGCCGTAGACATTGGCCGCCGATTCGAAGCCATCGGCTATCGCATCTTTGCCACCAAAGGAACGGCTCAGGTGCTCAACGACGGTGGTGTCAAAGCCATGGCAATCAACAAAATCGAACAAGAGTCCCCTAACTTATTAGACCTCATCCTCGGACACGAGATCGATTTAGTCATCGACACCCCACCACAAGGTGCAGACCGCGCAAAAGACGGATTCCTCATCAGACGAAACGCCATCGAAACCGGAGTCAACGTACTCACGGCGTTAGATACCGCAGAAGCACTCATCACCAGCCTAGAAAACACGGACGTACGAAAACTAACACTTATAGATATTGCAACGGTATAGAGCATTGGGGACGTAGTCAACTTGAAGTTGACTACGTCCCCAATTGCAGTTTGAGGTGCCCCAAATGGAAGATTGACCTGTCCCCAACCACTATGTTGTATTCCGCTGAAAAACGGACACAACATAGTGTAGTCGCAATTTTTTTCACGAACAATATTTTTCCAGCAGCTCTTCAAAAATGCAAACATGCAGTTTTTCGTCGGCGATAATGCGTTCTAGATTATCCGTAATGCAGTGGTCTTTGATCTGACAAATCTGTTGTTCGTACTTTTGAATGGCACTTTTTTCGCCGTTTAGGGAGTTGACGAGCATCGGTTTTAAATCCATGGGATAGTTATTATATCCGGGAGTCCAGTATGTTCTGCGATTCCCTTTATAAGACCAGAGCCTTGGATTTTCGCCCAGTTTTTCGGTCAGTTCTCCGAAAATGGATAAGTGATGCATTTCAACAATGCTGATTCCGTGAAAGACACCCGCCAGTTCGGGGCAAGATTCGGTAATTAGGTGGTTGTAAAAATATAGACTGACAGCGGACATTTCCGAGTTGGCACCACCAACGTTATCTAGCATCATTCTAGCGTAACGAGGGTCTTCACCGCAAATGCAGACCGGTGGATAGGCAAGGGAAGCAGCAAAAGTAGTAGGTACGTTACCACATGCTTTCCTACAATAATCATTTGACATTTTCATACACTCCTTAGAAATTATGACATGTTAAAGTGTATGAAACAGCGGTTGTAAATATGAAAAAAGTCAATTGGGGACGTAGCCAACTTCAAGTTGGCTACGTCCCCAATTGACTTTTGACCTGTCCCAAAATGGAAAGTTGATTTTAAAAAACTAGAAGCTTCTTGCCATTCCTATTAAAATATCTTATAATTAAACCATATAGCATATTTCAAAAACAAACCCGCAAAAGAAACGAGAGGCAGAACACCAGATGAAGAATAAGATAAAAAAGTTCTCGAAAGGGAACTTTCAAATTGTACAGCCGAAAGTGACATTTCCAGAGACCCATCTGACCCTTACCATTGGGGAAGGGGAACTTTATCAAGGAAAATTCACGCTGCAGACAGAGGCAGAACAAGAAATCAGAGGGCTTGTGTATTCCTCTTCCTTTCGTATGCACTGCAAGGAGCAGGGATTTGAAGGCAATCCGGTGACAATTGAATATACTTATGATGGATCGGAACTTCCGCCGGGACATGTGGAACAAGGGAAATTCACCATCGTGTGCAATGGTGGCGAGTATGACATTCCATTTACCGCCATTATTGAAAAACCGTTTCTCATGACGCCTTACGGGAAAGTACAAAATACAAGAGATTTCAAAAAATTGGCATTTCGGGATTTTGCAGAAGCCCATCGCATGTTTCGGTCCCGGGATTTTTATGAAATATTAAAATACGAAGACAAACGGGTACTGCATCTGTATGATAACATGCGGACATGGTCCCTCAGCGAACAGGCACTGGAAGAATTTCTGGTGGGAATCAAGCAAAAAGAACGAATCTTTTTGTGCTTATCTTATGAAGAGCAAAATTATAAAAATATCAAAGAAGACACTCGATATGCTCTGATGCTGACCAAAAATACGTGGGGCTACATGCCCATGTCTTTTGACACCAGAGGGGATTTCATTCGCATCATGAAAAAAGAAGCGACCACAGACGAATTCGTGGGCAGTAACTACCGGCTGGAATACATTGTGGAACCGGCACGGTTACACGCCGGGCGCAATTTTGGGCAGATTTTGATTCGAACACCTTACGAAACCATTACTTGCAATATTGAAGTGGAGCAGCACGGGAAACGAGATGAAAATAGACGGGATTGCGATTTCGCATTGGCACGTTTGAGCAAAAACTATCTGGGCGTGGTGGCTGGAAGAGCCGAAAAAGAGAAGTGGTTGGATAATGCATTAGAACAAATCAAAGAACTGCGGGAAGAAGAACCCAAGAAGGCATACTTACAATTACTACAGGCACATTTAGAATTAGAACAAAATCAGGATGAAGCTGCTAGAAAATTATTAGAATCTTACAGCTTTAACCGAAAAGAAATGGAAGTACATCCGGAAGAAGGGTGCTACTACCTATTTTTAACTGCGCTTTTAAAACGAGAAGGGGACCACGTAGAACGGGTGGTGGACGAATTAAATAAAATCTATATAAAAAATCCACAATCCTGGCAAATCTTGTGGATGCTGTTGCAAAGCGATCCCACCTACCGCAATCAGGGGGAACGGTTACGAGTACTGGAACGCCAGTTTTTCAATGGTTCCAATCACTTGCCCATTTACCTGGAGGCCTACGAGTGCTTTCGGGACAAGAACAGCCGATTCAAAAAGCTGGGGGCATTTGAGATTCAAGTACTGCTATTTGCCACAAAATACAAATTACTGACCAAAGAACAAGCACTTTACACTGCGAATCTAGCCAGTCAGCAAAAGAATTTTAATCGTCATTTATACATCATCTTGGAAAAAGCATACAATTTATATGAGGACACCATGATTTTAACGGGAATCTGCACCCTACTAATCAAGGGGAATAAGTTCCAGAACTACTACTTCAAATGGTATCAACGGGCAGTAGATGCCGGAGTGAAGATGGCGCAGCTATATGAGTACTACATGATGTCCATCGATGAAACCAGAGTAAAAGGCACACTGCCAAGGTCCATCTACCTTTACTTTATGCACGGAAATTCTTTGGAATACAAAAAAGCAGCACTTCTCTATGCCAGCATCATTACTTACGAAGAAGAATCCAGCGAAGTTTCAGATGTATACCGGGAACAGATTGAACGCTTTGCCTGGGAACAGCTGGAAAAACGACATATCAATGATCAGCTGCGTATTATTTATAAACAATTTTGCAGGGAAGAAGAACTGGATCCGGAGAGACTGGAAGCCCTTTATGACATTTGCCATGCCTATGAAGTGAAGACCAAGATGAGCAACATGAAACACGTACTGGTGATTGAACAAGATGGGAAAATCCGGCAGCGTGTGCCGTATGTAGAAGGTGGCGTCCAAGTATTTTTATACAGCAAAGAATCCCGTATTGTCTGGGAGGGCAAGGACGGAGACTATTATATTGATTCCATTCCCTACGACACCAAGCGACTCTTTTACGAACTGCGCTTCATCGATATGTACCGCAAATACGGTTCCGGATTTGCAGGGGCAGGCAGAGAAGGCGTGGGTGTGGAACTGACTTACGAAAATCTGAAAAAACAAGGTATGGAAGAATTTGAAGAGGCCGATATCTTCCGGATGTGCAGCAAAAAGATTCGAGAAGAAAATTATGACGAGGACGAGTTCCTAAGTTATGTCTGTTTCGAGCTGTTTCAGCGGGAACAGTATGACAAAGTGGTACTGACCTATCTGGCAAATTACTATTGCGGCGCCACCAGAGATATGAAAAAGTTGTGGCGGGTGGCCAGAAATTATGGGGTCAATACACATAAACTGGCAGAACGCATCATTACCCAAATGCTCTTTTCTGAAGATGTGTTTCAGGAAATTGAGATTTTCTTAGACTATTACGAAGGGGGCGCCTATTTCCGATTAAAGCAGGCATATTTAGCCTATATGTCCAAGGAATACGTGGTTCGTCGACGGGAACTGGATGCGGTTATTTTTCAAATGATTCAGCGGGAATTCGAGGCAGAAGAATATTTAGCAGACATTTGCAAAGTGGCTACGCTTAAATTCTATTCCACAGAGGAACACAACCTATCCCAAGAACATGATGAGGCCAAGGAAACGATGCTTCGGACATTTCTGTATGAAATGTGTGAAAAACAATTAGTATTCCCCTTTTATTTGGTTTATCCGGAAGAGTGGCTTCGCGAAACCCAACTTTACGATAAGACCATGATTGCCTATCAGACCCAGCTCAAAGATGCCAAAGTGAAGGTTTTGTATGAGCTTCGTAAGGACCAGGAGGAAACATTTGAATATTTCGCGGAAGCACTGGTTCCAATGTATGCCAATATCTATGTGAAACAATTGATTCTTTATCAAGATGAATTCATCAGCTATCATTTTAAAGAAACAGCGGGGGAACAGACAAAGACCAGTGAACGCAGTCAGCGTCATCAAGAACGACAGGTAGAAGCAAAAGGAAAATACGGCCGGTTAAATGCCATGAGTCAACTGCCACCGAAAAAACTGGCGGAGGAAATGGCGAATTACCGTAGCGAAGACGAACTGGCAAAAGAACTGTTTGTCACGTACTAGGATAGGAGAAAGGTGGAGCACGCACCATGATACACGGAAGCATCATAGGGTATGAATTGAATGGAAAAAACTGTCAAATCAGTTATTATAGTGAAGAGTTACAAGAGCCAAAGACCATGGAAGTGGCATCGGATAACTATCAGATTCCACTGGTAATTGGAAGTGCAGGGGATAACTGGGCCTATGGAAGGGCAGCCAAACGACTGGCTTCCCGAAAAGAAGGAACGGTGGTGTCCGGGTTACTTGACCGGGCAATCCATCAGGAGCGGATTCGCATTGGCGAAAAAACGTATGAAGCGGTATGGCTGTTGGCGAAATTCATCGAGCTTTCCTTACAGCAGTTTAGCCGCATCGATCAAATTACATTTACAGTGCCCACCATGAGCGTGGACATCGACAAAATGCTTAAGGGAATCGGTCAGCGCATGAATATTGCCAGAGAATGCGTTTATGTACAGGATTACCAGGAAAGCTTTTGCCACTACATGTGTTACCAGCCCAAGGAATTGTGGCAGTTTGAAGCAGCGCTCTTTTACTGCGACCGAGATGAGATGAAAGCATACATGCTCCGTAAATTAAAGACCGGTCAAAGGGTGGGAATCAATACCTTTGTGGCAGTGGATGAAGTGGCGCGGGCCCAAATCAGTGAATTACAAGCGGTCTATCCGGTGTTAAATGTGGATAAAGCCAAAGAAGCGGATGCACGGTTTAAATTATTTATTGAAGGTGTATTTGAAAAAAAACTGGTCTCTTCGGTCTTTTTAACCGGAGAGGGATTTGAAAATAATTGGTACCCGGCATCACTGAAAGTACTGTGTAACGGGCGACGGGCATTTTTGGGCAATAACCTCTACAGCAAAGGCGCTTGCTATACTTCTTATCAGCGACATACCGGACTTTTAGAAGGACCCATCTATTTGGACGCCACCAAGATGACCAACCAAATATCCCTTCGCATGCGGGTGGATGGAACGGAACAATGGTATCCCATCGTAACATGGGGTTCCAGATGGTACGAAGCAGACACTTCCTTCGAGGTGTTATTAGAAGATACCGAAGACATTGAGATTCATATCGAATCATTGGCAACCAAGGAACTAGAAGTAGTGACCGTGTCTTTAAAAGGCCTGCCGGTGCGGAAAAATTACTCCGTCAGACTGCAGGTGAAAGTGCTATTTTTAGATGAAAAGACCTGCCAAATTTCTTTAAAAGATATAGGATTTGGGGAAATGTTCCGGGAAACGGACTTTCAGATTGAAAAAATGATCCATTTAGGAGGCAGCAATGGGCAGTTTAATTCTTTGTCATAAAAAAAGAGCCAAACAACCATACGAAATCACCAGAATTCGGCGAAAAATCTATACCATAGAAGAGCTGTGCTATTATCTGTGCAATCATCTGTATTTGATTGATTATACGATTATGAATACCCAGCTTTGTGACTGGATTGGGGAAGAGTTGGAATTAGATGAACTGGCAGAACGGCTTCGTACGACCTTGGAACATCACGGTTCCATGGAACGATTTGTATTGGAGATACTTACGGCTTCCCATATCTATACCGCGGGAGAACTGACGCATATCCAAAGTGTTTTGGAAAAATTAAAAAATCAAAAAGACATTGAACGAAAGAAATTTAAAGCAGACAATTTATTGGAAAGCGGTGAGACAGAAGCGGCGATTCTGGTTTATCAGGAGCTGATTCATGAAGAACGGGACGAAACGGTGGATGAAAAATTCTATGGAAAAGTCTATGGCTGCCTGGGGGCTGCATTTGGCAGAGTCTTTCTATATGAAGAGGCTGCCAAAATGTATGAAGAAGCTTTTCAAATCTGTCAGGAAGAATCCATGCTCAGTGCCTACCTATATGCCTGCTATCGCTATCTTCCCAGAGAAGAATATTATCAACTTCTGAAAAAAAGTCCGGTGTATGCGCTTATGGATGTACAGATACAAGAAACCATCAAAAAGAGCAAGGAAGTCAGTACAGTGCTTGAACCAAAGAGGACATTAGAAGAATGGAAAACCCAGTATCGGAGTAGTTGGTTATAATTTACGGAAGAATTTGACAAGCAAGAAAATGTGTGTTATTATGACCTGGTAGTTTAGTACGGTAGAGTACTCAATTGATAACACGATAAAGCAATGTGAGGGGAAGAAGAATATGAAGAAGAATAGAAAGATAGTGGTAGCAGTAGTTCTGGCTGTGGCAGTAGTGGCAGCAGGATGTGGTGGAACCGGAGACAAAAAAGAAGCAAAAAAAGAGACCAAGACAGAAAGCGTAGCAGACAAAACGACATTTACACTGGGATTTGACGCAGAGTATCCACCTTATGGATATATGGATGACCAGGGAGAATACGTAGGATTTGATTTGGAGTGTGCCCAAGTAGTGTGTGACGAACTGGGATGGAAACTGGTGAAGAAGCCATTGAACTGGGATACCAAGGACATGGAACTGGATTCCGGAACCATTGACTGTATCTGGAATGGATTTTCCATTACACCGGATCGAAAAGATAAGTACGAATGGTCAGACCCTTATGTAGACAACACACAGGTGATGCTGGTGAAATCCGATTCCGGCATTGAAAAATTAGCAGATTTAAAAGGGAAGAACGTAGTGGTACAAGCCGCATCGGCCGCATTGGAAGCATTGCACGGTGAAGACTGCAAGGACATTACCGATAGCTTCGCATCGTTGACTGAGAATCCGGATTACAACACCGCATTTATGAATCTAGAATCCGGTGCAGCAGAAGCAGTAGCAATCGACATCGGTGTTGCACAGTACCAGATGGCGCAGAGAGAAAAAGACCAGTACAAAGTATTGGAAGAACCATTTTGGACCGAACAATATGCGATTGGCTTCAAAAAAGGGAATACCGAACTGCGAGATAAAGTACAGGAAGAATTAATGAAGATGGTAAAAAGTGGCAAATTTGAAGAAATTGCCGTGAAATATGGAATTGACCCCAAGATGCTTTGCCTGGGGAAATAGACCAAAGAAAGTTCATAAGTATTAAAAATGAGAGCGATGAAGTCGCTCTCGTTTCTACGAAGAAAAGCGTTTGGTATGGCGCAATCTATCCACATAAGCAGGAGGAATGAAATGAAATTTTCAATGATGTTACAGCAATTGGTAGGGGGAATGGGGATTTCCGTGGAAATATTTGTACTGACACTGGTATTTTCACTGCCACTGGGATTCATGGTGTGCTTCGGGCGCAGGTCAAAAAACGTACTGGTAAAAGGGGTGACCGGTGCCTACATTTCTATTATGAGAGGAACCCCTCTCATGCTGCAGCTGATGGTGGTATATTTTGGACCCTACTTCTTATTCGGAATGCAGATCAGTCAAAGCTATCGTATGACAGCAGTGCTCATTGGATTTGCAATCAATTATGCGGCATATTTCGCAGAAATCTATCGGGGTGGAATCGAATCCATGCCCAAAGGACAATACGAAGCGGCCAAGGTGCTTGGATACAGCAAGGCTCAGACCTTTCTGAGAATCATTTTGCCACAGGTCATCAAACGGATTTTACCATCCATTACCAATGAAGTCATTACCTTGGTCAAAGACACCTCGTTGGCATTCGTACTGACGGTATCCGAAATGTTCACCATAGCAAAACAGATTGCCAGTTCCCAGACCACGATGATGCCCTTTGTATGTGCAGGAATTTTTTATTACCTATTCAATCTCATTGTTGCATTTGTCATGGAAAAACTGGAGAAAAAATTAAACTACTACCACTAGGAGGTCCTTTATGAGTCTATTAGAAATCAAGCATGTGAAAAAAAGCTTTGACGGATTGGAAGTGTTAAAAGACATTTCTCTGACCGTGGAAGAAGGAGAAGTGCTGGGCATTATCGGACCTTCCGGATCCGGAAAATCCACTCTGCTTCGTTGTGCCACCAACTTAGAACGAGCAGACGAAGGAGAGATATCCTATGCGGGAACATTTGGAATGGTCTTTCAAGATTTCAATCTATTTCCACATTTTTCGGTGCTAAAAAATATTATGGATGCACCACTGAAAGTGCAAAAACGAAAAAAAGAAGAAGTAGAACAAGAGGCACGGGAATTGCTTCGAAAAATGGGACTGGAAGAAAAAGCAGGAGCTTACCCCTGCCAGCTATCCGGGGGACAGCAGCAACGGGTGTCCATTGCACGGGCATTGGCAATGAATCCGGATATTCTGTTCTTTGATGAACCCACCTCGGCACTGGACCCGGAATTGACCGGAGATATATTGAAAGTCATTCGAGATCTGGCTGCGGAACAGATGACCATGGTCATTGTGACCCACGAAATGGAATTTGCCAGGAAAGTGGCCGACCACATCATCTTTATGGATGAAGGGTATATTGTGGAACAAGGCACCCCAGAAGAAGTGTTTGGCTCCAGTAATCAGCGGATGCAAGGATTCCTGGGAAAATTTCGTCAATGATAGAGGAACCCAATAGTTGATATTGCAATTCCATCCAACCTGTATTATAATTTCTTTGGAACGATAGTAAGTTCCAAAAAAGGAATCAACATAGAACAAATAAATGAAATAAAGAAAAGGATTGGTGCACACACATGAAAAAAGTAGAACAACTCTATGAAGGAAAAGCAAAAAAAGTATACGCAACCGAAGACCCGGACGTTGTTATCGTCGATTACAAAGATGATGCCACTGCATTTAACGGAGAGAAAAAAGGAACCATCGTAGGAAAAGGTGTGATCAATAACCGCATGACCAACTACATTTTCCAAGTGCTGGAAAAAGAAGGCGTTCCCACTCATTTTATAGAAGAACTCAGTGACCGTGAGACAGCAGTGAAAAAGGTAGAGATTGTTCCTTTGGAAGTGATTGTACGAAATGTGGCAGCCGGAAGCTTTTCTAAGAAACTGGGTATCGAAGAAGGCACAAAATTATTGGCACCTACTTTGGAATTCAGCTATAAAGACGATGCACTCGGTGACCCTATGATCAATGATTACTTTGCCATTGCCATTGGTGCATCTACTCAGGAAGAAATCGACAAGATTACTAAATATACCTTTAAAGTCAATGACGTATTGAAAAAATTCTTCGCAGACGCAGGCATTGAACTGATTGACTTTAAGATTGAATTTGGAAGATACCATGGAGATATTATCTTAGCAGACGAAGTATCTCCGGATACTTGCAGACTATGGGATATGAAGACCAGAGAAAAATTAGATAAAGACCGTTTCCGTCGTGACATGGGTAATGTAGAAGATGCATACCAAGAAGTGTTCAAACGAATTGGGATTCAATAGGAGAAATCAAATGAGCAACGATAGATATCAAAGCCCCTTATCGGAGCGGTATGCGTCCCCAGAGATGCAATACATTTTCTCCCCGGACATGAAATTTCGAACCTGGCGGAAATTGTGGATTGCACTTGCTGAGACGGAAAAAGAACTGGGTCTTCCCATTACCGAAGAACAGATTGCAGAATTAAAGGAACATCAAGAAGACATTAACTATGAAGTGGCGAAGGAACGAGAGAAAATCGTGCGTCATGACGTTATGGCTCATGTATACGCATATGGCCAACAATGTCCCAAGGCAAAAGGCATTATCCATCTGGGTGCCACCTCTTGCTACGTGGGAGACAATACGGACATCATCTTAATGGCAGAAGCATTGAAACTGGTGAGACAAAAATTAGTCAATGTCATTGACGAATTGTCTAAGTTCGCCGATGCATATAAAGACCAGCCCACACTTGCATTTACCCACTTTCAGCCGGCACAACCTACTACCGTAGGGAAACGTGCGACCTTGTGGATAAATGAATTCATGATCGATTTGGAAGACTTAGAGTATGTCCTAGGAAGCTTACGTTTGTTAGGCTCCAAAGGAACTACAGGAACCCAGGCTAGTTTTCAGGAACTCTTTGATCAAAACCAAGCAGTCATTGACCAAATCGACCCTATGATTGCCAATAAGATGGGTTTTGCACAGTGCTATCCGGTATCGGGACAGACCTATTCCCGAAAAGTGGATACCCGAGTGCTGAACGTGCTGGCAGGCATTGCAGCCAGTGCTCATAAGTTCTCCAATGACATTCGATTGTTGCAGCATCTAAAAGAAGTGGAAGAGCCATTTGAAAAATCACAGATTGGTTCTTCAGCCATGGCTTATAAAAGAAATCCTATGCGTAGCGAGCGTATTGCATCCTTGTCTCGCTATGTGATGGTGGACGCACTGAATCCGGCCATTACCTCAGCAGGACAGTGGTTTGAACGAACGTTGGATGATTCGGCGAATAAACGCTTAAGCGTTCCGGAAGGTTTTCTGGCAACGGATGGCATTTTAGACTTGTGCTTAAATGTGGTGGACGGATTGGTGGTCTACCCCAAAGTCATTGAAAAACGCTTGCTGTCCGAACTTCCTTTCATGGCAACGGAAAATATTATGATGGACGCCGTGAAAGCGGGAGGCGACCGACAAGAACTCCACGAACGGATTCGAGAACTTTCGATGGAAGCCGGGAAAAATGTAAAAGAGAACGGACGTGAGAACAACCTTCTGGAATTAATTGCAGCAGATCCGGCATTTAATCTGACATTAGAAGATTTGCAAAAGACTATGGATCCATCCAAATACACCGGCCGTGCAAAAGAGCAGGTGGAAACCTACTTGACAGAAGTGGTAGCTCCGGTGCTGACAGAGCGGAAAGCGATGCTTGGGATGAAAGCAGAGATTCATGTCTAACCCAAAAAGATGAGGTAGGATCAACGGATGACAGATGTGAAACAGCTAAATAGTAGAAGTGTCACCAAGATTATCAGACGGGCACTGGGACATGTGGACCAGCGTCTGGTGAATCACGGGGAACGAGTGGCCTACATGGTATTGAAAATGATGGAAGCCCAAGGAAAATATTCGAAGAGAGAGATTCGCAATGCCTGTTTCCTTGCCATGGTTCACGATGTGGGCGCGTATAAAACTGAAGAAATCAATCAGATGTTTGATTTTGAAACCAAAAAGGTGTGGGGACATGCCATTTATGGGTATCTTTTTATCAAGCATTTGTCTCCGTTTCCGCAAATGGCACCGGTGATATTATTTCATCATTTTTCATATGAAAAATTAAAAAAGCTGAGTGTTCCGTATCAACGGATTACTCAGCTATTAAGCGTGGCAGATCGGATGGATACCTATCGAGGAAAGTTGACACCCACAACCTGGGAAGGAGAGTTGGATTCCGAAGTGATTGAGATTTTCATGGATACCTCTCAAAAAGCACATTTTCGAGAACAGATACAGTCCGGAAGGTACTTGGGGGAATTGGATGAAGCCATTCGGGAAGTGCCCTTCACCCAAAGGGAAGTGGATCTGTTTTTGGAAATGATGGTATTTGCCATTGATTTTCGAAGCTATATTACGGTGGTGCATACCATGAGCACCACGAGTATTGCCGTACAGCTGGCAGAGCGCATGGGATGTACACAGGAAGAACTTTACCAGATGAAATACGGAGCCTTGCTTCACGACCTGGGGAAGGTAGGAATCCCCATTGAAATCTTGGAATCTCCGGGTCGGTTAAATAACCGGGATATGGCCATTATGAAAACCCATGTGGATATGACGGAGGAAATACTGGGCCATGAAATCGATGAAGTGATCATCCAGATTGCCCTTCGCCATCATGAGAAATTAGATGGCACCGGATATCCCAAAGGACTGAGGGAAGCACAACTGACGGAAAAGGAAAAGATACTGGCAGTCGCAGATATGGTTAGTGCTTTGACCGGACGTCGTAGTTATAAGGAAGCATTCGGAAAAGAAAAGACCCTTGGCATCATCCAAACAGAAGCAAGGGAAGGGCATCTCTTCCCGGAAGCGGTAGAAATGATGACCACCCATTATGAAGAAATTATGGACCGGGCGGAAGTGGAGTGTGAACCTATTTTGGAGCTCTATGAAGTCATTCAAGAGGAATACGATACACTGATGAAAACATGCAAGAAATTGTAAAAAGTATGATAAAAAATCGAAAAATTACTGAAAACAGCTTGTATTTACTATAAATTGTGGTATGATAAAAAGAATAAGTAATGAACACAACCACATATGGATAGATATTAGAAGGAGTACGAGATGAACAGATTAAAGAAAATAGTAGCTATTGCGGTTGCTGGAGTGATGATGATGGGACTATCGATGACTGCTTTTGCAGCATCCGGCATTAGTGCGACGGAGCAAAAGGTATTGGACAAGGCAACTTCTGCGAAAAGTGGATTTACCATGACCGCTGCACAAAGCGCAAGATTCGATGATGCAGTTGCACAAGCAAGAAACTACTTAAAGGGTGACAGCGTGGATTTAACAGAAGAACAAGTGGGAACCATAATATCTTCAATCGATGACGCAGTTGTAGCCGTGAAGAACGTGGCACCAAGTGGTGATATCACTGGATTATCTGCGGCACAATTAAAACCATTGGCTTCTACGGTTGCTTCCATTCTACAAAAAGGTGCGAATGCAGCAGGAATCAATGTTACTGTTCATGCCAATGGAACCGCTACATTTAATTCCAAAGATTCAGGAAAGACCGTTGCAAGTACTGCCAAGACTGTAAAGGCGACCGGAATGTCTATGAATGGAACGATTGCAATCATGGTTATGCTAGTAACAGCATTAGGTGGATGTGCAGTAGTAGCAAAAAAGAAACATTTATTCGTTCAGTAGTAAAGGAATGGTATTATGAAAAAACATAGACTTAGAAAATTATTGGTGTATATTTATATGCCAATAATTTTTGCGGTTATAGGGTATGGAATTGTATATATAGCAGCGAAACCGGTAATCGATGTAGGAATATCCGTAGGTTCTTTGTTCTTGTCCGGCACGGGAAAGAATGCCGATGACTTAAAGGGCAAGAACTTTGAGTCGCCGGAAGTCACAGATATCAATGCTCAGAAAGCCACCATCTCCATGGGAGATTTACACTGGCCGGAGTGGGGGGATATCTATGGACAGCTGTCCTGTGAACGGATAGGATTGGCAGGAGATGTGTATTATGGGGATGATAATGAGATGCTCCGTACGGGAATTGGGCAGTTTATGGGAAGCAGCATTCCGGGAGACGGACACCAGATTCTTCTGGCTGGGCATAATACTACGATTTTTTCTCCACTACAGGCCATTGTACCGGGAGATGTGGTGAACTTTACCACCACCTACGGAGTCTACCAATATCAGATTACGGAAACCAAGGTACTGAATGCGGGAGACACATCGGCATATAATCTGTTGGAAGAAGGGGAACAGCTAGTCATGTATACTTGTTATCCTTTTATGGCGCTTGGCAGTACCAATGAGCGTTTCTTTGTCTACGGGTCGAAATTGACCGGACCGGACATCGTACCAAAGGAGGGACAATAATGGCAGAACATGAAAGAAGCCACAAAAGCTCCTCGGAAGGAAAATGTCGCAATATCATCAGTGGCATCGTAGCATTTGTGCTGGCAGTAATCTGCACACTTTTCACCGCGCTTTTGGCAGTTTATTTTGGATTTTTCAACACCAATAATATTGTCACCTCCTTTAATCAGGTGGAATATTATGACCGGGTCATGACGCACTTTGAAGAGAAAGCCTGGGACATTACCATTCCCATGGGACTTCCCAAAGAAGTGGTCACCGACGTGGTGGACATTCAGAAAGTATCCCGGGATGTGAAGGGAAGTTTATCGGCAGGCATGGACCAAGGGGATTATACGGTAGATACCGATAGGTTGGAAGAAGCACTGGGTCGAAATGTCAGAGAATATTTTCAAGGACAGGGAATGACCTTAGACGAGAAACAATTACAAGTACTGACAGAATACAAAGATGCCATTGCTACCGAATATTTAACCAGTGTACAGATTCCACTGATTCAATATTTTGGCTATGCCAAGGCCCTTTATCACAAAATTATGTTGATAGGATTGCCCATTTGTATTATAATTATGGTATGTGCAGTTACTTTATTATTAAGCATTCGCCACTGGAAACATCGTGGATTACGCTATATGACTTATAGCACACTGGGAACTGCACTGATGTCAGCGATATTACCAGGGGCCATTCTGCTCAGTGGCATCTATCAGAAGTTACAGCTCTCTCCGGATTATTTTTATGATTTCATCATGAATTACATACAAGGGGGATTGGGGGTCTTTCTTTACTCTGCACTGGTGTGGTTATTGATTTCTGGTGGCTGTCTCTTACTGATTCGGTTTTGCAAGGAACGATTCAAACAACATGGGAGAAGACGCTAGTGGAAGGGTTGATGGATATGCACTGTCACCTGCTGCCGGAAGTGGATGATGGGGCGCAGAACATACAAGAGACGGCGGCAATGATGAAAATCGCCTATGATGACGGGATTCGAACCATAATGGTTACGCCCCATCACCACGGAGGAAGGTATCAACCGTCCAAAGAAAAGATTCGGAGACAATACGCAAAGCTACAAGAGATGCTCCACGCCTCTGGACTAGACCTTCATGTCTATTTGGGACAGGAAATCTACTATCAGCAAGAGATTCCGGAACGGTTAAATCAGGGAGAGTTATTCACCTTGGCGGCATCTAATTATGTGCTGATTGAATTTTCCGGCAACGTGCTACCCTCCGAGATACGCATGGCGGTACAATCCTTGACCATGGAAGGCTATCTTCCCATTCTGGCACATGTGGAACGGTACGGGTGTCTGGTGAAAGAACCGGCAATGGTGACCGAACTGGTGGAATTGGGTGCGTATATACAGGTCAATGGAGCCAGCATCTTAGAGGGAAGTTTTGGAACAAAACGATATATCAAGGGGCTTCTCAAAAAAGGACTGGTACATCTAGTAGCCAGTGATGCCCATGGAACCAGTTACCGTACACCGGAACTTTCCAAAGTTTATGAAAAGATTGTAAAAAAATATGGAACCGCCTATGGGCGGGAATTACTAGTAGAGAACCCAGAGAGGATTATCAGAAATGAGTACATTTAGAAAAGGTGAAATAGAACCAAGGGAAGAAAAAGAAGAAATGGAAATTGACCTAGGGCAGTTACTATCTGTGATTTTGAAAAAACTATGGATTATTTTGCTGGCCGGTTTTACAGTGGCTGGTATTGCGTTTTTGGTGACCAAGTTATTGGTCACTCCAATCTATGAGTCTTCAACGAAAATCTATGTGATGAGTAAGCAGGCAGAAACCACCGGTATGACGGCTTCGGACTTACAGACCAGTACCTTGTTGACCAAGGACTATCAACAGTTGATTACCAGTCGGGCGGTGCTGAATCAGGTCATTGAAGATGAGAATCTGGATATGACTTATCAGGAACTGCTGGGTGCAGTTACTGTGAATACACCGGTGGATACCCGTATTGTGGAAATCTTGGTATCTAACCCGGATCCCAAGATGGCACAGGACATTGCCAATAGTGTGCGCACGGTAGCCGCAGACCATATCCAAAAGGTTATGGACAGTCAAGCGGTGAATACCGTGGATGAAGCTAATCTGGCCACCCATCCTTCCAAACCAAGCATCCTAAAGAATACAGTGATTGGGGGACTTTTGGGAATCTTTTTAGCAATTGGGATAGTGGTAATCATCTTCTTATTGGATGACCGGATTCGTAGTGTAGAAGACATTGAACAATACTTAGGACTGGGCGTACTGGGAAGCATTCCCATTATGACAGAAGAAAAAAAGAAAAAAAATACAAAAGGAAACAACCGATACAATTCATCCAAGCGGGGACAAAAGGTGCAAAAAAGTCAGGCGTCAGGAAAGATAGAACCACAGCGGAAGAAGGAGGTGTAGGACATGGTAACAGTAGAACTAAAAGGCCATACTTCACTGGATTTTAAAAGTGATGAAGCCTATAAAACCGTACGAACCAATATCTCCTTTTGTGGGAAAGATGTGAAGGTCATCGGTCTCACCAGCTGCCAGCCCGGCGAAGGGAAAAGCGGAGTCTGTGTGAACCTGGCGATGTCCATGGCAGAATCCGGGAAACGAGTATTGATCTTGGATGGTGATTTGCGAAAATCTGTTTTGGCAGGCAAGTATAGTGTGAATGGTTCCATCAAAGGTTTCTCTCATTTTCTGTCGGGACAGGCCACCATGCAGGATGTTTTATGTGCTACGGATGTGAAGAATCTACATATTATCTTTGCAGGAAAGGTGCCACCCAATCCGGCAGAACTGTTAGGAAAAAGAACGTTCAGCGAAACGCTACGAGTACTGCGGGGGTTGTATGATTATATTATCGTGGATACACCGCCACTGGGTAGTGTAATTGACAGTGCTATTATCGCCCAAGAGTGTGACGGCATGGTATTGGTCATTGCACAAAATGCCACCAGCCATAAATTTGCACAACGAGTCATGGAGCAACTGGAAAAAACAGAATGTCCTATCTTAGGTGCCATCTTGAATAAAGTGGATAACAGTAACAGATATTATGGTGGGTATGGTAGGTATGGAGGGTATGGCAAATATGGTAAATATGGCGAATACTAGTGGATACCGGTAAAAGTACGAACAGATAGCAGAGGAGCTCCAATGAAAGATACAAAAGAGAAACAAAGTAGATGGGATCAAGTGTGGATTCGAAGAGCGGCAATTTTGGTGTTTTTGGATGCGTTAGCAGTCATAACCTCCTATTTTGTGGCTCTTTTGGTGCGCTTTGACTTTATCTTTTCCCACATTCCCAGGGAGTATGTTAGTGCTTATATGTGGTCCATGCCCTTTTGGGTGGTGGTGACCATTTTGGTGTTCTACGGATTTCGGCTCTATCATAGCATCTGGCGATTTGCCAGTACCACGGAACTGTTTCGGATTGTGGGGGCATTTATAATCTTGGGTATGTTCTATCTGGTTGGCATCTTTCTTTCCGAATGGCGGATGCCCATGTCTTATTATTTCATAGGCAATGTCCTTCATTTTGGAATGGCGACGACGATCCGATTTTCTTACCGGTTCTTGCGAGCTTGCGAAAATCGCTTCCATAAAAAGGGAGAGAATATCGATCGGATTATGGTGATTGGTGCCGGACAGGCAGGACAGATCTTAATCAAAGAATTCATTACCAGCCGCCATCTGGATGCAGAAGTATGTTGTATCATCGATGACAATCCCAATAAAACCGGTCGTGTATTGGAAGGAATTCCCATTGTGGGGAACCGCAATGCCATCTTGGAAAATGTAAAGAAGTATAACATTAACCGGATCATCTATTCCATTCCTGCCACCACCGGAAAGAACCGGAAGGCCATCTTAAATATCTGCAAAGAAAGTGGATGCCGGATGCAGACAGTTCCGGGGGTATATCAACTGGTCAACGGAGATGTGAATGTGCAGTCTCTGCGCAATGTGGAAATCCAAGACCTTTTAGGACGGGAACAGGTAAAAGTCAATAATGAAGAGATCTTTGAACGGATTCGCCATAAGAAAATCATGGTTACCGGAGGGGGTGGCTCCATTGGCAGTGAACTGTGTAGACAGATTGCAAAATGTGATCCTGCGCAATTGGTCATCCTTGACATCTATGAGAACAATGCCTATGAGATTCAAAATGAATTAAAGAAAGCTTATCCCTCATTAGACTTAGTGGTACTCATTGGCTCGGTACGCAATACCAACCGGGTGCAAGCAATACTGAAGAAATATCAACCGGATGTGATCTACCATGCAGCGGCACATAAACATGTGCCACTGATGGAGGACAGTCCCAATGAAGCCATTAAGAACAATGTGTTTGGAACTTATAAGTTAGCAGTTGCAGCGGCCCAGAATCATGTGAAGCGATTCGTATTGATTTCCACGGATAAGGCAGTAAACCCGACCAATATTATGGGGGCATCGAAACGGTTGTGTGAGATGGTGGTACAGATGATGAACCGAAAGTCGGATACGGAATTCGTAGCGGTACGGTTCGGCAATGTACTGGGCAGTAATGGCAGTGTGATTCCACTGTTTAAAAAGCAGATTGCAGAAGGGGGACCGGTCACGGTTACCGATCCCAATATTATCCGGTATTTTATGACCATTCCAGAAGCGGTATCTTTGGTACTACAGGCATCTTACTATGCCAAAGGGGGAGAAATCTTCATCTTTGACATGGGAGACCCGGTGAAGATCGATGATATGGCGCGGAACCTGATTCGCCTATCCGGGTATGAACCGGATGTAGATATCAACATCCAATATACGGGACTTCGCCCGGGAGAAAAGCTATATGAGGAACTGTTGATGGCAGAAGAGGGCATGAAGGATACGGAAAATGAGTTGATTCATATCGGGGAACCCATTGCCATGGATGATGAAGCATTCCTGCGGCAGCTGATGCGGTTAAATGAGGCGGCGAAAGCGGAGCGGGAAGACATCCGAGAGCTGGTGGCGGAGATGGTACCTACGTATGTGAAGGAAAGTAACGGATAACGAGATTCCGAGAAAGAAGAGAGAAAAATGGGTGTATACGAACAAAAAATAAATATTCCTTTTAGTCCACCGGATATGAGTCCGTTAGAAATAGATTCCGTGACTGATACGCTGAAAAGTGGCTGGATTACTACCGGACCAAAGACAAAATTATTTGAACAGAAGATAGCGGAATACTGTCATACCAGTAAAGCAGTTTGCTTGAATTCGGCAACCGCTTGTATGGAAATGATTCTTCGTGTATTGGGCATTGGAGAAGGGGATGAAGTCATTACTTCTGCTTATACCTATACAGCATCCGCCAGTCCCATCTATCATGTGGGAGCAAAAATCGTATTGGTAGACACTGCAAAAGATAGTTTTGAAATGGATTATGACCAATTGGAACAAGCAATTACGAAGAAGACAAAGGCAATTATTCCTGTGGATTTAGGCGGAGTGATGTGTGACTATGAACGTCTTTTTCAAATCCTAGAGCAGCAAAAAGAAAAATTCCAGCCAACGACCAAGATACAAGAAGCAATTGGAAGAATTGCCATTATCACAGATGGCGCCCACGCTTTTGGCGCACAGCAAAATGGCAAGATGTGTGGGGAAGTGGCAGATTTTACCAGCTTTTCCTTTCATGCAGTGAAGAATCTAACGACTGCTGAGGGTGGTGCTCTAACTTGGAATCCAATCCCTGGAATCGATGATGAGAAACTGTATCATGAGTTTATGCTACTTTCCTTGCATGGACAATCCAAGGATGCTTTTGCAAAGACCCAGCTGGGAGCTTGGGAATATGATGTGATCTCTCCCGCATATAAATGTAACATGACGGATATTATGGCAGGAATTGGACTGGCACAACTAGAACGATATCCGAAGATGCTAACAAGAAGAAAAGACATCATTCGTCAATATGATGAAGCATTGAAACCACTTGGCATTCTCACCTTAAGTCATGATAGTGGCAAGAATCAATCCAGCGGACATCTTTATCTTACTCGCATTCCGAATATCAAATGCCAGCAAAGAAACGAAATGATTCTGAAAATGGCAGAGCAGGGTGTGGCAACCAATGTCCATTATAAACCACTGCCCATGATGACGGCTTACCGGAAGCTGGGCTTTGCTATAGAAGACTATCCGAATGCATACCATCAATTTGAGAATGAAATTACCTTGCCGTTACATACGAGGTTAAGGGATGAAGAGGTTGAGTATGTTATTGCAAACATGAGGAAAATAAAAGATAACTATTAGATAAATCTTTGCAGGAAAGGTGCCACCCACTCCGACAGAGCTGTTAGGCAAAAGAATGTTCAGCGAAACGCTGTGGTGGTTATGTGATTACATTATTGTGGATACATCGACACCGGACAGAACTAAAAGGTCATCTTAAGTATTTGAAAAGAAAGTGAACGTCGGATGCAGACACTTCCTAAAAAGAAGAAAAGACATTATGTATGTTATTGCAAGCATGAGAAAAACAAAAGATAACTATTAGATGGGGTGGGGAAATATGTATAAAAGACATATCAAGAGAATTTCAGACGTCATGATTTGTATAATAGCACTTCCGTTTTGGTTTTTATTATGTGTTATTATTATACCACTGATTTATTTTGAAGATAGAGGGAATCCGTTTTACAATGCCTTGCGCTTGGGGAAAAACGGAAAATTGTATAAAATGTATAAATTTCGCTCTATGAAGATGAACGCAGAAGACATTAGAAATGAAGATGGAACTACTTATAATTCAGAAGAAGATTTGCGTTTGACAAGGATAGGAAAATTCATTCGAAAAACAAGCATTGATGAGACACCACAATTGCTCAATGTGTTGAAGGGTGATATGAGTTTGATTGGACCTAGACCAGATTTGCCAGATGGGATAAAAAAACTTACAAGCTTCCAAAAACAAAAACTAGATGTTTTACCTGGAATTACAGGATATAGCCAAGCTTACTATAGAAATAATGTGAGCTTAGAAGATAGATATAAACAAGATGTGTATTATGTAAAGCATATATCATTTCTTCTCGATATAAAAATCTTTGTTAAGACAGTGACTACTATACTATTTCATAAGAATATTTATAGAAATGAGTAGATGCAAAGGAAGGAGGGTGCTTTTTGAATTACAAATTATTGATTGAAAAAGATGAGTGGAATTCTTTACATTTCGGAAAGAAAATGGGGAATGTATACAGTAGTGCACTTGGAGAGAAAGAAAAACAAAAAAGTACACAAGATATTTTCGCACAGCTAATTTTAGATGCGAAAAAAGAAGAGTATGAACATCTGACATTTAAAATAAGAACTAACGAGAAAGATTTAGTCAAAGGTGCCATTGAACAAAATTTTATGTTGGCGGATACATTGATTACATGCTTATATGATTTTCGCAAAAATAAATTACCAGAGATATCACATGTTTGTGAGTTGGGTGATTGTAAAGAAGCAGATATGAAAGCATTAAAAAAAATAGCTAAGGAATCTTTTAAAATTGACCGATTTCACTCAGATCCATCTTTAGATAATGCATTATGCGATGAGTATTATGAAAAATGGTTTGAAAATTCAGTAAATGGATTAGCGGATAAGACCATCGTAGCATATTATAAAGACGAACCAGTTGGCTTTACAACGGTAAAGATATATGAAAATAGAAAATATGGTCAATTGGTGCTGGTGGCAGTGTCAAATAAATATCGAGGAATTGGTGTTTGTACAAGTATGATATATACAGGATTTAAATATATTCAAGAGAAGTATTCCAATCGTGTTGAAGGAGTGCTTATAGGCACGCAGATTGATAATATTGC
The DNA here is from genome assembly GCA_036666555.1 of Lachnospiraceae bacterium. Classification (GTDB taxonomy): domain Bacteria; phylum Bacillota; class Clostridia; order Lachnospirales; family Lachnospiraceae; genus UMGS1251. The sequence goes on along the minus strand of JAVWVS010000002.1, from coordinate 9,405 downwards.
AATGCAAAAAGCTTGGGCAAAATTAGGATTATCAATTTATGATAGTGATTACGTATTTCAAAAAGATATAATTAAGTAAAAACAAAAAATATTTTAAAATGTTAAAACGTTTGGGACAACCTGAAGAGATTGCGTCAGCAGTTCTATTTTTATTGAGTGAGATGTCTTCGTATATCACAGATAGCGTGATAGAGGTTAACGGCGGCATGAGACTTTAAAACTATAAGCTTTGAAAAATGGGGTGCTGAAAAAATAGTAATATTAAGATAAATAGAATGATCTTTTTTAATGGTGGTACTATGACGGATGTCCAGGTAATGAACATTCTAAAAGCAGTGTTTCCTTTAGCTAAATATGTTTTATATCTAGCTGATTCAGTAAAAGGAAAGAAACAATATGAATCAATATTTGGAATGTTTAATAGAGTGATAACCTTGGACAGAAATGATTATGATTTTTATAATCCACAGAATATTTTAGCTATTGATAGAATGACCTGATTTTGAGGATGGACATGAGTTAGTAGAACAGATGACAAGAGCTTTTTGCACATCTGGGGAAATTTAAAAAACCATTAAAAAGTGTAGTTAAGGAGTTAGAAGATGAAGAAATATGTGTTTATTGCTAATGGTTTCAAACCTACAAAGCAAGAAAGAAACAGTAGAGAGAAAATCAAATTGACAAACTACTCATTGCCATGTTTAGAAGCAGCAAATAAAATGGGTTATGAAATTTATTATGGTGTTAATAGAAGCAAGCCAGAAGAATTGAATTCTGATATGGATATAAAGTTATATGATGAACATATTTATCGAAATTTATTTGATTTAAGAAGTAATTATATTGCATACAGAAATTTAATGAAGTTATTAAAAAATGAAAAAATTGAGGTTATTCATTGTAATACACCAATTGGAGGTTTGATTGGTAGGATATGCGGAAAAAAAGCAAAAATAAAGAAAGTGATATATACAGTTCATGGATTTCATTTTTACAAAGGTGCTCCATTAATTAATCGAACCTTATTTATGTGGGCAGAAAAGATAATGGCAACTTGGACGGATGCTATTATTACTATGAACCAAGAAGATTATAAAACGGCACAAACCTTTAAATTAAAAAAGGATGGACACGTATATTTCATTAATGGAGTAGGTATTGATACGAAAACTTTTTCCAAAAAAGAATTTAATAAAATAAAATTAAGAGAATCTGTAGGTTGTAAAGGTAGTGATAAGGTATTGATTTCTGTAGGCGATTTAGTTAAAAATAAAAATCATGCAATGGCTATAAAAACTATATCAGAATTGGGGAAAACAGATATACATTTACTTATATGTGGTCAAGGTCCTGAATTGAGAAGTTTAGAAAAATTGGCGCTTGAACTTAGAGTATCAAATCAAATTCATTTTTTGGGGTATAGAACAGATATCAAGGAGTTACTGCAGATTTCAGATGCTTTTTTATTTACTACTTTCAGAGAAGGGTTGCCAAGATCATTAATGGAAGCTATGGCAAGTGGACTACCTTGTATTGTTTCAAAAATAAGAGGGAATAGTGATCTTATTGAAGATAAAAAAGGTGGCTATTTATGCAATCCGTATGAAGTGGATGAGTTTAAGCAGGCTATATTAGATTTAGTAAATAATCCAGATGTACAAACAAAAATGTCAATATTTAATATGGAAAAAATTAAGAAATATGATATTGTGGAAGTGAAAAAAGAAATTATAAAGATATATGAAAATGTATTAGGTAGCTGATATCGCTCTGGGGCTATAAATTGATAATATTTGAAGCGAAAACTATACGTAGTATAATTAATTACGATAACAATCCATACTAGTGCCCATTGATATAGAGCATATAGATAAGTAAATATTATATGAGAGACTAGAACTAGAAAATAAGTTAGGAAGAAAAACAAGGCTATTATTATTTATATTCCATATCTCTTTTATTTAAATGAAAGATTATTGGATGTATAAAGAAACAAAAAATGATTATGACAAGTTAATTTATAAAAGTAAAAAAGAAATTGTAACAACTAATTTGATGAATTTTAAAAATGTTATTATGGGAGGATAGTTATAATAATGAAAATTGGGATATTAACACACTATGATGTAAATAATATGGGAGCACAACTACAGTTATATGCATTGTATAACCAAATAGAGCAGATGGGACATGAACCAATAGTATTAGAATATAATAAAAATTATGATTTTAATTGTAAAGAAAAGTTAAAAAATCAAATTACAATAAAATCAATACCATACATTATATCAAATTATTTAATTAAAAAAGGTTTGGGTTTGACATGGTTTAATTATAAAAAATTCAAGAAAAACAAGAGATTTAGAAGTTACAATTTTAAACAAGAGTTTTATTCTGAATCTAATGCAGAAAGTGTAATAGTGGGCAGTGATGAAGTATTTAGTATTCCAGTAGGAATTAATATAATGATGTTTGGACATGGACTTCTTACAAACAAGGTGATTTCGTATGCTGCATCATTTGGTCAAACCGATATGCATACATTGAAAAAACATCATTGTGAAAATGTAATCAGTTCAGGATTAAGACAGTTTTTTGCTCTTTCAGTAAGGGATGAGCATAGTGCAGACTTAGTTAAATTATTAACGGAAAATTCTCCGGAAATTGTATGTGATCCTGTTATCTTATATGATTTTGAAAAAATGAAAGTAAGTGTTAGACCTTTAAAAAAATATTTATTACTTTATTCCATGGATAGATTTATGATTGCAGATAATGAAATTGCTGCAATAAAACAATTTGCGCAAAAAAAGCATTTAATAACAGTTTCAGTGGGAACTTACCATGCTTGGTGTGATAAAAACATATCATGTAATTGTTTGGAATGGCTAGAATATTTTCGAAGAGCAGAATGTGTTATTACAGATACATTCCATGGATTAGTATTATCGTCTATTACAAATAGACCAATGGCAGTTTATGTGAGAAGCTTAAACAGTAATAAATTAGTTGATATGTTAAAAAGGACAGGGCTATCTAATAGGCAGATAAAAATATTTGATTTGAATTATTTGTCGGATATATTCGAACAACAAATTGATTTCAGGGAATTGAACAGAAAAATAAAGGAAATGAGAGAACATTCAAATAATTATCTGGAACATGCATTATCATTATGTGAAAAAGATGAAACAGTTAATTGCTAATAGTAATAATGTATGTATAGAATATGGTATCTGTGTAATGGTTTGTCTTTCCAAAGCAAGTTATAGATAGTTTTACAGAATTTACTAAAACGGATAGAGAGCGAGAAAAAAATGAGTTTTAACTATAATGTAAATAGAAATATTAAAATTAATTTTTTGCTATTTATACTCATGTTTTTAACAACAGGACATGCATTAAATACTATTGCTGGAAATAAATACCATTTTTTGCTAATTATACCAATACTTATATATTTTTTTTGTGTGTTGTATAAGAAAATCAATTTAGATATCTATCTATTAATTGAATTCTTATTATTGTTCACATGGGCTTTTGCTTTAATACTTATTTTGGGTGGAAGTGTTTCTTACATATTGAAATTTTTATTGGTCATATTTTTTTCACTAGTAATTGTGAGAGTGTATAACTTTGAAGTATTCCGAAAAAATTTTGTTAAAGCAATGGTAATTATAGCCGTTATTTCTTTAGTAGGTCATGTGTATTTCGTTTATATAAATCCGTTTCCACCACTTCCGATTATTACAAACGTAACAGGAATAAAATATTATAATGCACTGCTGTTTTTTGATATAGTAGGAAAGGCTGGCGGAAGAAATATGGGATGCTTTTGGGAACCAGGCATTTTCGGCTCATTTCTAGTATTGGCAATTATGTTTAGCATACTTGATAATAATAAAGTTCAAGTGTTTGATATTATAATTTTATCAGTCACTGTTTTTACGTCTCAATCTACCGCAGCTTATTTGCTTTATATATTAGCACTATGTTTATTATTTGTAAAAACAATTAAAAAAATAACAATTAGAAAAATAGTTTTACTTTTTATCCTTGGTGGAATAATTGCTTGTATTTTTATGAATATTAACGATATTTTTAACTATTTATTAGAATCACAACCTCGAGTCTTTAGTAAATTAGTAAATGAGACTGCATCATCAACAATGAGGGCAGAATCTCCATTTGTAAATTTTGAAATTTTTATGGAACATCCAATATTAGGTGTAGGACTGGATCAGGTGGGAAAGTTATATTCCAGTGCTAATATATCACAAACCTCTACCACAACATACCTTATGGCTTCATTTGGAATTATAGGTGTCTTAGTAACAATATTTCAGGGCGCAGGGATATTATTTTATAAGAGATGGAATGTTATTTCTAGAATCATAGTTTTTGTTGTGTTCTTTTCAATTATAAATAAGGAACCCCATATGTTTTTTACTATTACATGGATAATAAGTTTTTATTTTATTCGAGATTTTTTTTCTGCTAAGCAAATTACTAGAAAGGAGGGGTCTTTTGAATATAAAAACACACATTGTTAAAATGAGGGACAATAAAATTTTATTTGGTAATATATTAGGAACATTTTTTATTAAAGGATTCTCTTTGGTAGTTAATTTAGTTACAGTTACTGTTTATTTAAATTATTTTGAAAATCAACAAGTATTGGGGATTTGGCTTGCAATTCAGTCAATATTGAATTGGGTATTAACTTTTGATATGGGTATAGGGAATGGATTAAGAAATACCCTTACTAAGTATATTATTCTTAATGATTTTAAGATGCAAAAAAAATGTATTTCATCAGCATATATAGTATTAGGGATTATTTCGTTAATCATTTCAATACTCGGAACTAAGATAATTCAGATGGTTAATTGGAATAACTTCTTAAATATTTCACCCGAGATTATTCCGGCAAAGGTATTGATATGTACAATACAAATGTCCTTTGTTGGTTTGATGTTATATTTTTGGCTGAAATTGATTTTCTCTATCTTATATGCTTTACAAAAAAATGCAATTGCAAATTTGATTTCATTGATATCAAATAGTCTAATACTTGTATTTGCTATTTTGTTTAAGGGGAAAAGCATATCTAGTTCCTTAATTGTTTTATCATCGGTACAAATAATGACGTTGAATCTACCAATAATTCTTACTACAATTATAATATTTAAGAAAAAATTAAAAAGAGCAAAACCATCCTTTAGAGCATATGATAAAGAGTTTGCTTTAAAAATTTTGAAATTAGGATACATGTTTTTTTGGGTTCAGATAACTTTACTTGTGTTAAACTCTACAAATGATTTGATTATTACAAGACTATATGGACCAGAATATGTAGTAGAATACAATGTATATAATCGTGTATTTATGTTATTTGTTTCATTTTTTTCTATTATTACAAACCCTGTTTGGTCTTCAGTATCCAATGAATATAACAAAAAAAACATATTGAAAATTTCAAAAATATATAAATATTTAAATGCACTTGGAATTTTTGTTTGTGGACTATGTTTTATAATTATACCTATTTTTCCGTTTATCATTAAAATAATAGTTGGTTCTGCTAATATTAAAAGTAATGTGATCTATGCATTATCATTTGCAATATTTTCTAGTGTTATGATAATGACATCTTCAATAACATGTATTGCAAATGGAATAAATGATTTAAAGCCACAAATGGTAGGTAATACAATTGCGGCACTGCTAAAAATACCAATAGCAATCTTTGCATCTTATTATTTTAATTCTTGGATATGTATAGTATGGATTAATACAATGTTGATGATTCCATCCTTGATTTTGCAATTAGTTTCACTGAAAAAGAAATTAATATAAAAATGCAATCCTAGTTTTCAGACAAAAGAGGTATAAGAAAGAAAAATGTAAGAAAGAAGGTGAATATCCATGGATAAATCTATTATGAATAGTATGAAACCATGTTCTGGCTGTGGTGCATGTGCTACAATTTGTCCGACCGAATCCATTTCTTATCAAATTAATGAAGACGGATTTTATACACCATTAGTAAATAGTGACAAATGTACTAATTGTGGACTGTGCAAAAAAGTATGCTATAAATTCCTGAAAGTAGAAGAATCTGGTAAATTACTGAAAAATGGAAAATTATATTCTGCGCAGACGAATAATGATGATACTTTAAAAACATGTACTTCGGGTGGGATAGCATATGAATTAGCTAAATATGGATTAGAGAATCATTATATTATTTCAGGTGTGATTTATGATTATGAGCTAAATATAGCAAAAACAATAATTGTTGATAATACTACACTGGAACAAACAAAAGGGTCGAAATATATACAAGCCATAACAGGTGACTGCTTTAAGAAAATCATTGAAATTGCTAAAGATAATAAAGCTAGCAAATTCATGATATTTGCAACTCCATGTCAAATATTAGGAATAAAGAAAAGTTTTAGTGAGAATAAACTTAATAATGAATTAATAACGATTGATTTGTTTTGTCATGGGATACCTTCTTATTTGGTATGGAACAATTATTTAGATTGGCTTAAAAAAAGGCATGGAATTAATAATTTAAACAATATCGTTTTTCGAAGCAAAGTTAATGGTTGGCATGATTTTACTATGAAAGTGACTTCAGTTGATAAAATATATGAAAAGTCAAGTGAATATGATTTGTTTTATAAGGCCTTTTTTGATAATGTTTTACTAAATCCTTCATGTAACAGCTGCGTTGTAAGAAAAGAAAGATCTTGTGCAGATATTCGATTGGGAGATTTATGGGGGAAAAAATATCAGGATAATAAAGATGGGGTATCTGCAGTTTTATCGTTATCAGATATAGGTGAAAGTATAATAAAAAAACTCGAGGAACAAGGAGTAATAAAAATATTTGATGAGGAAAATATAATAGATTGTATTAATAACCAAAGTACTCGTGATTATAATAATATTAATTTTAGTGCAATAAATGATTTGAAACATGGAAGTGATATTAAAAAGGTAATGACAAAATATAGAAGAAAATTTCCACTAAAAAGAAAAATTAAATTAAAAATGAAAGAAATCACCGCATATTTTCCAAAAAAAATAAGAAAAAAATTGAGAAATTGGTATAGAAAGAAAGTTTGAGGATTTTAATGAAAAAAGATATAGTACTATATATAGATGCAATGATTATGCCTGATAAAAATGCTGCAGCACAACGTGCTACCGCAATTTGTAAGTCATTGATTGATATACATAAAAAACCTGTTGTAATTGGCTTAGATAATGATATTGAGCAAAAGACACCAATTGAAGATACAAAAAAACAATATAGTGGAATTGATTGTTATGCTGTTAAATATCCGGAATCAATTACTGAATGGCTGATTAGAATGACAACTATCAAACCATTTATTAAGATTATGAAAATATATGGAATTGATAGGATACATTCTATAATTGCAATGGATTATGAGGTTACTGCTTTATTTAGATTGAGAATGTTTTGTAAAAATCATAATATTAAACTAATTGCTGATTCTGTTGAATGGTATGGTAAATCTCGATTGCCTTTTCCGATGAAGATTGCTAAAAATTTAGATACCAATATTAGAATGAAGTGTCTTTATCCAAAATTCGAGAATATGATTTGTATAAGCAGTTATTTAAAAAATTATTTTAAAGATAAAGTATCAAATATAATTGTAATACCTGGTACAATTGATATTGATGATATTAAGTGGGGGCGTGTTAATAAATATAAAGGGAATGATATATTCACACTTGGATATGCTGGTAATCCAGGGTTTAATTTTGATAAAGAAAGAATTGATTGGCTAATAGAATCAGTAATTGAATTAAATGAAGAAGGATATCGATGTAAATTAATAATGGCAGGATTTGATGAAAATATTATTAAAAATGAAAAGATAAATTTATGTAACAATATGTATTATGAAAAACGAGTCAAACATCTTGGTATTATTTCACATATAGAATGTCTTGATATGATTGCTTTGTGTGATTTTTCAGTTATTGCTAGAAATGATAATCGAATCACAAGGGCTGGTTTTCCAACAAAGTTTAGTGAGAGTTTTGGATGTGGAACTCCTGTAATTACCACACCATCAAGCAATGTTGCTGATTATATTATAGAAGGGGAAACAGGAATTTTAGTAGAAAAATTTTCAAAAGATTCATTAAAACAAGCAATAAAACAAGCTATGCAATATAGTAAAAAAGAATTAATGAATATTCATCAAAATCTTAAAAAAAATGATTGTTTGGATTATCGTAAGTTTTCATTGTCGCTAAAAGAACTGCTAGATAAGTAAAATAAAGGAGGACAAGATGGAAGAGTTTAATATACCAGTAGTTTTATTTATTTTTAAAAGATATGATACTATTAAAGTAATATTAGAGCGTATTAAAAAGATAGCTCCTAAAAAAATATACTTAATTGCCGATGGACCCCGAAACGAAGAAGAGGAAATTTTAGTAAAAAAATGTAGAGAAGAAGTTGAGTCAAATATTACTTGGAACTGTCAGATAGTTAAAAATTATGCTGATAAAAATAGAGGAATTTATGATAGAATAGGACAAGGAGCAAAATGGGTTTTTACGATGGAAGAAAAGGCAATATTTTTAGAGGATGATAATTTACCAGAAATAACTTTTTTTGAATATTGCAAGGAGCTTCTTGTGAAATATGAAAACGATGAGAGAATAATGTGGGTTAATGGTACTAACTATTTAACAGAATTTATTCCGGAAGATAATTCTAGTTATATGTTTACAAAACATTTATTGCCTTGTGGTTGGGCCTCATGGAGTGAAAAATTTTCAAAATATTATGATGGGGAATTATCAATGTTTGATAATTATTATAAGAAACAACTAAAATATACGTATGAAAATAAATCATTATTCAAACAACAGTTTCAATCAATTGCTTCTACTAAGTATAAAATGGAACATAATAAACAAGCATCATGGGATTTTCAAATGGCATTTTCTCTCAGAATTAATGGGATGTATGGAATATCACCCTCTAAAAATTTAATAAAAAATATTGGCGTTGACATTTATTCTGAACATGGTGGTAATTCATTTAATAGCGAAATGACTAGAAGATTTTGCGGTATGGAATCAAAGCCAATACAATTCCCACTCAAACATCCAAAAATAGTTTTAGCAGATCATACGTATGAGATGAAAATAGGGAAAATAATTTTATGGCCCTTGCGAGGGAGAATTATGTTGAAAATAGGAAATGTGTTGAAAAAGATATTAAAGATTAATAAATATGATAGCCTTTCTACAATATTAAAAGAACGAAAGAGTAAAAGGATATAAAATATGAAATGGAGAAAATAAAATGTTTGAAAACAAAATACTATTAATCACTGG
>JAVWVS010000001.1:0-162783 GCA_036666555.1 Lachnospiraceae bacterium | reverse complement strand
CCTTTATAATCTTGCTTTTTACATCTTCTTGTTGTGTAGTCATTTGCATTTCCTCCTAATTGACTTTTTAATATTGTGCCTAATGAAATGGAAGTATGATTTCTGCGATGGTTGCTACATCACTTTTACTGTCAAAAATCAAATCATATTCTTCTCCAAAATAGAGTTTAATTCTCTCTCGTATATTGTTAATTCCAATATTACTAAATCTCGTCGTTTTTATATTTCCTTGATTGAGTTGTAATTTACACTCCTCATTCATCCCCGAGCCATTGTCAATCACTTTAATGTGTAGCTTGTCATCAAAAATCTTTGCTGCAATGTGAATCCTATAATTTGTTTTTTCTTCATTAAACCCATGAATAATACAATTTTCAACTAATGGCTGCAATATAAATCTAAGCACCTGACAATTCAACGCATCCTCATCTATGCTGGTTGTAAATTCAAACAGGTCACTGTATCGATATTTTTGTATGACAATATAATTTTTCACACTTTCCACTTCTTCTTTAAGAGTGATTTTCCCTTCTCCTTTTCCTAGATTATATTTAAGCAAATTTATAAGTGCTATGCTCATTTCCGCTATATTCTCCACTCCCTGCATAACTGCAAGCCATTTAATTGAATCTAGAGTGTTATATAAGAAATGTGGATTAATCTGAGCTTGTAATATCTGAAATTCCATTTCCGATTTTCTTTTCTGTGCAGTTCGTTCTTTGTCAAAGGAAGTGTTAATTTGTAAAATCATTCCATTAAATGTATTGCCTAATTGACCAAATTCATCATCTCTCGAGACTTTTACATGTGCCGTGAAATCACCTTCCTTAATGCGATTACATATATTAGACAATTCCTTAATCGGCTTCGTCATAGAATTAGTGAGAATCGTTGTATATAAAATTGCAATCAGTAGCGTGATAATGATTAAAACATTAAAGTCTTTAAATATTTCCTGAAATCCCCTCGTTACATCTTCCTTAAATACAAATCTAATAATTCTCCAATCGGCTACATCAATCTTTTCTGAAACAATAATAACATCCTTTTTGTACAATTTTGTTTCCATCGTAACATTTTTTTTCAGCACCTCTGGATATTTTTCCAGTATTTCATCATAACTTGTAGCCAAGGGGTATTGTAATAGGATTTTACCATCCTCGTTTACAATGACTGCCCGATCTTTCGTATGAATGGAAGATGTGGTGAATAGTTTGTGGATACTTTCATAGGATATGTCTAGGGCTATAATTCCATATAATTCCTTCGTATTACTATTAAACACTGGGCAAATATACGATGTGCTACTCAAATATTGGTTATCTCCCGTTGTATGCAAATCCGTCCAAACACCGCTTCTTTTTATATTGCATTGATATTGTGCCAAATATTGCTTATAAAAATTTTCTTGTTCCCCTTTTGCAAATCCAGAAGTTGTAGAGCATCTATATCCATTCACACCCAAGATATGCACCCCATTAATATTGCTATTAATTTCTTTGACATTTTCGATTAAGCTTTCCACCGTTTTTGTTGCATCTTCCGTTGTTCCTTGTGCAAGCGCCTGCAAAATAGTTTCATTTTTTGTCAAAGCATACATAGTATCATCCGCCATGTCAATTAAAATATTAAACTGCTCTTTCGTATTATTTGTAATTTTTAAATGATATTGTATTTCTCTATCTTCAAACAATTTTTTGTATTCTCTGTCTGCAGTCATACCAATAATAAATAGAATCAATAAAGATAAAGACAATATTTCTATAAATATTTTTACAGAAATGGATTTATGCTTTTTCATACTCCCTCCAGTTCACTCCCTGTATAATACTTATCTTTATATTCTTTGCAATACATTTTTGTAACTTCCTTAAATACCTTACTAAAATAATAAGGACTATAAAAGCCTACTTTTTCAGCAATTTCATATATTTTCAAGTTAGTTGTAATTAAAATTTTCTTCGCTTCTTCTACTCGATATTGATTCAAATAATTCACAAAATTGATTCCTGTCTCCTGTTTAAATAGCATCGACAAATAACTTTTACTAATCTGTGCACATTCTGCAACCTCTTCCAATGTAAGTTCTTCTGCATAATGTTCCTTGATATAAGCAATACACTTTTTCACACTGATACTGTAATTATCTTTTTCCAAATTATCCGTAATGAGTAATGTTTCATATATGTCACTTATGTATTTTTCCACATCATCTATGGACGTGAGAGAATATAAGCTGTCATATTCCAGCTTATTAATTAAATTACAGTTTGACATCCCCTTAAGTTTTTCCACATGCTCTCTTGCAATTGACAATAGTGATATAAAGCTATGTTCAACATAAGCATAACACTTTATTACCTTAAGACTGCTGAAAATTTTACTAATGTATTCTTGTATCCCTTCTTGATTTTTATCATGAATTAATTGCGATATTACTGTATTACTTACATGTGGGCGTTTTGTCCGCATCATTCTTTCTTGTTCTTTTCCATCATATATACAAAATTGTGCATCACCAAAAAAGCATCTCTGTCTAGCTTCCTCCACTTCTTGGAACATCCTCGGTATATGTGACACATCACCTATCTGACTGCATCCTCCCTTGAGTTGAATTGCAAAATAATACTGTAATCTTCTACTAATATGACCACTTTTTTCCACAAAATATCTTTCCATTTCCTGTCCCAGCTCCCCTACGGAACATATAGCAGTGACATAACAATGAACACGATAGATTCCCAAATGCAATATCGCATTTGGGAACTCCTCTTTCATCAACGTTTCTATCGTTTTAAGAAGCATTTCTATTGCTTCTTCTTTCATCATACTAATGTCGCAAAAATACTTAAGCATTATGTAAGGTGGATTACAAAAGACTTCTTCTTCTGCAATTGCAATTCTTTCTATGGGGACACAACTGTTAATTGCCCCTTTGCGAAGATTTTTCTTAAGATATTCCTCACCTTTATCGTCATGAATTTGATCATCATGCTTTTCAATCACCATATTTTGACGAATAGATTCCAGTGTAGAAAGCAACGTTTCTTTATTGATTTCTGATTTGAGAATATATTGGGATACACCTAATTTCATTGCCTGCTTGGCATACTGAAAATTATCATGATTACTTAAAATAATTACCTTAATACCCTTATCAATTTTTCGCATTTCAGTAATCAATTCTATCCCATCCATAACTGGCATTTTTATATCTGTCAGAACAATTTCTGGTTGAAGCCGCCGCACCATATCAAGTGCTTCTTTCCCATTGGACGCCTCTCCTACAATTACATATCCATTAGCAGACCAATCAATCGTTGTTTTTAAGCCTAAGCGAACTAAAAACTCATCATCCACAATTAAAATACGGTGCATCCTCTCATCCCCTTCATCGCGTTAATGCATATGCCAATTGTATCATAAATATATATCGGTCTCAATAGATGGTTTGTAAAGTTTTTCTTAGAACGTAAGTGCTATTTTGAAGTCTCCATGTTTTCCTGTCGCATATTCAAAACCTTTTTCCCATTCCTCTATTGGAAACATGTTCGAAACCACTCCTCCTGTTTTTAAAGTCTTATTCTCTATATTTTCAATTACAAAAGGATAGGCATATGGGCTTAAATGTGCTCCTAAAATATCCAATTCCTTACGGTCACCTATAATAGACCAATCTACTGTTGTCGCAGTACCAAATACACTAAATTCAACAAATGTTCCCAATTTGCGCACCATGTTAAGTCCTTGGATAACGCTTGCTGGATTTCCAGTAGCTTCAATGTACACATCACATCCATAACCATCTGTTATTTTTAAAATCTCCTGTACAACATCTACTTTGCCCGGATTCCATATCATATCGGCACCAAATTCTTTTGCCTTTTCTAGTCTAGCATCCATCATATCTAACACGATTAATTTTTTAGGATTCTTCATTCGTGCATAAGTCACCATTCCCAGACCCAAAGTGCCTGCACCAGAAATAACCACAACATCTTCATTACTAATATTTCCTCTATCTACCGCATGTTTGGAACATCCATAAGGTTCAATCAGCAACGCATTCTCTACTGACATTTTCTCCGGAACTCTATGTATTACAGCTGTTTTCGGAAATTTTACATACTCAGCCATTCCACCATTATTTGTGTGCTGAAATCCGAATATATTATGTGGCTGACACATCCAATAATGTCCATCTTTGCAAAATCTGCATTCCCCACATGGAACTATTTGGTCTGCAATAATACGCTCTCCCAATTGATATCCCTTTACATTTTCTCCCATTTCCACAATATGTCCAAAGAATTCGTGTCCTGGAATAAATGGTGGTTTCACCCATGCCGGTTGTGTCTCATCGCCCCAGAACATTGCTGCACCATGACTGCATTTTAAGTCCCCTGCACAAATTCCACAAGCTTCTGTTTTAATAATAATATCATCCGGACCACATTTTGGAGTTGCATACTCCCGCTCAAATACATAGTTATCTTTGTCATATGCCACTAGTGCCCTCATTGTTTTTGGTGTACTTCCTACATTTCCCATTGTTTTACCGCCTTTCTTTTTTTGATTTTATTTGTCTATATCTCAAATTGATTCCATACTGTATCTAGCGCCTTACATATCGCATTTCCAAGTGCACCCTTTTTAATTTCCCCTTACCCTCTAATTCTCTCCCCTGTATCGGGAGCAAATAAATGAGTCCTTTCTTCATGAAATACTAATTGTACTTCTTCTCCTGAATTATAGTACACATCTTCTGCCGTGGTCATACTAAGAAGTGCTTCGCCCACTCTAACGGAAATTCTTCTTTCATCACCCAAATTTTCATATATAGCAATGGGGACATAAGTACCTAACGTTTTTTCTGTCGCTATCCTAATATCCACCGGACGTACTCCTAATGTGATTTTCATTTGATCCTTCACTACTTTTTGATACCGTTTTGGAACAGATACTTCTAAATTACTAGATTCAAAAGTGAAAATAAAATCTTCGCCTCTTTGTACAATTAGCGATGATAATAAGTTCATTGGAGGTTCTCCAATAAATCCTGCGACAAATTCATTGGCCGGATCATCATATACTTCCAACGGAGTCCCTATTTGTTGAATTTCTCCATCCTTCATGATGATGATACGGTCTGCCAAGGACATTGCTTCCATTTGATCATGCGTCACAATAATGGTTGTACATTTAATTTCATGATGCATTCTTTTGATTTCCTGTCGCAACTGTTGTCGCATTTTCCCATCTAAATGACTAAGTGGTTCATCTAATAGTAATAATCCTGGGCGTCGTACAATTGCTCTGGCTATATTTACACGTTGTTTTTGCCCTCCTGATAGAGCTGGCGGTTTCATTTCTAGGAGATTGTCTATTTTCATCAAGGGAGCGACGTAATCAATTGCCTTTTTAATCTCTTCATCACTTTTCTTTTTTGCCCTCATGTTAAATGCCAAATTTTCATATACTGTAAGTGGCGGATACAATGCATAATCTTCAAAAGCCAGACCAATGTTTCTATCTTTTGGTTCTAAATTATTAATTAAAGTTTCACCTATATACATTTCGCCACTTGTAATAGATTCCAGTCCCGCTACCATGCGCAGCGTAGTTGATTTGCCACATCCTGATGGCCCTAATATTCCAATAAATTCACCATCTTCACAGACATAGGAAACATCTTTTACAGCGTAGTCATTCACTTTTTGCTTTTGAAATAACTTTTTACCATCATTGTCATAACGTTTATGTATCCCCTTCAGTGTAAGCTGAGCCATATGATTTCACCTCTCTTATTTTTTTATTATTCCCGTATAACGTTCTATATCATTGCGAGTAATAAACTCTTGTGTTGCGCCGTCAAAATATAGTGCTTTCTTCATATTGAGCTTAAAATATACTTTTTGATCCATGTTAGCAACCGTATTGTTAGGACATGTAATAGCTATTTTCTCTTTCCCATAACTTACCGTCATAATAACTTTATTACCAATCGGCTCATTTGCGTAAACAGTTCCTTCTAACCACTCATCTCCTTGTTTTTCAAACTCAAAACGGATATCATTTCCTCTGATTCCAATATGAATATCTTCCTGACCAATATTAGCAAGTATATCCGCTGATGTCCCAATTGGATGCAAACAAATTTTCTGTTCCTCCAATTGGAAATCAATGCCTTGTTTATTTTTTTTCATTTTTGTTTTTATAATATTGATTTCCGGTTCTCCAAATAGACAAGCAACAAATTCATTACAAGGGGTGTAATACATTTCTTGTGCCGTTCCAATTTGAACAATCCGACCTTGATTAACCACTGCTATTCTATCTGCTAATGACATTGCTTCCACGTAGTCGTGTGTTACATAAATGGTAGTTGAACTGATAGATGTTTGCATCTCTTTCAATTCCCCACGCATAAAGTGCCTGAGCTTAGCGTCTAAATGAGCTAAGGGTTCATCCATTAAAAAAACATTTGGATTTCTCACAAGGCAACGTCCCAATGCTACTCTTTGCCTTTGCCCATTAGATAGTTGGCTTGGTTTTCGTTCAAGCAGATGACCGATTTTCATCATTTGAGTCACCTTTCCAATGGCCTCCTTGATATATTCTTCATCTTTTTTATACAATTTACTTCTCATAGGCGATGCAATATTGTCATACACCGTAAGGTTTGGATATAATGCATAATTTTCAAATACCATAGATACATTTCTATCCTTTGATTCTACATGATTTACAATTTTCCCATCTATTTTGACTAAACCACCTTGTGGAAATTCCGCTCCAGCAATTGTTTTTAACAAGGTTGTTTTCCCTGCCCCTGCGGGACCAAACAAAACAAAGAACTCATTGTCTTTAATAGTTAAGCTAATGTTATCAAGTGCCACCGTATCTTTATATTTTTTTGTTATATTGCAAAGTTCTATTTGAGCCATTTTCTTTCCTCCAATTAACCTTTGACAGCGCCAAAACTCAGTCCTCGCACAAGGTGTTTCTGTATAAATAGTGCTACAATCACTTCTGGTAATACAGCTATCGTTGATGCTACTGCTACTTGACCATAATGAACCGTATCAGATGCAATATACCGAAGTGCTGTGATTGTAATTGTTTGAATTTCAAATCCACTTAAAATTAATGGAAAAGTAAAGCTGTTCCACGCAAAAATGAAAGCTAAAAGTCCCGATGCCACAAGACCCGGTTTAATTAATGGTATTAGCGTTTTGAAAAACACTTCATACCACGTATAACCGTCTAGCTGCGCCGCTTGTTCCACCTCAATACTAATATCTTCAAAATACCCTCTTACAACCCATATCAACAATGGCATAGTAATTAACTGATAGACCCAGATTAATCCAAAATAGGTATCATACAACCCGATATTCTGAAAAATTAAGAAGATAGGTAAAATCACCATAATTTCAGGAGCAAATTTAAAGGATAAAATTTGAAAAGCCACATCCTCTTTTTTCTTAAAATCATATCTAGCCAACGCATACGCACAAGGCACCCCTGCAATGACTGTAATAATTACAGCTCCACCTGCTACTACTAAATTTTGAAAAAATGCTTTGAAATAATCCGTTCCAATTAGAACTGCTTTAAAATTTTCTAAAGTAGGATGAAACCAAAAAACAGTATTATACATTTCTGCATCGGATTTAAATGCACATACTACCATCCATATCAATGGGAAAAGTGCAAACATTGCGAATAATGTCAACCCTAAATTTCTTCCAATTGGCTCTAATACATTAAAAAGTGTTTTGTTTTTTCTGCTATCTGTCAATTGTTGTGTTACCTGTTCGTCCATAATTCTCCTCCTTTATTGCCCGGCGGCTTGTTTTGCCAGATACCGCTGTCTCTTTACAAGGAATTTCGCAGCTTTATTAATAATAAACCAAAGTACTAATAAATACGGAAGTGCACTTGCTAATTTTTGATAGGTAAACCCTTGAATATATCCTGTTAACGAAAGATTCATCAATGTGTCTCCAGGTCCACCTTTTGTTAACGCATATATAATTCCAAATTCTTGTAATGATGCCATCAATCGAAATAGTAATGCAATATACATAAAAGGTTTTAACATTGGCAAGGTTAGGGTTTTAAAGGTGAACCACCCGCTCGCCCCATCCACGGATGCCGCCTCAAAGGGTGATTTCGGTAATGATTGAATTCCTGCTAAAACTAACAGTAGCACAAAAGATGTATTTACCCATGTATCTATAAGCACTGCCGTAAACAACGCTGTTCCATGTGATGCAGCCCATGGAAAATTTTGAACTCCTACAAGATTTAATACTTTTTCCAATACTCCCACTGTATTAGATGTCATTAACTGCCATATTAGAACTGCAATTGCCGGCGCAACCATAAGTGGAAATGTAAATAATACTTTTAAAATTCTGCTGTAACGAGTATCCTTCTTAAGCAATAAGGCTACTACTGTCCCTAAAACCATTTGAGTAGCAGTTGCAAATATTCCATATCGTAATGTCACAGAAAGTGCATGCCAAAACTCTTTTCCAGTAAACATATTAATCCAATTCTTTAGACCAACAAAACTAAATTTAGGAAGTCTAAAAGAATAATTTGTAAAGGAAAGTATAATTGCTGTTATAAAGGGAATAAGTATTCCAATCAAAATAATCAATCCCGGTGCTATAATATAATATGGTCTTCTCTTAATATGTGCGGGGACTTCATTATAATTAATTTCTCCGCTTTTTGCTTTTTTAGCCACCTTGCAGCCTCCTTTATTTCACTTTTTTAGAAAGAGGCTGTCGTTTCTATACGACAGCCTCTCATTTTCACTAAAGCAAATTTCCTAATATTGTGAGATATCGATATCCTCAACTGCCTTATCCATTTTCGTTTTTAATTGATCCAGTCCCTCTTGAACCGTCTTATACTCACCAGCAACAATATCTTGCAATGTAGCTGCCCACTCCGTTGTTGTTTCAAAGAAATATGGTTGCGGAGTAAAGAGAATTGTTGTATCTTCTATTGTTTTATTAAATGCATCAATATATCCTGGCTGCCCTTCCATCATTTTAGCAAATTCTTCTGATTCCCAAATAGATGTACGTGCAGGATCAAGGCTATTTTCTTCTAATGTCGCATAGGAAGCAAATTCTTTGCTTGTGAAATACATTAAATAATACCATGCCGCACCTTTATTTTTAGATGCTGAGTTCATTGCCATTGACCATGTCCAATAGTTTGAAATCTGTGGATCTCCTTCTTTTGCTACCGGAAGTGGAGCAAATGCAATATTTCCTGCTTCTTCTGAAGCTCCTTCCCAATTTTGATGTACTGGATTATTATCCGCATCCAATACCATTGCACAGTTTCCTGTTCCTAAATCAACACCACAATCATACCACGTATATTTTGACCAAGAGGTTGTTCCTCCCCTTTTAATCATATCTACAAAAAATTCTGTCATTTTTACTGCTTCTTTTGAATTTACTTTAGAAACTAATTTGTCATCTTTGATTTCAAAATCTTTGGCACCAAATGCAGAGTACATACTCATGTATGCCGGATGAATAGTTCCCCAGTCACGTGCTCCTCGCACTGCTACTGAATAAGAATTATCTCCATTCCAACCCTGTAGTGCATCACAAGCTGTAAGGAGTTCATCATATGTAGTAGGTACTTTTACCCCTTTTTCATCAAATGCTCGTTTGTTATATGCCATCGTATATACTTCAAATGCTAACGGAAGCCCTAATTGTTGTCCTTTTCCTACTGGATCTCCCGGTACACCTGACCATTTTAAAGCATTTACAGCACTTGGTACAAAATCTTCAAATGCATATTCTGCCGTTACCATGGATGGATCTTCTAAATATGTACTTAGATCTTCTACATAGCCTGCTGAAGAATAGTCCCATAATTGATATGCTCCTGACATAAACAAATCAGGACTTCCCGAACCGCTTGCTAAAGAAGTAGAAACTTTATCAAAATAACTACTTTCTGGTGTAATCGAATATTCGACTTTAATTCCCGTCAATTTTTCAAACTCTTCCAATTTCTTAACCATTGCCTCTGATGCCGTGTGCTGCACCATCTGCACTTCAATAGTGGTACCTTCATAGGCTTTCCAATCAAATTCATCCGATGGTACCGATTTACCACTTGTGTTTTTAGTTTCTGTTTTGGTTTTTGCTTCTTCTTTTTTTGGTCCACATCCTACTAGCAAGCTTCCCGTCATTGCAACTACCATTGCAACTGATAACACTCTTTTTACCATTTGATTCTTCATAGCTAACCTCCCTTTTCTTTTTTAAGATGATTTTATTATAACATTCTTAATTTTTTACTAAATAGTCTTTCTTTCAAAATTCAATACGTTTTTTTGATTTTTTGATATTTTTTTATCAATTTAGCATTATTTTTGCATCCTTGGAACTATTTTACTATTTTATTGGAAACTATTCAGGGCCCCTTGTTCGAAAATAAAAGCACCTACCATTACTGATAGACGCTCATGTATTTTGTATATTTTCATTATATAATTTATCCATTTGTTCGACAAAAGATCCCCATTCCGGATTGTTTTTCTTATCTCTAGGTGTCAAATAATACTGATATTTATAAAGAACCCTTAATGCTTTATTATCGTACTTTCCAGTCTTATACAAATAGCATATAAGTTCATCATAAACTGCTTCATGCATCGATAGCTCTACGAATTCACTTAAAAGTGAAACAAGCCAATTCTGTTTAAAGTCTTCAAAAGAATATGGACGCACGTTAGTCGTCTTGCTCCTGTCCGGAGGCATAAAAAAATTAGCATCCAAAAAAATCTTCTGACTGAGATCCTGCGTGATACTTTGAAAGGCTGGATTGCATTCTTTTGTGTCTACCTTCATTTAGCATCCTCGCTTTCGTACAAGCCTTCCAAATCATCATCATACTCAACATTCATATCAAAACCAAAGTCCTCTGGTTTTTTTTCAAACATATTAAGTATGCCAACAAACTCATCATCATCAATCAATCCATCTTCATAATTACTGATAATAGTTTCAATGACTCTATTTGACACGCCAATAGTTTTTGTCTTTCTGTTTAACAAATCTGATATATCACCATCAATATTCTTTAATAGTCTTCTATACATTCCATCTTCAGCACGACAATTACGCCCATAAAAATCTTCATACTGTTCTGGACTAATAATATTTTCTTCATTCAATCTATTAATAATTGCTTGAAATGGTAACCACCAATCGCACTGAATCCTTGCAATAAATCTAACAACTTTACTTGTAGCAACTTCAACCATTGTTGATACTCCAAAAGTCTCAAATACTATTGCACTCAGTGCTTCAGCCGGAAGCAACAATTCTGCCGCGAATCTATCCGCTTGCTTTTCAATGGTTATATCTTCATAATCCATATCTGGAGTATATGCTTTCCCAGTTTTTGTTATATAATGATATATCTCATGTGCAAGAGCAAAAATCTGTTCATCATAATAACTTGATGTATTCAAACCAATAAAAGTAATAGTATCATTATCCGTCTTAAACCAAGTGATATTCCCGTAAGTATGCGTTCCTTCGGTATCTGGAAAAGGATATTCACATAATAACATATCTTTTTCCTCTAGGATTAATTTGATATCACTTCCAATAGGGACATTGGGCTGAACTCCAAACGTTTGTCTGGTGTCTTTCGCTAATTTTTTCACTTCATAAATTTGCTGTTCATTCAATACAATGGAATTACTCTTACTCATTCAGCATCGCCTTTCTCATAAGAAGCTGCTGTTTGGAAGCCATCATCATATCAAACATATGGTCGGCACCAATTTTTTCTTCTTCAGACATACTGGAACTGCGGTAAGCAGTATATATCATAGGTTCATTTTCTACATATAAATCAATAATATTAAATCCTAATACTTCAGCTAATTTTTCTAATTGAGAAATAGAAGGCATAAACTCACTTTTTTCTAGTCTTCCAATCATTTGCCTATTAATTCCTGTTTCAACACTTAACTGTTCTTGTGTTAAATCTTTTGATTTTCTCAGTTGTTTTACAATTTCTATCATTTTTTTCTGAGATAAGCGTTTCATGATAATCTCTCCTTTCAAAAAAGCGACCAAAACACACGATACTACAAATACCTTTGTTTAGCAAGTTCTTTTTGTATTACACTGCTATTATTCCATTTTTGATACAAAAAATACCTTTTATCTACTTTTTTATTCCATCACTTAGCTCATTCACTCCAAACAGTTCTCTAATTTTTGTGATTACTTTAGAAATGGGGTCTTTTCCATTATTTCATTTCCTCATAAATAGGACAAAGTGCTTGATAAATATGATCAAATACCACTTTTTTTCTCTGATAGATTTCTACATTGCTTATTTGGGGATAAATTTCATCCTTGAATTTCAAAAATTTCTTCACCTCAGAAAAATCTTTAAATATCCCGACTCCGACTCCTGCCACCAATGCCGCTCCTATGGACGTTGCCTCTTCGACATGATCGGGTCTGGAAAGTGTTACATTCATAATATCGCTTAGAATATGTGCAATAATTTCTCCTTTTGCACCACCACCGGTTAATATCATGTGATCAATGTTGTTTTTCTTGCGGTGGGCTTGCAGTATCAATTCCAAATTATAAGCGACCCCTTCTATGGTTGCTCGAAGGTACTCTTTCTTTTCATGCTTTGGCTTGATTCCAATAAATGCACCACTGGTATTTGGATTCCACCTAGGGCTTCTCTCCCCCAATAGATAAGGCAGAAAGAAGAGATCATTTGATCCGGGTGCTGCTTCTTCCATCATCCGATTGAGTGTTTCATAGGATTCTCCATCACAAAGTGTTTTTCGAATGTAGGAATAAGAACTTCCTGCCGCCTGCATTGCACCGCAGGGCATATATCGATTCGGAATCACATGGGCAAAACAAAATACAATCTGTTCCTCATCACCAGTCGGTTTTTTGGTTGTACCGCCAATCCATGCTGAGGTTCCAAAGGTGGTAAACCACTCATCATCTTCTACACACCCTGCGCCAACTGCCGAACACGGTCCGTCTCCACCACCGCATACGATTCTGGTACCAGCCAAGAGTCCGCATTCTTTTGCCGCAGCTTCTGTAACCCTTCCTGCAATATCCGTAGAATACTTCATATCAGGAAGTTTGTCTTCGTCAATTCCTGCTGCTTGTAATATCTGTTGTGACCAACAAAGGTTTTTCAGGTCCATGGCATTGGTTCCCGATGCATCCGAATAGTCCGTTAAAAACACCCCTGTCAGCTTGTAAATAATATAATCTTTTGCTTGCAACATTTTATATGTTTTTTCGTAAATATTTCGCTCATTTTCCTTAATCCACATCAATTTTTCAATGCTGTAACTCGGGCTGACTCTATGACCGGTGATTTCATACATTTTTGCTGCACCGATTTGTTCTTTCAAAATATCTGCTTCCTTTTCAGCCCTCTGATCTGCCCATATAATAGAGTTCCGCAATGGTTTTCCTTGTACATCTACTACCAGACAGCCTTGCATTTGTGCGCTAAAAGACACTACCGCTATCTCTTCTGCACTTACATATTCCAACAATTCCCAGGTGGTATTGCAAACCGCTTTCCACCAGTCCTCCGGATCTTGTTCTGCTCTATTTTGCCCGAAAAAATGCACTTCATAAGTACTGGTTCTGCTGGCCACCAATTGACCCTCTTCTGTAAAAAGCGTTGCTTTATCACCAGAAGTTCCTAAATCATGTGCAATAATATATTTTTTCATTATTCTGCGCCTTTACAATAATTCGTATATTTTTTTGTCCCCATAGGTGTCCACCCAATCCTTATGAAAACCCTCTACTGCAAAGTCAATAATTGCATTTTTCACCATGTCCGTCAGTAATTCTGCTGGAACTGTTACTGCATGAGAGCCTGCCATCATGGCCTCCATAATCTGCTGGGTATTTTTAAAACTTGCTGTTAAAATTTTTGTTGGTTGGGAATGAATGTCATAAAGTCTTGCAATATCAGCAACAGCTTTTGCACTATCTACATTTAAATTGTTCATTCGGTTAAAATAAGGAGCTACATAATCTGCCCCTACTGATGCGGCCACCATTGCTTGTTGTGGAGTATAAATAGCCGTAGCCGTTACATGGACTCCCTTTTGCTTTAATTCTTTCATAGCCCGCACACCGATTTCAGTAGTTGGCACCTTAATATAAACGTCTTTGTCAATTTGTCCTAAAACACATTTGGCTTCTTTTACCATTTCTTCCCATGTATCTGCTGTAACCTGTACATGGAGTTGACCGTTTCCGATAATCTCTTTAATTTTGTAAAGTAAGGGGAAAAACTCCGTATGTTCTCTAGAAACAATAGTTGGATTCGTTGTTACTCCAACAATGTTATATATACGACTATATTTCTTTATATCCTCTAAATTTCCTGTATCTAATAGTATCTCCATAATTGCTAGTCCTCTCCATTTTCTAATAATGTAATCACTTCTTCTAAACTGGTCACTTGATGCCAAAGCATCTTGCTAATTTCTTCACTAGGTTGTACCAGATCGGGCACCATAATAGTTCTCATACCTGCTGCCGTTGCTGCACGTATTCCAGACGGTGCATCCTCTAATGCAATGGCACATTTCGGCTCTACGCCAATGATTTGGCAGGCAGTCAGATAAATTTCCGGATCCGGCTTTGCATGCTGTACCATGTCACCAAATACAAATCCATCAAAATATTCATATAGATTCGCTTCCCGAAACATATTCGTTGCATGCTCCCGTCTGGAAGAAGTGGCAACTGCTAACCGATACCCTGCATTTTTTGCAAATAAAATCAGTTCCCTTGCGCCTTTTTTGACTGTCAATCCTTCTGCATCCACAATTTCTCGAAATTTCATTCTGGTTCGCTGGCTAAATTCCTCCATTGGAAAATCTTCCTTGACATTTTCCTTGAAATACTTTGTACGACTTGCAAGATTAAATCCGATCGTGTTGTAAATATGTTCCCCCAAATGGGGCATTCCCATTTCATCTCCTGCTGCTTCCCATGTACGCTGTACAATTCGCTCTGAATCAAATATAAGTCCATCCATGTCAAATACAAGTGCTTTTATCATCATTCTTCGTCTTCTCCAAAATTCTTTTCAATCAGTCGGCAATATTCTTCATATGCGGGTTCTCCAAAGAACGTATTTTCCAAGGAATCTCTCACGCCTCGGTAATACCATGCGATTGCACCTTTACTTTGCATCCGAAAACGCTTCCACAATTCTTCGCCTTCTACCGGATAATCTCTGTCGATATCTCTCATGTTCGATAACTTATCCGCCAACCCAATCATCCGTACTTCTATGGGCGCTTTCTTGATATTTTCAATCGTCGCTCCCTTTCGTTCTTCCCAGGACTTGGATTTATCTTCACTTTCCTGACTAACCATCCCTGCCACTCTTTTTCCAAATAAATCTCTCAAAAGTTCTTCCGTAACTCCTTCACAATCCTCAATAGTATCATGAAGAATTGCAGCACTAATAATTTCTTCATCTTTCGTCATTTGTGAGACAATGTCCCCTACCTCTATGGGATGTACAATATAGGGACGCTTTGTTCCTTTTCGAAACTGTCCCGCATGGGCTTTTGTAGCGAATTCAATTGCTTGATTGACCACCTTGGCATCTCTCCTTTACTCACTGATTGCATCTAGAACTACCTGCGCAGCCTGATGAATCCGTGCTTCATCTTCCGGTGCCGGTTTAAAGACGCAAGTCACTCCATCACCAACCACCTTGTATTTTAGTGTCCGTAACCGTTCATCCAAATATCCGCATGCTTCTCCACTCCATCCGTAAGATCCAAATGTCAGTGCAGGTGTTTTAGCTGTCCTTACATGAATAGCATCGGTGCAGGAAATAAGATCCCATATTGGTTTCAATGCATCCTGATTAATCGTAGGGGAGCCAAATAAAACTGCCGTTGCCTTATGAAGTGCTTCTGCTGCTTCTTCCTGACTGGTTTCTGATAAATCATATTGCGTAACGGTGATTGATTGCTTTTTGAATTCCCGGGCAAAGATCTCTGCCATGCTCTTTGTATAACCATATGCACTCACGTAAAAAATTGCAATGTTTTTTTCTTCTTGTTTCGTTGCAGACCAACTCCGATAATCTTCCAGCGTTTCCTGCAAATACTCCTTCAGTACCGGTCCATGACTGGGACAAATCAGTTCTATCTTCTTGTCCTTGATTCGATCCAGTCCCATCCTGACAAATTTCTGGAAAGGACTAAAAATACAATCATAATAGTTTTTTCGTTCACCTCTTAAGAGTTCCGGTTTTTTGACATGACAATCCAACACTTCCGGTTCACAATAATGAGAACCAAATACATCACAACTAAATAAAACTTGCTCTTTTTCAAAATAAGTAAACATAGAATCCGGCCAATGTAAGTTTGGTGAAACAATAAATTCCAACGTAATGCCTTGACCCAAATCAAGAATCTCCCCTGTTTTCACACTATGACTGTTTAACTTACGATTGGTAATTGCTTCCACATTTCGTATTGCCGCCACTGTTCCATATACTTCTATCTCCGGATTCACATCCAGCAGTGTCACTAAACTTCCCGTATGATCCGGCTCTGTATGATTTAAAATGACATAATCCACTTTTTCTGCCGGCAGTATCTCTTCTATATTCGCTAAAAATTCTTTTCCATAATCCGCATGTGCCGTTTCAATTACGGCAGTTTTTTCTCCTCTAACTACATAGCTGTTGTAACTAGACCCGTATCCTGTTTTCATAATAATATCAAAAGTCCGCATGCTAGGATTCTGCACCCCTACGTACGAAACATGTTCAGTTAATTTTTTCATTCTTGTCTTTCCTTTCGTTTCTTAATAGGTTCTCCAAATTGTCTCCTCTTTATTATAGCAATCTGGTGACAATTTGCAAGTAAATTTTTGATAACAATTCTCAATATTGTTTTAGTACTTCTGCTGCATTTTCTGAAGTTACGACATAATGAGGAACTCTTACATAATGTCCTCGTAAATAGGATGCCACCTCACTCGGATCCTTTTTTTCTGCACAAGCACAGGCAATTTCTAAAATAGAACGAGCTTGTTCCTTGGCATCGTTTTTTACCGTGCCCATCATTTCTCCTTTTACAATTTCCTCTAATCCATCTTTGGTGCCATCAATTCCCACCACTTTAGGACCATTTTCCAGCATGTTTTTTTCTCGCAAAGCCTCAATAGCGCCCAGTGCCATTTCATCATTATTGCTAATCACCAATTCAATCTGGGTTCCAAATTGTTGAACCCATGATAACATCTTTTCATAGGCCGGTGATCTCATCCAATTCCCGGTTCCGCTGGCTAATTTCTCCATGACAAGGCCTTCTTTTGTCATGGTCTTCACAGAGTACTCTGTTCTGATTAAGGCATCTTGGTGGACCTGTTCTCCTTCCAACATCACATACTGGATCTTTCCATCTCCATTTTTATCAAAACTTTGCGGGCTTTCCTTATAAGCATCGGCTACCATCTGCCCTTCCATGGTTCCCGCTTCTTGTGCGTCACTTCCTACATAATATTCCTGACTCCAGATTCTCATATCCTCTTCTACCGGCTCTCGATTAAAGAAAATAATAGGAATCTCTGCTTCTTTTGCCTTATCCACAATTACGGCTGCCGCAGTTCTATCTACCATGTTGACACAAATCACATCATACCCCTTATTGATAAAATTATCCACTTGGTCATTTTGACTACTCTGGCTATTTTTTGCATCTACCATGTTTACGATAATCTTTCGCCCAATTTTTTCTTCCTGCTCCTTAATCTGTCCTTCCAAATAACTACAGAGTGAGGAAATAAATGCATCATCTCCACGATAAATCGCCACTCCAATTTTTATCGCCTTGTTTTCTGTTTGTGAAACCTCTTTAGACTGACAGCCACCTAACGAGCACAGCATTGTTACCGTTAAAATCATACCGACTATTTTTATCATCTTCCTGCTCATGTAATTCCTCCTACTGTACAAATGGAAATAACAGTCTTTGATTCTCTGTTGTATATAAGTTGTCTTTCTCAATGATGGAAAATCCAATTTCATTCTCTTGCGTATCTTGTTCGCGAATCTGCTGCACCGCCTTTTGTGCGCTCAAATATCCCACGCTGTACTCATTGGACACGCCAATGGCTTGTAGCGTTCCTTCTTCAATATATGCAATGATTTGATTAGTTCTGCCCATTCCATAAATCAAAATATTTTTAAATGCCACATTTTCTTTTTTTACTTTTCCAAGCAATTCCAGATTCGTGCTGTCAAATGCCACTACATAGTTCACGTTCCCCTTATGCATCATGGACTGTATCTTCATCTCTCGTTCTCTTTCCTCACCTATACAGCTTCTTTCTTCTATTGCAATTCCTTGTTTGGTTAAAACATCTGATACCCCTTTATACTGCTCTTCCACATCCGTGTATTCCATGTCTGATTTCAATAGTACCACTTGCTCACCCGGCTTTACTCGTTTTAATATTACATGACCTAATTTTTGGCCCATTTCATAATTATCAATACGAATACGGTTGCCCTCTTTTTGCTTTTTGTCGCTTACCGCAGAATTCACTTCAATCACCGGTACTTTTTGTTCGATTTCCTGTAATTTCATCTCAATTTCGGGATTCTTAATGGGCTCAATTAAAATGGCATCTGCGCCATTTTTCACTTCTTTTTCAATCAATTCCAGTTGCTCCAAAACGCTACTTTTATCATTGGGTGCTACTGTAGTGATTTCCACTTTGAAATCATTGGATGCCTGTTCCAACCCCTGTTTTACTGCCTGTTGGCTTTCTTCTGGGATACCTCCCCTATAAACATAGGACAATTGGTGCACCTGAGTGTCCTTGGTTTCCCACCCGCTGTTTAGGAACCAGATTCCTACTACGCAAGCCATGAGTAAAAGCACGCCAAGTAAGAAGTACCCTTTCCATCGTTTCATCACCGGCCACCCCCTTTTTGTTCCGCTTCGTCTACCGTTTCCATCGGCAAACAAATACGAATTGTGGTCCCCTCATCTGGTTCACTATCAATTTGCAGACCGTATGTACTTCCAAAATACAAATGGATACGTTCCTGCACATTCTGAAATCCAATGCCTGATCCATTGTTTCTCCCTGCTTTCTTCCGTCCATTATAAAGCGTATCTTTTTGTTCTGCAGTCATTCCCGGTCCATTATCTTCCACCTCTATCATCAGGCATTCTTCCCTTTGAAATGCTCGTATATGAATTTCTCCATCCCCATCCATGAATTCCAGTCCATGGTAAATAGAATTTTCCACTAGAGGCTGCACAATTAATTTAATAGTCGCACATTGTTTTACTTCCTCTTCCACAAAAATGTCATAAATAAATTTATCCTTATAACGTACTTTTTGAATAATCAAATAATTTTCTACATGTTGTAGTTCTTGTTCAACTGTAATAATATTTTTCCCTTTGCTCAAGCTAATTCGAAATAATCTTGCCAAAGCTGTAACCATGGTAATGGCACCTTCGTAGCGTTCATTTTCAATCATCCATATAATAGAATCCAATGTATTATACAAAAAGTGCGGATTAATCTGAGACTGCAGAGCATCCATCTCACTTTTTCGCTTTCCTTCTTGTTCCTGCACGATATCATCCATCAATTTTTTCATATTATCTGCCATGGACTGTAACGTTTTTCCCAGATGTCTGATTTCATAAGTCCCCTGAATGGTAATCGTGGCATCCAGATTATTTTTTTCTAACTTTCTCACCGAACGTTCCAGTTGTTTAATGGGATTGGCCACCTTTGAGGATAAATACAAATTGACCGCAATCAAAATTCCGATTCCAAGCAGAGCCACAAGCCATATAAACTGACTATTTTCCGAATACACTGAGGTAATATCATCTGTTGGAGATACCCCGATAATCTTCCAGCCCGTATATCCCACTGTCTTAACTGTTATCTGTCGTTCATTCCCTTCAAAGGTTTCCATATGGCTTCCTTCGGAATAATCCGCTGCTTTCCGATTATTTTCACAGATAATTCCACCATAGATGAGTTGCTGTTTCGGATGATAGATAAGTTCTCCATTTCGGTCCACGATATAAACATATCCCGACTTTCCCAAATCTACATTTTTACATATTTGTTCAATTCCGGTAAAGTTCATATTAACAAGCATCACTCCATGTACCACTTCTCCATCTTTTGTCATCTCCACCGAACGACTCAGAGATACCACCCAATGATAAATATTATCCGAATTTACAAACAAATTTTCCACATGGGGTGTGGAAAAATGCACATTTTCAATTTTTTCATTGGCTTTTACAAACCAGTCTTCCGAAGCAGGTTTGATGCTGTCCTTTAATCTGCTCAGTGGCTGAGCCGCAATAATCTCTCCTTGCTCTGTAAAGAGTGCAATACTAACTAAATACGTTGCATTGGAATCATATAAGAGCTTCATTTGGTCACTGACTTTTCCGATTTCTCCTTTACCAAAATCCGCATCTTTAATAATGCTATAATACATGGCATTGGATATGCTCATCATATTATGCAGGTAATTGTCCAAGTTTAAATTCATCTGATCTAACACATTTTTATTGTTATTGATTGCCAGTTTTTCCGTGGAATCTACAAATCTTCTTGAATATCCAACAGCGACCGTTAGCATGACTATCACGGCAACCAGCGTAAAAGAAATCGACAGAATAAACTGCAGACTTTTTTTCTGATATGTTTTCTTCAGTTTTTCCCACAATACCACCACTTTGTTCAAATTGATACCTCTCTTACAGCATTTATGTACGTTCTATGAGACTATTTCTATATTTAGATGGAGATATTCCATATTTTTTCTTAAATACATAGCTAAAATAATTGGGTTCCATATAACCAACTTTTGATGCAATAATATACGTCTTATCTGTGGTAGTATCTAATAAATGCACTGCCTGTTCCAGACGTATATTCGTCAGATATGAAACAAAACTGGTCTGCGCTTCCTTTTTAAAAATCGTGGAAAAATAAGCCGGACTGACATGCAGTTCTTCACATAATGTTTCCACAGACAAGGTATCATCTGTGTAGTTTTCTTCCACAAAATGCTTTGCTTTATTGACCATCATCTTTCCAGAATCCATACGTCCCTTTTGAATTAACTCGCTGATTTTCAAACAATTATTCATCAGCCATTTTTCAATTTGATTTAAAGAGTGTAACCCCAATATGGTAGATACGTAATTTAGGTCTTCTCCAAAAATCTCATTTAAATCTAACTGATATGTATTGGCCAATTTCAAAATGACCGTGAAAATCCCCAGAATGTGGATCTGATACTGATGAAATGGTAATCTTGCCCGCTCCAATTCCCCAAAAAACAGCTGGATTTGTTCCTTTATCTTTTCTTGCTCTCCTGTTTTCATTGCATTAATGAGTATACGTTCTTCTGCCTCCGTAAATTGCAATTTTGCGGAGACATCCTCCGGTTCCACATCCTTGATATATGCGGTGTTTTCTCCTTCTTTACAAAACAGGGCACTGTACTCCAAAGCATTTTGAGCCTCTGCATAAGAATAGCGAATATCCACCAGCTTTTCATAGAGTCCGCCGATTCCTGCCGCAATATCCAGTCCTACAATCTTCTTTCCTTCTTTGCATACTTCATTGACCTCATTCATCAACATAGATATCTGCGTTTCCCATTCTAGATTAACAATGACCACAATATAATTGGAATACAAAAAACTGTCTATCGGATGAAAACGCCCCAATATAGTATCTGCGGTTTGTTTGAGTGAAATGGGAATCAACTCTTCCTTGCCGGCAAATGCATTACGTTTCTTTTCCTCTTCTACAATAGGCGCGTCATCTGCCGTCACCAGTATCACAGTCCGAAATTTTGTGTCCAACGCCACCTGATACTGACATGCCTTTGTATCCACTTGATCTCTGGTAATATATCCTTCCATCACACTGACCAGAAACTGCTCTCGCATCACCGGAAAACTCTCTTCATAATTTTTCCGCAAAATATCCATATTCCTTTTTTCTTCCAATTCCCCATCCATCTTGCTCTTTAATTTAGATAGTGTTTCCTCTAATTGCTTTGCTGAAATTGGTTTTAACATATATTCTTCTACACTTAGCTGAATTGCCTTTTGTGCATATTCAAAATCATCAAACCCCGAAAAGACAATGATTTTCACCGTAGGAAGTATCTCCACTGCCTTTTCGATAAACTCCAGACCATCCATAAATGGCATCTTAATATCTGTCATAATCACATCCGGTATCGTCTGTTCCAACATTTCCAACGCTTCCATGCCATTTTCCGCCGCTGCAACGATTTCAAATCCCAGTGCATTCCAGTTCAGCTTACGCAGTATCCCATTTCGAATCTCCGCCTCATCATCTGCTAACAGTAGCTTATAGTATCCCATATCCGTCCTCCAGATTTTCATTTTCCGATAGATACAGTATATCCTAACAAAAACAGTTTTACAATAAAAAACCGCCTGACCATTGGTATTGACTGGTCTGACGGTTCCTGTTTATTTCTTTCTGTATTTGGAAAGGTCAATGGCTACTGCCACTGCAATGATGATACCTTTGATTACTTGCTGCCACATAGGGCTAACTGCGATAAACTGCAGACCATATTGAATTACTGTAAAAATCAGTACACCACTAACGATTCCGCCAACTTTACCAACACCACCACTTAGGGATACACCACCTACTACGCAGGCTGCAATGGCATCTAGCTCATATCCATTACCATAGTTATTGGTTGCTCCTGCGGTTCTAGCTGCCTCCAGCACGCCGGCTACACCATATAATACCGATGCCAGAATGAAAATAAACATGATGGTTCTAAAGACATTCACACCGGATACCACCGCAGCTTCTCGATTCCCACCAATAGCATATACGTTTTTTCCAAAGACTGTTTTATTTAAAATAAACCAAATCAACACAATAAAGAAAATAGCGATTGGTACTAAAATGGAGATTCCTGGAAAACCACCGATTTGTAATATTTTTGTCTGCCCCAATGCAACTAAGTCCGGACGAATCCCACCGATGGGCTGTGATTTATTCGGAGGTAAATCGAAATACAGAGAAGTTGCCCCATATACGATAACCTGTACTGCCAAGGTTGCGATAAACGGATGCATATCATATTTAGCAACTAAAAAACCATTTAAAGTACCAAACAATGCGCATGCCAAAACTGCTAATACGATTGGCACAATCAATACCATATGCGGAAGATTTGGGAAGAAACGATTCGCATAAGTCGCTGTCTGTAACATAGATGTAGAAATAACTGCTGCCAATCCCACCATACGTCCTGCAGACAAATCGGTACCGGCTATTAAAAGGGTAAAGCTAATACCCAGTGCCACAATCATCTTGGTCGAAGATTGTGTTAAAATATCTAACAATACTTGCAGTTGCATGAATCGTGGTTGAATAAACATGATTACTACAACCATTGCCAATAATGCAATCATAATTGCATTATTGGTTAGAAACCTTTTTCCGGTAGTGGCTGAAATCTCAACATCAATCCCATGAGACTGCTTCCGTAAAAGCTGTCCTCCACCATATAGTGCCAACGCAACTCCCACCATAATAATATATAATCCCAAATCATAAAATACAGCTGGATCCAAAAAATAGTATAATAGAAACCCTAATATAATGGATACTCCGCCGGAGATTGCAAACGTCATACCATATGTCTTACGTGCAACCATTTTCCTTGCTTTTTGCATGTATATTACCTCACTTTCCTCTCGTTTCTATTGCATAAACTTCGTTGCATAACTCATAATCTGCACCGAATCGGTTTCTTTTGCATCTAAGAATCCGGTCACACGGCCTTCACACATCACCATAATTCTATCCGACATCCCGAGCAATTCCGGCATTTCTGACGAAATCATAATAATGGATTTTCCATTTTCCACCAATTTATGCATAATCGTATAAATTTCGTATTTTGCCCCTACGTCAATTCCTCTGGTAGGTTCATCTAAAATCAGAATATCCGGATCTGTTAATAACCAACGTGCCAACAACACTTTTTGCTGATTCCCACCGGAAAGATTCTCAATCAGTTCTCCCATACTAGGGGTTTTTGTGCGTAATTCCTCATTGGATTTTTCTGCAGCTTTTAGTCGTTCCCGATCCTTTAACACCCCTGCATGGGCATAATTCTTTTGATTTGCAATGACTGTATTATCTAAAACAGAAAGTATTCCAAATATTCCTGTGGCTCTTCGTTCTTCTGTAAGAAGTGCAATCTTTTTACCAATGGCATCCCTTGGGGATTTCACCTTAAAAGGTTGACCTTCTTTTTCCATACTGCCGGATGCAATCTCACGAAGTCCAAAAATCGCTTCTACCAACTCGGTACGTTGCGCTCCGACCAATCCACCGATACCCAATATTTCTCCTCTTTTCAGTTCAAAGCTAACATTTTGAAAAGATTTCGGAAGTGGAGAACATAAACC
This sequence comes from Lachnospiraceae bacterium, assembly GCA_036666555.1. Classification (GTDB taxonomy): domain Bacteria; phylum Bacillota; class Clostridia; order Lachnospirales; family Lachnospiraceae; genus UMGS1251. The sequence goes on along the minus strand of JAVWVS010000001.1, from coordinate 138,179 downwards.
ATCGGCTTTCAACACGATTTCATCTTTCGGCACATACTCTTTTGGTGGAAAACGGTTGGTCATATCACGTCCCACCATTCGATTAATGATGAGGTCCGTTGTCAAGTCCTTCGCATCCCAAGTTCCTACATATTGTCCATCTCTCATAATGGTCACTTCATCTGATATTTTTAAAATTTCTTCCATTTTATGAGAAATATAAATAATAGCACAACCTTTATCTTGTAACTGACGGATAATTTTAAATAAATGCTTTGTCTCATTCTCCGTCAAAGACGAAGTAGGCTCATCCATAATAATAATCTTTGAATGATAACTGACTGCTTTTGCAATTTCTACTAACTGTAAGCTGGAAGCAGATAATTCCCCTGCGAGAATCTCCGGATTAATGTCCAAATCCACTTCTTTAAACAACTCTTTTGTCTGCTTGATCATCTCTCTTTTGTTCACTGCAATTCCCTTCATCGGGAATCTTCCAAGCCAGATATTCTCCATCACAGGTCTGAAACGAATCGGGTGTAATTCTTGATGAATCATAGAAACCCCTAAATCAAGTGCCTGTTTTGATGTCATAATCTTTTCCGGATTGCCATCTAGGATAATTTCACCACCATCCTCATGGTAGATTCCAAAAAGACATTTCATCAGTGTAGATTTACCTGCACCATTTTCACCCATAAGTGCATGTACAGTGCCCGGTCTGACCTTTAAGCTGACATCATCAAGAGCCTTCACACCCGGAAATACTTTTGTAATATTGTTCATTTCCAGTACGTATTCGCCCATGTCATCCATCCTCCTTTATAACCAAGGGGCGGAATTAATCCACCCCTTGATTTGCTCTCTTGCACTTTATTCTTATTTCATATAATCTGCGTAGTTATCTGATGTTACTTTTACATAATCAATCCAGATATATTTTCCGTCTGTGACTGGGTAGCCAACGTTTTCTTCGTTGATTTCTTTTCCTGCAACTGCTGTTGCCGCAACTTTTACCGTTGCTTTTCCTTGGTTATCTGCATCATTTAACACTGTTCCTAATAAAGAACCATCTTTCATTGCTTCCAGAGCAGGAGCGGTTGCATCTACACCAACAACTGGCATGAATTTTGCTGCATCACCTTTGTTATAACCTTCTGCCTTTAATGCTTCAATTGCACCAAGTGCCATATCATCATTGTTACAAATAACTGCTTCAATCTTATCAATGCCTTGTCCGGTAAGGAATGCTTTCATTAAATCTGTTGCTTTTGCTTTGTCCCACATTGCAGTATCTGCTGCAAGTTTTTCTGTTTTAAAACCAGCTTCTTCAATTGCTTTTACAGAATACTCGGTACGAAGTGTTGCATCCTGATGTCCTGGTTCTCCTTGAAGCATTACATATTGGATAGTTCCATCTCCATTCTTATCTGCTTCTTTATGTGCCTTGAAGTAGTCTGCAATAATTTCTCCAGAAAGTGTTCCGGATTGTTCTGCCTTTGCACCTACATACCATACTTTGTCATAACTTTCCATATCGGCTTTTTCTGGTTCACGGTTTAAGAATACGATAGGGAGTTTTTTTGCTTTTGCTTTTTCAATAATCGGAGCTGCTGCAGTACGGTCTACCGCATTAATTGCCAATGCATTGACACCTTTTGTAATAAAGGTATCTACTTGCTCGTTTTGTGTTGCTTGTTTGTTCTGTGAATCCACTAATTCTAGTTCTGCACCTTCTGCTTTGGCTTCATCTGTCATTGCTGTACGAACACCAGTCATAAAGGTATCATCAAATTTGTAAATTGCGGATCCAATCATTACGGATGAAGATTCTTTTTTATCACCTTTGTCTGTTGCCTTTGGATCTGCTTTTTTTCTACATCCGGTGGCCATACCCGCAACCATCACTACTGCTAAACCAACTGCTAACATTCTTGCTACTGTCTTTCTTTTCATAAAACTTCCTCCTATAAAAGATTTTATTTGTATGGACCTTTCATCTGTCCACCATAATCATAGTATAGAAAGTCTTGGCTGAATAATACATACAAAATTCTTTTATCATCTATTGATTTTTTTGGATAATTATTTGAGTTCCTTAAAATTATCATTTTATTTTTGTGCATTTTGTATATCTTCCCACTCATCTATCTCTTCTTTTAGTCTTGCTTTCTCTTTTTTGTGAAACAGATCAAAAATACACGGTACCACAAATAGTGTTAGAAATGTTCCATATAATAGTCCTCCAATAGTTACAATTGCCATGGGCTGACTCATATCCGCTCCCATTCCTACCCCAATTGCCATCGTAGACAGACCTAGTATGGTGGTCAACGCTGTCATAATGATAGGACGAAGTCTGGTTCTTCCTGCTTCTACCAGTGCTTCCTGTCGCTCTTTGCCCAATCCAATCAGCTGATTAGTATAATCCACGAATACAATTCCGTTATTGACAATAATTCCGGATAACATAACAAATCCAACCATGGCTATGACACTAATCGGATCATTGGCCAAAAAGAGCCCCAGTAGTCCTCCGGTAAATGCAAGGGGAATGGTAAACATAATAATAAAGGGAGAACGCAGGGATTGAAACTGAGCCACCATAATTAAATACATAAACACAATGGCAAGTGCCAGCATTTTAAATAGTTCTGTCATCGCATCTACAATGGTGCTGTCTTCTCCAACCATTTTAATTTCATACCCTTTGGGCGGCTGATAACTTTTCAGTGCATCTTTAACTCGATTACTAACAATTCCTATATTCTCGCCCTCTTTGACTTCGGCGGTGACATTCATATACCGACTTTGGTCTTTTCTGCTAATTGCCTGCAGTCCTGTGGCATTTTCAAATTTCGCAATATCCGAAAGTGCTACCTCCTCTTTGGTACCATCTGGTTTGGATGCTGAAATTTTTAGATTTTTTACTGTTTCCCTGGATAACTCTTCATTCTTTTGATCTACTACAAAGATGTCATAGTCATCCGTATCTGTTGTCAGGATAGTAGCAGCTTTTGCCTCACCCACTTTAACTGCTAATGCTTGATAGACTTGAGCCACCGTTAGGTTATGAGCAATTGCTTTTTCTTTATCTACCATCACCCGTAATTCTCCTGTTGTTTTTTCCATACCATCAGATACTTTCTTCGTTCCTTCTACCTTGGACACCATCACTGCCACTTCCTTAGTTATCTTTTGCATGGTGTCTAAGTCTTTTCCTTTCACCTGAACTACAATCCCGGAACTTCCTAATGCGCTCATATCCATATTTGACATTTGAATATCCACTGTCGCATCTAACCCTCTGGTTTTTTGTTGGATTTTCTTTTCCAATTCTTTACTGGATAATTTTTTGTTTTCTTTTACGATTGCATATAGCTCGATTTCATTGGTGGCAACAGTTCCTTGACCCATCATTCCTTCAGCTGCCGTCATTGCTCCCACATCTTCAATGTCACTGATAGACCTTAATTTTTCCACTGCCTGATCTGCAATTTTCCCGGTATCTGCAAGTGACGTTCCTTCTTTGGTTTCTAACTTGATACTGATTTGTGTGCTTTCCATTTCAGGCATAAATGCAGTTCCCTTAGACAATGCCAGTACTGTGCTAAGTACCATCAATGTCAATGCCCCTATGAGTACCCAACATTTATGTTTCAATGCGGTTCTTAATAACGCTTCATAACCATCCAATAATTTGTGAAAGAAACGTCCTTCTTTTTCTTCCGTTTTTTTCAATAGTCCGGCAGACATCATTGGTACAATGGTCAGTGCTACCACTAAACTTGCCAGTAGCGAATAAGCGATGGTAAGTCCCATATCCACAAAAAGTTGTTTGGTAATGCCCTTGGCAAATACAATCGGTAAAAATACACAAACGGTAGTAAGGGTAGATGCCACAATAGCACCGGACACTTGTCTTGCACCTTCTATGGCTGCAGTCTTAGCTGACGCACCTTCTTCATTTCGCATACGATAAATATTTTCGATTACCACAATCGAGTTATCTACCAGCATCCCTACCCCAAGCGCCAGTCCCGATAGTGAAATAACATTTAATGTCACTCCACTGAAATACATCAGCACAATGGCCGACATAATACTAATGGGAATGGAGCAAGCAATCACAAAGGTAGGTCTGATATTCTTTAGGAACAAGAGCAGCACCAGAATGGCCAATATCCCCCCATATACTAAATTTTGAAGGACTGATTTTGCAACCAAGTCAATATAGACGCCCTGATCCATCAGGGTAATAATTTTAACCTCTTTATTTTCTTGTTGTAGTGTCTGAAAACGTTGTGCCACCCGTTTACTCACTTCTCCGGTAGAATATCCGGTCTGCTTTTGAATGCTCAACAATACGCCTTGCTCTCCATTCAGTTTTGCATATACTTCATCGGAATTATCTACCAGTTTTACATCTGCCACATCGGAAAGTGTAATGGGCTCTACGCCATCCATTTTCACCAGTACTAAATTCTTAATATCTTCTATGGATTTAAACTTTTCCCCTACACGAATAAGATAATCCAAACCTGCTTCTTTCACATACCCTGCAGGCATATTAAAATTTTGTGCCATCAGCATGTTTTTCACCATATCTGCGGTAAGTACCTCTTGTAAATCTGCTTTTTGATAAGCTTCCTCCTTTGCACTTTGAAGTTCTGCTTCTTTTCCATGAATCTGTTGCTCTCCCACGATTGCCTGTGCATTGGCACTGCTTAGCTTAGAAGCTGCCAGTATCTGAGCAGAGCTCATCTGCCCACGGGCTTCTGCCAGTGAAATTGCCCCTTTCGCCAACTGGTTTTTCACCTGTCCAAGAGCCTCTTTTGCCCCCTTTATCTGTTCCTTTCCGGCTTGCAATTCTTGGCGATTTTCCTGTATTGACACCAGTTGAGCTTCTGCCTTGGCAATCTGTCCTTCTCCCTGATCCAGCTGTGCAATCTGCATTTCCAGGGTTGCCTTTTTTGCTAATAATTCCGGAGTCTCTCCTTGGGTCTTAATTGTCTCTAATACTTGCCTATAGTTTTCCCGAATAGTAGTTTCTTGCTCTTGAAGACTTGCTAGACTTTCTCTTTGAGCGGTAATCGCTGTTTCTATGGCTGTTTGTTGAATTCCAAGAAGTGTCTCAGCTTGATTTAGTTCTACTTCTTTTACTTCTAATTCACTTGTTTTTTCTGATACTTCTAACTGCCCTTGGGTAAGCTCTGCACTTTTCTTTGAGATTTCCGTCTCCGCTCCACCCATTTGTGCGGCCGCCTCATTTTGCCCCTTGGTAAGTTCTGCTTTTCCAGCTTCTACTTGTACCTTTGCTTCTTCCAGCGCTTGTGAAGCCTTGGCAAATTGTGCATCTAAATTAGCTCTGACATTTTCATTTTCTCCTTTTACTTTATCCGGATTCACTGTAACCTGCACCGTTTCTGCAATCGTCCCGGTAGACGTAACGGATGCGACTCCTTCTATACTTTCTATCTCCGGAATCACTTTCTCTTCTATGCTTTTGCTGGTCTGTACCGGACTGTCTCCCTTCATACTGACTGCACTGACCATGACCGGCATCATCGTTGGATTTAATTTCATAATCATAGGGTTGGCAACTTCTTCCGGCCAATACCCCTTAATCTGATCCAATCGCTCTCTCATCTCCAGCGTAACCGAATCCATATTGGCCGTTTGCTCAAATTCTAAAATCACGGTAGAAACATTTTCCTGTGAGGTGGAATTTACATTTTTAATATTGCTAACCGTAGCCATTGTCTGTTCAATCGGCTTGGTTACTACAGTCTCTACTCCTTCGGGACTGGCTCCTTGATACGTTGTCATCACCACTGCATAAGGTAGATTCATATTTGGGAGCAAATCTACCGTCATACTTTGAAAAGATACGATTCCTAAAATAATAATCAGCACAACCCCCACTACAACGGTATATGGTTTTTTCACGCTAAACTTTGATAACATCTTGTTTTCTCCTCATCTGCTGTCCATCGGATACACTTATTTTCTAATAATATCACTGCTTGCTTTTAATAACAACATTTCCATAGTATAATAGAAATGATTTAGAAATATTTCATAATTTTGATTACCGTATCACAATGAGAATGAAAAGAGGATTGGATCGATGTGTGAAAAAACCGTACCAAAAACAGTACTAATTACCGGGTCTTCCAGAGGGATTGGCAAAGCCATTGCTATTTTATTTGCGCAAGCGGATTATCATGTCTGGATTAATTGCAAAAACTCCGCTAAGGAATTGCAGGCAACTGCACAGGAAATTCAGGCTCTTTCTACCGTATCCGGTAAGCCTTGTTGTTGCACTATGATTTTAGGTGATGTGGGAAATGAAACGGATGTGACTCGAATCTTTCAGAGAATTGCAGATTCCGGAACAGGCGTTGATATCTTAATCAACAATGCTGGAATTTCTTCCATTGGACTTTTTACAGATATGACCGGTGAGGGCTGGAATCAAATGCTTCAGACCAATCTCTCTTCCGTCTTTTATTGTTCGAAGGCTGCTCTTCCTTACATGCTTTCCAAAAAGATGGGAAAGATCATTACCATTTCTTCTATGTGGGGAACCGTAGGTGCTTCTTGTGAAGTGGCCTATTCCGCTGCAAAATCCGGCGTTCATGGCCTCACACGGGCGCTTGCAAAAGAATTGGCTCCTTCTAATATTCAAGTCAATGCCATTGCCTGTGGTGCCATAGACACTGCCATGAATAGTCATCTATCACCTGCAGAGCGCACAGCTCTAGAAGAGGAAATTCCTATGGGACGTTATGGAACGCCAAAAGAAGTGGCAGAACTCGTCTTACAAGTAGCCCAAAGTCCTGCCTATATGACTGGGCAAATCATCGGAATCGACGGCGGATTTATTTGATCAGCCGTTGTATTTTTTTACTCTGAAGCGTTCCGGCCTCCTGTAGCAGCTCAAATAGTACTGCCTCATAGGTGGTCAAAAATGCGCCTTCTTCCACTGCTCGTTTCAGTGCGATTGCCAAATCAGATTCCTTACGGCTGGAAATACAGTCTACTACTAGAATCGGAATATAACCATTGGCCGCTAAATCAATAATGGTCTGAAGCACGCAGATATGTGCTTCGATACCACACACAAGAATATATTTCTTTTCATGAATCAGGGACGCTACTTCTTCATATGCACTAAAACGAATCTTTTCTGTATAGGTTTCTGTTTTACAAGCTTCCTGAATCTCTTTTGCCGTCATCCCAAGTCCTTTGGTATACTGCTGGGTCAGATAAGTAGGAATACCCAGTTCCTGCAATCCGGTCAGTAATATATCTGCATGTTCCATCAGTGCTTCCTTATGATGCATAACCGGAATCAGCCTTTCTTGAAAATCAATGACAAGTGCTGCTGTTTGTTTTGGATCTATTCTCATTTTCCTCTTCCACCTTTCATTATATATGGATTGATACTTTGCTTATTTTTATTCCACCCGCAACATTCGATATCCCACTCCAATGTGGGTCTGAATATATTTGGGTGAAGATGGATCTTTTTCTATCTTTTTTCGCAGTGTCGCCATAAACACCCGCAATGATGCCACATCATTATCCCATGCACTGCCCCAGATTTCTCCGGTAATAAACGTATGAGTCAATACTTTCCCCACATTCTTCGAGAGCAGACAAAGTAATTTGTATTCCATCGGCGTTAAATGTAATTCTTGTTCACTCAGATATACACAGCCTGCCACATAATCGATTTTCAACTCTCCATTGGTGAAAACCGAGGTTCCACTTTCTTCATTGTCATACATATAATGCAATCTCCGAAAAGTCACTCGCAGTCTTGCCAGTAATTCTTCTACAGAAAATGGTTTGGTCAGATAATCATCGGCTCCTGCATCTAATGCTTCTATCTTATCACTGTCTTCACTTCTTGCACTAATAATAATAATTGGCACTTTGGACCACGTGCGTATTTTTTTAATAATTTCCACCCCGTCTATATCAGGAAGACCAAGATCCAGCAGTACGACATCCGGATGATATGAAACAGCCTCTAAGATTGCTTCTTCCCCTGATTTTGCCGTATGAAACTTATATTCATGTGTTTCAAGAGTGGTGGTAATTAGGTTGCGAACCGCCGTATCATCTTCTACAACTAAAATAAGTGCTTTATTCATGTATCGTTACCTCCTCTGCCGGTAATGTAAATGTGAAAACTGCGCCTTTGGGTCTGTTATCCCGTACGAATATTTCTCCGCCGTGAGCCGTTATAATCGATTTGCAAAGTGCTAATCCCAGCCCCAAACTTCTCCGGCTGTCTGCAATCTTGGTATTGTCTGTATAGAACATATCAAAGATCCTTTCCTTGGACTCCTCGGGAATTCCTTCGCCGTTATCTGCAATTTCCACAATCACTTGACCACGTTGTTTGGAAACGGTGATGGCAATTGTCGAATGTTTCGGTGTATATTTGATTGCGTTATCCACAATGTTAATGATGACTTGAACAATTAGCCGCACATCCATCTTCGCCAGAATGAACTCTTCGGATTGATTTACCGAGATGGTGTGTTCTGCACTTTGTCTGTTAATATGCAGTAGCGCCTCTTCAATGACCTCTTCCATTAATTCTGCCGTTAATTTTAAGTTCATCGTTCCATCTTCAATCCTCGTTACAGAAAGCAAATTTTCCACCAGATTAATCAACCACAAGGAATCATCATAGATGTCTACATACAATTGCTGCTTCTTTTCTTCCCCCAGCTTTTCACTATTTGCAATCAAAATACCTGCATTCCCGGAAATAGAAGTAAGTGGTGTCCGTAGGTCATGAGATATGGACCGCAATAAATTCGCCCTTAACTGCTCATTTTTCGCCAAAATAGCTGCTTCTGATTTTTCTCTCATAATCTGCTGATTTTCAAGTGCCAATGCACACTCGCCTAAAACCGATAGCATAATACTATATTCGAATTCTTCTAAAGATTCCTTCCCAATTACAATTCCCACCACACCGTAGACCGAATCATTCACACGAATAGCCAAATATAAGCATTTCGCATTCCCCAGTGTATTCGTAGTAGCTCCCGCATGCTTGTTGTTTCGTAATACCCATATGGCAACTGCCTTTTCTTGTTCTGTGGTATAGATTCCGGACTCTTGATTTTCTGTGAATTGAAATACCTTCGGACTGGATAGTCCTTCTTTTTCCATCTCGTAGAACACCACATCTTTTTCTAGCAATTTGGTTAATTGTTTGCCGGTCACTGCAATAATTCCACTTTTTTCCTTGGCTTGCTGCAGTAACTGATTCGTCTCTAATAAGATTTTTGTACGATATGCGGTTTCCGCAGACTGCTTGGCATGTTGCTTGATTTTTACTGTTAAACTACTGGTGATAAAAGCCGATGCAAACATAATCAAAAAAGTAATCGGATATCCGGAATCGTACGCATTGAACGTATAAATCGGTACCGTAAAGAAAAAATTAAAAATCAGTACACTCAGCAGCGAAGATGCCATACTATAAAACCGACCCGTGGTCAAAATGGAGGTTACTAATACTCCCAAAATATATACCATGATAATATTTGCTTCACTAAAACCAAGTTTAAAAAACAACATCCCAATCAGCGTAGCAATTACTAAGATTCCCAGGCTTTTGCATACATCGAAAGGATGAAATTTCATCCTTCCCCTTTCCGTTCTTGCATTTGGATAAGGAATAGCTTCTGCCGTACTATTTGTCCGTTCTGCACATCTTTGCACTGCAATTTCCCGTAAGGATACCAGATTTTCTATGCGAAAGAAATTGGAAAGTGCTTTTTTTGTTCGCAATTCTTGATAGATTTCTCCGGTATGTAACCGTGTGATTAATGTTTTAGGTTCAATGTCTACCAGTTCGACCTCATCCGCATGATCAAATACCGTATCTGGAATACACTCTCTCACTTTCGCTCCGGTAATGGCTACCACCATATCATTTAAGCTTTCAATCTGCTGCACATTGACCGTAGTATATACATCTATGCCCGCTTTCAAAAGTTCATTCACATCCTGATAACGTTTTCGATTTCTGCTTTCTGCTCCATTGGTATGCGCCAATTCATCCACTAAGACAAGCTGGGGATGCCGGTTCATCACCGCATCCAAATCAAGCTCCTTCATCTCTATATGATTGTGTATGACCTTTTTTGCATTCACACATTCCAATCCCTTTAACAACTCTTCTGTCCGTGGTCTTCCATAAGACTCCACATAACCCACTACCACATCCACGCCCTGCTGCTTGGCAAGGTGTGCCGCTTGTAGCATTGCATAAGTCTTTCCAACCCCTGCTGCATATCCAAAAAATATCTTCAACTGTCCGCGCTTTTCCCTCTCCGATAATTCATCCATAACATCACTCCCACATTCTCATTAAGCTCGAAAATACTTCGCTAACTGTAGTATATCATATTGTATTTTATAATGGCATTAAGGTTTTCTTTTTTTCCGGATATGGGGTACAATAAAAGAAATTCTATTTTATGGAGGAGCTTTCATTGATGAAAATATTAATAGACGGGGACGGCTGTCCGGTAATTCGTATGACTGAACAAATCGCCATTGCCGCACACATACCGGTAACCATCGTGGTGGATTATAACCATCAGATTCAATCCAGCTATGCACAAGTCGTGACCGTAGATCAAGGTAATGATTCTGCAGACTTTGTATTGTTTGGACTGATTCAAAAAGGAGATCTGATTATTACACAAGACTATGGTGTCGCTTCCTTAGCACTTTCAAAAGGGGCATATGCCCTCCACCAAAGTGGACGAGAATATACCCAGGATAATATTGAGCAACTTTTGTTCGAACGGCATCTTTCCAAAAAGCAGCGAAACAGTAAAAAGAAGAAGCACTATACCCCCATTGCCAAACGAACTACCGAAGATGATCTGCACTTTCAGGAAAGTCTTTTAGCCCTATTAAAATTGCATATCTAATTCCACCGGACAATGATCGGAACCTAGCACTTGATTTAAAATTTTGGCATCTGTCAACTGCTCTTTAAGGCACTGGGATACAAGGAAATAGTCAATTCTCCATCCTGCATTTTTGGCTCTGGCGCTGAAGCGATAGGACCACCAGGAATAAATGTTTTCCATGTCCGGATAAAAATATCGAAAGGTGTCAATAAATCCTGCCTCTAGAAGCTCTGTGAATTTTTCTCTTTCTTCATCTGAAAATCCGGCATTTTTCCGATTTGTTTTTGGGTTCTTTAAATCTATTTCGGTATGGGCTACATTTAGGTCTCCACAAAAGATGACCGGTTTGGTTTGCTCTAATTTTTTCAGATATTCCAAAAAATCTTTTTCCCACTGCATACGGTAAGGTAATCTTGCCAATTCATTCTGGGAATTCGGGGTGTACACCGTTAAGAAATAAAATTCTTGAAATTCAAGGGTAATGACACGGCCTTCCTTGTCATGCTCTTCAATTCCCATTCCGTAAGCAACTGTAAGAGGCTCTTGTTTGCTGAAGATAGCCGTTCCGGAATATCCCTTTTTCTCTGCATAATTCCAATATTGATGATATCCTTCTAGTTCCAGAACGAGCTGTCCTTCTTGCATTTTACTTTCTTGAATACAGAAGATATCTGCATCTGCTTCTTTAAAAAATTCCAAAAACCCTTTTTGCGCACAGGCACGAATCCCATTTACATTCCATGAAATAAACTTCATACTATCGTTCTCCCTTTTCTTCGTAATAAACTTCTTTCAAAAATAATCCTTCTGCCGGAGCAAGCATTCCTGCCTCATATCTTGCCTTGTCCTTGAACAGCGTCTGCATTTCTTCCGGTTTTCTTTCGCCTTTTCCCACTTCTACCAGTGTTCCTGTCAAGATTCTCACCATATGGTATAAAAATCCGCTTCCCAAATAAGTGATTGTAAGCAGTTCTCCGGATTTCTTTATCTGAATATCATAGATGGTACGCACCGTGGATTTTCCCTCTTCTTCCTTTCTGTCACAAAAAGCAAGATAATCATGTCGTCCAACTAAATAACCTGCGGCTTCTTTCATGGCTTTTACATCTAAAGTACCCGGAAGCTTCCAACAATATTTTCTCTGAAATACATTCCCTTTTTCACTGGTGTCAATTTGATACTGGTAGCACTTGGACACTGCATTTTTCCTTGCATGAAAACTATTTTTCACTAATTCTACTTTGCGTATGCGAATATCCTCCGGCAGTTTTTTGTTGATATGGTCTCGAAATACTTGTTCTTTTACTTTTCCGGCGATTTGCACCGATGCCATCTGTGCATAGGCATGAACACCACCATCTGTACGGCCGGAACCATTCACTTCCACTGGGTATCCCACCACTTCTCCTATACTGCTTTCCAATATGCCCTGAATGGTATTGGTCACATCCGGCTGGCGCTGCCACCCCTGATATCTGGAGCCATCATAAGAGATGGTTAATTTATAATTCCTCATATTCCGTTATCTTCCCCTCTTGTAAAAGTAAAACCCTTTTACATAGCATACTAACAACATCAAGGTCATGTGATACAAATAAATACGTCAACGCATATTCTTTTTGCAGTTCCTTTAAAAGTTCCATCATCTGTGCCTGCACAGTAACATCCAGCGCCGATAAAGGTTCATCTGCAAGAATAAACTGCGCCCCGGTCATCAGTGCCAGTGCAATACTGATTCGCTGCCTTTGACCGCCACTTAATTCTTTGGGATATCGTTCCCGAAATTCTATGGGAAGACGTACTTTTAAAAGCATCTCTTCCACTTTTTTCCGCCTGACATTCCTGTCTTTTTCCTGTTGTACCTTGAGTGGTTCTTCCAAAATCCACCCCACGGTCTTCTTCGGATTTAAAGAACGAAAAGGATCTTGGAAAATCATCTGTGGTCTTTTGGTATAATGAATAATTTCTCCCTCATAATCCTTAACAAACCCTAGAATGCTTTTGCAGAGAGTGGATTTCCCACTTCCACTTTCTCCTACCAGACCTACGCATTCCCCTTCGTACAAAGTAAAAGAAACTTCCTCCAATACCTGATGTCTTTCTTTTCCTTCTTGATAGTAAGCGTTGACCTGTTTCAGTTCCAATACTTTTTTATCCATTTTCTTCCCCTGCTCTTTTCATAATCAATGCTTGCAAGTGGCTGTTTTTCGTTCTGATTGGAATCGCCTCTATTAGCTGCTTGGTATATTCCTCATGAGGATGATCAAAGATTTCCTCCACTAATCCTTCTTCGATTACTTTTCCTTCTTTCATCACCAGCACCCGCTGGCACAACTGATTTACGACCCGAAGATTATGGGAAATAAACAAAATGCTCATGTGATATTTCTGATTCAATTTTTTTAATAATCGTAATATTTGTTCCTGTGTGTATACATCCAATGCCGTGGTGGGTTCATCTGCAATCAGCACTTGTGGTCTGCATACAATTGCTGCTGCAATCATCACTCTTTGACGCATGCCACCGGAAAGTTCATGGGGATATTTCTGGTATAGTGCTTTCACATTTTCCAGTTCCACGTCCAAAAGCGCCTGTTCCGCCTTTTTCATGCGCTCTGCCTTGGAAAGATCCGTATGCAGTTTCAACGCTTCTTCTACTTGTTTTCCAATTTTCATGGTGGGATTTAACGCCGTCATAGGTTCTTGAAAAATCATTCCAATTTCCTTCCCCTGATAATGGGTCCATTCTCGCTTTTGTAATGCAAGCAGATTGGTTCCCTCCAACCAGATTGCTCCACTTCCAATCACCGCCGTTTCCTTTAATAATCCTGCCACAGCCAAAGCTGTCATCGTTTTGCCGGAACCGGATTCGCCTACGATTCCTAAAATTTCCCCTTGCTGCAATTCAAATGACACATGGTGCAGAACTTCTTCTGCCTCCCGCTCATGAAATTCAATGGATAAATCTATTACTTGAAGCATTATCTGCCACCTCCAAATCGTTCCAGAATGCCTTCTCCTAAAAGACTGACGCCCAAAACCAAAAATACAATGAAAATTCCCGGAAATAGCGCACACCAAACACCACTGGCTAAATAAGTCTGTGCCTCTGAAAGCATTCTGCCAAGACTTGCATCCGGTGGCTGTACCCCGATTCCCAAGTAACTCATGCCCGCTTCCGCCAGCACTGCATTATTAAATCCAATGGTCAATGCCGATAAGAGTGTGGGCCCAATATTCGGAAGGATGTGTACAAATAAAATACGACCGGTAGGAACGCCTATCAATCTAGCACTTTTTACATAATCCTCCTCTTTACAGCGCAAAAATTCTCCCCGCACCATTCTGGCAAAACTAGGAATAAATACCACGCCAAGAGCTACCATCACTTTATATTTTCCCGGTCCAAAAACACTCACGAAAACCAATGCCAGCAAAACACTGGGAAAAGATGCCAGTGCATCATTGACTCTCATCAGTATTTCATCCAACCACCCGCCAAAGTATCCGGTCAAAGCTCCTATGATCATTCCTGCTGTTCCGCCAATGCAAAGGGTTCCCACTGCAATCACCAAGGTATTGCCCGCTCCCACTAATACCCGGCTCAGTACATCCCTTCCAAATTGATCGGTTCCCATAATATGTGACCATGTGGGACTCATTAATTTTTCACTGCCTTTCATAGCATCGGGCGGATAAGGTGTATAGAAAAAACCCACTACAATGAGAAGAACCATCACTGCCGTAAGTATGCATCCAATATCATAATAATATCCTTTTGTTTTTCGTTTCATGTGTATTCCCCTACGCTATTTCAATCCGCCTATCCAGTTTCCGATACAATAAATCCACCATCATATTAATGATTAAAATAGTTGCTGCAATCAACAGAATAATGGTTTCCACCACCGGATAATCTCTTCCCGCAATGGATGTAATTAAGATCCTGCCCAATCCCGGAATTCCAAATACTTGTTCCACAATAATACTGTTGGCAATGATATCCGCAAGCGTCCATCCAAGAAAAGTAATCACCGGTAACAGTGCATTGCGCAGTGCATGTCCAAACAGCACCTGATTCTTTGTATTTCCACGGCTATATGCCGTTCTTACGTAATCTTGTTTCATCTCCGTAATCAACGATCCCCGAAGCATTTTCGCTGTCATTGCAATCTTCGGAAGTGCTATGGCAACGGAAGGCAAAATCATATAACTGAAAAATGCCCCTACATTTTTTTGGTAAGAAACATATCCTCCCGGTGTGAACCACCGAAATACCAGCCCAAACAACGCAGTAAACAAAATACCAATAAAAAAAGGAGGAATCGACATGGTCACTTGATTTCCCACAAATAAAAACCGGTCTAAAAACTTGTTCTCATATTTGGCACTTAGAATCCCCAGTAAAATAGAAAAGAGCAAAATAAAAAGGAACGACATCGTCGTAAGCGTAATGGTAATGGGCAATTTATCTTTCACCATTGTAAGTACCGGTATGTGATAACTATAAGAGGTTCCCATATCTCCTTGCAGTATTCCTCCTAGCCACTTGCCATACCGTTGTGGCAATGGGTCATTTAATCCCATCTCTTCTCGCAGATTCTGTACTTTTTCCTTAGTTGCTTCTGTCCCCAAAATGGAGCTTGCCGGATCTCCCGGAATCACTTCAAACAGAAGGAAGGACAGCATGGAGACAATTAATAATGTGATTAGTAGAGCTGTGATTTTTTTAAGAACATATTTCATGCGGTGCCTCCCTTCTATCTTTCCTTTTATTTTTCTACTTGATAGATTTTCGACATATCCAAAATATATGCCGGATAAAATGTATATCCATCAAATTTATCATTTAATGCTACCAAATTCGCCATATCTTGAATATAAACATTGGCTGCATCTTTTGCCAATAATTTTTCCATCTCTTTGTATAAGGTTACTTGTTTTTTCTCATCGGTAGTTTTGACTGCCTCTTGAAATAATTGGTCATACTTCTCATTATGATAATTGATAAAATTCTTACCGGAAGTACTTGTAAATCGTTCCAAAAGTGCACGAGCCGTCATAGCAGATGCATCCACTCCTACCACTGTAGATTGGAATTTACGGCCTGTATAGACGTCACTTAACCAACTGTTCCATTCTACCGGTTGAATGGTCGCATCCACATTAATTTTCTTTAATTCCTCTACGATGACCTGTGCAGTATCCAGATGTGGCTGATAATTAGACGGAACTGTAATGGTCATGGCAAACCCATCCGGATAACCAGCTTCCTTTAAAAGTTTCTTTGCCTTTTCCACATCCGGTTGGTACACATCCTTTAAGCTTTCATCGTAATATTTTCCAAAAGCCGGGAACATGCTACTGCCAATCTCCGTCCCTTTCCCATCTGCAATCATATCCATAATTTCCTGTGGGTCAATGGCATAGCACAGTGCCTGTCTTACCTTTTCATTTTGAAATGGCTCTGACGCATTATTTAAGTAAAGTGCCTGCACCAGATTCATAGTTCCTTCCTGAATACGAAATCCTTTGGAAAGCTCTGCCGCCTGACTGGATGTCAGTCTCTGGAACATATCGATGGAACCACCTTTTAAGTTGGTCACAATCATATCTGTATCTGCCACCACCCGAAATTCCACTTCTTTTAAATGTGCCTTTTCGCCCCAATATCCATCAAATTTTTTCACTATGATATTTTCTTGTGGTAGGCGGGATACAAAGGCAAATGGCCCGGTCCCCACCGGATGTGTGGCTTGATCCGTATAATCTTTTGGCGTGATTGCCTCTGTCATGTAAGCCAAAAACTCCGTATCCGCTTCCTTTAGTGTAATCTCCACCCTTTGGTCATCTAAGATATTTACGCTTTCAATATTAGAAAACGCCGATACCAACGGTTCTCCATTGGACGTATCGGCGCATCTGTCTATTGAATATTTCACATCTTCTGCCGTAACGTCCTTCCCATTATGGAATTTCACACCTTCTCGTAATGTAAAAGTATAGACTTTTCCATCTTGGGAAATCTGGTGCTTGCTCGCTACCGCATCAACTAAATTACCATCTTTGTCCGGCTTTACTAAGCCCTCAAAAATATTAAATAAAATCTCTTCAGTTCCTGCCGCTACTGCAATGTGTGGGTCAAGACTATCTTCTAAATCCTGAGGAATTCCAACTACCATCTTTCCTCCCTCAGTTTGTTTCGTGGAAGCATTATTATCCGTCGTTGACTTGGAACCCTTCTTATCACCTGCGCATCCGCCCAGTGCAACAGAAAGTGTCATTGTAAACATTAAAAGAATACAAAGTAAATTCTTTCTTTTCATGTTGTCTCCTTCTTCTAATAACCTTCATTATTAAATTGTCAGTATTCATTGTATTCGGTTTCATCCCAAATTTCAAGGAAAATTCTTCTATTTATCTAAGATATTTTTTAGTTCCTCCATAAATGTATTCACGTCTTTAAATTCTCGGTATACAGATGCAAATCGGACATAGGCTACCGGATCTAGGTTCTTTAAGTTATCCATAACGATTTCACCAATGACACTGCTGGCAATCTCTTTTTCTTCCTGATTATATATTTCTTTTTCAATTTCATCTATGGTCTTTTGAATATCTGCTGCCGCAACAGGACGTTTATAACATGCTCTTAATACACCGGCTTCTATTTTGGAACGCTGGAATTGTTCTCTGTTATTATCTTTTTTAATAATAATGAGTGGAATCGTTTCCACCTTTTCATAGGTCGTAAACCTTTTTCCGCATATATCACAAGAACGCCTTCTACGGATGGAACTCCCGTCTTCTGCTGGTCTGGAATCGATTACCCGGGTATCCGGATTGTTACAGTATGGACATTTCATATTCCTATTTCCTTTCTATGGGGTAACTTTCGCAACTATTAACAGTATATTCGTTGTAGAAATGGTTGTCAAATAAGAATTATACCGACAAATCCTTTTTTGTAAAAATAAGCGTCCCCACGATATGCAATCCCAACCAAATCCCTGCAAGTATGAGGCAGGGCAAGATTACTCCACCGGTTCCTTTTATAATTTCCTTTCCGGGAAACAAGGTGTACATTGTGGCATATTTTAATTTTTCCAGCTTTTCGCCCATATTTGACATCATTTGAATGACATAGAAGAAAAGTGGCAAACCGGCACCAATCGTCAGATACCATTTGGCTTCGTTACATATGCATGCTGTCAATACACAGATTCCCCCTATTGCTAAATCAAGCAGCAGCGTTGCTCCATTTAACAAAAGATACTTTTTCACCGCTAAATCCCCCGGAAACATTGCTTCACAACAGCCGTATCCAATGCCGGACATGATCACAATCAGTAATGTGGTAAGAAAGGAAACCGATAAAAGCTGAGTATGTATAATCTTTCTTCTGGAATTGGGCGTGGCTAAAATACAGGCAATAGAACCATCCTCTACATATTTCATAATCAGTTTATACACCAGCATCACCACATAAATCACCGGAATCAACAGCATAATAAAGCCATAAAGATAGGTGTGTAAAAATTCAATCAAGGTTCCTGTTGCGCCGGTCATCCCTACAGCCGCCATCATTTCCGGCATAATCTGCTGGAATTCATCCAAAGATTGACTTAATTTCGGGTCATACATCCATATGATTACAGAGTTATACATGGTCAAAATAGCGAGAAACGGTATCATTAGTTTGATTCCGATCCAAAGATTTCGTTTCCATAATGGCTTTGAAATCATTGTTTTCCACCCCCTTCTTCTCCATAATAATGCAAAAATATTTCTTCCAGGGAAGCGCTCCTAACATCTATTTCCTTTACCGGATATTTGGACACGGTCTTCAAAAACCAGTCTGCATGGCCTGCTAGCTCCACAGTCACTTGACTGCCTTCGATCTTTACCACCTTATAAGGTTCCTTCGAAAACCGGACTGCCGTCTCCTGATTTTCAAAAGTAATCACATATGTTTTTTGTTTCTTTTCCTTTAAAGATGCAATATTTTCAATGGTAACAATATGTCCATCTTTAATCATAGCCGTTCGCTCACAAGTCCGTTCCACTTCTTCAAAAATATGGGAAGACATAAAAATAGTTCTACCCCTTTTCTTTTCCTCCAAAAGTAACTCAATAAACCGGTTCTGCATCAAAGGATCTAGTCCACTGGTAGGCTCGTCCAAAATCAAAATATCCGGAGAACTCATAAAAGCACAGATAATCCCAATCTTCTGCTTCATTCCCTTGGACATTTTTTTTATCTTTCCCTTGGGATTCAATTCAAACAATTCCATCAATTCCTGGATACGTTTCCTGTCCTGCACTCCCTTTAACTGTGCAATAAATTGAATCATCTGCTTTCCGGTCAAATCATCTAAAAATGCTAATTCCCCGGCTAAATATCCAAGTTTTCCCTGAATTTTTTCTGCATATTGAAAACAGTCATGTCCCAAAATATTTACATGACCTTGATCCGGTCTGATAAATCCCATTAAATGGCGAATGGTCGTGGTCTTCCCCGCCCCATTGGGACCTAAAAATCCAAACACTTCCCCTCGTTCCACAGATAGATTTACATCAAATACGCCTTTGCCATGACCATAGTCTTTCGTTAGATGCTCAATTTCTATCATCTTCATGCCGTTTCACTCCTCCTGCTACTACAATCCACACGTTCCTACCATTGTAACCCCATTCCTCCTTTTTGAGAAGTGTCTATTTACAACTTTTCAATAACTTTTCTTCGCAGATTTCCACCAAAATAATGTCCGGTCCTACTTTTTTGATGCATTCCAAAGGAATAATATATTCAGAATCCGACCCAAGAAATCCACAGATTCGCCCCGGTCCCGGGACGACAATCGCATCGATACACCCTCTGCACAGATCGAAAATCAAGTCCACTACACAACCCAGACTTTTACAGCTACACATATTAATGACTTCTTTTTCCCGCAGTTCACATAGGCGCATCATTCCCACCATCCCACTACGTTCTTATCCCCAGTATATGCCAGAGACCCAAAAAAGGTGCTCTTCTAACCAAAAGTCGAGTGCTTCCCATTTGCGGAAAACACTCGACTCTTCTCTTTATTATTTTATATTTTTATGAATTTCCTGCAGTGATTTTACTCCAAACGGTTCGTTTTTCTTCGCCGCCTTAATTCCTTCCACCGCTGCCTTTGCCGCTGCCATCGTTGTCATATACGGAATTTTATATTTAATCGCTGCTTTTCGAATATAACTATCATCCACTGCACCTTTTTTCCCAATGGGAGTGTTCACTACCATTGAGATTGTTCCATTCGTCATTTCATCTAGAATATTGGGTCTGCTTTCATTGATCTTAGCAATCTTTTTCACCGGAATATTGGCTTCTGCTATCAGATCACAAGTTCTTCCTGTTGCCATAATTTTAAATCCACACTCCTGCATTCCTCTTGCCACTTCTACTACTTCTGGTTTATCCATGTCATTCACACTAATTAACACGGTTCCTTCCAGTGGTAATTCAGTCTTGGTTGCTTCCTGCGATTTGTAAAATGCTTCTCCGAAATCTTCTGCAATACCCAGTACCTCTCCGGTAGAACGCATTTCCGGTCCTAATAGGGGATCTACTTCCTGGAACATATTAAATGGGAATACTGCTTCTTTCACACCATAGTGCGAGAACGTTTTTTCTTTCAATTCCGGCACCGGTGAAGTTCTGTGGGTCCACTCTTCTGTCATAATATCCGTTGCCAGTTTCACCATTTTAATATTGCACACCTTGGATACCAATGGTACTGTACGAGATGCTCTTGGATTGGCTTCTAACACATAAACGATACCGTCTTCAATCGCATATTGCATATTCATCAGACCAACCACATGCATTTCTGCTGCAATTTTTCGTGTATATTCTTTGATGGTTGCCACCTGTTCATCGGTAAGATTCTTGGATGGAAGAATACATGCGGAATCTCCGGAATGTACTCCTGCTAACTCAATATGTTCCATCACTGCCGGAACAAATACCTGGGTTCCATCACTAATGGCATCTGCTTCACACTCGGTAGCATGGTGAAGAAAACGGTCAATCAAAATCGGTCGATCCGGAGTAACACCAACTGCTGCTTTCATGTAAAAACTTAAGGCTTCATCATCATGAACGACTTCCATTCCTCTTCCACCCAATACAAACGATGGGCGCACCATCACCGGATATCCGATGCGTGCTGCAATGGTCAAGGCTTCTTCTACGTTCACTGCCATCCCCGCTTCCGGCATAGGAATGTCGAGTTTATCCATCATAGAACGAAACAGATCTCTGTCTTCCGCCATATTAATGGTCTCGGGGGTAGTTCCTAAGATGTTCACTCCTGCCTTTTTTAAATCCTCCGCCAAATTCAGTGGCGTTTGTCCGCCAAACTGTGCAATGACTCCCACCGGTTTTTCTTTTTCATGAATGCTCAGAACATCCTCTAGTGTCAACGGTTCAAAATACAATTTATCCGACGTATCATAATCAGTAGAAACCGTTTCCGGATTGCAGTTTACAATAATCGTTTCAAATCCTAATTCCTTCAACGCAATTGCTGCATGGACACAGCAGTAATCAAATTCGATTCCCTGACCGATACGGTTAGGGCCACCACCTAGAATCATAATCTTTGGTTTTCCAGTGCTGACCGGGCTTTCGTCTTTGACATGATAAGTAGAATAGTAATACGCAGAATCCTTGGTCCCGCTGACGTGAATCCCTTCCCACGCTTCTGTAATTCCGGCTTTTGTTCTGGCTCTGCGGATATCTGCTTCTTCCACTTCCAGAATCTGTCCTAAATACTTATCTGCAAATCCATCTAACTTAGCCTGACGCAGTACTTCCGTAGATGGAAGTTGCCCTTTTTGTTTCTTTAATGCTTCTTCCTCTTCTACTAATTCTTTCATCTGCTCAATAAAGTAGTGTTTTACTTTCGTCAATTCAAATATTTCTTCTACCGTTGCGCCTTTTCGGAGTGCTTCATACATCATGAAATGACGTTCGCTGCAAGGAACGGCCAGCATGGACAGTAGCTCTTTTTTAGAATGTTCTGCAAAATCCTTGGCATGACCCAATCCACATCTGCCGATTTCCAAACTCCGAATCGCTTTTTGGAATGCTTCTTTATAAGTTTTTCCAATACTCATCACTTCGCCTACCGCACGCATCTGTGTTCCCAGTTTATCCTGAGCCCCTTTAAATTTCTCAAAAGCCCAGCGTGCAAATTTGATGACGATATAGTCTCCACCGGGTACATATTGATCCAATGTACCATATTTTCCACAAGGAATTTCATCTAATGTAAGTCCGCTTGCTAACATTGCCGATACTAAAGCAATAGGAAATCCGGTTGCCTTGGATGCCAGCGCCGAAGACCGAGATGTTCTTGGGTTAATTTCAATCACTAAAATACGATCGGATATGGGGTCGTGAGCAAACTGTACATTGGTTCCACCAATCACTTCAATAGCTTCTACGATTCGATATGCTTGCTCTTGCAGGCGATCTTGCACTTCTTTTGAAATCGTAAGCATAGGTGCCGAGCAAAAAGAGTCTCCGGTATGAACGCCCAAAGGATCGATATTTTCAATAAAGCATACGGTAATCATCTTTCCATTCGCATCTCGAACGACTTCTAATTCTAATTCTTCCCAGCCCAATATCGATTCTTCTACCAGAACCTGTCCTACCATACTTGCTTGTAGCCCTCTGGCACAAACCGTTTTTAGTTCTTCTACATTATAGACCAGACCACCTCCGGCACCACCCATGGTATATGCCGGACGCAGAACCACCGGATAACCCAGATTTTCTGCTATTTTCAGTGCTTCTTCTACCGAATAGGCAACTTCACTTTTTGCCATTTCAATTCCTAGGCTTTCCATGGTCTTTTTAAATTCCACGCGATCTTCGCCACGTTCAATGGCATCTACCTGAACACCAATCACTTTCACGTGATACTCTTCTAACACCCCTGCTGCTGCAAGTTCGGAGCATAGATTCAATCCAGATTGTCCGCCTAGGTTCGGTAGCACTGCATCCGGACGTTCCTTTTTAATAATCTGTGTCAATCGTTTTACATTTAACGGTTCAATATAAGTGACATCTGCTGTTTCCGGATCTGTCATAATCGTAGCCGGATTGGAATTGACCAATACGATCTCATAACCTAATTGTCTCAGTGCCTTACACGCTTGCGTACCCGAATAATCAAACTCGCATGCCTGTCCGATAATAATCGGACCAGAACCAATAATCAGTACTTTATGGATGTCTTCTCTCTTCATTTCGTCTCCTTATTCTTGGTGAAATTTATTCTTGTCCATTAAAACAATAGGTACACAATTTACATGCCGGTAAACCAATCGAAGCCACTAAATCATCCAAGCGATGATAACGAAGGGTGGTGAAATTCTGCTGTTTTCGAATTTCCTCACACATCTGGGCATACCGTTCACTGCAAGGATTGGCATACTCCTGTAAAGTAGCTTCCGCTTGATCTCCCTCTCTTTTTTGAATAATCTTTCTCGTAATGAGATCCAGTTCGGATTTAGAGCGGGAGAAATTTAAAAATTTACAGCCAAATAGAATAGGTGGGCAAGCAGGACGTACATGTACCTCTTTGGCACCACTTTGATATAAGAATTCCGTAGTTTCCCGCAACTGCGTTCCACGCACAATAGAATCATCAATCAGCAATAATTTTTTATTTTCAATCAGTGCTTTGACCGGTATGAGTTTCATACGGGCAATGAGATTTCTTTGCTCCTGACTTTGTGGCATAAAGGAACGTGGCCATGTAGGCGTATACTTAATAAAAGGACGGGAATAAGGAATCCCAGATGCATTGGCATACCCAATGGCATGAGCAATGCCGGAATCCGGTACCCCTGCTACCATATCCGGAGTAATATTCCCTTCATCTCTTTTCGCCAACATACTTCCACATTTATAACGCATCTCTTCTACATTGATTCCTTCGTAGGAAGAGGTGGGATAACCATAGTATACCCATAGGAAAGAACACATTTTCATTTCTTTTTGAGGTGCACTGACTGTTTCCACGCTTTCCGGTGTAATAAAGACAATCTCTGCCGGTCCTAATTCTTTATAATCACTATAACCTAAATTTACATATGCAAAATCTTCAAAAGAAACACAAAAGGCATTCTTTTTTTGTCCCACCACCAGTGGTGTTCTTCCGTAACGGTCTCTTGCCGCATACAGACCATCCTCTGTCATAATTAAAATACTAATAGATCCATCCACAATACTTTGCACATACTGAATTCCTTCTGTAATCGTATCTTTTTTAGAAATAAGGGAAGCAATCAATTCTGTGGCATTGATTTGTCCACCACTCATCTCCTGAAAATGTGTATGTCCGGTTTCATAAATGGTCTGTAAAAGTTCCTCCACATTGTTGATTTTACCTACTGTAGTAATGGCAAAACTGCCTAAATGAGACTGAACCAAAAGTGGCTGTGGTTCATAATCAGAAATACAGCCGATTCCCAGATTCCCTACTAGTTCTTCCACATCTGATTCAAATTTTGTTCGAAAGGGAGAGTTCTCTATGTTATGAATCGCACGGCTAAAGCCATGTGCTCCGTGTGTTGCCATTCCTCCTCTTCTGGTTCCCAAATGTGAATGATAATCTACTCCATAAAACAATTCCAATGTACAATTTGTTTTTGAAGCAACTCCAAAAAATCCGCCCATGTGTTTTCTCCTTCTAAATTCATTATTCGTTTTACATCCATTCTATATTATAGCTTACCTACGAAAACATATCTACTGTTTTCCTTATAAAATACTTTTGCTTTTCTTTCCCATTCTCTATACAGAATGCACAACAAAACGGGATGTAAAGCACTCACGGCCTTACATCCCATTTCCTTTATCTTATAATCCCATATCTGCTCTTACTTCTTTGAAACATTTTACAATAAAATCAATATCTTCTTTGGTATGAGTTGCACATACTTGTGTACGGATTCTTGCTTTGCCCTTTGGAACTACTGGGAAAGAAAATGCTACTACGTATACGCCTTTTGCCATCATTCGTTTTGCAAATTCTGCAGCGGTCACTTCATCGTATAACATAACCGGTACACATGGATGCGTTCCCGGAATGATATCGAATTTATTATCCACTAATAATTTACGATAGTATGCGGTGGTTTCTTCCAAATGATCACGAAGTTCTGTGCTTTCTTCCAGCATATCCAATAATTCAATACTTGCACCTACAATCGCTGGAGCCAATGAATTAGAGAACAAGTACGGACGACTTCTCTGACGAAGTAAATCAACGATTTCTTTACGTGCCGCCGTATATCCGCCGGACGCTCCACCAAGTGCTTTTCCAAGGGTACCTGTGATAATATCTACACGGCCTTCTACGCCACAATGCTCTGGAGTACCATGTCCATGTTTTCCAACAAATCCAACTGCATGACTATCATCTACCATCACCAATGCATTGTATTGATCCGCAAGATCACAGACACCTTTTAAGTTACAGATAATTCCGTCCATAGAAAATACGCCATCGGTTGCGATTAATTTAATTCTTGCTCCGGCTTCATCTGCTTCTTTTAATCTTGCTTCTAACTCTTCCATGTTGTTGTTTTTATAACGGTAACGTTTTGCTTTACATAAACGAACGCCATCTATAATACTTGCATGGTTTAATTCATCACTGATTACTGCATCGTCTGCTGTTAAAAGTGTTTCAAACAAGCCACCATTTGCATCGAAACAAGAAGAATATAAAATCGTATCGTCGGTTCCTAAGAATTTAGAAATTTTTTCCTCTAATTGTTTATGAATATCTTGTGTACCACAGATAAAACGTACAGATGCACAACCATATCCTCTATCATCATAAGTCTTCTTAGCTGCCGCAATCAGTCTTTCGTTGTTCCCAAGTCCAAGATAGTTATTCGCACACATGTTGATTACTTCACGGCCATCTTCCAAACGTACTTTTGGTCCTTGTGGAGATGCAATAGGAGCTTCTCCCTTGAAAAGACCATCTGCTTTAATCTGTTCTACTGTTTTGGTATAAATATCTAAAATATCATTCTTACGTGCCATTTTTCTTTTCCTCTCCAACTTTTTTGACTAATCGTTTACATGTGCCCAATCTAAGATTACTTTTCCAGACATTCCGGAAATCATTGCATCGAATCCTTTTTCATAATCTTTAATGTCAAAACGGTCTGTAATGACTGCTGAAATATCCAGACCTGCCTGAATCATCGTAGACATCTTGTACCATGTATCCCATACTTTTCTTCCATAGATACCACGAATATTCAAACCATTGAAGATAATTGTCTCAAGGTCTACTACTGCATCGGTTCTCTGTAATCCTAAAAGTGCAATCTTTCCACCATGTTTCATGTTGTGAATCATATCTGCAAGTCCCGGTTGACTTCCGGACATTTCCATACCTACATCAAATCCTTCTGTCATACCGATTTCTTTCATGACATCTGAAAGTTTTTCTTCTTTCAAATTCACGGTTCTGGTAGCGCCTAATTTTTTCGCTAAATCCAAACGGTACTGGTTCAAATCAGTAACTACTACATGTCTTGCTCCTGAGAATTTTGCAATGGCAGCTGCCATCATTCCGATAGGACCTGCTCCTGTTACCAATACATCTTCTCCTAATACATCATAAGACAATGCGGTATGTGTTGCGTTGCCAAATGGATCAAAGATAGCATACATTTCTTCTGAAATAGCCGGATTACATGGCCATACATTGGAAGAAGGAATAACAAGATATTCTGCAAATGCACCACTTCTATTTACGCCTACGCCCTTAGCATCTTTACAATTTTCCTTATGGCCTTCCAGACAGTTTCTACATTTTCCACAAGTAATGTGCCCTTCGCCAGATACTAGGTCTCCGATTTTAAATCCTGCTACACCGTCTCCTACTTCGACTACTTCGCCTACATATTCGTGTCCTGCTGTCAATCCGATGGGAATGGTATGTTGTGCCCATTCGTTCCATTGATAAATATGTACATCCGTTCCGCAAATAGCTGTTTTGTGGATTTTGATTTTCACATCATTTGGTCCCACTTCCGGCACCGGAACCCTCTTCATCCAAAGTCCGGGTTCTGCTTTTTCTTTCACCAAAGCCCACATGGTATTTGTTTCGTTCGTGCTCATTTTAATTTCCTCCGTTCTTATATTTGATAATTTTATAATAGCGCAAAAATAGAAAAAAAGCAAGAAATTTCTTCCGCAACCGGCGAACATTTTATGCATATGTGTTTTTGTGTTGCGGACGAACACGAATGTCTTTCCCAGCCACTATAGTTGTTTTTCATCCCCTTTAGTAGTAGGTTACCGTCACCTGTTTTCCCAACTGTTCGATGACTTCTTTTAGTTGGTCTACCAGATTCATACGCACACTCAAATCAAATGGCAAGTTGGAGTTTTGGTGTGCTACATTCATTGCCCTTCCTACAAAAAGATTCAATTCCGTACATTCTTCAATAATCATCTTGGCCAGTTTCGATGCCCCGTTATTGGCATCCAATTCATCAAAAAATTCCACATCAAAATCGTCCTTTTCATACCGCCTCAACAAGCTCAGTGCTTTCCCAATGGTCAGCACCCCTTCCGTAACTAGATCCAGCCCTTCAATGGTTGCCATAGGCGGAACATTTGGGTCTGCATAATCAATGGAGGTAACAATGTTCTGATGTAGAATCCTTGCTGCCACATTGGCACTCGTACCTCCACACACTACTTTTTTTCCCTCCATGTGCATGAACTCTTTCATCAAACGCTCATCATCTTTTTTATGTTTGGGCGGTCCTGTAAAGATATTCACTACCCGGCGTTTTACTACTCTGGTAACTGCAATCGTAGTATCATCACCCGGTCTTTGTTCATACAAATCGTCACATGCCTGACTCAACATTGCCGCCAGCCTGGATGCCGACAATGTTTCTTTGGTACATTTTAATGTATATTCTGCCATGCTGTCCCATGTCCATCCAAAGTTTAGGATTTCTCCTACGCCCGCAAATATAACCCCATCACTCATAATAACAAAACAATCATTCAATTCCACCTGGAACCGATATTCATGAATACACTTTCCTTCCAGTATTCTTTCTTCGTAAGGATATTTCACAACCTGCTGGTTACGTACGAACACACAATCCGGATTATCAAATTCCACCAAATATGCTTCTCCGCTATGGAAAATCTGAAGAATACTAAAAGTCGCATAAGCCACTTCTCTTACCTTACACACCGGAAGTGTTTTCGCAATGGTCTCTACACAGGATTCAATTTTAGCGCCCTTTAAAAACATGGTTCCTAATATTTTCGACGTTAAAGTAGCTAAAATATTCGCTTTCACACCGCTGCCCATGCCATCTGCTAAAATAACAATATCCGAATCCTTGGTTTTCAATATTTCTACTTTATCACCACATAGTTCCTCTTGGTGTTTATTTAAACTTTTCCACGCCACATCAATACTGACATTCATCTTATTCCCCCTCTTCTTCAAAGAGGATAGAATCCCGCAGCTTGGTCAAAGTCACTTTCGTCTCTGCTGTCGTTTCTCCTAACAGTCCTGCGATTTCTTGTGCCACCATCATTTGCTTATCAATGACTTCCTGCGCCATTTCCACCGTCTCCATCTTTAAGTTATAATGCTGTTCTTTCGCCTTTTCTTCTTTGGTAACATCCTGATAAATAACCAGAACGGAATCCATTTCTTCAATAAATACAATGATTTCAATTACCGTCATGGACAGTTGTTTCATCTCCACTTTTTTGTGAATAATCGAGCGTTTGGTTCGCAGCACTTCTGAAATATCTTGATCTTCCACAAATTCAAATATATAACGTCCCAACGCTTCTTCTCTGGAAATTCCAAAAACAGCCTGTGCTTTTTTATTACATTCTCGCATTCGCAAGTCCCTGTCTACGATAAAATTCAAGTTCGGCGTGACATCCAATACCACGTTAGACATGGACTCCGCTTGTGCAATTGCATAAGGAAGACACATACTCAATTCCGCTTTTTTCTGAAATACCGCCGTAGCCTTGGCGCGGCAGGTAGGATATCCACATGCCCCACAATTGAATTCATCTTCATCTCTGTATTTCCCAATGGCATGTAATAATTCTGCAAGTTCTCTTTCTGTCGGAATGGGTTCTTTGATATGTCTGTCCATAAATTGCTTATCCATGGCAACCGGTTCCCATTCCTTGCAGATTGCTCTGGTTTTTTGTGGAACTTGTTGTTCTACTCTCAATTTGGAGGTGACAAAGGTACGATTCCACTTATGAGAAGCAGGTCCTTTGATACATCCTCCTTCGCACACGTTCACTTCTAAAAAGCAATCTTCCAGCTCGTCTTTCTCCATACTTTCAAACAACTCCATGCAAGCATCCAGCCCATCCACATAAACTTCCCGGTAATGACCGGTATTATGATCTGCCAACACCGATTTAATGATTCCCCCACTGACCGGATATAATCGATTCACTTCCGGACTTTCATTGCCAAGCGGCTTTCCTTCGCACGTTTTGATATCAATCTGTTCCTGTTCCAACCACTGCACCAATTCTTCAAATGTTAAAATAGCGTCAATGGCTCCTGCCACACGCTTGTCTTCAATGGCCTCTGATTTTTTGGCAATACAAGGGCCTAAAAATACCACTTTGGTAGATTCTCCATAAAGTTCCTTAATCAGTCTGCCATGAGCGATCATCGGGGATACCACCGGTGCCATCTGTGGTGTCAGTGAAGGGTAATATTTTTCAATGAGATCATTCACACTGGGGCAGCAAGTCGTAATGATATTCTTCATGGTTCCTTCTTCCAGTAGCCTTTGATACTCTTTGGTTACCAAAGCCGCACCTTCTGCAGTTTCACGTACTTGGGCAAAACCTAGTTTCAATAGCGCTCCCACCACTTGTTCTGGGCTGTCATAATCCAATACACCCAAATAAGACGGCGCCATGGAAATCACTGTTTTTACACCCTGTTTTAAGTAGCCCTTTACACGCTCCATATCACTGGCGAACGTTTTGGCATTTTGCGGACATACTTCCAGACAATGTCCACAATGGATACACTGTTCCGTAATGATATGCGCCTGTTCATTTCGAACAGAAATAGCTTTTACACTGCAATTCCGTACGCATTTGTAGCAGTGTTTACACTGCGCATCCTGAAAATCAATTACTTTCATTTTGGTAACCTCCCAAGTATCTCTTCTTTAAAAAAGTCCCTTACATCTTCCGGTCTGACGTGGTAGATATTCTCTTCATTCACTCGTACACTCACGCCTTTGGAACAGGCCCCCATACAAAAAGAGCCACACAATTCGATCTCTTTTTCCATTTTGAACTCTTTTACTAATGCTTGCATATTTGTAACCACTTCCTTGGAACCTCGCAAATGGCAAGAGCTTCCGATACAGATTTCAACTTTCATGCGCGTCACCCTTTCCCAACAGATTTTATGCTCCCATTATACCAGATTCTTTCCAATAAAAATAGAGAACCGATGAGAGAAATAAGATTCTCCCACCGATTCTTCTATTATTTTTATCATTTTAGTGAATACTTAGTTAATGCCTCTTTTTACATAAGATGTATGTAAAATATGATGTGCTTTTTCGCTTCCCGGTGCACCTAAGTAATCATCATACAATTTCTGGATGGATGGATTCTCATGTGATTTACGGATTGCTTTATGAGCATCATTGTTGTATAGAACTTTTGCACGAAGTGCACGGACATCTGTGAAGTTTCTCACTTCTCCGCTTACTTGTGGCTGACCTCCGCCGTTTACACATCCACCAGGACAGCACATGATTTCAATGAAATGGTAATCTGCTTCTCCGGAACGTACTTTATCCATAATGATTTTCGCATTGGATAATCCGGATGCTACTGCCACTTTTACATCCATGCCTGCTACATGATAAGTTGCTTCTTTAACGCCTTGGGTTCCACGAACTTCTTCAAATTCTACTTTTGCAAGTTCTTCTCCGGTCAGTTTTTCAACTGCCGTACGAAGTGCTGCTTCCATAACTCCACCAGTTGCTCCAAAGATCACTGCCGCTCCAGTTGATTCTCCCAATGGATCATCAAATCCTTCATCTGCAAGTCCGGTAAAGTCAATGCCCAGTCTCTTAATCATACGAGCTAGTTCTCTGGTTGTAATTGCGATATCCACATCTGGGATTCCGTTTCCGGCTGCACTTTGATCTTCACGACCGATTTCGAATTTTTTAGCAGTACATGGCATTACGCTGACACACACAATGTCTTTTGGATCGATGCCGGTTTTCTCTGCATAAAATGTTTTCGAGATTGCTCCAAACATTTGTTGTGGAGATTTACAGCTAGACAAGTGTCCTAATTGTTCTGGATAATAATGTTCACAGTATTTAATCCAACCCGGTGAGCAAGAAGTAATCATCGGTAATATACCACCGTTTTGTACTCTTCCTAAGAATTCTGTTGCTTCTTCCATAATGGTAAGATCCGCACTGAAATCCGTATCAAATACTTTATCAAATCCGATTCTACGAAGTGATGCAGCTAATTTTCCTTCTACATCCGTTCCAATTGGATAACCAAACTCTTCACCAAGTCCCGCTCTTACAGATGGTGCCGGCTGAACAATCACGTGTTTGGTCGGATCTGCAATGGCTGCAAGTACATCGTCGATATTATCTTTTTCACGAAGTGCACCTGTTGGGCAAACTGCAATACATTGTCCACAAGATACACAACTGGTATCTCCCAATGGTAAATCAAAAGGAGTTCCGATATAAGAAGAAAATCCTCTATTATTCGGTCCAATGATTCCAACGGATTGTACTTTTTCACAAGTGGCACTACATCTTCTACATAAAATACATTTGTTGTTATCACGAATCATATGAGCTGCTGATGTATCCAGTTCATATTCATTTCTTGCACCATCGAAGTAGCTTTCATCTGCTACGCCCAATTCTTTACACAGCTGCTGCAGTTCACAATTTCCACTTCGTACACAAGACAAGCAGCTTCTTTCATGATTGGATAAAAGTAACTGTAAGGTCCTTCTTCTGGATTCCAGAAGACGTGGTGTATTGGTCTGTACTTCCATTCCCTCATTAATCGGATGTACACAAGATGCTACTAGGTTTCTGGCACCTTTGACTTCTACCACGCACATACGGCAGGCTCCGATTTCATTGATTTCTTTCAAGAAACAGAGGGTAGGAATTCTGATGCCGGCTATATGCGCGGCCTCCAAAACCGTAGAACCGGCAGGTGCCGATACCTCTATACCGTTGATTTTAAGATTTATATTTTCCATTTTTTCCATCCTCCATTACTCTTTGTAAATAGCACCAAATCGACATTTTTCCATACAAGCTCCACATTTTACACACTTTTTCTGGTCTATCATATGTGGTTCTTTTACGCTGCCCACGATTGCTCCACCTGGACATGCTCTTGCGCATAGGGTACAACCCTTACATTTATCTGCATCAATCTTATACTGAAGCAAATCTTTACATACGCCTGCTGGACATTTTTTGTCTACGATATGTGCTATATATTCATCTCTAAAGTAACGTAAGGTTGAGATAACTGGATTCGGTGCTGTCTGGCCAAGTGCACACAAGGAGTTGCTCTTTAAGTGCTCTGCCAATTCTTCCAGCTTATCCAAATCTTCCATAGTTCCCTGTCCCTTGGTGATCTTTTCTAAGATTTCAAGCATACGTCTGGTACCGACACGGCAAGGAGTACATTTTCCACAAGATTCATCCACGGTAAATTCCAGGAAGAATTTTGCGATATCTACCATACAGTTGTCTTCATCCATAACGATTAATCCGCCGGAACCCATCATAGAACCAATGGCGATTAAGTTATCATAATCAATCGGAACATCCATCTTTTCTGCCGGAATACATCCGCCGGAAGGTCCGCCGGTCTGTGCTGCTTTGAATTTCTTACCATTGGGAATTCCACCACCGATTTCTTCAACAATTTCGCGAAGTGTGGTACCCATAGGAATTTCTACCAACCCGGTGTTATTGATTTTTCCACCAAGTGCAAATACTTTGGTTCCCTTTGATTTTTCTGTACCAACAGATGCAAACCATTCTGCTCCATTTAAAATAATCTGTGGAATATTTGCCAATGTTTCAACGTTATTTAAAATCGTTGGTTTTTGGAATAATCCTTTTAATGCAGGGAATGGAGGACGTGGTCTTGGCTCTCCTCGATGACCTTCAATCGAAGTCATTAAAGCAGTTTCTTCTCCACATACAAATGCTCCGGCTCCCAGTCTTAGTTCAATGTCAAAACTAAAGTCCGTTTCAAAAATATGA
The DNA here is from genome assembly GCA_036666555.1 of Lachnospiraceae bacterium. GTDB lineage: Bacteria > Bacillota > Clostridia > Lachnospirales > Lachnospiraceae > UMGS1251. The sequence continues at coordinate 104,820 of JAVWVS010000001.1, read as the reverse complement.
TCACCTAGTAACCCATATTCTCTCGCTTGTGCAATGGCAATTTCCAAACGTTTTACTGCGATTGGATATTCTGCACGCACGTAGATAAATCCCTGAGAAGCACCAATTGCATATCCTGCAATTGCCATTGCTTCCAATACCACATGTGGATCTCCCTCAAGTACAGAACGATCCATAAATGCGCCCGGATCTCCTTCATCTGCATTACAGCAAACGTATTTTTGATCTGCGTCATTTTGTTTCGCAAATAACCATTTTTTACCAGTTGGGAAACCTGCTCCACCACGTCCACGTAATCCACTGTCTAACATCACTTGGATTACATCATCCTGAGACATGGTCGTAAGTACCGTGCCAAGTGCTTCATATCCTCTTGTTCCTATGTATTCATCGATATTCTCCGGATTGATAACACCACAGTTACGAAGAGCAATTCTCTTCTGTTTTTTGTAGAATTTTGTTTCCTGCAACGGAAGGACATCTTCTGATTTTGTTGTTTCATCATATAAGAGACGTTTTACAACCCTTCCTTTTAATAGATGTTCGGAAACGATTTCCGGAATATCGTCTTCTTTTACCATGGAGTAAAAAGAACCTTCCGGATATACGATCATAATTGGACCTAGCGCACAGAGACCAAAACATCCTGTTTTTACAACGCCAACTTCTTCTTCCAGTCCTGCATTTTTAATTTCTTCCTGCAATTTGTCTATAATTTTCTGGCTGCCTGAGGAAGTACATCCTGTTCCACCACAAACCAAAACGTGTGAACGATACATATTACTAACCCTCCTTCTTCCTACTTCTCACCTATTTTTTCAGCCGACAATGTGTATTTTTTTACCACTTGCCCACCTTGAAGATGTAACCGAACAACTTCCATTGCTTTTTCCGGATTCATTTTCACATAAGTTACTTTTTCTTTTCCTGGTTCTAATATTTCTACAATGGGCTCATACTGGCAAAGACCAATACAGCCTGTCTGTGTTACCGCGATATCTTTAAGGCCTAGTTCTTGCACTGCATCTGATAACGTAGTAAGTACCGGTCTGGCACCACTAGCAATTCCACAAGTAGCCATTCCAACAATAACTCTTGTCTGGCTTTCACTTTCGGAACGCATGCCGACTTTTCCTTCCATCTTTTCTCTGATTGCTTTCAACTCTTCAAGAGATTTCATACAAATCCTCCATTCTATTATTCTTAAACATCTGCTCCACCATCTGTATCAGCCTCATTTTCACTCAAGTATTCTTTGATGAATCCTGAAACTTCTGCTGTCTGGAAAGAAACATCTCCTAAGATTTCTTTTAATTCTCTCGTATCAAGTACAAAACTTTTATCATCATAACAATAGGTATATATAAAATCTATGGACTGATTAAATACCACCAGCGTATGTATCGTAGCATTCATGTCACCTAACGGCATTCTATCTATGTGAGAAAGTCCAAATATAGCTGTTACGACTGTTCCGGTTCCTTCTTGGGACGTTATGGTAAAGCTTCCTCCTGTACATTCTGCTGCTTGTTTAAAAAACGGAACCCCAAGGCCTACCTTTCTAGTCTTCCTTGTGGTAAAAAACGGATCCATTACCTTTTCTACTTGAGTTTCACTCATTCCACAACCGTTATCTTTAATCATAACCGTAAGAGTGTCCTCCTTGGTCTGGACCGCCACTGTAATCTCAACCAGCGATGCATCTGCACGGACAGAGTTCTCTGCCACATCTAAAATATTTAGTGCTATTTCCGGCATCATAGGCTATTCGTATTTTGCAAGAATATCATCCAATGAATCAACAGTTAATCTTCCATATACATCACCATTGATCATCATGACTGGTGCCAACCCACATGCGCCTATACAGCGACATGCATCTAATGAAAACTTACCATCTTCTGTACATTCTCCGCCAACAATCCCCAATTTTTCCATCACTGCGTTATAAATGTCACCGGAACCTTTTACATAACATGCAGTTCCAAGACATACGGAAACTTGATTTCTTCCCTTTGGATGCAATGTAAACTGTGAGTAAAAAGTTGCAACCCCATAAATTTTTTCCAATGGAATCTGCATTTCTTCTGCGACGATTTTCTGTACTTCTACGGGCAAGTAACCATAAATCCCCTGGGCCTTTTGAAGTATCGGCATCAGCGCTCCCTTTTCATCCTTCATTTCTCGAACCATGTTTCGTAATGTTTCTTCTTGTTCTTGCGTTCCTTTAAATGGAACAGCCTGTTTCTTAGAAAGCATTTCCTAACCTCCCTTTACGTTTTTGTTCTGCTCATAAGCGCATATTCTGGTCTTATAAAGTCCAATCCTATGCATGACGTTCTAATTCTTTTCTATCGTACCATATTATCGCACAAAAATCTACTTGTTTTTTTGTCATTTTTTGTTAATTTTTACACAATGCTTGACTAATATTTCACTCTGTTTTTGTACGATATCGTAAAATATTTCCCTGCTTTTTGCTCTCATTGTGCAAAGTGCTGTTGCTTTTGCTTTTTGATAATGATATACTGATGGCAAAGAAATTCGGCACCGTTACTAAAATTGAATGGGAGGCTTTTATGACAATCAACGAAATTAAAACGCTCTTAGATGCTGATATACTGTTTGGAGATGAGTTATTGAGCGTAGACACAGAGTTTGTATTTTCTTCCGATATGATGAGTGATGTACTGGCATATGCAGAAGAACAATCTGTACTAATTACAGGGTTATGTAACCCGCAGGTGGTACGTACTGCAGAAATGCTTGATATCGTCTGTATTATTTTTGTCAGGGATAAAAGTCCGGACGAGAATATGCTTCGATTAGCAAAGGAAAAAAATATCGTGATCCTTTCTACAACCCACCACATGTTTACAACTTGTGGTATATTATACAGCAATGGATTACTCGGAGGTGCGTAAATGAGTGACGGCATTACATTTCATTACAAAATATCCGGTGACGATTTCACAAGAGCCGGCGAAGCTAGCAGTGATGTCAAAAACAAATTGAAAATGATGGGAGTGGACAGCAACGTTATTCGTCGCGTTGCCATTTCTATGTATGAAGGTGAAATTAATATGGTGATTCATGCCAATGGTGGAGACATTACGGTAGACATTTCTGACCAAGTCATTAAAATTGTCCTTGCTGATCAAGGTCCAGGAATCAAGGATGTGGATAAAGCCATGGAAGTGGGGTTTTCTACTGCTCCTGAAGAGGTTCGTTCTCTTGGTTTTGGTGCCGGCATGGGGCTTCCCAATATGAGGAAATATTCGGATGAGATGTATATTGACACCACCATTGGTGTAGGCACTACCGTTACTATGAATATTAATATGTAAAGAATGGAGATTTTTATGGACAAATTTATCCGCTCTGTACGTCTGGATGCAGATGCTTGTAAAGGTTGTATCAACTGTATTAAATACTGCCCCACCCAAGCGATTCGCGTACACAATGGGAAAGCACATATTACGGATGAATTCTGCGTAGATTGCGGGCGTTGCATTCGCTATTGTCCACACCATGCGAAGATTCCCCTTTATGATTTTCTCAATGTCATCAATAATTTTAAATATGCAGTTGCACTTCCTGCTCCTGCACTTTATGCACAATATAATAATCTGATCAACGTAGACATCGTACTGAACGCATTGCTAAAAATTGGCTTTGATGATGTCTATGAAGTGAGTGCTGCAGCGGAGCTTGTTTCAGAAGCTTCCCGTACCTATATTAATGAGCACGAGGAGGAAGCACCTTTTATCAGTACTGCCTGCCCCTCTATTGTGCGTCTGGTCCGGGTGAAATTCCCCTCTTTGATTCCCAGACTGCTTCCTTTAAAGCCACCGGTAGAAGTGGCTGCGGAGATTGCCAGAAAACGGGCTATGGAAAAGACCGGACTACCGGCGGAAGACATTGGTATTATCTTTATCTCTCCTTGTCCTTCCAAGGTATCTTATGCGAAAGCCCCTCTGGGAGTGAAAAAAAGTCAAATTGACAATGTGGTTGCAATCAAGGATGTATATCCTCTGCTACTTCCTCATATGACTCATGACGAAAGTGCTTTACTTCCTCTTTCTAATTCCGGTCGTATTGGAATTGGCTGGAGTAATAGTGGTGGAGAAGCTGCCGGAATTATTACAGATAGTTATCTGGCTGCCGATGGTATCGTCAATGTTCTCCGAGTGTTAGAAGGTTTGGAAGATGAAAAGATCCACGGACTGAAGTTCATTGAGCTGAATGCTTGCAGCGGTGGCTGTGTCGGTGGTGTGTTAACTGTAGAGAATGCCTATGTAGCCGAAAGTAAAACGAAAAAAATACTGCGTTACCTTCCAGTAGCCCGTAATCATTTAGATACGAATCCGGATGTAGATTTAAATTGGAGCAGTCACATTGATTATGAACCGGTATTTCGTCTTGGCAGTACATTTAAAGAAAGTCTGGAAATGATGAAGACCGTAGAAGATTTAACCAAAAAATTTCCGGGGTTGGATTGTGGTTCCTGTGGAGCTCCTACTTGTCAAGCGTTGGCAGAAGATATTGTCCGTGGAGAAGCCACCAGCAATGACTGTATCTACGTGCTTCGGGATTATATTAATAGTTTATCCGATGAAATTGAATTTCTTGCAAAATCTATCAATCTATCCGGTCAAAATGATGATTCCATGCGGATTTTACAAGATTATATTCAGAAACTAACTACCGAACTAGAATTGCTTCACTTTTGAGAGGAGAACAGACGTGACTATACAAAATATCTTAGATGCCAGTTGTTTTACGGTATTATGTACAGGCGATCCTAATCGAACCATTTCCAAAATTTTTTGTTGTGATCTGCTGAGCATAGCGATGAGCAAAGCACCCGCCGATGGTGTATGGGTAACGGTTATGGGGAACCGAAATACTTTGGCAGTAGCTTCTTTAGCCGATGTGGCATGTATCATTCTTGCTGAAGGCATTCACCTAGGTGAAGCGGAACTTGCTTGTGCCAAAGAAGAAGGACTTGCTGTCTTGGAAACGGAACTTCCCATTTTCGATGCCGCCTTCCAGTTATACGAATTGGGAAACTTATGATTCCTCTTTATTATGACCTGCATCTTCATTCCTGTCTTTCCCCATGTGGGGATGATGATATGACCCCTGCTAATATCGTAGGGATGGCAGCCGTCAAAGGTCTGGATGTGATTGCGATTACCGATCATAATTCTTGTAAGAATTGTCCTGCGGCATTGATTCATGGAGAAAATTACGGTGTCACTGTCATTCCAGGAATGGAACTTTGTACTTCCGAGGAAGTGCATGTGATTTGCTTATTTCCCACTCTTTTGGATGCACTTGCATTCGATGAATATGTGTATGCCCATATGCTTCCGATTCAAAACAAAGAAGACATTTTTGGGAAACAGCAGATTCTGAATGAAGAAGATGAAGAAATCGGAAGAGTGGATCATCTTTTGATTAGTGCTACGGATATTTCTTTTGATGTGGTCAATGATTTGACCGCTTCTTATCATGGAATTGCCTACCCGGCCCACCTTGATAAAACCTCCACCAGTCTTTTATCCAATTTGGGGTTTATTCCCCCGGATAGCACATTCACTTGTGCGGAGGTACACGACCTCAAAAATCTTCATCGCTTGAAAAGGGAAAATCCATACTTAGAGACTTGTCATATTATTAGCAGTTCTGATGCTCATTATTTGGTGGATATCCATGAACCCAGTTATCAACTGTTTTCAGAATCACGAGCACTGCCTGATTTACTAAAAACAATTGCAAAAAAAGAGTATCCCATGGACTAATATCCGCAGGATACTCTTTTTCTATTTTTAATGGCACCCAAACACTTGATAGGGCAATATCTCTGCCTCTTCAAATGTATCCGCCCCATCATAAACTTCTTTCATCATATCCAAAAGGGGCAACAATAGCACCGCTCCGGTTCCTTCTCCCACACCCATTTCGCCATAAAAAAGTGGTGTAATGGAAAGTTTCTTGAAAATTGCTTCCATCCCCGGTTCTTTTGTTATATGAAACGGAATGACATAACTGCCTATCATTGGACTTAACCGATTGGCTAAAAATGCGGCTACTGCGGAAGCATACCCATCGATGACAATGGGGATTCCACAAGCAGCTCCACCCAAATAGATTCCTACCAAGCCAGCAATATCCAGTCCACCTACTTTTGCCAATACGTCCAGAACGTCTTTGGAATTGGGCTTATTTTTTTCAATGGCTGTCCGTATGGCTTCTTTTTTTCGCTTAAATCCTTCAAATTCCAGACCTGCACCTCTTCCGGTAACGGCATCTACCGATTCCCCCGTGCATACCGATGTAATGGCAGATGCCGTTGTGGTATTGCCAATACCCAAATCTCCTGCGACTAAAAGATGGGTCCCTTGGTTTTTGCAATCACAGGCTATCTGAATTCCCGCTTCGATTGCCTGTACTGCCTCTTCTCGGGTCATGGCCGGACCATGTACCATATTGTCTGTGCCACACCTTACTTTGTAGGAGCTCAAACCGACATCTTCGATCATTCCTATGTCAATAGGAATGATTTCTACACCTGCTTTTTTAGCCATCACGGCGCTACATGTACTTCCATTTTTGAATCGCCTTGCGATTTTTGCTGTTGTTTCACTTCCTGTTTGAGATACTCCTTCTTCCACTACGCCATTATCCGCGCACATTATAATCAACTTTTTATTTTCTATGAAAATATTTTCACTTCTTTGTATTCCTGCTATTTGCATAAAAGTATCTTCAAACCGACCAAATCCATGAATCGGTTTTACTAATCCATTCCATTTTTCTTTGCATGCTGTCATAGCTATGGCGTCCAAAGGACGAATGCTTTTGATTGTTTCTTCTAATTTCATTGATTCCCCCCCGTTTCATTCCTTTTTACTACAAAATCAACATGGCATCTCCAAAACTAAAAAAGCGATACTGATTCGCTACGGCTTCTTCATAAGCTGCCAATACCTGTTCCCGACCGGCCAGTGCAGATACGAGCATAATTAAAGTGGATTCCGGCAAATGAAAATTCGTAATCAGGCAATCTAATACCTTGAATTTATATCCCGGATAAATAAATATTTCGGTCCACCCACTGGAAGGTTGGATAGTTCCATCTTCCTGCGCTGCTGATTCCAGTGTACGACAACTAGTCGTTCCTACGGCAATCACTCTTTTTCCGTCCGCTTTTGCTTTGTTTATTTTCTCTGCTGCCTCTTCTTCAATCTGATAAAATTCCGAATGCATATGATGATCCAAAATATTGTCCACCTTTACGGGACGGAATGTACCAAGTCCTACATGCAAGGTAATTCTTGCAATCTGCACGCCTTGTTCTTCAATCTGTTTTAACAACTCTGGTGTAAAATGAAGTCCCGCTGTAGGTGCCGCAGCCGAACCGCTATGGGCCGCATATACGGTCTGATAGCGATTTTGATCTTCCAGATGATGGGTAATATAAGGTGGAAGAGGCATTTCTCCCAACCGATCCAAAATTTCTTCAAAAATTCCTTCATATTGAAATTGAATCAACCGATTTCCTTCTTCTACTACTGCTACCACTTCACCAATGAGAAGTCCTTCTCCAAAGCTGATTTTCGCCCCGATTTTCGCTTTTTTTCCTGGTTTCACCAAGGTTTCCCAGATGTCGTTATCTTTCCTTTTCAGTAGTAGTACTTCAATTTTGGCATCGGTACCTACCTTGGAACCAATCAATCTAGCCGGAATCACCTTGGTATCATTGATCACCAAGCAGTCCCCGGGATTTAGGAATTCCACAACTTCTTTAAACCCCCGATGTTCCACCTTCCCCGTTTCTTTGTGAAGCACCATCAGTCTGGAACTGGAGCGATCCAAAAGCGGGTCTTGCGCAATCAGTTCCTCCGGCAATTCATAATTAAAATCCTCTCGTTTCATCATGAGGATCTACCTCCTTTGATTATTTACTGACGCAGTTCAATCCCCATCTCTTGAAGTGCATTCAAAATCTTTTTCATAGCTGCTGACACATCCGCTTCTTCTAAAGTCTTATCTTTCCCTCGAAATACGATGGAATAGGCAACGGATTTGTATCCTTCTTTGATTTGTGATCCTTCATAAAGGTCAAATAATGCATAACTTTCCAGATATGCTCCACCTCGTTTTTCAATCACATCTTCGATTTGACCTACTAATATTTCTCTTGGAACTACCATGCTGATGTCTCTTGTGACTGCAGGATATTTTGGAATCCCTTCAAATTTGCGTTCAAAAGTAGCCATTTCAACCACTTCCGGCATATCAATCACAGCCACATAAACCCGTTCTCCAATATCATAATTTTCAGCCACTTCCGGATGTACTTCCCCTAAATATCCCACATTTTTTCCTTGATAGAAAATATCAGCCTGACGCCCCGGATGTAGAAAAGGTTTGCCTGCATGTGGTTCATAGGTTTCTTTTTCATGAAGTCCTATTTTTTCAAAAAACTCTTCTACCACGCCTTTCATACTGAAGAAGTCTCCTTCCCCATACATTCCTAAGGTAAACTGCATCCGTTCTTCGGGCAGTTCCGTAAGTGGAAGCATTTTCGGTAAATAGATATTGCCCAGTTCATATAACCGCACATTTTTATTTCTTCTATTATAATTGGTGGAAAGGGAAACCAGCATTCCATTTAAAGAGGTGGTTCGCATAATGCTGAAATCTTCTCCCAATGGATTGGTAATTTGCACTGTCTGGCGCAATTTGGAGTCTTCGGGAATCATCAATTTCTGAAACACCTTGGGACTTTCAAAAGAATACGTCATTCCTTGACTAAATCCGCAGAACTCTGCAATGTCTCTTGCCACTTCTTCCACACGCAGCTTAAAGGGAAGCTTTCCGGTCGTGGCCTCTCCGTTAGGAAGGGTAGTTGGAATATTGTCATATCCATAGAATCTCGCCACTTCTTCTGCAATATCTGCCGGTCGAATAATGTCTTGGCGAAATGTTGGTGCAATGATTTCTTGGGTAGCTGCATCGTACACAAGTTCTACCTTTTTCAAGTAACCAATCATTGTCTCCTGGGAAATGTCAGTGCCTAACAGCGCATTAATCTTTTCTGCATCAAAAGGAACTCTTACCGGCTGTCTCTTGTTTGGATACACATCCACCGTTCCTCCTACCACTTCTCCGGCACCCATTTCTACTACCAACTGGCAGGCACGATCCATTGCTTCTTTTGCTTGATTCGGATCCAGCCCCTTTTCAAATTTCCCGGATGCATCAGTGCGAAGACCAACTTTTTTACTGGACTTACGGATATTCACACCGTCAAAGCATGCTGCCTCCAGTAACATGGTCTGTACCTCATCCGTAATCATGGAATTTTCGCCACCCATGATTCCCGCAATCCCAATGGCTTTTTCGCCATCGCAAATCATGAGAACATTTTCATCCAGTTCCCGTTCTTGTCCATCTAAAGTTATGAATTTTTGTCCCGATTCCGCTGTTTGCACTACAATTTCATTTCCGGAAATAGTACTTAAATCATAAGCATGCATGGGTTGTCCATATTCTTCCATAACGTAGTTCGTAATATCGACCAAGTTATTAATGGGACGGATTCCCACCGATGCCAATCTTCTCTGCATCCATTCCGGTGACGGCCCTATCTTAATATTTTTCACCACACGGGCAAGATAACGAGGGCAAAGAGTTTCATTTTTTACCGTCACTTTTACATATGCATTAACATCTTCCTGATTGCCGGTTTCAGCCACCACCGGTGGGATAAATGGCTTGTCAAAGGTTGCTGCAGCTTCTCTTGCAATACCAATCACGCCGTAGCAATCTACCCGGTTAGAGGTGATTTCGTATTCCACTACCACATCGCGAAGTCCCAGTACTTCAATGGCACTTGCACCCACTTCGGTTTCTTCCCCTAAGATATAGATTCCTTCTTCCGGTGCCTGCGGATACATTTCCCTCGTAGAACCCAGTTCTTCAATGGAACACATCATGCCAAATGACTCGATTCCTCTCAGTTTTCCTTTTTTTATTTTAATGCCTCCGGGAGTCTTCGTTCCATCATGCCCTCCAGCTACGCGACCGCCATCTAACACGACAGGAACCTTGTCCCCTTCCTTTACATTTGATGCACCGGTGACTATTTGCACCTTTTCATTGCCTACGTTGACCTTGCAGATAATTAGCTTATCCGCATCCGGATGTTTTTCTATTTTTTCAATCTGTCCCACAATAATTTTATCCAAATCCGCATCCAGCACTTTATAGCCTTCCACTTTTGTTCCGGATAAAGTCATCGCATCTGTATACTCCTGCGGGGTTACGTCAAGTTCCGGTACATATGCTTTGATCCAAGATAATGATGTATCCATTTTCTATTCCTCCTGATCTTTCTTCTGCTAAAACTGGCGTAAAAAACGAATATCGTTTTCATACAACAGTCTCATATCATCGATTTCATATTTCAACAGTGCAATTCGCTCCAACCCTACGCCAAAGGCAAATCCACTATATTCGTTAGGATCAATTCCGCACATTTCTAACACATGCGGGTGAACCATTCCACAGCCCAGGATTTCAATCCATCCGGAGCCCTTACAGAAACGACAACCTTTGCCACCACATTTAAAACAGCTCACATCCACTTCTGCACTGGGTTCTGTAAACGGGAAATGATGAGGTCGAAACTTTGTTTTGGTATTTTCCCCAAATAACTCCTTGGCAAAAACTTCCAATGTTCCCTTTAAATCTGCAAAAGAAATATTACGATCGATGACCAGTCCCTCAATCTGCTGAAAAGATGGGGAATGAGTAGCGTCCACCTCATCTGATCGAAAAACTCTGCCCGGAGCAATCATACGAATGGGGAGTTTTCCTTGCTCCATCACACGAGCCTGAACCGGTGACGTCTGGGTCCGAAGCACAATATCCTTCGTCACATAAAACGTATCCTGCTCATCCTTAGCCGGATGCCCCTCCGGAATATTCAACTTTTCAAAATTATAAAGATCATACTCCACTTCCGGACCTTCCACCACTTCATAACCCATCCCTACAAAAATACGCTCCACCTCTTCCAGCGCAATGGTGTTGGGATGGCGGTGTCCCACCTGATTCTTCTTTGATGGAAGCGTCACGTCAATCACTTCCTGCGTAAGCTTCTCCTCACGAATCGCTCTCTCCATCTTCACCTTCGTCTCCTCCAGCAAAGACTCAATCGCTTCCCGCGTCTCATTCACAAGCTGACCCACCTTCGGTCTCTCCTCCGGTGCAACATCCTTCATTCCCTTCAAAACTGCAGTCAGTTCCCCCTTCTTACCAAGAAACTTCACACGCACATCATTCAACTTCTCCGGCATATCTGACTCACGAATCTGCCTCATCGCCTCATCCTTAATACTCTGTAACTTCTCCTTCATGACAAACTCCTTCCTGTTATTTTCTTAACGGGGGACGTAACCATTTTGAAGTTGACTACGTCCCCAATTGACTTTTGCCCTGTCCCTTTTTGGGTAAAAAAATACTTCCTCCCGGAAAGGGACGAAGTTTTATCGCGGTACCACCCTAGTTCTTACATTTTTGTAAGCTCTTAGTTTTGCGTAACGTGCACATACGTCATTTCTTACTTTTCTATCAATATCAAGTGTATTTGTTCGGAAATGCAGCTCCTGTGGGAATTTCGATTACCATCTGAACTAAAGGAAACTTGCAGCCTATGGCTTCCTCTCTCTGCTAGAAGGTGGGTCTCTACTGACACAATCATTGCTTTTATCTTTTCATATTTCCTATCCATTGTACTCATTACGGTTGTGGATGTCAAGATGCTTTCTTCTTTCCTTGTTATTTCCTTGCTGTTTTTCTTTATATTTTTCGCTATACCAAAAATATTCTCCCATTATTTTTTTCAAAAACATATTCAATTCTCCACCCAAGAGCATAATGTACATACAAAAATACAGCCACAGCATAACTAAAATAATCGTTGTTAAACTGCCGTACATATCTGAAAATCCTTTGAATATTTTTAAGTAAACAGAGAAGAAAAACGACATCAAAAGCCAACCCAGAGAGTTAAATACAGCCCCTGGAATTTGCTGACGGAGTCTTGCTTTTGTATTTGGCAAAAATCCATATATCATCGTCGAAAAAAATACCAGCACAAAAAACGCAGTTACCGTACGAATTTCAATCATAAAGTTGGTAATTCCGGAAAATATGGGAGCATGGGCATCTACCAATAAACTAATGGAATTACCAAACACCAGCATGGCAAGCGATAGTATAATAATGACAATAAACATAACCGTATAAAAAGTGGCGCGAATACGTAGGAAAAGATAATTTCTAGTCTCTCTTCTTTCATATACGCAGTTTAATCCTGATGTCATCGCCAGCACACCGCGCCCCGCGGACCACAGTGCCACAATGGCAGTAATGGGTACAATCGCTCCAGATTGATTGTATACCTGATACACAACCTCTACCAGCATGGTATTAAAGGATTTTGGAAATACTTCTTTTACCGCCGTAAGTACATCTGCTTTCGTTAGTGGTGTATATTGAACCATTGTAAGCAGTAGCAAAAGAATTGGAATCAAAGAAAGCACCATGAAAAACGCCGATTGCGCCGCATAAGCTCCTGTGTGATCTTCGTTCATCTTCTCCGCTATTTTATTGACTTTACTAAAAATTTTTTTAATCATCTAACGCTCCATCAGTTCTCACATTTCACCAATCATATCATTGTTATGCCCATTGTTCAAGTATTCTCAACTGATCCATCACCTCTTTGTAGTATTCTGATAAATTTGAATACTCCTCTTTTCTCAAGTCTTCCACCATATCACACAGCACTTGATACATCGGAGTAAGTCCCATATTTCCTGCCACCCCTTTCAGCGTATGGGCATATTCAAAGGATTTTTCATACTCTTTTTTTGCAATTGCTTCCCCCAGCTTTTGGAACGACTCATCCTTTAAAAAAACCACAAAACATGTTTGGTATAAATCTTCGTCATCCAAAAATCGTCCCATTGCTCCTGTTACATCTGCACCATATTGCTCTAATTTTTCAAGTATCTCATTCATTCGTTTTCTCACTTTCTCTTGGTAAAAGCTGATATAAAGTACGATACAATAGTTCCGGATCAATTGGTTTTGCAATATGCGCATTCATCCCGGCTTCTTTCGATTTACTAATATCATCGTCAAATGTATTAGCTGACATTGCAATAATCGGCAACGTCTTTGCCCATTCCCTATCCAGATTCCGAATCCCTTCTGCCGCTTGTACGCCATCCATGACTGGCATTCGAATATCCATTAGAATCGCATCATATTGCTGTTTCACTTCCTTGGAAATCAGTTCCAATGCTATCTTTCCATTTTTCGCCACATCCACCTGCGCTTTTTTAAATTCCAAAAGCCTCTTGGCAACCATAATATTCAGTTGATGATCCTCCACCAACAAAAATCTTTTTCCACTAAAATCGTATTCTTCTGCTTGATTACCTTTCTCCTCTGACTGGTTTCCATGGTCAGAATTTTGTGACTCTAATATTCCCAATGGCATATGCACGGTAAAAACACTGCCTTCACCTATCTTGCTTTTTACCGAAATATCTCCACCCATCAGTTCCACTAAGTTCTTTGAAATTGCAAGTCCCAGCCCACTGCCCCCGTAGCTTGAAGTGGAACCACTATATTCTTGGGCAAATGGTTTGAATAAATCCGGCAAAAACGCTTCTCCAATTCCAATTCCCGTATCACTGATTTTAAAACACATAACGACCTTTTTGTCATCTGCATCCACCTGTGTAATTTCAAGACAAACCGTTCCGCCTTTCGGTGTGAATTTAACCGCATTCGATAGAATATTAATCAAAATCTGTTGCAATCGGACCGAATCGCCTTTATACCTGCCATTCGAATCCACAAACGCACTAGTTACAAAAATCACTCCTTTTTCCTTGGCCTGCATCCCAACAATGGCGTTAATGGAATCCAGACAGTTTTGGCAAACAATCGTCTCCTTTTTCAGTACTACTTTCCCACTTTCAATGCGAGACATATCTAAAATATCATTGAGCAAAGACAACAAATATTGTGAAGCATAAAGAGATTTTTCAATACATTCCGTTGCAAATACTTTATCGTCAATTTTTTGTTCTGCTATTTTTGACATGCCAATAATGGCATTCATGGGCGTTCTGATTTCGTGACTAATACGCGACAAAAATTCTGATTTTGCAGCATTTGCACGTTCTGCCATGTCCAGCGCAGCTACTAGCTCCTGATTTTTCTTCTCCTGCTCTTGCACCACCGTTGTAATATCCGTTCTTGTCATTAGAAAAATCCTTAATTCTATATCAATATAACAAAATCGCAATTGTTTTTTTGAAATAGTACCATTTTGATTCGGGGTTCCATAAAAAATACAATAACTTCCATGGTCATCCAATTGTTTCAAAATATTCTTTGTTGCAATTTCCTCCATCACACGTGAGACATCTTCTTTGCAAATATAAGTACGCACATAATTGCGTGTATCCTCTTCAAAATTCCGACTTTCTTGCACATACTCTTTTCCAAGATTGTTTTCACTGTAACGGGTTGCGGAATTTCGCTGTGAATCCACCACGACCAAAAAATCATAATCCGTTTTCACAATGGCATTCATTACTTTTTGCATCGTTCTTTCATTGGTAATATCCGTCGAATATAAAAAAGCGACAACCTCTTTATCCCCTGGCCTTTTCATCATATGCGCGGTAAAAACTACCCAACATCTATAATCTTCTATCGTTCTTGTCACTTCTAAAGAAACCGTAGTTTCACCGTTTGCAAAACGTCTTAGCAACTCTTCTCGATTAAATAACGTCGCACATTGTCTTTGCATTTCCTCCGTAGTCAATTCCCGGTACACCTTTTCAAAATATTCCTGCGCTGTTTTCGCTTCCTTCATCTTTTTTGTCTGAGCCTGGAATTTGCTTTTGTAATCCAGAATTTGGTTGGTTGTCAAATTCACATTGATAGATCCCAACGTAGCATTCTGCATTGCTTCTCTATAAGATACCTCGTCGTGATAACGTTTTTCCGCTTCTTTTTCTTTGGTCACATCTCTTCCTACACAATATGCTTTGATAGGCTTCCCTGCATTGTCAAAAATATTCGTATAAATGACCCGTTCACACCAAAAGTCCCCCGCTTTTTGTTCTCGAATCCAAAGGTCTGCAGTCACTTCCTTTTCACCCTGTTTTAGTTTTTGAACCATCTCAAGAAAAACAGCCTGACTGTCCTTACGGATATATCCTTCATCCAAAGCTGTTTTGACATAGTTCTCAATCGTAATATTTTGAGATTTCATTTTGGATGACGTTGTGAAAATAGTCATAGCACCTGTTTCATACTCGTATTCCCATATATTAATATTGGAGGCTTTGACAGCTGTTTCATATTTTTTTGATTCCGCTCGGATTTTTTCTTCCAACTGCTTTTGCGCCGTAATATCCGTATAATATGCAATCACAAGTTCATTTCCATTTATATCACAGGTATGCTGTGAATGTTGGTCCACCCATATATACCCTCCATCCTTTTTCGTTGCCCGATAAGAGATTGCATAAGGTCCAAAGTCACCATTTCGTTTTGCCGCCTTTTCTTTCAGCTCTGCTACATCTTCAAAATGCACACAATTCCATGCACTCTGATGAAATACGTGAAGCATTTCTTCCTCGCTGTCAAATCCTAACATACTAATGAATCTATGATTCACGGAAAGAATTTTGAATTCCGGGTATGCAGTTACAATCATCAATCCAATCGGGAGGGAAAGCATCTTAATATCTTCTTGGATTTCTTCTAACTTTTTCATCAGCTTATTCCTCCTTTTTTAAATACGTTTGCAATGTTCGGTACAAAAGTGATGGTTCAATCGGTTTTGTCAAATGTGCATTCATCCCCGCTGCCTTTGTTTTTTCAACATCTTCATCAAATGCATTGGCGGTCATGGCAATAATTGGAATAGTGCTTGCGTCTTTCTTACGCATTTGACGAATGGATTTCGCCGATGTAAGGCCATCCATAATCGGCATTTGTATATCCATTAAAATAGCATCGTAATATCCTTCTTCTTTTTGTGCAAAAATTTCCAGTGCCTGTAATCCATTTTCAGCAACTTCTACTTCCAAATTTTTTCCATTCAAAAGTTTTTTTGCCACCTCTACATTCAGTACATGGTCTTCCACCAATAACACTCTTCTTCCTGTAAAATCGTATTCTTCTTTGTACCTTGGATCATCCACTTGCTTTTTCTCATGATAGATTTTCTCAAATGCTAAGCAAAGAGAAGATTTAAATAATGGTTTTGAAATCAACATATTTACACCTGCCTGCTTTGCTTCTGTTTCAATACTCACCCAATCATACGATGTCATAATAATAATGGTCACGGATGGTCCCACAATTTTTCGTATGGCACGAGTCGTTTCAATTCCATCCATATCCGGCATTTTCCAATCCACTAATACCACATCATAGGATTGATTTTTTTCCCACTTCTGACGCACTGCTTCTACCGCCTTCATGCCAGAATCCACATATTCCGCCTGCATTCTCATATCTAGGAGCACTTGCATGGTATGTTGGCATATCACAATATCATCATCTACAATCAAAGCTTGCAACGTTTCAAAAGGAATACTGGAATTGATCTTTGTGATTTGTTTACGGTCTTTGAGAATTCCCAACTTCACTTCTACCACAAATTCGCTTCCTACGCCTTCAATACTATTGACACTGATTTTTCCACCCATCAAATCCAGTAAATTTTTACAAATAGCCAAGCCAAGACCGGTTCCACCATAGGGTGAAATATTACCCTCCTGCACTTGTTCAAATGGTTCAAAAATACGGGATAAAAATTTTTCATTAATTCCAATTCCCGTGTCATTAATAGAAAATTTCATCACCGCTTGATTGCCCTGAATTCTTTCCTGATGAATCATAAATTGCACTTTTCCACCTTTAGGCGTGAACTTAATGGCATTGGAAATAACATTTACAAGAATCTGTTGTAATTTCATTCCATCACCAATATAATTGTCTTCCACAAAACTAGTTAAGACAGCGTCATATTCCACTCCTTTTTCCTGTGCCTGTGCATGGCAAATGCTATTAATGCCGCTAATAAACTCTTCAAATCCAATTTGATCACGGCGAATTAATACTTTTCCACTTTCAATTCTAGACATATCCAATATATCGTTAATAAGAGAAAGCAAAAAGCGGGCGGAAATCCCTACCTTTGAAAGATAATCCGATACTTGTTCCGGATGATTCACACATCCAGCAGCTAAAGCAGACATCCCAATAATTGCATTCATAGGCGTTCTAATCTCATGACTCATTCTGGAGAGAAATTCCGATTTTGCCACATTGGCTTGCTGTGCCGCTATAAGCGCATCTTTGAGTGCCTCATTTTTTGTCTGTTCTTCATTATAAAGATCTGTAACATCCGTCCTTGCCGCAATAATTTTCTTTCTGGGCCTGTCCAAATATGTAAATTGGAGTTGCTTCTGACTAATACTTCCATCAAATTCCTTCACTCTGCAATAAGTAGTATAAATCACTTGTTGCTCCAGTTGTTCCAGCAGGTTTTCAAAAGATAACTCGTATATATTTTTTTCAATGTCTTCTTCCACTAAAAATTCCCGCGCATACTGTTCCACCTCTGTTTTATAATCACTGGCATGAAACGGTGGAAGGGGTGTTTTACTATCTGTTTTCGCATAAATAGTATAGTTACCGGTAATTACATCCAATAACGCCAAATAATCATAGTGCATATCTACCACCGTAGATACCAAGGCTCGTTCCATCTTTTTTTGATCAATATCCGTCGCATAGATATAAGCTTCCACATCATGGGTTTTTGGATTTTCGAACATGCTCAGTTCTATTTTAATCCACATAATCTTATTATTTCCAAAATTCACATAAGATTCTCTGACAAAATTTGTTTTTCCTTCCATAAAACATTGTAATAAATGCTCTCGATTAAATATTTCCTGATATCCCTCTAATTCCTCTGGCTCCACATGGGTAGCATACTCTCTCCGGAAAAATTCATCCACCGTTCCGTTTCCCTGAAAACTCAAAATAGTAGAAACGTCACTTTGACCATCCTCGCAAGTGTTTTGTGTGAGATTCATCTTAAATGAGCCCAGTACATCTTGATTATGAATCTTTCGCCATTCTATCTCTTCGTTATATCGTTCCTCCAGTCTCACTCTCTCACTGATATCGATTGCAGAACCTACCACTTTCACCGGTGTTCCCTGTTCATCAAAAATCGTGCTGCAAACCACTTCATTCCAACACCACATGTCCTTTTCCGATTTTTTCCATCGACCCACGCTTTTCGCCGTCTTTTCTCCTGCTAAAATTTTATCGTGCATTTCATAAAAAGCAGGAACATCTTCCGGATGCAGTAAGTAACCATTAAAGAAGGGTTTCGCAATATCACGATCGAGATCCAGGTTCCAATAAGTCAAGCCACTTTGCTTTAAAATTGCTTCTAATTCCTTTTCGATTGTTCCATTACTGTTCTTCATGGTCTTTTCCCTCCAGATATTGGTTCATGTTCTCGACTTTCGATACATCTACCGCCACTTCCAGGTGTACCATCGTTCCATTCCAGTTAATATTTCTCCCGCGCATTAAAAATGTAACCGCTGTATTTGGAACACGAAATAATCTAGTATATACTTTCTCCTCTGACATTTTTGATAAGGGGCAAAACTCGCAAGGGGTATCCCTATGCTGCAACACTTCATAACATTTCTTCCCCTTGCATTCTTCTCGGTCCACTTGTGAAAAACTGCACACATACTCATTCACATAAATCAGTTCATAAGTGTCCTTATCACAAACGTAAACGCCTTCATTAATAGCATCCAATACTCCTTCTGCATCATTGATCCAATTGGTCATGACGGTGGTGGTCATTTCCTTCCCATAACTAGAAATCATATCTCGCCCACGATATTTTGCATTATACAATGCCTTATCTGCATTTTGATAAAGCTTTTCAAAAGAATGTTCCTTCTCCGATGAAATTGCAATTCCTACCGAACAAGTAATCGCCGCATTCTTCCCTTCTATCTGAATGTCATGCATATTCCTGCAAAGTTCATGAGCCTTTAATTCATTCAGTTTCATGTCAGGAGAATTCCCAATAAATACGGCAAATTCATCCCCTCCCATACGTGCCACAATATCTTCTTTTCGAAAGGAAGAGCGAAGTTTTTCCGCAACCGCGCAAATCACCTTGTCTCCATAGGAATGTCCACAAGAATCATTGATTTTTTTAAAGTTATCAATATCCAACATTATCATTGCGCATCGTACTTCCGTACTTTCCAAGTATTGAGTGACCATCTTTTCCACACTGGCTCTATTTAGTAACCCTGTCATCAAGTCCGTTTTTATCTGTTCTGACATATCATTGTATTCTCGAATCATTTCTCTGAAACGACGATTGGATTCCAGTACATTTTTGACCCGGCGTACAACAATTTCCGGAATAAATGGCTTTACAATATAATCATTGGCCCCCATAGTCAATGTACTAATCTGTTGTTCTGAACTATCATCGGCAGTAATCATAATAACCGGAATACCATCTAATTGTGGCGTTTTTTTCTTATATTGCAAAAATTCTTTTCCGTCCATCTCCGGCATAATAATATCCAATAAAATCAAATCAATTTGATTTTGATGCTCCTCCAAAATCGCAATTGCTTCTACACCATTTCCCGCTTCCAAAAATTGGAACTTTCCCTGCAATATTTTCTTTAAAATCATACGATTTACAGATACATCATCCACAATCAAAATGGTATGGGCATCATGAACATTCGCTAATAAGGAACTTCTGTATCTTTGTAATTCTGCGTCAATTTCCTTCCGCATGGTAATATCTGTTAATTCCCCGATAATAATATGTTTCCCCCCAATGGTGGTGATATAGCTTAGCTTAATATAAACCCACATGGAGGTTTCGTTTCGATTACGTATATATTCACATTCTGCCATTCCTCTTGTCTTCACACAAGTACGAAAAGCACTCAATAAATCTTCCCTGTAACTTTCATCCACCACCCTTAAAATGTAGGGCGTATTTACCACCATATCATCTTGACCCATCAGCATATAATAAGCTTCATTCACCCGAATCATTTCAATATGATCCTCTACAAATTCATACATCACCACCGCTTGCAATGCATTGTTGAACAAATGTTTCAGTTCCTGATTCAATGAAAATAAATCTTCATACTGTGAGTCTGTATTCTTCCACCCATTCCCTATTTTTTTCTCAAGCTGTCTTCCACACAACTCTTCATATAACTCTATGGGCATAGGTTTTGCAAAATAATATCCTTGTACGTAATCGCAGCCGACACTTCTTAAAAATTCCACTTGTGTCACTGTCTCAGCGCCTTCTGCAATCACCGGAATGTTCAGCCACTTTGCCATACGAATAACGGAGGCAATAATATTCTCCCCTCGACCCGGAACCTCACTGTGTGCCAGGAAACCCATATCAATCTTTAGAAAATCAATGGCAATATCCTTTAGCAGACTCAGCGAGGAATATCCGCTTCCAAAATCATCCATCATAATCACAAATCCATAATTCTGCAATTGTGTCATGGTTTTTTTCATCATTACCGGATTGTCTGTATATGCGCTTTCCGTCAATTCCAAATTTAGAAAAGCAGGATTGATTTCATAACGATTCACCAGTTCCAATAAAGTTTCTGCTAATTGGGGGTCATAAACATTGACTCTGGAAACATTCACTGAAATGGGATATAGTTTATCACCATTTAGCATCCATTTATGAAGAAGTTGACACGCTTGTTCCCATACATAGTAATCCAGTTTCCTAATAAAACCATTCCGCTCAAAGATAGGAATAAATTCACCAGGAGAAAGCATTCCTTTTTGAGGATGAGCCCATCTTACAAGCGCTTCCGCACCATAAGGGGCATTCGTCCGAAGATCATATTTCGGTTGCAGATATACAACAAATTGTCCATTCTCCAACGCAAAGTTCATCTCATTTATCATTTCTTGTTCCCGCGCCAATGCAACACTCATACTTTCATCATAATAAGCATAAAAATCCACATAATTTCCTTTGCATTTTTTAGTCGCAAGAGTGGCTCTATTATACATCTCCTCCACAGAAATTGTATCATCTTCTATCACATAAAGCCCTACAGATGGAACGATATCGTAGTTGGGATTAAACTTTGCAAGTGTTTTCTTAGAACTGATAATCATAGCTTCTGCTTCATTTTTATTATAGGGCATACAAACCCCAAATATATCTGATTCAATTCTTCCATAAACGGCTTTGTCACACTTTTTTGCGTCGTCTGCCATTCGCTCGGCAATATAGACCAAAAGTTTATCCCCCTCTGCAATTCCAAAAAAAGAATTAATCAGCTGGAATCGGTCTACGTCAAAACGGAGAAACACAAACCGTTCTTCCGGATTGGTTGTCAACATTTTATGCGTTTCATAAAAAAATTTAGTTTTATTATAAAGTCCCGTCAAGGAATCGTATTCCGCTAAATATTTCAATCGTTTCAAGGCAGTCAACTGACTTTTGTCAATTGCATTTTTTAATCGAAATTTGATAATCTGAGGTTGATACGGCTTGGATACAAAATCCCATGCTCCAAGAGAAAGTACTTTAATTTCATTGTTGCTGTCACTATTTTCCGTGGTCACGATAATAGGCAAATTACGATATCGCACATCTTTTTCAATGATTTCCAACACTGCATAACCATCCATTACCGGCATCACAATATCCAGCATAATCGCAGCAATTTCTTCCGTATGACGATGTAATAATTCTAATGCAACCTGCCCGTTTTCCGCTTGCATCACTGCATATTCTTCCGATAATATTTTTGACAATATCGTTCTGTTAACGGCGTTATCGTCCACCACCAAAATGGTTTTTAACGAAGACATTCCCGTACCTCCTCTTCTGTCGATAAAAATGCGTATATATATATCACAGTATAGCATGTTTTTATGTTTGAATACCATATAATACTGTAGGTTTTGGGCGTATTATGTAAAAAAAAGCAGCTACACCGAAATGCAACTGCTTTTATCTTTTGTAAAATCCCCCGAAATGCCGTTTTCTGTATTTTGACTCCTAGCCACAGCTAGGTGGGTAACCGCATCTAAGTCTCTGCCTTCCACTGCAAAATGATGGCCTGACATCCTCTTAGAAATATAAGAATCCCTTTTAAAGTATTGTAGGTTCAAAATAGCAGAATTGTCGCACACCTCAGGTTATTTCCTACTTCTTATTATAAACCAGTAGCCTGAAGTTTACAACTAAAACCTACAATATTTTACTGGAATTATTTTCTACCAGTGATAGATAAATATTATAACTTGACATTTTCCGCAATATCCTAAATACTAAGAATATCCTAATATTTTTAGAAAGAAGGCTTTTGGAATGAACAAATTAGTAAAATATGTAGAACGTAAAAATACCGATTGCTGCAAATGGGACAATTTAACTCCCAATTTCGGTGAAGAGAATCTCCAGGCAATGTGGGTTGCCGATATGGACTTCGAAGTAGCTCCTTGTATTAAAGAATCCTTGCAAGACTACCTTTCTACCGGTGTTTTTGGTTACTATAACGTTCCCGATACTTATGATCAATCTTTTATCAACTGGGAAAATACGTTTCACCATTATCCAGTAGAAAAAGACTGGATTCGTTTCTCGCCCGGTGTAGTCCCTGCCATTAACTGGCTGCTTCAAATCTGTACCCAGCCCGGCGATGCTGTTATTACTCAAACACCCGTTTACTATCCATTCTTAAATGCAGTGCAAAATAATAACCGAACACTCATCACTTGTGACCTCATCAACACAAACGGATATTACACCATTGACTTTGACGCTTTTGAGCAAAAGATTATCACTCATCAGGTCAAACTTTTCATTCTCTGTTCCCCACACAATCCGGTAGGTCGTGTATGGACCAAAGAGGAACTGACAAAACTATTGACCATTTGTAAAAAGCACCATGTTTTTGTGATTGCAGATGAGATTCATCAAGATATCATTCTTTGTAACCGTCCACAATATACTGCTGCCACATTAGGCGATTATGATGACATGCTTGTCACTCTGACCGCTGCCACAAAAACTTTTAATCTAGCAGCTTGTCAGAATTCTTTTGTCATTATCCCTTGTAGAGAACTTCGTGAGAAATTTGATGCATTTGTCCTCTCCCTTCGCATCTCAGGCGGTAATGCCTTCGGATACATTGCTACACAGTCTGCCTATACTGCCGGACGCCCCTGGTTTGAAGAAGTCCTCACTCTCCTAAAAGAAAACGAACAGTTCGTCCGCTCCACTCTTTTAAAACAATTGCCTCTCATAGAAATTTCTCCGTTGGAAGGGACTTATCTATTATGGATTAATTTTAGTCACTATCTTCGTGGTGAGCAGCTAAAAACTTTTATGCAAAAACAATGTGGACTGGCCTTCGATTATGGAGACTGGTTCGGTGATGCTCATTTTGATGGGTTCATTCGCATGAACCTTGCTACTTCTCACGACATGGTGGCAAAAGCTGTAACTACTATTATAGAAGAGCTCCATACCAGATGATGAGCAAGCAAAAAGTGCCACTCCTACAAGGAATGGCACTTTTTTCGTTTCTTATTATTTTAGTTCATCAACCACTTTTTGAATTGCTGCCAATGCATCTGCCGGAAGTTTATCATATCCGTCTTTCACTGTCTCTGTTGATTTCACAAAATTCACACGGTCTGTCATACGAGCCTTTAATTGACTTACGTATTCAACGTCTTGCATATCCGGAACAAATCCTTCCCAATCCATGATTTCGATATCAGAGAATGGTCCCCATTGCTTAAAGTCCGCTTTCTTTTCAACAATTGCTTCTAAAATGCCAAGAGTATCTTTTGGTTTTACTTTCTTGCCCATAAAATCTCCGGTATTCACGATGTAGCAGTCTACATTCTTTTCTGCTACTAACTTTTTGAATTTTGCGTAATCATTTTCCAATGGGTAAGTTCTAAATGGGTTCGCATAAGGAACCACTACCAATGCATTCGGATCTACTCCTTCTGCCAGACGTTCTGCTGAAGAACGTTTGGTTGCAAGGGTTGCACCCATTACCGATGCCAAAGATGCTCCTTTTAATTTTACTACCGGTGGAATCGTTGGATCTTTCATAATCCAGAAAATCGCATTGACAGGTTCATCAATTTTATCCACACGGTTTGGTGACCACAATTTTGATTTAATTGCACGTCCATTCCCATTTCTTACATCTTCCGTCACAATCTGAATCTTTCCATCTTCATCTAACGTAGCAGAATTATTCATGGATGTTAAGAGATATTTATTATCCTCACAACCTACTGGGTAATCCTGTGTTTTATCAAAATAAGTAGGTTCCAGTGCAATGGATGCACACGTATCAGTATTGATAATAAATGCATCATCATGTAACACCTTAATCTCATACTTGCCATCATGTTTTGCATGTGTCAATGTGGATTTACCTGATCCGGAAAGTCCGTATACCGATGCCACATACTTAGCTCCATCTGCTAATGTATACTCTTTTTGTCCACCGTGGCAAGATGCATATCCATTACGGTTTGCAATTGCCCATGCCATAGTCAAAGTTCCTTTTTTATGTTCACCGAAATATCTCATTCCTAAAATGGCTGCACAGTTCTGCTCCGTGTTAAAGTAACATAGACAGTTTGGATCATAGCCCGGTTTATCTGTTCCATCCCACTGTGGATCAGAGAAAATGAAGATATCTGCTTCTTTTCCATCTCCCACCGATTTCGATGCTTTATACATTTTTACATAATCATCGGACATGTACTGGAAGTTCAACATCCAAGAATACATAATGTTTTCTTCACCTTCCGGAATGAGCAGATGTGCTTTTACCATAAATTCTGGGTCTAACCCTACATAAACTTCTGCATGATACATTTTATTCCATCTGGTATCATAAATGGCATCCATCATCATCTTATCTAATTCATCACAATTCACACCCGGTTCTCCTGCAATTCTTCTTGCTGCAGCATAACGTCCAGTAATAGAACCATCGTTAAACAGAAGAACTTTGGCATCTTTTTCAAGACCAAATTCTTCCCCTCTGTATACCGGCATATCTGTTACAATCGTGCCCGGTGAATTCTTGGCTAAATTATATGCTTCTTTTAAAGTGTTCACTTTTACTACGTTGTTTCCGTAGAACGCTGCTTCAATAATCGAACGGGTTTTTGCAAATCCTGGCTTCCCGGCACCGATCTCACTGAGTGGATAATAAGCTTTTGTTGACATAGTGTATTTCCTCCTTGAATTCGAAATTTGAACTTATTATCTCATTTCTTTTTAAAAATGTCAACACAAAATTGAAAGTTATTGTTTTTTATACTTCATTTCCAGTGTCATTCCATGTTGAATTGCTCGAATAAATAAGAAAAATGCAAGATTGCATTTGCTCTCTTGCATTTTTAAGACTTCTCAGCTGTCTTTCTGTGATGATTTCCTTGTTTTTTAATGCCATTTTGCAATTTAATTGTTAAATGTTTCACTATGCAATCTCTAAAAACTTGCTTTTAGTCCTCTTTTTATGCTCCGAAATAAGTTCTTGCTGCTTTCGAAGTCGTAATTCCAAACCATATGAGTACGACTAAAAAGACAACCATACCCACATACCATACCGCCATGATTTCCGTCACATAGCTATTGATTAAATCTATCGCAGAATAGACCGTTGCCACAATCCCCAGAACCAACACCTTGGGAAATACGCAGTCAATATATCCTTGCTTATCCTTGCATTTTTTCACATCCATGTTTTTTCCCAATAAAATCGTTTTATTAATGACCCCCTTTGTCTTCAGCATATAAGCTGCATACAAACAGTAAAGACCACTTCCTAATATAACAATTCCCAGTATTGCAGTAAAGTCTAGCATATTATCCTCTTCCTTCTTTTCCTATTTTTCTAGATGCAATATTTCTTTTACCGTTTCTTCCATCTGATCAACCTCACACTCTTGCGTATGGAGGATTTTTGCATTGCGAATCTCTTGAATGGCTACAGGCATGGAGACTTGGGATATCTTTTCCAGTTCCTCTAAAAGTGCAAAATCATCCATGGTCGCATAAGCTTCATCAATGGCTGTCATCACACTTTTTCCAAATTTATAAGGGCTGGCGGTAGAAACTACCACACATTTTTTAGTATTTCCACTCTCTTTTTGATATTCTTTTCCCACTTTTGCTGCAACTGCAGTATGAGTATCTATCACATACCCGGTTTTTTCATATAAGTCTCGAATTGCTTGGGCTGTTTCTTCCTGTGTGGCGTATCCCACCTCAAAATCTGCCAACGCAACTTTCATATCCAGTGTCACCGTGTATTGACCCTCTGTCTTCAACATTTTCATCAGCTCTGCATTCTTAGCAGCATTCCTTCCACTCACCAAATAAATTAACCGCTCCAGATTACTGGATATTAAAATATCCATAGACGGCGAACTGGTCAAAAGAAATTCTCTATTTCTATCATAAGTTCCTGTTCGGAAAAAGTCAAACAGTACTTTATTTTCATTGGACGCGCACACCAACTGATCAATGGGTACACCCATTTGTTTGGCAAAATAAGCCGCCAAAATATTCCCAAAATTCCCGGTGGGTACCACTACATTCACTGCTTCCCCCTCCTGAATCTCCTCATTTTGCAATAATTTTGCATAGGCATATACGTAGTAGACAATTTGAGGAACCAGACGACCAATATTAATGGAATTTGCCGAAGAAAATTGATACCCGGCCGCATCCATCTGGGCTACTAAGTCTTTGTTTTCAAAAATAGCCTTTACACCACTTTGAGCATGGTCAAAATTGCCATGAATGGCTACTACAGAAGTGTTCTCCCCCTTTTGAGTAGTCATCTGCAATTCTTGCACTTTGCTGACTCCCCCCTTTGGATAAAACACAATGATTTTTGTATGAGGAACATCGGCAAACCCTGCCAACGCCGCTTTTCCGGTATCTCCTGACGTGGCCGTTAGGATAACGATTTCATTTTCCACATGATTTTTCTTTGCAGCCGTAGTCATCAGATGTGGCAATATGGACAATGCCATATCTTTAAAAGCTATGGTTGCACCATGAAACAATTCCAAATAATAAAGTCCATCTGCTTTCACCAATGGTGCGATCTCTTCCATATCGAACTTCTCATCGTAGGCTTTGGCAATGCAGCTTTTTAATTCTTCCTCGGTAAAATCCGTCAAAAATTCCTTCATCACTGCATAGGCTGTCTCCTGATAAGACATAGTGCTCAGTTCCTTCATAGACATCGAAAGCTTGGGAATCTCCGTAGGAACGAATAATCCACCATCCTTGGCGAGTCCTTTTAAAATGGCTTCCGAAGCAGTCACCTGCTCCTGATTACTTCTTGTACTTTGATACATTACATTCATTTTGTCCACCCCTCACTTTTTACATTAATTTGTTTCGGTTCTTTTTCGAAATAGAATAAATACAATTCCACATACACCCATTAGTATCGGATAATATAGATATGGCATAATCTGAAATGGTGTTAGCTTCGTCAGACTGGCCGCTGATAACAGTTGTGCCCCATAAGGAATCAATCCCTGCCCTACCGATGTGAAAATGTCCAAAAGTGATGCCGAACGCTTAGGTGAAATTTCAAATTCCTCACTGATTTCTTTTGCAATAGGACCTGCCATAACAATTGCTACCGTATTATTGGCAGTACACATATCAATTAAAAGTGCCAATCCGGCAATGCCAAATTCTCCGCCTTTGGCTCCTTTGATATGGGACTTGATCAGATTTAAAATAAACTGTATCCCACCAAATTCTTTTACCAAGGATACAATACAAGCTACCACAATGGAAATCACCGTAATGTCATACATGCTGGTAACACCGGCTCCCACAGAAGTAAACATCTCCGAAATCGGAAGACTTCCCGTCATTACTCCTACAATGAGAGACACTACTGTTCCTCCTATTAACACGACAAATACATTGATTCCAATTAACGCCCCCACCAACACTAAAATGTAAGGAAGCACTTTCCACAAATTATAATGCAGCGCTTCTGTCACTTCATAACTGCCATTTCTTGTGATGATAAAAAAGATAATGATGGTTACAATCGCAGCCGGAAGCACAATCAAAAAGTTGGCTTTGAATTTATCTTTCATCTCACATCCCTGGGTCTTCACTGCTGCAATGGTAGTATCTGAAATCATGGAAAGATTATCCCCAAACATGGCACCGCACACAACTGCACCAATGCAGATTGCAAGAGAATATCCCGTCTTTTCACTGATTCCTACCGCAATAGGAGCCAGTGCCGCAATGGTTCCCATGGATGTCCCCATGGAAATGGAGATAAAGCAGCCAATGACAAATAATCCCACTACGGCAACCTGGGACGGCAATACCGACAATCCAAAATTGACCGTACTTTCCACACCGCCTACTGCTGTAATTGTTCCGGAAAATGCACCGGCGCACAAGAAAATCAGGCACATGGTAATAATATTATCATCCCCTACTCCTTTGGCAATGATATGCATTTTTTCACCAAATTTCAAGGAAGGATTCTGTATGAATGCAACCAATAATGCGATTAAAAATGCTACAATGGCCGGCATTGCATAAAAATCTCCCGTAATAATTCCCGACCCTAAAAAAATTACTAAAAATACTCCTATCGGCAGTAATGCCACTGCCCTTCCTTTTTGATTTTCTTTCATGCCTTCTCCCTCAACTCTTTATTTTTCTTTATTTTTCTTTCTTATGATTCGTATAATTCACCAATCCACCGGCTGTAATTAATTTCTGCATAAACTCCGGAAATGGTTGTCCCTGATAAGTGGTGCCCTGAGTTCGATCATAGATTTTCCCGCTGTCAAAATCCACTTCTACTTCATCCTCCGCTTGAATTCCTTTCGCCGCCTCCGGACATTCAATAATTGGCAGTCCGATATTAATTGCATTGCGGTAAAAGATACGGGCAAAAGTCTCTGCAATCACACAGCTCACACCCGCCGTCTTCAGGCAAAGAGGAGCATGTTCTCTAGATGACCCACATCCAAAGTTCTTATTCGCCACAATCATATCCCCCGGCCGCACTTTTTTCGCAAAATCCGGGTCAATGTCTACCATGGCATGACTTGCCAATTCCTGTGGATCAAAGGAATTCAAATATCTTGCCGGAATAATCACATCCGTATCTACATTATCACCATATTTAAAAACAATTCCTTTTGCTTGCATTATCGCTCACCCACTTTCTCCGGATTGGCAATGCAGCCTGCAATCGCACTTGCCGCAGCCGTCTCCGGTGATGCTAAATAAATCAGGGAATCCACATGTCCCATTCGTCCTACAAAATTACGATTAGTGGTGGAAACACATTTCTCGCCTGCTGCCAAGACACCCATATGTCCCCCCATGCAAGGTCCGCAACTTGGTGTACTAAACGCACAGCCTGCATCAATAAATATTTCTACCAGTCCTTCGGTAATACACTGCTTATAAATCTTTTGGGTAGCCGGAAGCACAATCACACGCACGTCCGGGTGCACCGTATGTCCTTTCAGTACCGCTGCTGCTCTTCGTAAATCTTCCATTCTTCCATTGGTACAAGAGCCAATGACTACCTGATCAATAGAAATGGGTTCCATCGCCTCTACTTCTTCAATGGTCTTGGCATTTCCCGGCAAATGCGGAAATGCTACGGTTGGTCTTACTTTCCCCAGATCAATCTCGATTACTTCATCATATACCGCATCTACATCTGCTTCGTACACTTGATATGTCTTGGTGGTGTGTTCTTCCAAATAATATTTTGCCTGTGCATCTACCGGGAATATCCCGTTCTTCGCTCCTGCTTCAATCGCCATATTCGCCATGGTGAAGCGATCATCCATAGTTAAGGAGGCAATGCCCTCTCCTGTAAATTCCATAGATCTATAAAGAGCCCCATCTACGCCTATGCGTCCGATGATATGTAAGATAATATCTTTTCCACTAACATAAGCCGACGGTTTACCCGTCAGAACAAATCGAATAGCGCTTGGTACCTTAAACCACAATTCACCCATGGCCATACCGGTTGCAATATCCGTCGTTCCCACACCGGTAGAAAATGCTCCCAACGCTCCATAGGTACAAGTATGGGAGTCCGCTCCAATGATACACTCTCCTGCTGCTACAATTCCCTTTTCCGGCAAAATAGCATGTTCAATTCCCATCTGTCCAATTTCATAATAATGGGTCAGTTCCTGTTTTTTAGCAAATTCACGGAGAGATTTTGAATTCTCTGCCGATTTAATATCTTTATTTGGTGTGAAATGGTCCGGCACCAGTATGACTTTTTCCTTATCAAATACCTGTTCTGCCATCTGATAAAATACCGGAATTGCCATAGGGCCTGTGATATCATTGGCCATAACCACGTCTAATTTTGCTTCTATCAGCTGTCCTGCCACCACTTCATCCAGTCCCGCATGTGCTGCAAGAATCTTCTGTGTCATTGTCATTCCCATTGAAACGACCTCCCTTTTCTTGTTTTTCCTTAGTCTTTCCTGCTTGTTATTTTAACACACACCGACATTGTAACGCAAGAAAGAATCAAAAAGAAGATAAGAACCTGCCAATCTTTTGTGATATCTCCGGTTTTTGGCGTCTTCGGCGTCTTCGGTGTGTTCGTTTCCAATGGTTTTTCTTTGTCCTTCATAATAATTTTTTGTACTTCCCCTGTGTTTTTCACTTGAAAAGAAATGGTTTCTGCAATTTCATAGCCTTTTGGTGCACGTTTTTCAATCAGATAGTAGGTTTCCTCTTGTTTCAGACAGGTAATCAAGTGTGGAGCCGTCTCTGATGTCCACTCATCCACCGTCTCTCCCTTTTGATTTTGCACCAGCAGATGGGCTCCTGGAAGTTCTTCCTGAGAGGTTACAGTTTGTTTTGAAATAACCGTTTTCGTGTAATCATTTTCCACGGAAATTATTTTCTGTTCTTCGCCGTCCACCCTTCCATCCGCTGCAATGGTAAACTCATATTCGGTCTCATCCAGAATGTATCCCGGCACCGTTTTGATTTCCTTGACACCATAGGTTCCCGGCATCAGATAAGACATCTTTACTTTTCCTTTTTTATCCGTTACATAAATAGCTGGTTCTATCATAGACTGGTCGATTCCCTCTTCCGGCAATGCCTTATTTTTCACCATAAAGGAAACACCTTCCAGTGGTGTGTCGCTTCCTTTGACCTTTTTTACAATGACCACTTGCGTTGGCTGATTATGAACAGGCAGAACCGTTTCTACCACCGGTGTTACTTGGTCTTTATATGCAAGCGTAACCTCATAAGCTTTGGATGTGCGGACATATCCCGGTTTCTGGAGCATCTCTATCACCTCGTAAGTACCAAGAAATAGTTGACCGGTCATGGCCGTTCCATCTTCTTTCGTTACCAGCTCTTCCACTACCTCCCCTTTGGACACCCGTAAGGTTCCATCCGGTGTAACAATATCTTCCTTTGCCTTTACCTGAAAGGTCACACCACCCAGTGGGTCTTTCGTATGCTCATCGGTTTTGATGATTTGAATTCTCCCATATGCCTTTTCATCTGCACAAGTAACAACCAACGGCTGTTCGTAAGAGGCTGCATTTTCAATTGTAAATTCCACCGGCTCCCCTTTCAGATACCCCGAAGGCGCCTTGACTTCTAGCAAACGATACGTCCCTCGTGGTAGCTGTTGGGGCAAAAGTAATGTGCCGGTTTCATCGGTTTCAAAAGTACGATGTTCCTCTTTTTTAGGATAATAGGTGTACATGACCACTTCCTTACCCTTGCTGTCTTCTATACGAAAGGTAGTTCCGGCAATGAGAATTCGTTTCCCGGTTTCCTTATCCACCTTTTCGATTCGCAATGCCGACGAAATCTGTTTATCTTCGATGATATAACTGAGCAGTTGCTGCGAGGTGGCAATGGTGATTTCCATCGGTTCAATGGTTTTATATCCCTCTTTTCCCTTTGTCTCTTCTAGCACATAGGTATCATAGGGTAGGTTTCCCTCCGGATTGCCTCCTTGTTTCGTGCTTGCATAACCACGCTGATCTGTTTTCATCACATACTTTTTCCCAGTGGTTTTCGATGTCAATGTAAACTCCACTCCTGCAAGTGGGTGTTTCATTTCTCCCTCTTTCCCCGGTTTATCCTGACCAAATTTTACGATTTCCACATCCCCTTGTATCACCTTTTCCCTACTGACCAGAGACGCCGTAATTAGATTTCCCACTGCATGTTCCGGTAATAGTTCGATCTTATGCACTTGCAAATCCAGTTCATACCCTTGGGGACCTTGCTGTTCTTTCACATAATATACCCCCGGCAACAGACCACCGAGCTTTCCGGTTCCATTTTCCGTAATCGTCACAGCATCCACATACGATGGACTTCCCGGCTGGTCGCCCTCTTGATATTGATGATTATATACCCCGTACACGGTTCCTTGAAAGTTGGCTCCCGCTCCTTGTGGAAGTGATTCATTGGTCTGTGCATCAACTTTTTTTATTTGAATTTCTCCAAATATTGGTTCCGTTTTCACTTGATAGTAAAAAGGAGCATTTTCTATCGTAGCGGTAAAATCAGAGACCCCAAATCGTTGTGTGGCATTGTCGTCATTCCAATACATGACACATTTATTGGCCATAAAATCGGTTCGTTTTCCGCTAAGCAGTACCGGCTGTAAAATCGCATTGGCAGTACTTAACGTGACTTGTGTTCCATGGACCTCCACATCCACGCCCGCCGAATTGGCAAATGTGCAGGCTCCGCTAATGGCATTTCCATCCTCCAAAGTAGTTTCGTATCTGCCTGCGGATGCATTCCATTGCAATTCGTAAACCGGTGCTTCCCCCTGTCCACTGAATGTAAATTCCGGAATTTTTCCATAGGATAGTATCTTGCCTTTTAATTGCCAATAATAATCTTTGGCCGTCTGGGGTTGTGCTACATAGGATAAATATGTCATAGCAGCTGCATCTCCGGTATCCGTGCCGAATACATCCGACATAATGTTCCATACCATAGCCTGGGTTGCTGCATATTTTGCCTTTTCCGGATCCGTCAAAGTCATGGCCTGATCACAAAATCCAAAAGATAAACACGCCGTCATCCAGGTCTTCTTTGGTTCTCCCAAAGAATTAAAATCCCGTCCTGACATGGCCGTTCCGGTATTGGCCATCTTTCCATAATCCATACAGTAGACATCCCAATAAGCAGATGCCCCACTTTCCTTTAATTGAATAAAAGAAGCGTGTTCTTCCATACCTGTTCCATAAATATTCCACGCATCAATGACCGGTACCTCCCCGGATGTAATCGGTGAACCTTTCAAATATAGCGTTCCGGTTCCTCCGATTTCCACGTTACGCAACTGCCGTTCTTTGTCTGCTTCGGATGTAATAATTTGTTCCGGAAGCCCGGATGTTTTTATCTGATCCTTCCCTTCTTTTTTTTCTTGGGCTGCTGCGCCCGTACTTAGAAATGCCAATAGAATCAGCACGCCAAGCAGCGCCCTAGTGATCTGTTTCTTTTTCTTTCCCATGCATCTTCCTCCTTGTATTTTGGGTTATTCCTTGATTTTATTGCACACTAAAAACAAACACGAATCCTTGGTATGCGCATCCCTCCTTGCAAATTTATTTTTCTCGTTTTGGATACTATGGGAAGAATTTCCCTGATAAATGAAATGATTCTTAGACGAGTAACTCTACTATAAAATATGTGGAATCCTTTGTCAATATCGGATTTGCTTTTTATTCTTCTTTATATTAAAATGGACTTGTAGGCCAACGGATTGTACAGTGCAAGTTAGGTGGAATATCATATGAAAAAAAAGCAAAAACAAAATAAAGGATTTACCTTGGTAGAACTCATTGTGGTACTGGTTATCTTGGGCATTTTAATGGGAATGGCAGTGCCTGCGTTCACTCACTATATTGACTCACAGAACAAAAAAGATGCCCTCACGGAATGTCGACAGGTGGTCGCCACCGCACAAAGTCTTTATATGGAAAAATATGAAAAAAATGACGTCATTTCCCTAGGCATTGACAATACAGCTGCCGTCAAACTAGCCGGTGTCAATGGTGCTATTCAGGGCACTCCTAGTTTTGATGGACTTTTCAATAACTCCGATGGAACTTCTAACAACCCAACTCTAAAAATTACAAAACTTTCCTATAAGTCCCAAAATGGAATTGGCGTGAAGTATGATGTTGAAAAAACACCGCATTATTCCATTGAAGATGTAAATATCTACACACCATTGGAAGAATTTATACAATCTTATCAGAACGCCATTCAAAAAATGTATCAAGATGATACCAGTCTGACGAAATGGTTGTCTCGAGAAGAAGCAACCCAACTCTACTTAAACATGCAAAAAGATGGTCTTCTGCCACAAGTAGATCCCGCCTTCCTTCAATCTGAAGCATGTAAAAAAGAAAAATCACTTTATTGGCAGCCTTACTATATTTCCACTGGAAAAGAGGGTGCTATTGACTCTAACTTAACCATACTGTTTGCCACGCCAAACGATGGCAGTAATCCCCAAAATATACAAAACAGTTGGAATGCCTACCTTGTCTATGTCAATGGAAAAGTTTATGAAACAACAACGAATCCTGCAGGCATTGCTAATTTGAGCCGATGCAAGACAGAAGCAGATGTGATCCAAAGCCTGTTAGCATTCGGATTTCACCTCCAAGAATAAAGCTTATTCCTCATTTGGGGACACCACTAAAGCTAATTGGGGACGTAGTCAACTTCAAGTTGACTACGTCCCCAATTGTCAATTGTTAAAGATATTGCTCCAAATCATGTAAATCATTGGAATATCTGCTTGCATTTTCTTTGGATATTTTCCCGGCTTTAGTTAGTTTTGCCAAATCTCCATTTAGTGTGTGCATACCTTTGGCCATCCCGGACTGCATGATGGTGTTCATCTGGTGGCATTTGTTTTCTCGTATGAGGTTGAGTGCCGCATCGGTTCCGACCAGAACTTCTGTAGCCGCCACTCTGCCTTTGGGCCCTTCTTGGGGAATCAGACATTGGGTCACAATTCCTTTTAGGATCCCGGCAAGCTGTGTCCGAATCTGGCTTTGGCTGCTGGGTGGACATGCATCGATAATACGGTCGATGGTCTGAGCCGCCCCGGTAGTGTGTAGGGTGGATAGCACGAGATGGCCTGTCTCTGCTGCAGTAAGGGCAGCGGAAATGGTTTCGTAATCCCGCATTTCTCCTACCAATATCACATCCGGGTCTTCGCGAAGGGCAGAGCGAAGTGCCGCCGCGAAGCTTTTCACATCCATCCCAACTTCTCGTTGGTGGATAATGGATTGATCTTGTTTATACACATATTCGATGGGATCTTCAATGGTGACGATATGCTCGGCACGTCTTTGATTGATGTAATCAATCATAGCGGCCAGCGTGGTGGATTTTCCGCTACCGGTAGGCCCGGTTACCAGAATCAGCCCTCTGGGCTGGCTGGCCAGATTCACTAAGATTTCCGGAAGTCCCAGTTCTTCTAACGTAGGAATGTGATTGTTCAGCAGCCGAATGGTAGCGGCCAGTTTTCCTTGTTGGCGAAACACATTGACACGCTGCCGGTTCCCGTCCTTGGTCTGCACTGCGAAATCCACATCATCCCCTTGCTCTAATTGTTTCCGTTGGTCGTCATTTAGTAAAGACAGAATTGCTGCACGGGTTTCATCCCCATGCATCTGTATGGGACCTGCCGCTAAATGTCCCCAGATTCGAAAAGCCATCGGTAAGCCTTCCGAAATATGAATGTCAGAAGCATTCTGTTCTCTGGCTAATAAGATAATCTCTTCCATTTGCTTCATCGGTACGCCTCTACCCTTTCTTTTCTATACATAATACGCAATCTTCCATAACTCTTCCATGGTGGTAATTCCTTGTCGCACCAAATTGGCCGCACTGGTCTGCAATGTTTCCATCCCTTGACCATGTTCCGCATAATTTTGAATGGCTTCCATGGTTTCTCCTGCTGCAATCATCTTACGAATCTCCCGATCAATGCTGACGATTTCATGAATGGCTACCCGTCCTTTATATCCGGTATTGTTGCACTTGGAACATCCCACTGCACGTTTCACCACTTTCACATCCGCTCCTAGCACTTCTCGGTCTAGTTCCGTGGTTTCGATTACTTCCCCGCAATCCGGGCACACCTTTCGCACCAGACGCTGGGCTACAATTCCCACCAGGGAATTGGCTACCATATAAGGCTCCAACCCCATGTCCCGCAGTCGCACAATAGAAGATACTGCATTATTGGTATGGAGTGTGGACAATACCAAATGTCCGGTAATAGCCGCACGGACGGAAATCGATGCCGTCTCTGCATCTCTTGTCTCCCCTACCATAATAATATCCGGATCCTGCCGCAACAAGGCACGCAAACCCATTTCAAAGGTCAGACCGGACATTACATTCACCTGCATCTGATTCACACGTTCCAAATTCTTCTCCACCGGATCTTCGATAGTGGAAATATTCACATTGCGTTTTAGTAGTTCCTGTAAAATCATATACAACGTGGTGGTTTTCCCCGAACCCGTAGGCCCCGTCAAATACAAGATGCCATTGGGAGAGCTTAAAAATGGGTGAAACTTTTCGAAATTGGCCTCTGTCATTCCAAAAGTCTTGCTGTGATCAATAGGGGCACGATTACTCAGCAGCCGCAATACCGCTTTTTCCCCATACACCGTAGGGATTACCGATACACGCATATTAATATTGTCATTTTCCAGATTCATTTTAAAATGACCGTCTTGCGGCACCCGCTTTTCTGCAATATCCATGTTTCCCATAATTTTAATCCGAGCAATCAAAGACGTATGCAAAGAACGCTTCAGCGTCACATAGTCCACCAGTGTTCCGTCGATTCGCATCCGCACTAAGGTCTGATGCTCAAAAGGTTCAATATGAATATCACTGGCATCGGTATTGTATGCCCGTAACACCAGAGTATTTAACAGCTTAATAATTGGCACATCACTGTCAATCTCATCCCGGATTTCATCTATTTGTACTTCCTCCAGATGCTCCATACTGGCATTGGCCTGCACCGCTGCCTTTTTTGCAGATACCTCCGCATAGTAATATTCCAACGCATTGGTCAGGGGAAGCATCTCTGCTAAATAGATTTTCAGATGCATCCCGGTCAACTGACGAATATCCTCCAACGCATAAAAGTTCAAAGGGTCATTCAATGCTACGGATAGATTGTTTCCCTTCATTTCAAATGCCAGAATGCTATATTTAATCGCCAAAGAACGCGGAATCTTTCCTACCGCCTCCTCGTTGATATTCAGTTCATCAATATTCACCATCTCTAAATTCAGACGTTGTGTCAATGCTTCCAACATCTGTCTTTCCGTCACATATCCTTGTTCAATCAGGATCCGCCCAAGCCTCTTGTCCTTGTGCTCCTTCTGATAAGCCAAGGCTTGGTCTACCTGCTCTGACGTGATATATCCATATTCTTCTAAGACCTCACCAATCGGAATATTCTTCATTCACCCATCCTACTTTCCGTACTACTTTTCCTTCTCTATTTTGCACACATATAAAGTTCCAGCCCCAGATTCAGCGTAGACAAATCTGCTGTGGTCTGAGTTTCCCGATTCATCACCGTTTCCGAGTCTACACTGTATCCGGTAATACGAATGGAAGGATGGCTATCGTATAAGGTATCTATCAATTTCTTCATATTGTCTCGATTGCCTACCACCGTTACATGGACACGGGAAGAGTATAGAATCTTCTGACCATCCTTGGCATCCTCGGTTGTGGTATCTTGCTGCACGTCGGTCTGTGACTGCTGAGCCTGGGTAATCTGTTCCTCGCTAAGTCCCATAGCAACTGCCTGGGCCGATGCGAAATAGGGTAGCATGGTACTTCGTGCAGGTCTACTGGATACTTCCAAATCATAAGATGACAACCCCTGATCCAGAATCATTTTCGTAATCATTCGCTCAATCTCATGAGACTCCATCATGGGATAGAAATCCTTCACTGCCGTTTCATAGGTGGTCTGGTTATCCTTGATCTGCTGCTGTAGCAGTGGAATCTGCTGAATGGACATCTGTACTTCCTTTTGTTCCAGCTTTTTTTCCGCCACCCGATCACTAAGCTTCCCCATCTTGTTCCATTGTGGGAAAATGAGCAACGAACCAAACGCCACTAAAATAACTGCAATTGCCAAAAACTGTAAAAGTGTTTTATCGCGCTTCGTAAGTACCATCTGTTTTCCCCTTTCTTATTTTCCTGCGGTTTCGCTTAAGTATCCACTGACATGAATATCATACTGTGCCGTTTCTTCTGTAAAATTATAACCCGAATACTCCAAATCTGCAAATAACTTGGTTCCCTCTAATTGATTGATAAAATCATAAATGTCCGTTACCTGCGCCGCCATAGCTGTAAACTGGTAGACCCCGGTGGCTGCCTCATACGCATCCACGGTAATGGTCACCTTGGTTCCTGCACACCCTTTGACCTGCTCTTCTACTTTCGTATTGGCCTTGGGAAAAGAAGCAAGCACCTGTTCCATGGTATTGGCAGCGGTAATACTTTCTTGTTGCTCCATGCTTTCTTGAGTCAGTTCCTTGGCTTGCCCTCTTAATTTCTTCGTCTGGTCATCCTTTAGATATTGGTTCACCTTGTTTAACGTATATTGTTTCTGAAAATTTACTCCCAAAAGCACCGCCGATATCAGCAGGCACACTCCCAACACGCACACCGGAGCGACTATCTGTTGAAAAGACAACCCTGCATTTTCTTTTTGCTTGGTGCTTTGCATATATTTCTTATAGAAATTAAGATCCTTGGCCGTGGTCAATAAGCCTCCAGCCACAAAAAGATAATCCGATACCCGGGGAACTTCTCCTACCATCTTTTTATCGGTCACCAGATTCTCTTTGTCCGGCATCTGAAACGGTGGTTCCTCTTTTGACACTCCCGCCTCTATCTCAAGACCTTTCAACGCTTCTAGGGACACTTGATAATCCCCTTCCTCAAAGCCACATAAGATAATCTGCTCCAACTGATGTTCATCCTTTTGGGTAGCATGAAACTGCATAATCCCACTGATGGTTCTCGCCACCTCTACGCCAAATTCTTCGGTTCCATGGGCTGCAAATAAACGGGCACGGTTAAAATATTGAAACTGTCCATCCACCATTAATGTACTGACCAGATTATTGTCCTCCAGACAAGTAGAGATAAAGGTGCCTCGATTCGCCTGAGGCACTCTTTCGTAGACCTTTAGCTGCCCGTTCAGTGCAATATCAATGCTTCCTATTTCGATATTGAGTTCCTTAAAAAATTCTACATAACTCCGGATAAAATTCTTTTCCACTGCAACGGCAAGAATCTGCACCAGACCGGTCTTTTGATCCGGTTGAACGGGACGGTAATCGAACAAGTATTCCGCCGAATTCTCGATTTCTGCAAATTCCTTTTGCAACAGCAGTTGGGTCTTTTTTTCATTTAATTGGGGAAGGGTAATAGTTCTGGTAAAGAACTGGGTACTGTCAATGATGAGACGAATTCTTTTTTTGGGAAGTTTCATCCCTTCCCAAATAGAGGACAGTTCTTTTTGTAACTGTCCCTCGGAGATAATAACTCCATTTAATAGACTTCCCTCTGCAATATCTATACTATAAAGTTTCTGAATGGATGCACTTTTCTTTCCACTCTCCCCGATGGCAATCTGGATATTACTATTGGATAAATAAATAACTGTATTCATATGAAGCCTCCTATCCTTGTTCTATCACTGCATAGGACTGATAAATGGGCAAAATCACCGCAACTACCACGAACCCGACTACAACACCCATCACTACAATTAATACCGGTTCCAACAGTGTCACTAACTTTTCCAGTGCCTTCTCAGCTTCGAAATCAAAGCTTTCCGCCATGGCATCTAACATCTCATCCAAACTACCGGTTTCTTCTCCCACCAGCACCGTGGAAGATAGTTTTTGTTGAAAACCCTCTATTTCTTTCAGTGCTTTGGACAGTGGTTCTCCGGAACGAACCCTGGCAATGGCTCCTCCAAACTGTGATTCCAGATAGACATTTCCAATGGTGGTACTTCCGATTTGCAGTGCAGCCACAATGGGCAATCCGCTGCTGTAAAGAGAACTCAGCGTCCGAGCAAACCGGGCTGTATAAATCTTTTTTAACAATTTCCCAATAACGGGAATCCGTAGCTTCATATGGTCCTTCCATAAATGCACCGCCGGAATCCGAAATAACATCTGGGCACCGATGACCACCACTGCCAGAATCAGTAAAATGAACATCCAGTGCTGTTTGATTCCATTGCTCAGCCCAAGCAATATCACGGTAGGCATAGGAAGTGTTTCCATCTGGTCAAAAATGTCCTGAAACTGGGGCACCAGAAATACCAAGATAAAAATGACCACCAACACCAATAATCCACTTAAAATCATTGGATAAATCATGGCACTAACCACTTTTCCATTGAGTTTTCGTTCTTTTTCATAATGAGTGGCCATACGTCTGGCCGTCTGATCCAGATTTCCGTTGGCCTCTGCCGAACGCATCATACTGACTAATAAGATGGGAAATGCTTTCCCTTGGCGTTCCATGGCATCCGATAGGGGAATTCCCTGACGAATCAGTTCGATAAGATCCAGATACACCGCTTTGTAAGCCGGCTTTAATCCCTCTTCCTCTGCAATAATATTCAATGCACGCACCAAGGTGACGCCCGCTCCCAGTAGTGTTCCCAATTGCCTACAAAAATCAATGAGCACCTGGTTTTTTAATTTTCCTTGCCCTTTTTGTCTCACACTGTCTGCATTTTGACTGGTCACCAGATAAGTGCCTTCCAACTTAAGCGCTTGATAAAGCGCCGTCTCGTCTGCTGCTTCTCTGGTTCCATGTACTTTTTTTCCTGCGCTGTTTTTCGCCGTATACTTGTAGTTTGGCATATGACGCCCCCTTTAAATCTCCTTATTGTAAAAATCCAAAATACCATCTCATTAAATCTGCACCCCAAAAAATGGAGAGCATAGCTCCCACACACAAAAACGGTCCAAATGCAAAGTGCTCTTTTCTTCCCTTTTTTCGTGTAGCCAACAGATAGATTCCATACCCTCCTCCGGTCAACACTGCGAGAAAAAATGCCACTACCGTTAACTTCCATCCCAAGAACGCTCCAAGAGCTGCCATCAATTTCATGTCACCACCCCCAAATGCCCCCGGCACTGCCAGCGTAATCAAGGCAAGTGGTACACTGACACACAAAATCCCTACGCCTCGTTCCCAAAGTTTCACCTCCGGAAATAAAAAGACCGCTCCCACAGCCAGTACCAAAACCGCCAGCACAAACCCATTGGGAATCTCCAAAGTATCTATATCTACAAATGTCACAGCAGTCAGTAATGCCAGCAACAAAAACACCAGTACTGCCTGTCCCATACTTTTTCCGCTGTACATTTCGGATTGTCCAAAATAATAAACCGACCAAACAGCCAATATTCCGCCCAAGGTCTCAATCAAAGGATATCTGGGTGATATCCTGCACTTACAATAACGGCACTTTCCGCCTAATAGCAAATAACTAAAAACCGGAATCATGTCATATCCTTTTAATGCCTGCCCACACTGGGGGCAAAAACTTCTCTCATTTCCAAAAGGAAGCTGCTTCGGCACCCGGTAAATCAATACGTTTACAAATGAAAATACCGATGCTCCCAATAAAAATACAAATAGCATAATCACTGCTGTCATTCCCATGATTGTCATCTGTCGGTACGTCCACCTCTCTTGGGAAATTCACTGTCTCTTCCCATCTAAATTTAAAATTGCCTTTTGTAGATATCATACTACAAAAGGCACTCATAATCTAATGCTTAATCAGATGGTCCAAGCGGTACACATTCCATCCTTTTCCATCTGCTCCGGCATTTTTATATATAGCCGAATAACCGTTCTGCGTATAATTCAACTCCCTAAGTTCCATTGTATCGGTGTTGAAATCCACATACCAAATCTTCCCTTGGCTACCTGCCAACGTAAGAACTTTCTCTTCTGCTCCATCTGCTAAACCATTTCGGCTAGAAGAATCCTCGAGTTTTTGCTCTTTTGCATAATAATCATAAGCAGTCGCTTGAATTGCCAACTTCACCGTCTTAGCTGATGTTAATACTTCTCTTGCTTTTCCCAACTGTAAATAATGCCTAGTAACCGGAACTGCAACTGCCACCAATATCAGTACTAGCACAAGAAGAATCCATACATCTAATTTCGACAAAAAACCTTGGGTGTGATTCTGCTTTTTCTTTTTCTTGTCTTCGGATCGCTTCTCATCCAATCTGTATACCCTCTATCCTGTGCAACAGCATCCTATTTAAATCTTCTTCACTGTCCATGTTGCTTTTCCATCAACGGGAGCCGCATAAACAGCTTGATACTTCTTATCTTTGGTAGTGTAAACAATATCCGTTACCTTTCCACTTACATCCCAGGTAACCGATGTTCCTTTTCCTTTCGTTCCACCTAATGCATACTTTCCTTTGATTTCTGCCAAGGCTTCTAAAGTTGGTTCCGTAGCTGCGGCACCATAAGGTCTTAATTTGCTGAATCCATCCCCTGTGTTTGCCACTACTGGGCCTAATCCAAGCAATCTCCCGTCTCCAGGATTTATTCCTGCATCTTGCAGTGCTTGATACTCTTCCATCCCCATGGTCTGGGCGGCGGTCAACAACATTTTGGCCTGTGCCTGCGCTTTTTGCTTGTTTGCCTTGTCAATATAA
This sequence comes from Lachnospiraceae bacterium, assembly GCA_036666555.1. Classification (GTDB taxonomy): domain Bacteria; phylum Bacillota; class Clostridia; order Lachnospirales; family Lachnospiraceae; genus UMGS1251. Next base: position 61,734 of record JAVWVS010000001.1, on the reverse strand, counting down.
CCGGTTAAAGCCGGTACCAACATGGCAATCAAGATACCAAGAATTACCAGTACTACAATCAGTTCCACCAGTGTAAATCCTTTTTTATTCTTATGTAACTTTTTCATGATTCACACCAGCTTCCCTGAAAATATTTTAATCATAGAATCCGTTTTATACTATTTCAATTTTGTTACTGTCCATTTTGTTGCTCCTGCATTATTTTCATAAATTGCTCTAAACTTTTCATCTTGCGTAACAAATGTCACACCTGATACAGTTCCATCAGCTAAACAAGTAACCGTAGTTCCTGTTCCATATTTACCCTTAATTTCCGCCAATGTCTCCAACGTAACATCTGATCCAAGTGGCTGAATATTAGCATCCAACGTTACTGGCGTTCCCGGTGCACTAAGAAGTGCTGCTTTCGCTTTTTGAGCAACATCTGCCTCAATTACTTGGTATTCTTCTGCCGCCATGGATTGCGTCGCTGTCAACAGCATCTTCGCATTCGCCTGTGCTTTTTGCTTATTTGCTTTGTCAATATACCCCGTTAATGTTGGTACTAACATAGCAATCAATATTCCTAAGATAACCAGTACGACAATCAGTTCCACCAATGTAAATCCTTTTTTGTTACTCTTTTTGTTTTTCATTTTTTGAATCATAATATGACTCCCTTCTTCTCCTGTTTAGTAGATATGTTTTATTAATTCATTATATCTGGAAATTGCCCTAACGTCAATGAATTCCACCGTTTTCTTTGAATTTCTTCCCGATTTTGCACTCTTTTTACTCCTATTATTACTATTTCACTAGTTTTTTGTATATTTTGTAACTATTTAGTGATATGTGGAATAATATACGGCCATTCATTTCCTATAAAATCTACGCTTTCTTCTCTTCCAACCTTGATTCCAGCTTCTACTCCCTCTTTTTCACGTTGCTGAAACAACTCTTCCAACTGCATATAGTTATCCTCCAGTTCTCGGCTGCTTTTCAGTGCCGTAATCTTCTCATGAAGTTTTGTTATAGTAGCATCTGCAACATCCTCCACAAAATCATCCGTAGAATTCTCTACATATTTCAGAAAGTGCACCAACACTTCCGGCACTTCTTCCGGATTCTTTCCCTTGATATTGAGAAAGATTTTTCTGGTACCATCTCCTAGTGGAATATCCACCTCTGCGCAGTGCTCTTCAAAGCTATAGCGATAAAGACCTTTTTGAAAAGGATCAAAGGCACAGATGAAAATCACAGTACAAGGTTTCAAGTTCTTGAAATTCTCTCCTGGTTTTAAGGATGCAACATCCAGTTCCGCTTGATGAAAACGAAATCCTATCCCCACTTGATTATGTGCGTAAATATCTAACCTCACATACCGGAAATTCGAATTACATAAAATGGTACGTTCCGGTGTTACCTTAACTGCTCCTACATTTTCTTCCTGTACGGTTTCCAATACCAGCCTACAGGTTTCTTCATCCGCCAATGCTTCCGCAAATAAAAATGCATTGCTTAAATCTAAATCCTTAAATTTTTTCTTTTGCGAATGCAAGATTCAATTATTTTTCCATACAGTTCCCTGCACATTTCATATCCGCAGAATAATACCCGCAATTATTTTTTCCATGCTTTTTCACATCATAAAGAGCCACATCTGCCTTTTTGTACAAGGTTTGAAAGCTTTCTTTCCCAGAGTTGCTGATTACGATTCCGATACTCCCATGCAAATGATATTCATCCCGCTCTCCTACCCGCAACTCCGATAGTTTCTCCACCAGATTGTTCATGATAGTCTTCAGCTTTTGTTCGCTTTCGATGTCCTTTAAAAATACAAGAAATTCGTCACCACCGATACGACCTACAATACCGTTTTCTTCAAAATATCCGCGAAGCGTATCCGCAAATGCCCGAATTGTACGGTCACCTTGCATATGCCCCAAGGTATCATTCACTGTTTTTAAATCATCCACATCTACAATAGCTAAGGCGCATACCCGATTCTGTCCAGTCGCCAATGCTTCCTTGATTTTTTTCTCCACCGTGGTTTTATTATACAAGTCTGTCAATCCATCCATTTTTGCCTGTTTTAATATATTCATTTCTTTCTTTTTGCTTTGATCAATATCTCGAAGCAAAATGTAAACAAGCACATTGTCCGTATAAGGGTCGGTAATCATCTCCACCGTAATGCAAACCCATTGAATTTCATCCTTTTGCAAAATACGGTATTCCCCTACCAGTTCCGTTTTCCCATGGGCAAATTCATTCAAAAGGTTTTCTTGATTCAGGAGATGCCGAATTGCCTTTCTATCTTCGGGATAGACCAGTTCACTGATAGTAGTTTCCAATAGTACTGACGGACTGATATCCTTTTGATGTTTAATATGACTGAGCCAGTAGCCACTGGCACGTTCTATTTTCATTTCCGTTAAATTGGCTTCAAAATACAACATAGCATCTTGGGATACCCGATTGTTATGTTTCTTTATACGCTCATAAGCAAGTTCCTTTTCATACTGCTTCGTAACCTCTACAAAGGAAACGACTGCATAGCTGGGTTGCTTTTTATCATCGAACATCACACTGCCATCAAACCGATACCATCCCCACGAGTTCGTTGTCCCGTTTTTCCGAAGCTTGATGATAGCTTTTGCGGTGGGCGCTCCTCCAGCCAGTTTTTCGTAAAAATCGACATATGTTTGTATGGATTCTGTTAGAATGATTTCTCGTTCCTCACAACTGTATGGTACATTGTGTAAAACCTTGTGTATACCAAATACTTGGGCAGTACTTGATTGCAAATAAGCCATATGGGTTTTTATATCATATTTTGCAATCATCCGGTCCGAGTGGGAAACCACCATTTTGAATAGTTCTTCATTTTGATGTAACATTTCATTTTCTAATTTCTGCTCTTGTTGTCTGGTGATGTCTTCAATGGAAATCACTGCCGATATAGGATTTCCTATGCTATTGAAAAGTGTTGTAAAGCGAGAACAGCACCAACCAAATTCACCATTTTCCTGTTTTCTCCGCACAGTAACGCATCCCGTTGGCTGCCCATCATAAATGGCTTGATAAAAAGCAAAAAGGTCCTCTACACTCTCCGGTGCAATCATTCCTCTTTCTATAATACTATCCGGAACATTGGTGAGAAAAGGCAAGACTCCAAATATATTTTCTGTTTTTTGCAACATATATGCTGTTTTATCCGCCAAGGTATAGCGATATACGGTTTTTCCACTTTGTGCAATTGCAAGACTGTATTCTTCATCACGAATACGCAGTTTTTCTTCGGATTCCTTGGTTTTCGTAATGTCAAATAACACTGCATTCACACGAATCATTCCGGTCAAGCGTTCCACCACTGACCCTCGCAGATTGAGCCATCGATAGCCCCCGTTTTTGGTGTGCACCCGGTAAATGTAATCAATCGTATCATTTCCTGCGACCACTTGCGCCATCTTCTCTCGCAATTCTCCCTGATCTTCCTTGAAAATCATGCTCAGCAAATCGGTATTTGCCAAATATGCATATTCTTCTCGGGTGTAGCCCCCCATGTTACACACACCATCGCTAAAATATATCGTTTCCAAGCCCTTAGAAGAATACTCATAAACCGCAAGTCCACCGGGAATACTATCTGTCAGCAGTCTCAGTTGTGCTAGCGTTTCATGCTGGGTGGTAACATCCGTCGCTACACCAAATCCCCACATCTTCCCATCTTCCATACGAACCGACCGAAAATGATCCTCCACATAAATGATGGTGCCATCCTTTCGAAGCATTCTGTATTCCAGGCGTTGTTTGGCAGATCGACTCGCCAACTTGCGAATGGCATTTGCAAAAATTCTGCGATCCTCTTCTACTAACAGCATGGTGTAATTGTCATGAAATAGCGTATGAATTTCTTTCTTGGTATAGCCCAACATTTCTTCAAATCCCGGACTGATATAGTCCACATGAATCTTGTCAAATAACGGGCAGCGATGCACCCCACCCGGAATGTTGCTGACAATCGTTTGAATCTCGGCATTGGCAAAATCCAATTGATCCTTCTTTTCTTTTAATTCTCGTTCCATTTGGATACTGTCTTTAATCTGTTGAATTTTTTTCGCTGCAATCGTCAACGGATAAAACTCTTTGTCCTTTTGCAGTTCCGTTGGAAAAGACATATGCAAAGAGACAATCAAAAAGTATTCCCCACATCGCTTGCATGTTGCTGTTATACGGCAGTTCACCTGGCTTTCCATCACTCGGTCTGTCACCACCATACTGCCAAATACCGTTCCCGCCTCCTTTGTCAGCATCATTTCCGTCATATCCAAAAACGAAATTTCATATCCCTCCGGAAAAGAACGAATTTCTTCTGCAAGAAATCGCCTTGCTTCCTCTTTCCCACGAACAATTTCAAATGCACCTGTTCCAAACCAGGTCACCGTATCTGTCAAGCATTCCATTGCTTTCTCTAGATTACGTTGCTCCATGTGTGCGCGAATAAAATGTTGTGTCGTTGCTATTGGTGAACTTTCACACATATAGAATCCCCCTTTCTATCATGTATCACGCTATTTACTGTTCTACCGCATAACACTGTATCATTCTTGTTCGTCCAAAGGTCGCTCCTGTCTGTGTGTTTTTCAATTGCAACTTCACTTGGATTAAGTTTTCTTTGTCCAGTACTTCTGAAAATTCTAATTTTTCAATGGCGTTGTTCATGTATACTTTATCCGAGAAAAACCAGTTTGTTGCATCTGCGTCATCATAATGCAGTTGTAATTTATGCAGCTTGGTGTCCTCTGGGTCTCTTTTCATTATTACCACATTGCCACCTCGGTCAATATACTGAACCATTCCCTCTGCACCTTCGGTAACTTTTATAATTTCCGGTGCTGCACCCAGCTCATTGGTAATCTTATCCATCAGTAGTCCGCCCACCATCTGTGCCCTTCCCACATTGATGGTGTGTAGAAAGACTTTCGACGCCGGAGAAACCGTAGCCACCGCTGCCGTAAGCAAAATGGACAGCACCGCAAATGATACGATTAATTCAACAAGGGTAAATCCTTTTTGATGTTTTCTCTTCATAAAATCATTTGCCCCCTTACTTGCCTGCGTTGGTACCATCTGTGAAGTAGTAAATATGATACCCTTTTTCAGTTTCTCCATCGTGAAGGATGAACGGAATGGTAACTTCCGTTCCCTTTGGTGGAGTAATCGTCACCGCGACCTTCTTGGATGTTTCCGGTTTTTCCACCAGTTCACCCTTGTAATATTGATTCATTAACTCATCTACTTGCTTTTCGATTTGTGTTGCCTTTGCCACCATATTAGAAGACAGCAATGTTGCTTTGTATAAGCCGGCAAGACCAATCATCAGCACGGCAAACGCAACAATGACTTCTACGATGGTCATTCCGCTAGTTCTCTTTTTCATGGTCTTTCCTCCTATCAATTCCCACGCCAGCTATGCGCCCACTTCCAATAGACCGGCTTCGTCTTGTCTATTTTCTCTCCATTCGGCGGTTTTTGTAATTCATACTGGGTCGTCACTGTATAACTTTGGTTTCGCAGTGTGGACGTTACTTTTACCACCAGCACTGCATTTTGAAACATTTCTTTTTCAGCAGAAGCATTGTCAAACTCCCAGTACATTGTCGCCTTTAATTGACCGGACTGTGGGGTAATATCCGGTGTTATTTTCAGTTCCAGGGGACGTGATACTGTCTTTTTATCTTTATGCCCCTCTTCCTCTGCGTTGTAATATGGCCAATTTGTCGTTACTTGCCCCCAAATATAGGTCTGTAACCCATTCAACTTCTGCTCATCTTCCGGGTGATCTTCTTCCAGTACTTTTTCCAGTTCCTGACTAAAGGTAATAGCTGACAGACGGCATTGTTCTTTCGTAGCAGAGCTCTGAGCTCGGTTCAGTACTTGATAAGAAGTCAAAATCATAGCCAATACAAACATCATAAATGCACAAAGAATACATAGCACCGGTATCAGCGCGCTTCCCTCCTGATGATGCCTATTCGTCTGTCTTCTCATGGTCTCACTCCCTGCTGTTTTCTATTTTTGTTCTTCGATTTTCGTAATCGGATTTCCATTGACATCGGTCTCTCTCCACCATTTCATTGGGCGGGAGTTGGCGTAACGTGCTCCATCTATGGATTCTGTAGTTACGGTTACTGCATTTGTAAATAAGTAATTCCGATTATCTGTTCCATAAATTCCATGAAGTCCGGCATCTGTTGTAACATCTGGCATGACCAGTCGGAAGGAATACTTGGTTTCCATGTCTTTTTTCGTATATTCTACACACTCCACATATCCTTGCGGCACAATCTGATACTCGTAGGAAGTTCCGTCTTCTAACACCGCAGTTCCTATCTGTTCCCGCTGGTATCCAAATGCATAGGAATATATTCTAGTATTACTTTCTTCCAATTCATTGGGATAATCCACCACCAATTCCGGTACTGTCGGTAATCCTTCCCAGATAGGTGTTCCGTCCGGATTCATTCGGTCTGTCAATTTCGTAATGGTAAATGGTTCTCCCTCCGGATTTTTTGTCACACGCAAATGGAATTGCTCCTGTAGGTGATTCCACGGGAATGGTGTAATATCGATGCCATAGGTGCCTATATATTTGTCGTATTCCCAAGCAAGTGCATTTTGCTCTACGGACTTTTCCACCTCACGAGACGTAATAACACCACTAACATCCTGGGTCTGAAGTTCTTTATAGGTTCTGGTTTCTTGTATTTCTGTCATATTCGGTGTTGTCACTTTGATTGTGGAAAGAGGATAGATTCCTTCCGCTGACCACTGGGAATTCATATTCTTTTCGGATATGCCTTTCACTTGTATCACTAGATAATGTCCTGCATCATCCGGTGAAATTCCCATCAGTTTACATTCGCCCGCTTGCAGATTTCCGTTCATCTCCATCTCACCTAAATCTGCAATGAGATTCGTTTTCTCACGGTCAGCATAGAGGGCTGCCCGCATGCGGTAATGTCCGGTTGCTTTGTTCTTCGCATTTGTCATGGCAATCTGGATGCCCTCTTGTATAAATGCTTCTTGACTCGTTTCTTGGGACTCCACTTTTAGTTGCCCGACATCTGGGGTTTCCACTCGTTTTGGAAGATTCATAACGTATTTCACACCCTTCGGTGCATCTTGATAAACCACCGCATCTGCTTTTGCCTTGGCGCAAACGGATATTTCTACCGTCTTACCGGCAAAGGCTTCTAAATCTGCCTCTAGCGAAGACTGCTCCGGTGTTCCTTGATATTGCACGGTTGGCACTTTCTTATCTTGATCTTCCACGGTAACCATGTAGTAATCAAGCTCTGCCAGTTCCTCTTCTATCACGTACGGCTGCCATGAGATGTGGTAGGTGTAAGCGTCTTTGTTTAAATCTGCCAACTGTGCCGTTGGTTGCGGTATCTGCCCATACTCTACTTTTTTAGATGGGGTGTTATTTTGCCGTCTTCCAGGGTTCTTTGACTCACCGAGATATGCCAGTAGTTGCCCGTCAATGGATTGATACATCGCATAGCGTGAGTTGATGGGAGTTTGCTTGTCCGCATCGATATCCACCTGCGCAATATTCCCATTAAATTCTAAATCCGTTGGATTACTAGTCAAATCAGGAATTAAAACCTTCCCCTTATTATCCGTAATATCCCACGATTTTTTCTTCTGTTTCACATACAGTTTTGTGCCCAGACCCTTTTTCGAATCCATTACCCTACTACTACCTTGCAACAACTCTAGCACCTGAGATTTTCCGCTAAAAAATGGGATTACTTGCTGTCCATTAATTCTAATCTCTGCTATATTTACTTTTTTACTACTATTCTTTGCGTCAATTTGGACTACCATCCTATTGGTAGTGAATGGTTGGGATATGAAAATTTCCGTATAATCCTCTCCATTAGCTGTACCTATCCCTTTCCTATTAATGTATTCTGCCGTTTTATCATAGACAACAATGGAGTATTCCTTTTGACTTGGTTCCCCTCCCCATATCATTCTAATAGTTTTGATTGGATATTCCCCATCAAAATCAAGAAAAATATTGGATGTTGCTGAATTATATTGTGCACCATTATACTCACAAGAAGTGTCATTTTTTCCATCAAACATATTCATAACCGAAGTCTCTGGAGTAATGGGACCCCATGCATTGGATATTGTAGCCCCTGTAGTGGTTACTTGTGGATTTTTAGTGGGCTTTTCATCCGTAAAATAATAATTGCCCTTATCCACAACCGTTCTGGAATTGGTAATTGGATATGCACATCCTACCACTAGCTGATTGGGCAACGTTCCATTCGGATTCATCGTCCATCCGGCTACACCAAAGTTTCCGGTCAACGTTGCATTTGAGCTAGCTGTTCCGATAATTCCCGAAAAAGTACGATTGCCTCCGGTAATCGGTTGTGGCGATGTTCCATAGTTGCGATTGGCATTCATTGCCACATTGGCTGTGCCATCTGTCTTTCCTAAAATACCTGCACAAGTTCCAGATGCATTATCTTGTACCGTTCCTACATTCACACAATTTTGTATGGTGGCAATATTTACATTTTCAGTCATTGTTCCTACTACGCCGCCTAATGAACCAAATCCGGTGATTGCTCCTTGGTTATAGCACCCCGTAACCATAAGTGCTTCTGTCAATCCAGCAACAGACCCTATAATTCCACCACCACTATTTTGATTCGCTGTCACTGCGCCTTTATTGCTACAGCTTTCCACCGTAGCCCCTTGCATCACCTGTCCGATGATTCCACCACTATTTTGATCCGCCGTAATGTTTCCCTCATTCACACAGCCCGTAGTTACACTGCCTTGCAGTGCCTGTCCGATGATTCCACCTTTGTTGGTTCCGCCGTTTATATTTCCCTGATTCGTACAATTCTCCACTCTGCCATAATTTTGAGCTACTATACCACCTACCACATTTTTGCCTTGTACCGTCTGACTACCAAAGATAACATTGACATCACAGCCACGGATAAGTGCTTTATTCACACCTGCAATTCCTCCCACACGTTCTCGCTCATTGGTCCCAATCGTATAGGCTCTACAATTCTGAATCGTTCCTCTATTGCATTCCGTAATTCCACCAAGAGCCACTGCTCCCGGGGAATGCAATTGATTAGATGCCGTATTCTCGCAATGTATGATGGTCATATTAGGCGATACTTCTCCTATAATTCCTCCGGCATAAGAATAATCCCCTTCTTCTACCACCACATATTTCGTCTCTATGGGTGTTTGACTGGTTATATTCTGAACCAGCACATTAGAAACACCTGCATTGTATCCGAGAATGCCTCCTCCATAGATTCCTGCTGTCACTTGACCAAATTGGCTATCCACCGGTGTGTTCAGATCCCCTTGAATAATGAGCGGAGAATCTTGGTATTCAGCCGTGCCATCCAATCCTCGCACTTGATTGGCCACACCCATGATGCTGAATTCATTTTGTTCATCCCATAGACTGACGTGACTTAACGGTCCTGTAATCTCCGTTGCATCATATGCAGCATTGACCACCTTGTTATACCCGATAAATCCCCCTACAAATGCAAGTCCTTCAACCGTTCCCTTTGGATTATCCACATAGCACTTATTTGTCTTCCCACCTGTCACAATATTGCCACCCAAAACGCCACCCACATAGAGACGTCCATCTACACGACTGGGTCTCATGACCATTTGTGTGGATGTGGTTAATAACAAATCCGGATTCCGGTTTAATCCTACGTGACCTCCCACGAAATCATTGCCACTTGCATAACTTCCATTCACTTGTTGCTGGGACACCGTCCCGTTTACTTCATTGTACCCTACGGTACCTCCCACATAATCATTTCCAATGACAACACTGGATATATTCTCATCGATTGTATAAATTTGTCCACAATTATATCCGGTGATTCCACCTATATAGTCTCCCTTTTCAACATTCTTGGTGAAAGATTGGATAAAGGCAATCAAACCGGCATCTGGTTGGGTCTGAGTGGTACACCCTAATAAGATTCCACTATTATACCCGGTGATTCCCCCTGCATAAGCTTTGGTTGCTGCCACTACGCCGGTGTTTTCCCATCTGCTGGCTCCACCATCAGTAATAGTTTCCTCTGAAACCATTACTGCATCAATGGATGTTCCATTTAATTTTAGTAAGCTGGCAAGTGGTCCTTTCAGCTTTCCCACTACCCCGGTCACTCCGCCGACATAAGATTCTCCTACCACATTCGTATGATTGCCCGTAATCGCCGTGCCCTCTTTGTCCGGTAGTCCACTTGGCACCGTAACGGTATCTGTTACTTCCCTTGCATGGAACCCGACAATGCCCCCTACAAAGTTTCGTCCAATGACATAATCATGAAACCGATTCTCCCCTTCCTTGATTCCACTGGTACATTGAACAAATTGTCCCTTAACATCCAGCCCAACAATTCCGCCTACAAAATTCCCCTTCAGTTGTTCCCTTCCAGCAGTATCCGCCAGCTGCTCTTCTTGTGCCTTTGTAAAAGTGGTTCTATTGGTGCATCCTTTTAAGATGGAAGCCTCATTGTATCCGGCAATTCCACCAATACAGATTCCATTTCGATCCGTGGATTGAATGAGCCCTGTGTTCTTACAAGTATCCACGGTAATAATTGTTGGACTCATCAAATTCGTTCCATAGATTCCATGGAGATATCCAACGATTCCACCTACATAACTATTTCCCTCTACGGAAGCTTTGTTCTCGAGATTTTGGTAACTTCTTTTGTTTTCAAATCGATAGGATGACTCTTCCCCCGATCCTGCTGTTGGTGGGGTGATTGGTCGTCCGGTAATATCACTTCCTGCAATACCTCCTACATAGTTGTGACCGGTTATCTTACTTGTTTCATTCACAGTAATATGGGCTAATTCTCCATAATTCACTCCACAGACCGTTCCTACATACCTCATACCTTCCACGGTTGCACTTTGAAATGTGATGTCTTGAATCCTACCCTCGTTAACGCCAAATAGACCCAATGGATTTGAGTCACTCTCCTGATTCTTTCTTTCCTTCAGCACCAGACCTGTGATGGTCTGATTTTTATCATTCTCCTTACTTTTATAAACGCTGTTCTTTTGTAGCTTTTCAATAGCCGGAAATGCTACATTTTTCGGGTTGTATGGCACCTTTTTTTGTTTATCATAGACCTTTTTGTGTTGCAGGATTCCTTGGTCTTTGCCATCCCAGTCCCATGCCACATCTTTTGTCTGTTGGTACACATACTTCTCTTTTGATACCTCATTCTCTTTTTCTGTAAATCGAATATTGAATAAATGTCTTGCATTTTCGATATCGCAAGTCCGTATCTTTTCTTTTTTATCCGGATTCGTTGTTATCACTGTTTTCCCAAAGTATGCACTTTCGGATTGCGTCTGTTTCCAAGAACTGGATTGATACTTTTCACCCACAGCCTGCATACGCACATAGATATCTTCCGCAGACGTTAAAAGCCGTTTGATGGAATAGGTGGCTTGATAGATATTTTGTTTATCGTCGTTCATTTTTGTAGCCGCATCCAAATCCACCCCATCCAAGATAAGATGGTAGTTCTCATCTTTGTCTACATATGCCGCAAAATTAGTACCTGCTAATTCCGTTTTTGTTTTGGTCCCATCTTTAGCATATGTATATGTTGTAACATCCGAGATAATGGAAGCATCCATTTGATTCGTAATCACATTCCCATGTTTTTGCTTATCATTGACTTTAAAGGAACATGCCAGCTTCTTCGTCTCCGCATCATATAGCCGAATAGTGTAAGTATAATTTCCCCGACCTTTATATTTGGGATTCAGGTTCCACTGTAATTCCAAAGTTTCCCCATTCTCCAGCTTCATATTCTGAATCAGATTCTTCACTCGTGCTGCCGGAGCTTTGGCAGACAGCATATCCACGCCATAATATCCTAGAAGCACGTGGCTTCTTGCCCCTGTATTTCTATCTGTGATACCATTATTCTCTTCTGTGGACTCCCCTTTTCCATAATGGAACTGGGATGCCCGGCTATTATATAAAACCGCCCATACAACCCCATCTTCCGGATCGAATTCCACGCAAAAAGTGGCATTTAACACATCTGCATCATACACGTATGGTTCTATCATCTCATACACAATCTGATCGGCCGTTTTTTCCTCTTCCTTCACATTGGGATCATATGTACTTCTTCCTTTTTCATAAATAAAATAAAAAAGCCGATTCTCCGGAACCGCTTGCATCTGCGACTTCGCTCCGCCTGTAATCATATCCGGTGTTAGCTGATTGTTCTTCTCCGTTTTCATCTTTTCCACAAGATTCTCTAACTGTCCTGCTTCTTTTTTCTGGGAAAAAGCAGTTTGTGCCGCACCAAAAAGAGTCTGTGCATATTCATTATTCTTTCGAAAAGTGGCGCTTCTTTGATATAACCCCAGCGCTCCAATTGCTAATCCGGTAAGAATTCCGAGAATGACACACACTACAATAACTTCAATGAGTGTAAAACCACTTTGATGATTGTTTTTCTTCTTGTTTTTCATGTGCTCCACCTTATTGATAATACTACTATCCCTTGTATGTATACTATACTAAATTACAGAAAAAATCAATCTTTGCAGCCCTTTTCATCTAATTTCCACCTAATTTAAAACTACTATTTACAGCTTTTCTTGACACTTTGCTCTGGGAATGGTATTTTATTGTAAGAACATTTTCACGAAAGAAGGGAACGACATGAAGTGCAGTAAATGTGGTCAAGAAATGCGAGAAAAAGATATCATAATGGGAGAAAATAAGTATGGCGATCCAATTTATAACCGTTATGCTTTTTGTGATCGCTGTAAGATTAAGAAAAACATTGAAAAGACACTGTCTTCAGGCGCTTCGGTAGATATTATTCCAAAGGCTTCCAAAAAGCCTGCAAAACAACCGGTTCCTACCCAAAACGCCCCAAAACCCCAAAAGCAAAAACGTTCTGGTGGATGCCTCAACACACTGATTGTTTTATTTGCTATTTTAATTCTTTTGATGATTGCCTTTATTGCATTGTACTTAAATAAAAGTAAAATTCCATTTTTTAATAAATTCGTATCAAAACATGTGCCCACAGCCTCTGTGGACACCCGATTAAACGTACCCACAAGCAAGATGCGCCACGGCGGTCTTGCTTATGAAGACCTTCCTACTTTCGAAATTTAGCCCACTGTTTTTTCTGGATATCACGCAGGGCCTCTTTATATCTCTTCGATTGCATTTTGGGAAATGCATCGATCAGACGTTTATGCACTTTCGAGTACCCTGCTGATAGCTCTTGATATCGTCTCTTTAGTTCTGTTGCCCGTTCCCGCATCTCCTGGGAAGCCACATCTAGTTTCTTCTTCGTCGCTTCCTCTCTTTCTACCGTATCTGCAATTCCTTTGTATATATTTTCCCCCAACTGCTCTGATAGATTGTGTAGTTCGTTCGCAATAATCGACATTCTCTCTAATCGTTTGTTTAGTTTTAAAATACCGGATACAGTTACATATAAGTCTATGACGATAATGATACTAAACATCACCAGCACGATGATTCCTACTATCTTGGGAACAAAAGCAAGACCTCTATGAATCAGTGGATGGATAAAATCCACAATCACTACACATGCCACTCCCCAGATCATAGAAAAAAGAAGACATACATATCCATTCAAATTCAAAGGCATTTCCGAATAATCCCACCATTTATCGTGAAAAACTTTTTCCAAAACCAGTCCGGTCACCCATTCCAATACCGTCACAATAATCACAGATGCAACATATAAAGCAATTAAATTGTTTCGATAAGAACTTAATAGTGCTACTACGATTCCTACTCCGATTCCATAGATCGGACATATCGGACCATTTAAAAATCCCCTATTGACAAATTGTTTCGATTTCACTGCTGCAAAGGCGACTTCTGTGCACCATCCCAGAAAACCATAGATAAAGAAGTAAAGCATATAATAGTAAAGTGTCATTTGATGAGCCTCCTCTTAAATATGTCTCATTATACTCGTGTCCCCATGTACAATCAACATTTTTTTACTTGCATTTTTCCCCCACCTTGCTTATAATGAATTTGTAAAAGATAATAATTCTCATTAATATTAAGGAGCTCCTCATTATGACATTAAAACAAGGTCTGACAGATCATACTTATACTGTGAAAAGCATTGCCATTGAGCTGGGATTGGAGCGGCGTTTAGAAGCCTTGGGACTGACCGAGGGCACACAAGTCACCATCCTTAATAATGCTAAAAAAGGCTCCATGATTCTGCGCTTTCGTGGAACTCGATTTGCACTTGGCAAGCGCATTGCAGACCATATCGACATTCAGGAGGTGGCCTCATGAATGACACCATACATGTAGGATTCATCGGAAATCCAAACTGTGGAAAGACCACTTTATTTAATGCTTATACCGGTGCTAACTTAAAAGTTGCCAACTGGCCCGGTGTGACCGTTGAAAAAAAAGAAGGCCACGCCACCTATAAAGGTCAGGAGTTTAATCTGATTGACCTGCCGGGTATTTACAGTCTTACTTCCTACACCATGGAAGAGACCGTTTCCCGGGAGTGTATTATGAGTGAAGATATTGACATTATCGTAGATGTGGCAGATGCCTCTTCTCTGGAGCGTAACTTGTATCTGACACTGCAGTTAATCGAACTGGAAAAACCGGTAGTCCTCGCATTGAATATGATGGACATCATAGAGGAACGAGGTATGGAGATTGATCTACACCGGCTTCCCGAAATGCTTGGCGTTCCGGTAATTCCGGTCTCTGCCCGCAAGAAATCCGGTCTCTCTATTTTGATGCATGCAGTAGCACACCACAAAGAATATTCTAATCAGGGACCCTTTATCCACCACCATCCCTCGAAAACCAGACATAAACACAACCATCACGATGAATACGCCATGGTATACGAAGATTATATCGAAGATAAAATTGACATTTTAACAGATGCTCTGGCTGTCCATTATCCGGATTTGGAGGCAAAACGCTGGCATGCTATTAAATTTTTAGAGAAGGATCCGAAGATTATCGAACAGTATCCCTTGGAACTGAACGATGTATTGGATCGCAGTTATGAAAAAGATATTATTAACCAAAAATATAATTTTATTGAAGAAATCATTGCAGAAGTGTTAGTAAACAAAAATCAAAAAGAACAATCCACCGAACGCATCGACCGACTGATGACCAGTAAATATCTGGGGCTTCCTATTTTTCTCGGCATTATGGCACTGGTGTTCTTCTTTACCTTTACCATTGGTGACTTTATGAAAGGATATTTTGAAATCGGTCTTGGCTGGTTCTCAACCCTGGTAACTCAAGGGTTGACTGCTGTCCATACCAACGACATGCTGATTTCTTTAATTGTAAATGGAATCATTTCCGGTGTGGGAGGGATTTTGACTTTTCTTCCGAATATCTTCATTCTGTTTTTGGCCTTAGCTTTTCTGGAAGACAGTGGATATATGGCTCGAGTGGCATTTGTCATGGATGACATTATGAGTCGAATTGGCTTATCCGGTCGGGCATTTCTGCCACTTGTTCTGGGCTTTGGATGCTCGGTTCCGGCAATTATGGCTTCCCGTGCCTTAGAGCACCGCAAGGACCGATTAAAGACCATTCTCATCACTCCCTTTATGTCTTGTAGTGCAAGATTACCCATTTATGTGCTTTTCTCCCAGATGTTCTTTGGAAAACGAGCCATGCTTGTTTGCTACTCCATGTATTTGCTGGGCATTGTGATTGCCATTACCACCGCTTTTATCCTTTCTAAAATAGACGGAAGCAAAGCGGAGCTTTCTCTTTTGATTGAACTGCCGGAATATAAAACACCCAATGCCAGAACCATCGCCATCTATGTCTGGGAAAAAGTAAAGGATTACTTATCAAAAGCAGGAAGCGTCATTTTCATTGCTTCTGTAATTATGTGGGTCATATTGAACTTTGGTCCTCATGGTTATGTCCATGATATTTCGCAAAGTTTTGGCTCCATAGTAGGAAAAGCCATCGTACCCATTTTTCAGCCAATAGGTCTTGGATATTGGCAAATTGTAGTGGCACTCATTGCCGGAATCGCCGCCAAAGAAGTAGTAGTATCCAGTTGTAGTGTGCTATTTGGAATTCAAAACATTACCGCCCCTGCAGGTATGGGCTCCATGCTCACAGTCTTAGGTGGCATGGGATTCGGCGGTGCCAGTGCCTACGCCATGATGGTATTCTGCTTGTTATACATTCCTTGTACCGCCGCCATTGCTACCATTCACCGAGAAGTCGGCAGTACAAAGATTACCTTTATCTTTGTGGCATTCCAGTTCCTAGTTGCTTGGGTTATGAGTTTTCTGGTCTACCACATCGGTCTGCTCTTTTAAACTACGCGGAAGCAACCGATACAATAGGATAATAATTGCTGCACTGGCTGTGATGTCCCCTGTTTTCACTGCAAATTGAGACAGGAGATTCGATGCCAATCCCGGGATTCCCGCTTTGATGGCTTTGCGATAATAGAAAAGTTCCTGTGCTCCATCCGGCACCCCGCCAGACTGCCAAATGGAAAGCATCCATCCAAGCACTGTAGTGATGACGATAATCAGCCCCATGGCGCCAAGGATTCTCTTGGCGTTTATTTTTTCTCCTTTTTTAACAATACAGCCTGCAATAATGGCCGTAACTGCGCTCAGTGCATAATAAATCAAGGAACTACTACTTCCCATGTTCACCGACAAAATGAAGTTATTTGCAAGACCTACCAAAAGCCCTGCCGCCGGTTCCAGCATAAATGCCGCAAAGGCCGTTCCGGTCATGTCAAGCCAAATAGGAATATGGGTTCTAAAAATTATCTGATTCAAGGCAATATTCATAATCACGCCCATCACCATGATAATGGCATATCTTTTTTTAGTGCTCATTTGATTTTTCCTCCTTGGCAGCTTCTTTTTCTTGTTTCACGCGGTTCATTTCCTCCACAAATCCAGCGGTAATGGTTCCTGCCGGTAGTGCAATAATGGCAATGCCAAAAATGGAGGAAATCATACTGATCAGCCGCCCCACATAAGACACCGGATAGATATCTCCATATCCTACTGTGGTAAGTGCTGTAGTTGCCCAATAAAGAGCTTCAAAAAAATTATCAAAAGTTTGTGGCTCCTGGGAGAAAATCGCAAGTGCAGAAATGAATATATATACTAATGCAATCATTAGCATGGAAATTAATGTCTGTCTTTCTTTCTGAAATACCCGAATAATATATCCAAAACTCTGAGAATATTGCAACGCCTTAAAAATACGGAGCATACGCAAAATTCGGAAGCCATTGCCAATCAATCCCAAGGAAGGAAGAATGGATACGAGCTCGATAATTGCCATGGGGGTAAATGGATATTTCACAAATGCCCACTTACTGTCCGTATCACTTAAATAGTCATAAGACATCCATCGAAATATGTAATCTGCAAACAAAATATATACCGTGACCAAATCAATTCCGTTTAAAATTGCATTCTGACTTTTAAACATCAATGGAACAATGCTGATAAATGCAACTATTGTAATAAAAAGGTCATACATTTGGCTTGCTGTTTCCCCTGTTCTTCCCTTTTTTACAATCTGATAAATTTCTTTTCTTAACATAGTTCCGTGTCCTCATTTTCCTTCCTCTTTTTTTCGTAAACCGCCACTCGATTTTTTCCTTGCCATTTTGCAGTATAAAGTGCATCATCTGCCTGCTTATATAATGTCTGGAAGGAATCTCCTACCCCTGCAAATGCAATTCCGATACTAATGGTAAACATCTCTGCCTGCGCTCCACCTGCAAACAGATTCCCTACACTTCTGCAAAAATGACTTGCTGTGCGTAGGACTTCTTCCTTGGATTCCATGCTGGGGATAAACACCACAAACTCATCTCCACCCAATCGTGCCAAAAGGTTGGGTTCTAAAAACCAGTCTTTCATTTCTTTTGCTACTTTGCAAAGTGCCTCGTCTCCTACTTGGTGCCCGTAGGTATCATTGATTTTTTTAAATCCATCCATATCCATCATAAATAAGGCACTGACTGTCTTTGCTTGTATTGGATACTGTGGTAAATTTTCATCTACTTTTCTGGCAATGGTAATCCGATTATAAAGACCTGTCAGTCCATCCCGTTCCGACTGATATTCCAGATCCAGTTCTCGTATTTTTTGTTCATTCACATTTCGCATATAAGAAAATATAATGGGATGAGCGGTTGCGGGATCATTCAAGAAATGTACCGTAGAGGTTACCCATATATATTCCTCGCCCCGTAATTGCGTCTTGAAATATTCGGTAATTTCTTTCACTCCTCTTTTATGAATTTCCAAAAGATTTTTATTCATCAGCAGCTGTACCATCTTATCTTGATATTCTGGGTGAATGCATGCACACAAATATTGAATCATCTGGCTATCATATTGTGTGAATTTTTTCAATTCCATATAATTCTCTCCATTTTGAAAAGAGGATAACACTGTTCCAGTTATCAAATCAATGGAAAATCCTGCCGCTGCCTCTCGAAGCATGGCCGTACAATATTGTTCTTCTTGGCTATACTGTTGCTCCATCTCATGGATGTATGTAATATCTTCAATGGTTCCAATAACTTGTATAGTCTTCGATGGACGAATGGTACTAAGTGATACTTTATACCATCGGCCTTCTCGGTTTACCACTTCAGTATCTATCTTCTCTGCACCGGCACGTATCTCCCAGATAATATCTTGAATCTTTTTTCTCTGTTCTGGATCAAAAAACCGGTCTATATTCATCTCTTCCGGTGAATATTCTGCTGTTCCTGAAAGATGCAGTATTTTTTGCAGCTCCAAAGAAAGATTGGATACCACATGATTTGTAATATCGTATTCAAAAATTTGACAATCCGTATGATTCATGGCAAGGGCGTACTTCTGTCTGCTGCTTTCTGCATCCATATGGGCTTTCTCAATTTGTTTTTGTACTTTCAGGTTGAGATAAATAACAAAGCCCAAAAGCACTACAAATGCCACTAATAATTTCAATGCTAACATTCCTGCATAACGATCAATCGCAGATGTGTAATCTTTCATGACATTCCCCGGCACCACCGAAATCACACACCAATCCTGAAATTTTGTAGGACAGCAATAAGCGTATCTGGTCTCTTTTCCTACCTGATAGGTAAAATATCCAGCATTTTTTGATTTTATCTGTGCTTCTATGTTCTTAGGTGGCTCTGATACACTGTTGACCGTATTTTCCAAAAAGCGAAAAAAATTCTCTCCCTGAATCAATTTGTTTTCATGCTCCGTTTGCAAAACGACAGAACCATTTTGTTGAATAACAAAGGAATATCCCTCTCCGTCAAATCCCGAAAAAGAAACCAAATCAGCCATATTATCAATCATAAAACAACCTAAAATCACTCCTACAATTTCTTCTCCTTTGGTGACCGGTGCGTAAATCAACAATATCTTTTTGCCCGTGCTGGTGGATTCAATTATTTCTGACACACCTGCTTTTCCGGACAATACTCCTTTGATATTCTGAAGCTGGTCTGCATCCATGGAAACCCCATCACTGGAATAGGATTTTCCACCTTTCTCTACGTAAAAGGTCTGGTCAAAACTGCTATTCTTTCTCATAGAACTTAAGATGGTTTCGATTTCCTTGTCTGAGGGGTTCTCTAATACGCCAAAAACTTCTGCTACATCTTTGGCTTTTTCCACACATGTATTCATCTTCGTTTCCACCGTAGTAACTTCTTGTTCCGTTAATTCTTTTAGGTGAATATCTGCCTGTTTTCTCACATGAGTAAATGTGCGATGAGAAAAATCGTACAAAAAAGTGACCATCATTCCCAATAATACGATACAACTGACAATGATAAATCTCATGATTTTCTTTTGAGTATGCTCGATGTCATTCATCTTGATACCTCTCTTCTGTCACCCATTGTTTCACAATCTATATTACTGTATATAGGCCCTTTGCATAACCTTCTGCAAAGGGCCTATATACTTTTTCATTAAAGTGCTAATACTGTGTAGTCCCAAATCCAGGTAAGTCGGCAGTAGTCAAAGAACCCCTGTGGAATGCATGTACTCTATATACTGCGTACAATTCAGCCCACGTTGCTTCCATATATGGATTCGCATAAAAGATTGCGACAATTCCACATGTGATAAATGATAAAATCCACCATCCTACAAAGGACAAATCTAATAAAAAGGCATTCATCTTCTGTCCATCCATCATTTGTTTGCTGATTTCAAATGCTTTTTTTCGATTCATTCCCGGATTCTCCGATAAGATATAAGGTATCATACAGTACTCATAATATTTAACCACTCCCGGTACAATGAAAAGCAATGTCCAAAGCCCCGTAAATAAATCTCGTAGAAACATAATTAGCACTACATTACCATAAGTTTCTCTCTTAAATTCATGAAAAATCGTAGATATCTTCGTATCTCGTTCACGATTCTCCATATAAAAACGTCTGCCACCTACCGTTAGCAAGTTGCCGATAAAAATCTTTATGACTGCAACAATCAAGCCCATCACTAGGAATATCATGCTAAATACCAATCCTATTATGACCGCCTGAGGATTACTGAAAATCTGGTCATACTTGCTGTCAACATTGGACACTTGACCACTGACTCGACTTTTTGCGCGACTCCCTATTAATAACTCTGTCACAATCGACATAATCACTGAAACAGCCACCGCTGACCAGTAATTCCTATAAAATGCTGTTTTTCCTCTCATCTTTAAATCTGATCTAGACCACATAAGTTACCTCCTCGTTTCTGTCGTTGTCTTATCTTCTGTTAATCGTATGCACATAAGGCGCTTCAATAGGGTCAATGGGATCAACGGGATTCTCAATCATGCTTTTTTCTTTTCTGCGGCGACGTTTCAAAAGCTCTCCACCCTTATTGTAAAACCAAAATGAATATACCAAAAGTTTGTTAACTTTTCCAATTTTTTCCTTTGTTGTCTTCGTGTAAAGAACTCCCCCCACTTCTATGGGTGCTTTTTTTCGAATGAGTGAAATCAATTCCGTTTCGCAAGTCACATCTTCCGGAAGTTCTGTATAAGCCATACCTACACAGTCTTCCTTATGAGCATCGCTTCCGCCAATCCCCACCTTGTGATACTTCTGTGCCAATCTTACAGCACCACGATTCGACGCCTCCGGTTCGCAGGCATTAAATACTTCAACAAAATCAAAGCGTTTCATAATCTCCGGTGCCTGGTAATATTTTTTCGTATTGGTAAAGCTTAAATACTTCTCCCCGCAAGGATGTGCTGGTCCTAAGATTCCTCCATGCCGATGTACAAAATCAATCAGTACCGTAACCGGAAGTCCTCGCAATTCCAACAATCTCATCTTGACACCTTCCGGCATAATCACCAACATATGTCCCGAATCCCGAGTATCATATTCGATTCCTTTTAGCACCACAAAATCTTGGTGTACTTTCCCTTTCATATAATATTTCCATTCGCGGTAACCTTTGTAGGTATCATGATCGGTCACAACCATGCCACCAAACCCTTGCTCCTTCAGTATGGTGATATATTCATCCAAGCTTACCTTGCTATCAACGGAACCTTCCTTTACATGACAATGCATATCGATTTTCATGAGTAAGCCTCCTCCACTTTTTATGACTAGTTTTATTATACAACTTCATTCACCAAGTGGCAATAAGTATTCTGTATACTTCTTTTAATTACCATATAAATGTTGTAAATTCCCCCATTCTCTGGTAAATTGTAGCTATAATGCATGTAGCTATAATCAGCATCACCTTTGTATAATTGGACCACTAATGTAAATTTTTCGATTCTCTTAAGAATCCTTTTATTTTTTCGTCACATTTTCATCACACTTTTCCTTTAATATTAAAAGCGTGGAAAGAATAAACATTTAATCTTTTTCATAACCCCCTCATAAGGACTACGAAAGTAGTCCTTTCTCTCTGAAATTTAGGGGTGTACATTTGATTCATTTAGTGTTATTATATACGAGATGCAGATATGGTTCATCGGTAGAACGCTAGCTTCCCAAGCTGGAGAGGAGGGTTCGACTCCCTTTATCTGCTTTTTTGTTGCAATTCTTTCTGTCTTATCTCATTTCATCAAATAGCTCTGCAATATTCAGTGCATGATCGCCAATTCTTTCAAAGTCTGTCAAGATTTCAGAAAACAAAACGCCCGTTTCTGACTTGCAGTCTCCTTTTTGCATTCTCTTGATTTGTCTTTTGAGATATTTTTTCTGCATATCATCGATTCTTTGTTCATTTTTTGATGTTTTTTCTAAAATTTCTCTGGAGGCCTTAATATCTGCAAATTGAATATCATCTAATGTCTCAACACAAAGCTGTTTCATTTTCTTTAATTCTTCAATGGCCGTATCCGAAAATTTAATCCCCCATTTTTCCAAGTCTTCTGTATATTCTGCAATATTCATAGCATGGTCTCCAAGACGTTCGATATTACTGATAATCACATAATATCCATTGATTCCTTTGGAATCTTCTTCCGACATTTCCACTGTCATGAGCTTTACAATATACTTGGATATTTCCGCATTGAGATAATCTATGTAGTCTTCCCTTTCCCGCAATTGTGGAAGGCTTTTTACACTTCGTTTAATAACAGCATCATAACTCCCTATAATGTTTTCTCTGACCATATCTAACATTCTCGTCACTTCTTGTTCAATCTGTGCCAATACTACCGCCCCATATCCCATAGAGTATTTGCTTTCAAATGGTACCATATAAAGCAGTTTTTGAGTAGCATCCGACTCTTGCTGATTCTCTGGGAGAATCTTGGTCGCAATCTTGGCCATCCAATTTCCAAACGGAAGCAACAGCAATGTAGTTGCGATATTAAATGTAGTATGTACATTCGCTATCTGTGCTACCGGATTATGTGTAAGTGATTCCATCCACGGCACGAATGGCGTTACCATGCAGACCACAGTGAAAATAATCGTACCAATAATATTAAACATCAAATGGATAATCGTTGTCCGTTTTGCATTGGTCTTCGTTCCAATGGAGGCCAATACCGCCGTGATACACGTTCCGATATTTTGCCCGAATAAAATGTAAACCGCACTGGAAAGAGGTATCATTCCGGTCGCTGCAAGTGCTTGTAGAATTCCTACTGACGCAGAAGAAGACTGAATAATGGCCGTAAATGCAGCCCCAATTAAAATACCTACTAACGGATTACTAAATGTAGTCATAAAGTGTACAAACATTTCCGAATTTTGTAACGGAACCATCGCGTTTCCCATCATATCCATTCCGATGAACAATACTCCAAGTCCTGCGAATATTTCACTGATATGACGGATTTTATCATTTTTTACAAACACAATGCATGCCACACCGATAAATGCAAACAATGGTGCAATTGCTCCAATATCTAAAGCAATTAACTGTCCCGTAATAGTGGTACCGATATTCGCACCCATGATCACCCATACTGCCTGGTTCAGTGTCATCAGCCCTGAATTTACAAATCCCACTACCATAACTGTAGTGGCAGAAGAAGACTGGATTACTGCAGTAATGGCCGCCCCTACCAAAACTCCTTTAAATCTATTTGACGTCAATTTCTCCAAAATCTGTTTCATCTTGTTACCAGCTGCTGTTTCCAGACCATTGCTCATCATCTGCATTCCGTATAAAAACAGCGCCAAACCACCCAATAACATTAATATATCTTTGATTCCCATATTTAAATTCTCCTGCTATCTTTTTTTATGTTTTTTTCTTTATACTCTTTCCATGTTCCCCAAAGTGGTCCCGCAATACAGACCGAGGAATAACATCCACTGATCATTCCCACTAATAGTGGAAGCGAGAATACTTTGATGGATTCTATATTATACACCAGTGAAAAAACAAATACAATAAACACGCATAACACGGTTGTGAATGCCGTATTTACAGAACGGCCAATGGTCTCCGTAATACTTCTGTCAATCAATGCCAAAAGCCTCTCTTGCTGCTTATGATTCTCTTTCATGTTCTCTCGAATACGATCATATAAAACAATGGTGTCATTAATTGAATATCCGATAATGGTAAGTGTCACTGCCACAAATGCATCATTGAGCGGGATTTTAAAGATCCCAAACACAAAAAGTACGAGAAGCGCATCATGCATTAACGCAATAATAGCCGATATTCCTGCTGAAAGTCCCGATAACACAGAAAATCGAACCCATATATATAGGATAATGAAAATGACCGATAACACAATTGCAATGCCGGAATTTTTCAATGCCTTCGCCCCAATGTACGGCTCTACTGCATAGGTTTCAGAAAGTTCGTATTTCGTACTTCCCAATTGATTCATTGTTTTTGTTACTTTTTCCTGTTGCTCAGGTGCAATTCCTTGATGACCTGCCAGTGTCAAAACCAGCTTTTCCTGTCCTGAAATTGCATCTTTTGTTGTCTGCACATTCACCGGGCGGGAAATTATGTTTTCTACCGCTTGATCAATAGCTTTCCCGTCTGTTTTTCCATCATAAGTATACTTTAAGATAACGCCTCCGGTAAACTGGGTATCTAGTTTGATTCCATTGATTCCGGTAAGTATGCTCCCGGTTATTAACACCATTACAGTTAATCCGAATACCCATTTCTTATTTGACATAAATCTAAGAATTTTTTTGTCTTTTTTGCTTCGAAACATTTTCTCACGGTTAAATTTGGAATAACGAATCACAGAATTCAACATCGTTCTGGATAGCCAAACTCCTGCTAACACATTAATTGTCACTCCTGTAAACAGCGTATACCCAAAGCTTAACATGGTTCCCGATCCGAAGAACATTAGAATCAATGCTACTGCCCCACTCGTAATATTACCGTCCAGCACCGATGAAAAAGCATGTTGATATCCACTTTTCACAGCCTGCTTTACACTCAATCCTTTTTTTAGTTCTTCGCTAATCCGTTCACTGGTAATAATATTTGCATCTACTGCCATCCCCAGCGATAGAATTAATCCTGCAATGCCCGGAAGAGTCAATGTGTATTGTGGCAGAGACAGCGCCAATATCTGTAGTGTCATCTGGAAAATGAGTGTAAAACAGCTAATTACCCCCGGTAATTTGTAATAACCAACCATAAAAATGCAAACCAGCACAAATGCCGCCATTGCCGCCGTCACCATTGCTTTTAATGCACTGCCTCCAAGCGTGGGACTAATTGTATTATAATTAGTCGTCTTCAAGGAAAAAGGAAGTGCACCGGCATTGATTTTTTCTGATAATGCTTTTGCCTCATCGCTAGAAACCATACCGTTAATCACCGCTTCTCCGCCCGTAATTTGTTGTTGCACTACCGGATTCGATATTAGTTCCTCATCCATATAAATGCCTATTTGCTTTCCCACTAATTTCTGTGTAGCATCAGAAAATGCTTTGGTACCTATTTTATCAAATTTTAATTCTACTTCATATTCTCCTGACTGTGCATTACGAACTGATGAACTATCTGCTACATTTTCTCCTTCTACCAGTGTGTTACCTTCCGGGTCACGAAAAGTAAGTTTTGCCGTTTCACCTAGTTCTGCAATGGCACCCTCCGGATTAAAGTTTTTTTCATCCGATTTCCACGGAAAACGTACAATAATATGTCCTTCTTTTGTATCTATTGTAACTTCCCTGTCCAAAATATTTTTTACATCCAACCGACTTTCCATGACATTTCTCGCCGTTTCCAACTCCTTTTTACTCGGAACCGTGGATATCCCTGTTGGTTCAAATACCGCTTCTACACCTCCGCGAATATCAATTCCCAGGCGCATATCTTGTACTCCTTTTAAATTGTTTCCGCATCCGAAAATGGCAAGCAAAAGGAAGGCTGCTATCATTACAAGCGCCGCCCATATATGTCTTCTTTTATTTTTCAATGTACTTTCTACCTCCTAATTTTGTGTATTAGATGGCAATCGTACGTTTTTTTCCGTCCCTTTGGTGTATGATTTTGATTTGCGATATGTGATATCCGGTAAATCCCAGATAATTTAATAGAATAGATCTCCAACTACTTTTTACTCCTCCAAAAAGAGCAGTAAATAATGCAGCTAAAAACATAGATAGCAATACCCTTAAAAAGCCAACATTGTTTCTTTTTTCCGTCTGTATCTCCACTACCCCATTTGTCGTTGACCGTGCTTGTAACCTAACCAGTGGCTGAGCAACGGATGGCATAGAAATAGTTAAAGAATGATTCTCTGTGCCTATCGTTTGTTTCATTTCTTCCCTAGTGTTTACATGGCGTCCTTGCCTATCTTCCTTCATTGCAAAAAGCACCACAAATAAAAGAAATATTCCCATCAATCCCATTGTTACATTTCTTTTCATGTGATGCTCCTTTTCTGTCTCTTATTTTGTCTCTTTTTGTTTTTTTGCTTCTTCTAATTCTTGTTTCATTCTTTCTATTTCTTTTTTTGCTTCTTCTAATTCTCGTTTTGCTTTTGTTGCTTCATCTTCCTCTGGTGCTTCCAGTACTTCCGGTACTTCTGATTCTTTTGATATTTCCTGGAATTCTTCTAAGTCATCATCGTCATCATCATCAAAATCTAACAGCTGAATACTTTCATCCAGTGTTCCTTTTTCACGTAATTCTTGATGTGTTTCTTCTATAATTTCTTGTGCTGCCTCTTCAATCTCCGCTTCTTGAGCAACCGACTCTTCTTCTCTAAAATCTTCCTCCACAAATTCTTCTTCCAGCTCTTCTTCCGGTTGATCTAAAATTGCTCTTGCTGCTTCCACTTCATTCTCCACCGATTTTTCTGCCCGAATTTTTTTCGCTTTTGCCACAGATTTTTTATTCACTTTCTTAGATGCATATAAAAATTGAAGAATGAATCCAATCAGTGCCAGCCCACCGCTTATTATATATTCATAATAGCTACCTGTCATGTGAATGAACTGTACAAGAGCTGTTCCCGTACACAAAGCACCACCAATTACCGTACAGACAATCACCATGGGATCTCCCCATTTCAACGAAATAAGCGCTGCCACCAGACCAATTGCCGCACAAATTCCCACAAATAAAATGCTGGCTGGTTGAAGCAATGTGGACCCAATTGCTGCTGCCACAATCAAACATAACAAAAATACACCTACTTTGTGCAAATAACATAGTAAAATAGCAATCACAATTCCAAGTGCTGCACCAATGATGAGCGCAATCCCCTTCGTTGCTCCAAATCCTACTCCTGCCACATACCCCACAGTACCACCAAGCAACAATCCTAATAATGAAATCCACAATTTCACCAATCGCAATCCCAAAAAGCAGGCTATCATTCCCAAAACCACTGCAACAATCAAACTAATCTGATTAAAATCGCTCATATGAATTCCATAATTCATAATTTCTTTCATTATTTTTTTAATCTGTTGCATATCTGGTAACACATTCATTACTGTACTCATTAATGCCTCCATACTCTTTTTCCCTCGTACCTTTCTGATTCATCCGTTGTTTCCAAAATGCATCCCCTTACGTTTGCATTACTATTTTACCACAAATTTGTCTCATTGAAACTACTATCTTTGTAAAAAACATTGCAATTTAGAAATATTGTTCTTTTTATCTTTCCAGTTGCAATTTACATTCCTTCTTTTATATGCAAAATAAGAATGGGTATCGATAATCTTTCATCAACACCCATTCCTAATGTGATTCTTCAATCATACTTCCATTTACCTCTTACTTTCTAAAATACCAAATTCACAACATTCTAAATCTTTGAACCTTTTCACGTTTTGGTGGTCTGTACCTCCCTTTCTTAATTTCAAGACAAAGCAAATTTTCGGGATATCTTATCTGTTACCTTTGCTCTTTCGTCTTCTTTATACTGTCATGATACATCTTCTTTCTTTATTTGTCAACATATTTTTTATATATCTTTTAATTTTCTGTTAATTCTATGTTTCCATTTTCGGAAAAGTAGAAAAAAGCAACATATATTCAAAAAAGAAGCAGAATTTCTGCTCCTTTTTAACACTATCTTACACAAGTCAGTTCCTAAATATCTGCCCTGCCTGTTTCGCTTCCATTAATCACAAAATAAACAGCTGAATCTTCCGGTTTTACATACAGTTCAATTGTTTTGATTTCACCGACTTTATTACCGGATTTCGTCCAAACTTTTTTCACTGCTGCAATCATCTCTTTTTCATCAATCTGTCTTCCTGCGTATTCCACAATCAGTGTCGTCTTCACTTCTTTTTTAGCCGCCGTTTTTCTAACAGGTGCTTTCTTAACCGGTGCTTTTTTAGCAACTTCACTTTTCACTACTTTTGCCACTTCTGTAACTTCTGCTTTTGCGGTTTCTACTTTTGTTTTTGCGGTCTCTATTTTTTCTTCCGCTGATGTTTTCACTTCTACTGCTTTTTTCTCTACTGCTTGTCCTACCTTCGCAGCCGTTGCCTTTATGTCAACAGTAGCTGCTTTGCTGTCGTTTTTTTTGTTTTGTGTTTTCAAAGCCATTATGCTCCTCCTACTTTCACTTTCACAACACTTTACTGGTAATCACATCATAGTATACCACATTTTTTTATAATGGGCAAAAATTTTTCTTTTTTCTTAATCAAATCAATCATGTATTCCTAATTTTTTTCGAAACATTCCCCAAATATCTCCCTGAAAATATTCGTACGCTTTATCATAAATAAACAGCACTAATTGGCCACCCAAAGCCATTATTACTACCATTTTTGTGCTTAGTTTTCCGGCAAATAAAAGCTTGGGAAATACTAATAAAATAGGAAGATACAACAGATTGAAAACAAAATATTTTGCCATCCAAAATAATGCTTTTTTAGATAATCTACACTTTGATTTTCCTATTTTTTCCCATGCCATTTCTACTGCTAGAATATAAGCTCCCATTGCTCCAAACGTAACACAATATAATTTATTGGGAGCCAAGATAAACCCTAATAATATAGACGCCACATAAAATGCTGCCCCTAATTTGATTCCATATTCCCGTATCATAATTCCTACGGCAAAAGATGCGATTCCCAATAAAAATAACGTATTAAATTCCAGGACACTGCTTGCTATCAGAAAGATTTCTGTCAACGCAAGTAACAACCCTGCCACTGCTATCTTTTTCCCATCTACATGCATGAGCAAAGATCTCCTCCCAAACATTCACAGAGACTATCTGCACACCATAAATCACAACAAAAATTCCCAGTAGAAGGCATTCCACTTCCCCCTCGATAAGTATTGGTCTGGTAGCGTTGTCCACTAAACTGCAGTTGATTGAGAAGCTGTCTGTATTCCACATTATTCGGTTCCATATTGACTGCCTGTTTTGCGTGATCCAAGGCGATGACATTATTTCCCATACCTGCATTGGCAAATGCACTACAGTAAAACCATCTGGCATTTCGATTGGATATTCCGGCTAAAAGATTCAGTGCCTCGCGGTAACGCTGGGCATTGATGTAATTATAAACGGTTGCCATCTCCGAAGAGTTGTCTCCTGCACTTCCGGTATTCCCGTAACTGTAGCTGCTTGTTCCGCCTTCTCTTTCCTTCATGATCTGCTCGTAAGCTTCTTGTACTTCTTTGAATTTTTCTTCTGCCAAATCGGCAAGAGGGTTATCCGAATAAGAGTCCGGATGATATTTCCTGCTTAAATCCCGATATGCTTTTTTTATGTCTTCATTGGATGCACCGGAAGAAACTCCCAGTACTTCATATGGATTATTTATCATGCTCTCCTTGGTTCCTTTCTTGTTGTATCTTACTGTATCTTCCCCATACACCCATGTACAATATATTCCTCAGAATATCTGCATCTTGGAGGCAGGGTAATTTTTCAAATTCACTGCTGCATTCTGCCATCATCATTAACAGCATCTGTCTGCAGTCTTCTTCATATTGTTCCTGTTCATAGCGCTTCGCTAACGGATTATAATTCCCTTTTTTGATATCTGCTTTTAAGTCATCATAGGCATCCATGATATAGATAAATTTCCCAAGGAAAAACCCTAATCTGCCAAGACCTTTTTGCCATGCGTCATGGCGGTAGGTAAACAGCTCCTCCATCAGCTTTCCAAAGCATCCTGCCACAGCATCTATGTCCTCTGTCTGCATTGCTTCGTATTGTCCTAATGTTTGAAGACTACGCCGAATCACAGCACTTTTTTCAGGATAACGTTTGATAATACGTTGCACCTTTTTTTTCAGAATTTTCATTTCCACTAGTCCCGAAATGCTTTTCTCATCCTTCCAATTATCTGCAAAATGATAATAGGCCAAAAGAACATTCATATCCGCCGCATAATGTGTAATCTCATTTTGCAACATGGTTTGCTTTTTCATAGGATGCACGGAACAACGATATTCGTTTTTTATAGTCTCACTTTCATACAAAGATGTCAATAGAATAATTGCAAATGTCATATCGTAGGTAAGCGTCATTTGACCTGAAATGCCGTATTCTTCCCGTAAAACACGGCATAATCCACAATAATAAGATTTATATTTTTCATACTCTTTAATCTTTAGCTCTGGTTTATAGATGGTGATATACCCGAACATATCTGTTCACTTCCTCTCTACTGTTCTCGGTAAGCATAGCGGTATTCCGGTGCTCCACTTGCGGCGATATGCCCTACCCCTTTGATATCCGGCTGCATTAAGGTACAGTTCTTCATGGAAAACAACGGAACCACATAAAACTGTTCTCCCACTGCCAGCTGTTCTGCCCGGCGAAGTAACTCGTTTCGTTTCGCTGTATCTTTTTCGATATCAGATGCTGCCAAAAGAGCATCATATTCCTGGTCTGCAATATGGCTGCAATTGTAGGTGCTGTTACTTCTAAGCATAGATAAATAGGTATACGGATCTGCAAAATCCGCCGTCCAGTTCATACGGCACAGTTCAAAATCTCCTGCTTTCCGCTGTGCATAATTGACTTGTAACTCTTGCGCTTGTAACTGGATATCTATATTCAGTGTTTCCTTCAACTGCTGCTTCAGCACTTGTGCGGTATCGGAATCTTTTTCCAAGGATGGGTATTTATAAGTCAATACCGGAAATCCTTTGCCATCCGGATATCCCGCTTCCGCAAGCAATCGTTTGGCTTCTTTTTTATTTTCCTCAAAAGGAGCTTGGGACTCCTCTATAAAGTTTTTACCGGTTACTTTATCCTTCATGTATTTTGCAATCAGATGAACCGTTGGTTCCGTATCTTTTCCCACCGCCTGGCACAATTCTTCTCGGTTCAGTGCCAAGTTAATTGCTTTTCGCACTCTCACATCCGAAAGTGGTTCTACCGCTAGATTGGGATAAAGATACCTGGTGGCGATGGTATCCGATATGACTAAGTCTTTTTTTCCTTCGTATTCTTCCATCACAGTCGCCGGAAGATCTGGTGCTACATCTACTTCACCTGTTTTATAGGCATTGACCATCGCTTGCTGTTGATCAAAAAAGCGATACGTAATACGATCTAATTTTACTTGATTGGCATTCCAATAATAAGGATTTTTTTCCAATACGAAATACTGCTCCGGCACATATTCCTTCAAACAAAAAGGACCGTTGGAAACACTTTTTTCAGGATTTTTATCCCATCCACTACCTACTTGATCCGCGTATTTCTCACAAGAAGGTGTGTATACCGGAAGCCGAAGCAGATCCAAAAAATAAACACAAGGAGTAGAAAGTGTGAATTGCAGTGTCGTAGCATCAATGGCTCTGGCACCTAGGGTGTCCATACTTGCTTTGCCGTTATAGATATCTTCAGCATTTGCAATCGGAAATAGATAATTGGCATACCCATTTCCACTTTTAGGATCTAGAGAACGACGGATGGTATTGAGATAATCCCCAGAAGTAACCGGCGTTCCATCGGACCATTTTGCTTCTTTTCTCAAATGAAATGTCCAAACCGTCGCATCTTCATTTACTTCATACGACTGCGCCCCACGATACTCGATTTCCCCTTTTGTATTATAGGTCAAAAGTTCATCCAGCGCAGAAGATGCATAGGCCAGATAGGTAATTGCAATCATGCCGGCCGGGTCCAGGGATCCGCTTTCACTGTTAGTGGCTACTACTATTTCATTTTTTTTCTTGCTTTTTTCTTGGTTCCCACATCCCGTTGCCATGGTGGTACACAGCAAGGAAGCAATGCAGATTCCTATCAGTATTTTTTTCCCTGTATTCATATTTTCTCCTTGTTATATCTGTGAACTCATGGTATATCCTGTAAAACGATCTTTCACATCATTTTCCCCATAGAGGAAGCAGGCTGCGCCACGTCCCTGGAACCAATGCATTTTCGGTTTTTCTTGCTGGCAGCGTTCTAACGCATACCTGCATCTTCTTGCAAATGGGCAACCTCCGGTTTCTTTCCCGCTAAATTCTTCCGGAAAGAAGATTCTTTTTTTTCTTCTGGCAGTCAATGGATCTGCCACTGGTGCCGCTGATAATAATTCTTTGGTATATGGATGCCAAGGTTCTGCATACACTGCTTCCACAGGTCCCTGCTCCACAATACATCCTTGGTACATCACCCCTACGGTTCGACTCATTTGTCTGACCATTCCCAAATCATGGGCAATGAACAGATACGAAATCCCTTTTTCCTTTTGAATACGTTCCAATAGTTCCATAATCTGCACACGAACAGACACATCCAGAGCTGACACCGGTTCATCGCAAATCAGCACTTCGGGTTCTAATATCAAAGCTCTGGCAATACCAATGCGCTGACACTGTCCTCCGGAAAATTCATGTGGGTACCGCTGTCGGTCTCCAAAATCCAGTCCCATAGTTTCCATGTACTGTTCTGTTTTTTCTTGTCTGATTTTTTCGTTGTATAGTTGGTTGACGATTAATGGCTCTTTGATAATTTCTTCCACCGTCAATCGTGGATTTAAGGATGCATAAGGATCTTGAAAAATCATCTGAATATTCTGGTAATACGGTCGTCGTTCCGTTTCGTTTAATTGATCCAAACGCACATCCCCATAATAGATTGCCCCATTATCCGGCTTGTAAGCTCCTGTAATCATTCTTGCAAGTGTGCTTTTTCCACACCCGCTTTCCCCTACCAGACCAAAGGTAGTTCCTCTTTCCATAGCAAAAGATACTCCTTTGACCGCTTCTGTTTTTTGCTGTCCAAAGGAAAATTGTTTCCTTACTTCCCGAACACGAAGTATCTTTTCCATCTCTTGGACGGGCTTTTCCGTAGTGGTTCCCCACGTCTTTTTTTCTCCGGTTATTTTCTTTGCATGTTGTAACAGCAATTTTGTATAAGGATGCTGTGGTTCATAAAAAATATCTTCTACCGTGCCTTCTTCCACTGCTTGTCCCTCTTTTACAATAAGGATACGACTGCAGATAGATGCTACGACCGCAAGGTCATGGCTAACTACAAGGACTGCCGCGCCGGTTTCTTTTGCCGTCTTTTTTAAAAGTTCCAATATCTGGCTTTGTACCGTCACATCTAAAGATGTGGTGGGTTCATCTGCCAAAATTAATTTTGGTTCACAGGCAAGTGCTATGGCAATCACCACCCGTTGTCTCATGCCTCCGGAGAGTTCAAAAGGATACTGTTTCATTTGTTTTTGGGGTTCGGGTATCCCTACCATGGAAAGAAGCGAAAGGGTTCTCTCTTTTGCTTCTTTTTTGGAACAGCTCCGTCTTGCTTTCACCGTTTCCATTATTTGTGTCCCAATGCGAAGTACCGGGTTCAAACTGGTCATGGGATCTTGTAGCACCATGGCGATTTCCTTGCCCCGTAGCTGTTCTCCCACTGCATCCTTGCCTTCGAATAGAATCTTTCCTCCGGTCATTACCACCTGCTTGGGAAGCAATCCTAAGATAGCCAGCATACTCATACTTTTCCCCGAACCGGATTCTCCAATCATTCCCATAATTTCTCCCGGTTCCATGTGATAAGACAAGTCCTTGATAATCCCTGACTTTCCCTTCTCCGTTGTCTGCTGGATGGTCATATGTTGTATCTCTAATAAGCTCATATGCTGTCCTCACTTTCCGGATTCAATGCCTGTAGGAGTCCATCTCCTGCAAAATTTAAAGCAATGATGATCAGGCACAGACAAATCATCGGATATAACAGTTGCATAGGTGCTACTCCGATCTGACTTCTGGCATCTTGCAAAAGCGTTCCTAAACTGGCTGCCGGTGCCGAAATTCCAACACCCAAAAAGCTTAAAAAAGACTCCATAAACATGGCCTGTGGAATCAGGCATGTCATACTGACAATCATTTGACCATACAGATGGGGCAATAAATGATGAAAGAATATTCTACCCTTTGTTGCACCGCACAGTCTTGCTGCCAGACAAAATTCTTGTTCTTTCAGCCTGCGTATTTCCCCTCTTAGAATTCTCGCTGTTTCAATCCACCCTGCAATGCAGATTCCTAAAATAATGCTGCTCATATTGGCTCCCCGTACCAGTAAAATGAGAATCATATACAAAAGAGAAGGCACCGCATATAAAATATCTGCTAGCTGCATGAAAACCATATCGATTCTGCCCCCCAGATACCCAGCCGTTCCACCATAGAGCACTGCAATGACCATATTGAGAAATGCACTTGCAAATCCCACCATCAGACTGATTCTTGCCCCGTAAAAAACTCTGACAAAAATATCTCTTCCAAATTTGTCCGTTCCAAACGGATGCTGGAAAGAAGCCTTCTCATTTTGATTTTCAATGTGCTGTTCTTCATAAGAATAAGGCGAACACACCGGAACTAAAATAGACAAAAGTACCACCAGAAGTAAGACTACAACCCCTGCCACCGCCGGTTTGTTTTTTAAAAATGCACGTTTCATCTGTTTCCTCCTCCCCGGCCGTCCTGAATCATGGGATTTAAAAATTTACAGATGATATCCGATAGTATCCCCATGGCAATGACCATCATCCCCATAAAGATCGTCAATCCCATAATCAATGTATAGTCCCGGTTGCCAATGGAATAGACAAACTCTCTTCCTAAACCCGGAATGGTGAAGATACTTTCTACCGCAAAACTTCCGGTCAATAGATAAGCCGTCATAGGTCCCATGTAAGCCACTGCCGGAAGAATGGCATTTTTCAATAAATGCTTCCCCAAAATTGTTCCTTTGCTCATCCCTTTTGCACGGGCCAAGCGCATGTAATCTTGCTTCATTACTTCCATGGAAGAGGCGTATACCATTCTCCCAATCACCGCTGTGGGATAAATGGAAAGGGACAGTACCGGAAGAATGTAATGTGCAATTCCGGTAAGCCCTACAATGGGAAGCCATCCAAGGACAACCCCAAAGATCATGGACAACAATAATGCCGTCACAAAATTAGGAATGCCGGAGCAGGTAGCAAACCCAAATAAAAGGAATCGTTTTACCAAAGGATGATTCGTTGTGGCCTGGCACACTCCTAAGAAGGTGCCCAATACTGCTGCAACCAAAAAAGCAGGAATTCCAATGGAAAAGGTCACTGGAAGTGCCCGTCCAATCACCTCTCTCACCGTCACTCCCGGCTTTTGAAAAGAAATGCCAAAATCTCCTCGGAAAAGTTTGGAAACATAAGTGACAAACTGAATTGCTACCGGCTGGTCCAGTCCATACTCCGCTTCCACAGATGCCACTACCTGCT
The DNA here is from genome assembly GCA_036666555.1 of Lachnospiraceae bacterium. Taxonomy (GTDB): domain Bacteria; phylum Bacillota; class Clostridia; order Lachnospirales; family Lachnospiraceae; genus UMGS1251. The sequence goes on along the minus strand of JAVWVS010000001.1, from coordinate 25,960 downwards.
GCGATGTGCCCCCTGTTTGAAAGGGACTTCCGGGCATCAAACGGGTCAAAAAAAAGGTGATGGTAATCAATACCAGCATAGTCACAATTCCTATGATACACCTTTTTAAAATATATTTCACCTCTGCCATAACGTCCTCATACATTCTATCATGCTGTCCATGGTCGCTTCTTTTGAAACAACGGTTTGCATTCCATAACGGTCTGCTTCTGCCTTGGTCTGCTCTCCAATACAGATTGCCTTCACCATAGTATAATCCAGTTGTTCAAAGGTGGCTGCAAACCCGCGTACGGTAGAAGCACTGGTGAAGGTTGCCCCATCTATCTCTTGATTGCAAAATAGTTCTGTTATTTTTTCTTTCAATGTTTCATCCGCATGGCAAATGGTTTGATACAGTGCAATGTCAAACACCTGCAGATTTTTTTCTTCTAATTTCTCCACCAATAGAGGGGACCCGGTTTCTGCCCTGAGGATGGTGATTTTGCTCTTCGGTTTGGCCGTCTTCGCCAACAAGGCTCCCAGTTCCGACCCGCAATAGGTCTTTGGCATGAGATCTGCCCACAATCCTCTGCTTTTCAGTGCTTTTTTCGTGGCCGATCCAATCACTGCAATTTTCATCTCCGGTTGCTTTCGGAAGATTCGCCGGATATCATACTGCATCATTTCCAGCTGTTCAAAGAAAAGTTCCACTCCGGTAGGGCTTGTAAATACCAGCCATTCCTCCTGTTTTGAGCTAATTCTTTCCAATGCATTTTGAAGCGTTTCCCCGGATACAGTGAGTTTGGTTGCAATCGATGGAAGTTCGATGACTTGTGCTCCTAATTTTCTCAGCTTATTTGCCAGTTCCGCACTTCTTTCTTTGGGTCTGGTAAGTAGAATCTGTCTGCCACCCAATGGTCTGTCTTCTGCCCAGGCAAACTGTTTGGAAAGGCTACACACCTTTCCCACCACAATCATAGCCGGAGTTTGAATTTGCGCTTTCTTGGAATCACAAACTAACTGTGACACGGAAGAAATCACCTTTCGTTGTCTTGCCGTAGTTCCTTTTTCCAACACGGCTGCCGGCATGTCTCCATCCATTCCCGCCTCCATCAATCCTTTGCAAATGCAGTCCATGGAAGAGATTCCCATTAAAAATATCAAAGTCCCATTGAATTTAACCAACGATTCATAATCCAAATGGAGACTTCCATCCTTTTTGGGATGTCCGGTAATCACATGAAAAGAAGAAGTATAATCCCGATGGGTAATGGGAATTCCGGCATAAGCCGGGACTGCTGATACAGAAGGGACTCCCGGCACAATTTCAAATGGGATTTGTTCCTGAAGCAGAAGTTCCAGTTCTTCTCCTCCCCGTCCAAAAATAAAGGGATCGCCACCTTTTAGGCGCAGTACCTGCTTTCCTTTTTTAGCCTGTTGCAATAAGATTTGATTGATTTCTTCTTGAGGCACCGGATGATGACCGGATCGTTTTCCCACATTGATTTTCAGAGTCTCTTCCGGAATCAGGCTGAGAATTTCCACACTGACCAAGGCATCATACACCACTACTTGGGCATGGGTCATGAGTTCCCTGGTTTTCAATGTTAGCAACTGCATATCTCCGGGACCTGCTCCAGCGATCCATACTTTTCCTATCTCTTCCATCTTTGGTTCCCCTTTCAAAATCGATTCTTTAATTGTAAGGCTAACTGCTCGCCCAAGGCTTCCCCTTGATTCACCTGCCCCACGATTTCATCTACTTCATAAGTTTTGGTTTTTTCATCATAATACAATCCCCGAAGACGGATTTGTGTCCCGGCAATCTGTGCATAAGCTCCAATAGGGGAACTACAACCTCCCTCTAAGGTTCTGACAAAACTCCGCTCTGCCAAGGCTGCCCATTGGCTCTCCAAATCCATAATGGCCGATAGATACGCTGCACCTTCTCCTCTTCTTCCTTGTACTGCAAGAATGCCCTGTCCGGCTGCCGGAACCATTTCTGTTGTATGGAAGATGCGCCCGATACGACCTTGCAGACCCAATCTTTGGATGCCTGCATAGGCCAATACAATTGCGTCATAGGAGTCTTGTTCCAATTTTGCAAGACGGGTCTGTACATTTCCCCGAATGCTTTGATAGGAACACTGTGGATAGAGTTTTCCCAGCTGAAGGGTTCTTCGTTTACTGGAAGACCCTATCACCCCACCGGTGGGAATCGTTTCCCGCCCAGACTTGTATATTAGTACATCTCTTGGATCTTCTCGTTTACTGTACGCAAGAATGGGAAGTTCCTCGGACGTTTCCATGGGCATATCCTTGAGGCTGTGCACGGACAAATCAATCTGATTCTCCAAAAGAGCTTTGTCCAGTTCTTTGACAAACAAACCTTTTCCACCGATTTCATCCAGATTTCGGTCCAGAATCCGGTCTCCGGTGGTCTTCATTGTGATAATATCCACCTTCATTTCCGGATAGTTTTCTTGTATTTTCCGCTTTACAATCTCCGCTTGAATCACAGCCAGACGACTCTCACGGCTTCCAATTCGAATTCTATTTTCCATCCGCCAGCCCTTCTATTCCTTCTCGGTTTTTGTCTATCTTATATAATAATCCATTGCAGATTGCCGCCGCAATGTTACTGCCACCCTTTCGACCTTTTGCTACAATATATGGGATATGAGTCTGCATAATGCGTTCCTTGGACAACACAACATTTACAAATCCCACCGGCACCCCTATGATTAGCTTCGGTGCAATGGTCCCTTCCTCGATTAACTCTGCCAACCGCAGAAGTGCGGTAGGCGCATTGCCCACTGCAATAATCAGATCTTTGGGAAGTGTGGCCGCTTTTTCCATAGAAATGGCAGAACGGGTCGTCTGACGCTGTTTTGCTTCTCTTGCCACATCTTCGTCAGCAATAAAACAATGGACGGTTCCACCGGTTTTTTGAAGCGATGCTTTATGGATGCCTGCTTTTACCATCTGGGTATCCGTTACAATATCCGCCCCGTTTTTCAGTGCCTGCAATGCCACTTCTACCGCTCCCGGAGAAAAGGTCAAGGTGTCTGCATATTCAAAATCTGCAGACGTATGAATCACTCGTTTAATAATATCTGCTTCCTCCAAAGGAAAGGTTCTCTCCCCTAGTTCTTTTGTAATGATTTCAAAACTGCGCCCTTCAATTTCCCCCGGCAGCAGTTGTTCCCATGGTTGTGTCTGTTCCATTTTTAGACTCCTTTTTCCAATATGTCATAGATTGCCTTTATATCTAGATTCTTTCGCATAATATCCGCTAATGCATTGTATTGGGTTTCCTTATATTCTGCCATAGAGACTGCCTTGACCGCAACTTGATCCAGTCCTTTTTCCCGTAGCAACGCTTCTACCACTGTGGTTGCCACCTGACTTTCATCAAAAATACCATGGACATAGCAACCATACACATTGCCTTTGGAAGCACCATCTGCCTTTGTGCAGTGCTTCCCTTCCTCTGTCAGCTGTAGTAGCCCTTGTTGTTCTTCCAAAAAAGTAGACACGCCCATATGAATCTCGTATCCTTCTACTTGCTTTCCTTGCAATTCTCGAAAGATTCCTTCTATGCAAGCCACTTTCCCGCTCACTCTGGTACGGGTTTTTCCGGAAGCAAAGGTGGTGGTAATGGGAAGTAATCCCATACCGGAAATGGTTCCTTTCCCCTCCACACCTTCTGGGTCTGCAATTGCTCTTCCCAGCATCTGATATCCTCCACAAATTCCGAATACCGGTTTCTGACAGGCATATTTTAAGATACTGGCTTCCAATCCATTTTGACGCATCCAAAGAAGATCTCCCATGGTATTTTTCGTTCCCGGAAGGATGATCATATCCGGATTTCCAAGTTCTCCCGGTGTAGCTACATACCGAACCGTCACCTCTTCTATGTATTCTAAGGAATTCAAATCCGTAAAATTAGAAATGCGGGGGAAGCGAATCACTGCAATGTCGATCAGTCCCACCCTTTCTTTTTTAGTAAACCGCTCTGTCAAACTATCTTCCTCATCAATATCCAGATGAAAGTAGGGAACCACGCCTTGCACCGGAACCTGCGTCCGGTCTTCCAGCATCCGAAGCCCCGGCTCCAGTATCTTCCGGTCTCCACGAAACTTATTGATAATCGTACCCTTCACCAATTCTCTTTCGTCCTCTTCTAACAGCGTCAGCGTTCCTACAATCTGGGCGAACACACCGCCACGGTCAATGTCACCTACCAGCAACACCGGTGCGTGGGCGATTTTTGCCATTCCCATATTCACAATATCCTCTTGCTTCAGATTGATTTCCGCCGGACTTCCGGCACCTTCCAGTACAATGATATCATATTCCTTCGCCAGACGTTCATATGCTTGTTTCACCACCGGAAACAGTTCCTTTTTCTTTTCATAATATTGTGCCGCCGTCATGACCCCTTCTACTTTTCCATTGACAATCACCTGGGAACTACTGTCCCCGGTTGGCTTTAGTAAAATGGGATTCATCCCCACGGAAGGTTTCACACCTGCTGCTTCTGCCTGCATCACCTGTGCCCGACCCATCTCCAGTCCTTCGTCCGTAATAAAGGAATTCAGTGCCATATTTTGAGATTTAAAAGGTGCCACTCGATATCCATCTTGTTGAAAAATCCTGCAAAGACCTCCTGCTAAAATGCTTTTGCCCGCATTCGACATGGTACCTTGAATCATAATTGCTTTTGCCATCTGTTGGTTACTCCTCTCTGATAGATTTCACCCAGCCCTTGGATCAGTCGCTGATTTTCTTCATGGGTTCTCACCGCAATGCGGTAATATCCCTTCTCCAGTCCTTCGTAATTCCCACAATCTCGAATTAAAATCTGCTTTTCTTTTAAGCATGTAAAAAGGTCTTGTTCACTTTTCAAAAAAATGTAATTGGCCGCCGGTTCATAATAGGTCACCCCCAGTATTTGAAACTGTTGACACAAATACTTTCTTTCTTCTTGAATATAAGTACGTACCTGTTTGGGCCAGTTCTCATCTTCCAAAGCCTTGATTCCTCCGGCCTGAGCCACCACTGATACACTCCACGGTTGCCGCACCGCTTCTATGCGTTTTAAAATAGTGGAATCTCCGGCCATGGCATACCCCAGCCTCACCCCTGGCAAAGCATACATTTTTGTAAATGCTTTCAGAATCAGCAGTACTTTACTCTGCAAAAATGACTTCATGGTGCTTTTTTCAGGCTGTTCTAAAAAATCAAGAAAACATTCATCTACTACCAATATCACCTTCTGTTTTTCGCAATATTCCAACAGTTCTTCCAACAATTTCTGTTCTACCAGACTGCCGGTAGGATTGTTGGGGGAACAGATAAAGATAATATCCAATTCCTTCTTTAGATGAGAAAATAAATCCCGAGTCAAACGAAATCCTTGTTCCTCTTTGAGATGGTGATATGTAATCTCGCAATCCACAGTCTGTAACGCTTGTGCGTATTCTGCAAAGGAGGGGGCTAACAAAAGGGCTTTCTTAGGTTTGAGTGCCAATGCAATAGAAAAAATCAGATCTGCTGCACCATTTCCACAAAGGATGTGTTCCGGTGCCACCTGCTCCCGCTTTCCAATTGCCTCCCGCAATTTTGTGCAATTGACATCCGGATAAGTTCCTATCTTTGCTAAACTCTCTTTCATTGCTTCGATAACCCGTGGATCCGGTCCAAGGGGACTGATATTGGCAGAAAAATCCAACATTCCCTGATACGTATAAATATCCCCACCATGTATATTGTCCATTGCCCTATTTCCCTTCTTTTATTTCTGAATGATCACAACCAGAATACCAAATATCGTATTCCACCAAATATCAATAATGTTAACCCGGCCGTTAGATACAACAGCCACCCTGCCTTTTTAATGTCTTCATTGACAACAGGACGCAGTGAATCTCCAATGTATTCTTTTTCATGTACTTCCCCAAAATAGCAAGCATTTCCTGCCAGTTGTATTTGCAGTGCTCCCGCACAAACTGCTTCTGTCTGTGCCGAATTGGGACTGGCGTGTTTGAACCGATCCCGACGAAACATTCTCCAAGCATTTTTCCCGTCCATCCTCAATAAAAAAGCACTGAGAATCATTAACAATGCAGAAATTCTTGCAGGAATATAATTGGCAATATCATCCAGTCGGGCCGCAATCCTGCCTAGATATAGATAAGACTCATTGCGATAGCCTATCATGGAGTCCATGGTGTTGATTGCTTTATAGAAAAAGCCCAAAGGTGCTCCTCCAAGCAACATGTAAAGCAAGGGAGCAACCACGCCGTCAGAAGTGTTCTCTGCCACCGTTTCTACCGTAGCCTTGGTAATCCCCTCCGGGGTCAGTCCTTCGGTATCCCTTCCTACAATCATGGAAACTGCTTGTCTGGCACCACAAACATCTGGCTTTTGCAATTGCACGTATACTTTTTGGCTTTCCTTGTAAAGGGATTTGGTAGCTAATAGCAAATAACACATACCACTTTCCATTCCATAACGTACAAGAGGATGCAGCAGCCCTGCCCCATATAACAGTAGAATGGGAATGAGGGTAGAAATGCCACATACCAGAACGCATAAAATTCCACCTGCAAAAATTAGGCGTTCCTTGGTCGTGCCCAAAAACTTTCGCAACAAGGCTTCTAATTTAACAATCAGCGCCCCCATTAAGCGAACCGGATGATAGCGCCACACTGGATCACCAAACAGTAAATCCAGACAAAATCCTGTTACGCAAGCTGCCAATGTCATCATAGTTTTTTCACCTCTTTCACCTGCCGGTTCCCTTTCTTCCATTCTTTTTCGTCGATGGTGGTAATATAACCGCCCCCATTGTCCACCTGCCGGTCATAGAATTCTTTTTTCGGAATTCCAAGTACTTCCATGGCGGCCATAATCGTCCCCCCATGAACCACCAATGCGGCCTTTTGAATTCCTTTTTCCAGCAGAAGGTCAATCACTTCTATGACCCCTTCCACGCTACGCTTTTGAAATGCTTGTCGACTTTCTCCTTGTGGGAACTCAATTTTTCCGGATGATGCCAGCCACGCTTGGTAATCTTTGTCCTGTTTCAATTCTTCATAATTATGATTTTCAAACCGTCCAAAATCACATTCCCGCAATTTTTCATTCCAAAGAGGTTCTCTTTGATAAATCCGGTAAGCCGTTTCTACACAACGTTTCATGGGACTTGCAATCACCTCTTCCACAGCAGGATAATGGCGCTGTTTCATTTCATTTTCGGGTGGTTCTAAGGATTCATCGGTCACTCCAATGTAGCGCTGTTCCTTGTTTCCTTTGGTCTTAAAATGGCGAATCCATACCAATTCCATAGCCTGTTCCCTTTCTTATAACCGAGAGACCACAATCACTGCTGTGGTCATTACCAGTTCGCTGATTTGCAAAAAATATCCCGCCAGATCTCCCGTAATCCCACCAAATACGTGATTGCAAATGTATCGGTGCCACAGAAAGGAAATCACCGCTCCACTCACTGCTGCCACTGCCCATACCGGTTTCCATAGAACCATGCCGGTCACCGCTGCGACCACATAACCTGCCATGGTGATTTTCACCACTGTTTTCTGTGCCTGACTATGAAAAAGATAAACCAGTCCACTTTGTTTTGCCGGTACAAATGCCGCCACTGCGTAGCCACTCAAAGCTCTGGACAATACAAAGCTACAGGCAATCACAGGTAATAAATCAGCCGTTCCCTCGCTCCATATTCCCACACTCCATAAGAAATAGCATCCTGCCCCAATAATGGCAAAGGCTCCTGCGTGAGGGTCTTTTAAGATTTCTAATTTTTTTTCTCGTTCTCCATAAGAAGCCATGGCATCCACCGTATCCAAAAAACCATCCATGTGGATGCCTCCCGTTACCGCCAGTGGAATCAATGTCATGCAAACTGCAAAGAACAAGGGAGAGACTTTTCCATAAAGCAGTGTTCCCACACCCCACAAAAGTGCTCCAATCACTCCGCCAATCAGTGGAAAGAAACAGAGTGCGTATTTCATGTTCTTTTCATTCCATTCTACCTTGGGCATGGGAATCTTGGAATACATGGAACATGCAATGATCAGTGATGATATCCATTTCATTGATATACCTCATACTCTTCTATGGTAATGTCCTGAAAGGTACTCATTTGTAAATATACTTTCAATCCCATGTTCAGAAGTGGCATCACAGCAACTGCACCCGTTCCTTCTCCCAAACACATGTCACAAGTAAGAAATGGGGAAAGTTCTAAAGCATCTAACACCATCTGCCCCGCCGGTTCCTTTGATACATGGGATGGAAGCATATATTCCCGGGTAAGTGGTGCCATCCGCACCGCTGCCAAAGCTGCAACTGCTGAGATAAATCCATCTATGACAATGGGAATATGATAGATCGCACCTCCTAGAAATACTCCTACCAACCCCGCAACATCCAGTCCTCCGACTTTGGCAATAACCTCTATGGGATCTTCTGGATTGGGACAGTGCAGTGACAAAGCTTCCTCTATAACACCAATTTTCTTCTGTAATCCTATCCCAGTCAGTCCTGCGCCTCTTCCGGTCACTTCCTCCACCGGTCGGTGCAAAAGAACCGCTGCCACCGCACTACTGGTGGTGGTATTGCCAATGCCCATTTCTCCGGTGGCCAAAATATCATACCCTTCCTGTTTTCGTTCTTCTACGATTCGAATTCCGATTTGGATGGCTGCCACCGCTTGTTCTCTGGTCATGGCCGGTTCTTTTTTTAAATTCCGGGTTCCATATGCAACCTTATTCCTTGGATGGGACACCGATGAAACATCCACTGCCATTCCAATGTCGATGGGAAATAAATCCACCTTCGCTTCTTCTGCCATCATACACACACTGGTAGCCTGCTTGGTAAAATTGTCTGCCACAATAGCTGTCACTTCCTGCCCCGTCTGTGTGACTCCTTCTTCCACCACCCCATTATCTGCACACATAATAATCAATCCCTTTTTCTCCAATGTAAACTGAGAAGTTCCTTTGATTCCTGCCATCAAAGTTATGGCCGTTTCCAATTTTCCCAAAGAAAATAGTGGTTTGGCAATGGTAAGCCATCTGTCCTCTGCCTGCTTAACTGCTCCTTGATCAATGGGTTTTATATGCGAAATCATTTCTTTTAATTCCATTTTATTTCTTTTCCTCTCTGCACAGTGCTACGAATCGTTGAGCAAATTTGGGATTTGAGTAAAAATGAAGATGGGGATATCCTGCAAATAAATGTTCTTTGGCATGGATACAGTTCCAGCTTTTTTCTCTCTCCGGTTTCACCGCCAGGCAGGCAGTTCCTGGATGGGTGCTGTCCCAGTGATGAAACTCATGACCTTTTAGCGTTTCCCCTTTTGGAAGATATCCCTGTTCTTGCTGTGATTCCAAGGTGACATAGCCGAAACGCACCAGTTTCCCAGTAGGAAAAGAAACTCCTTTGATTGCACCCACCATAGGATATTTGGTTCCATCCTTTTCTTCCAACATTTCCTGCAGATACATAAATCCACCGCACTCAGCAATACATGGAAGTCCTTTGGTAACTGCCACTCGAATGGATTCTCGCATCTCATGGTTTTCGGATAGCTTTTTGGCATATAATTCCGGATAGCCCCCTCCTAATAAAAGACCTCTGGTTCCCACCGGAAGTTCGTGATCTCGTATGGGGCTAAAGAATGTCAGTTCACATCCAAGTTTTTCTAACAATGTCAGATTATCCCTATAATAAAAACAGAATGCTTCATCTTTTGCTACAGCAATCCGCACCGGTGCCGCTTCTTTGGATTGGGGTTCCAGTTCTAAGTTCCAGGAAGTCAGAAGGGGTGGTGCACTTTGTGCAATGGCAGTCAGCGCATCCAGATCAATAGTCTGTTCCAAAAGATTGCCAAGCACTTCGATTTCTTCCGATAATCCTACCCTTTCCCCCGGCGTTACCAGTCCCAAATGGCGGCTTTGCAAAGAGAAAAAGGAAAGGGGAGGCACATAGCCAAGAACCGGTATCTCCAGATGTTCTTCCAGCATTTCCTTCATCCGCCCGTACATCCCTTGAGATATTTGGTTTAAAATCACTCCCCGAATATGGTGGTCTTTACGAAATGACAGCATTCCTTGAATCACCGGAACCAAGGATAATGCCATACCTTTACATGGTATGACCAGAATTACCGGCGTGTCCGTCACCTTTGCCACATCATAAGCACTGCCCTTCCATGAATTCAATGCCTGACCGTCATAATATCCCATGGCACCTTCTAATATTGTAATATCTCCCTGTTTTGCATGGTTTTTCAATAATGTTTTCACCACTTCTTCTTGGCAGAAAAAGAGATCTAGATTCTCCGAGGGAATTTTCAAAACCGCCTCATGAAACATGGGGTCAATATAATCCGGTCCGCATTTTCCCGACACCGGTGACTTTCCCCGATTTTTCAAAGCCTGCAGTATGCCACAGGTAATGGTGGTTTTCCCACTTCCACTTGCAGGAGAAGTAATCATAACTCTAGGTGTATTCATATCTTCGTGCTCCTTTTCTTCGTTTTAAGAACATGAAACAACAAAAACAGGATTTTGTCCCATCATCATATGATAAGTTCCTATGGTTTTACTGGCTGCCACCGTTAGTTGCGTGATGGTCACTTGCTCCTCCGGTAATACTCCACTTTTCATCAACCTTTCCACTTCGCTCATCGTTTCTAAGGAAATAGCAGTCAGCACAATCTGCACCTGTGGATTTTTCTGCTTCACACTGCGAACAATCTCCGGTAAGTTACCACTGCTCCCTCCGATAAAAACATGGGTAGGTGCCGGCAGTTCCACAAGTGCTTCCGGAGCTGAACCTGCTACAATGGTTATATTATCTGCACGAAATTTTAGTTGATTGGCTTTTAAAAGGGCAATGGCCACTTCTTTTTTTTCAATGGCATAAACCTGAATGTCTCCCCCTTGTAATGCTGCCTCTATGGACACGGAACCGGTTCCCGCTCCCACATCATATAGCACTGCATTCTTAGTTAGATGAAGTTTCGCCATACAAACAGCCCGAACTTCTTCCTTGGTCATAGGTGCTTCCCCACGTAGAAATTGGGCGTCTGGAATATGGGGTGCCACCTCCTCTTGAGGATGAGGATTTTCAATCATTACCACCGTTAATCCTTCCAAATCTTCCGGTTGTATTTCTGCTGCTTTTTTTGTCTGAATTCGCTCATTTTCATAGGAAAGATGAGTGCCAATATGCAGAACCAACTCCTGCAATCCATAAGCACTCAATTTCTCACATACCTCTTTGGCTATTCCTTGCCCGCCTAGCAGTATCGCTGTTTTCTCATGATGGAGCACTTCATATATAAAGTTTTGTTTCGTTCCGTGAAGACTTACAAAACTGGCATCTTCCCATGACATTTGACATTTAGCGGCCAGATAAGCCACTGCCGAAATTCCGGGCAGTACCTGCACTTCATAGTCTTCTTGGGAAAGCACCGACAACAGTTTTTTGGCACCACTGTAATAACCTGCATCTCCCGATAGTAAAATAGCAATGGTTTGATGTTCTTGATGGGTTCCTATGTAGGCTGCGATTTCATCCGGACGATAGGCATTGACCTTCTCTTTTTCTAAGTGAACATATCCTTCTAACATCCGTGCAGCACCGATGATGCAGGAACTGCTTTCCACAGCGTCTTTCACTTCTTTGGTAATGGTACCCGGTGTTCCCATACCGACCCCGGCCAAATAGATTTTTCTTTTTTTATGCTTCATGATGATATCCTCTTGGTGTAACCATCTTCCCATCTAGCAATACCGTCTGCTTATTTCCGATAAACACCGTAGTAAACATATCCACCGAAGTCTGCTGTAATGCTTCTAAGGATAAATAAGAAATGGTTTCCCCTTCTCTTCCAATATTGCGAACAATACCACATACCGTATCCGGATGTTTATCCGCTAGCAAAATGGTACATGCCCGTTCCAAATAATCCTTCCGTTTCTTACTGGACGGATTATACAAACAGATGGCAAAATCTCCTTTTGCAGCACTGGCCAGTCGTTGTTCTATTTTTTCCCAAGGTGTTAGCAAATCACTTAAGCTAATCACGGCAAAATCATGATTCAATGGTGCCCCTAGTATGGCTGCGCCTGCGGAAGCCGCGGTAATTCCCGGTACCACTTCTACCTGAATGCCCTCATATTCATGAGCCGTTTCGTACATCAATCCTGCCATTCCATAGATACCTGCATCTCCACTGCATATCATGGCTACCTGCTTTCCAGCCATTGCCTCTTCACATGCCATATGACAGCGCTTTACCTCCTGTTTCATTGGGGTAGAAAGAAATACCTTTCCCGGAAAATGCTCTTTCACCAAATCAATGTATACAGTATACCCTATGATGATGTCACATTGTTCCAATCGCTTTACTGCCCCTATCGTCATTTGCTCATACGCACCCGGTCCGATTCCAATTACATATATTCTTTTCATGTCTGCCTCCACTATGATTGCGTTGCTTCCCGAAATTCTGTTGTAAATGATGGATCATAAAGCTTAGAGCGTTGATAATCTCCTTGCAAAATATTCCCCACTACAATCAGTGCTGTCTTTGTAATATTCTGGTCTTTAGCAGTCTCTTCTAATGTTCCTACCGTACAATGACATACTTTTTCTTCGGGCCAGGTTGCCTTGTATACAATCGCTGCCGGCGTGTCCCCATCGTATCCGCCACTTCTCAGTTCCTTGGATAATTTCCCCAGCATCCCTGTGCTTAGGAAGATGACCATAGTTGTCTGATGTGCCGCAAAACTTTCAATCGATTCTCTACTTGGTACCGGTGTACGTCCTTCCATTCTGGTAATCACTACTGACTGTGAAATCCCCGGAAGCGTATATTCTGCTCCCAATGCTGCTGCCGCTCCACAAAAGGAACTGACTCCGGGACAGATTTCATACGTAATCCCTTCTTGCTCGAGTCTGTCTATCTGCTCCTTAATTGCGCCATAAAGGCAAGGATCTCCCGTGTGAAGACGCACTATTTTTTTCTGCGCCTGATGAGCCACTGTCATAACTTCCATCACTTCTTCTAAAGTCATCTGTGCACTGTTATATACCTGGCAGGTCTCTTTTTTTACTTCCAGCAATGCCGGATTTACCAGCGAACCGGCATATACAATTACATCCGCTTCCTGCAGTAATCGATGTCCGCGCATTGTAATCAAATCCTCTGCTCCCGGTCCTGCTCCTACAAAAGATATCATTTTGTTTCCTCCTTGACTATTAATAACGAATAATATCCGGCTTGTTCCGGTATGTCTTCCACCTGATGATATGATTTTTCATTCACCATGCCACAATTTTCCACCATGGTGACTTGTAAATTTCGTTTCTTTAGTTCTTCTTTTACCTGTTCTAACTTGGTTCCCGCTTTCATAAACACTTTGGTTCCAAAAAGCTGCAGGCTGTCTTGAATATCATAGGATGCCGGAATGATGTGCAATTCTTCTCGATTCTCTACCAATCCCATACCCATACGAGCTGCCGCCGCACAAAAAGAAGGAATCCCCGGAATAATCTGTGTCTGATATCCCCGTTCCTGAATGCGTTTGTGGACATAGAGATAGGTGGAATAAATAGTCGGATCTCCCAAGGTAAGAAATGCCACGTCCCTTCCCTTTTCCAGCTCCTGCCCTACCATATCCGCAGCAACTTCATGACATCGGTTCAAAAGTCTCGATTCCTTGGTCATAGGCATAGGCAAATAACATTTCTTTTTTTTCACAATCTCCGGAAAGACTTGTTTTGCAATTTGATATGCCACGCATTTTTCAAGATAACGTTCTTCTTCCATGGGCTTTTTTTCTTGTATCGTAAGAGCATAATCTGGATCCGATACTGCAATGGCAATGACAGCGCATCCTTGCATCACTTCCAATGCTTTGATGGTCAATAATTTCGGATCCCCCGGTCCCACTCCTATTCCGTATAATATCCCTTGCATCACACCATCTCCTTTTCTTGTTCCAAAATGTTCTGCAGCTGAGAAGCTGCCTCGGTTTTTCCCAATATCTGTTCTTCAGAAAATAGTATCACTCCGATATGTAAGGTGTTCCCTGCACGATAAGTCACATAGGTATTTATTTTCTTCATAATACTTTCCATCACCTTTTCCAGTAATCCTGCCTCTGACAAAATGGCAATCACTTCCGTAGTAGTCACTGCCTCCATGATTGCTCTAATCCGTTCCTGCGTAGCTCCTAACAATGCTGCATGTGCTGCGAAAATTTCCATTCTGCCATCCGCCTGTCTGGAATGGGTATTCATAATCCCTGCTGCTAATTTCACCATTTTCCCCACATGGCCTACCAGTAAGATTCCTTCAAATCCTAATTGCCTTGCAAAATCTATGGTCTCCCCAATATAATTGCTACACTTCACGGCCTTTTCCACATCATAATGAAGACTTTGCTGCAAAAAATCACTGCCATAATTGCCCGGGACAATGTAGCAATACTTGGCACCACTTTCTTTTCGCACACGAAGTTCCAAAAAAATCGTATCCAGCAATGCCCGTTCGCTCATAGGTTCTACGATTCCGGTTGTCCCAAGAACAGATAATCCTCCTTCAATCCCCAATCGTGGATTAAAGGTTTTGTCTGCCAATTCCTCACCTTGAGGAATGGAAATGACAATCTCCAATCCTTCTTCATAACCATGGGCTGCGCATATGGTTTCCGCTTCCTTTTGTATCATTTGTCTGGGAACCGGATTGATTGCTGCTTCTCCAACTGCCACGGAAAGCCCTCTTTTTGTTATGGTACCCACTCCCTGGCCTCCTGCCAGATGAATCCCCGGCTGTCTGCATTTCGAAACCTTTCCATAAATCAAGATTCCATTGGTAATATCCGGATCATCTCCACTGTCTTTTCGGATGGCACAACGGACGGTTTCCGGTTCTATTTTACAATCTTCGACTTCTAAAAATAATTCGGTACCTCCCGGTGTCCGCAGTCTCACTTCCTGCACTGGCTCTCCGGTAAAAAGCATCCGAAGACCGGCCTGCACTGCTGCTGCAGCGCAGCTTCCCGTAGTATATCCCCGCCGTAATGTTTCCTTTGGTCTCATTGCTCTTTCGCCTCCCGCAGATGCTCTACGAAAAGATTCTGGATTCCCTTCATTTCCCCCAGACCTTTTAAAATAACTTCCACCTGATATCCGGCTTTTTCTAAAATGGTCTTCCAGGAATCTTCTTCTCCGGCCATATCATTTTTAGCATGGTCTCCTGCTACCACCATAAATGGCATCAATTTTACTTTTCGGATATTTCTTGTTTCCAACCCGGTCATGACATGCTTCAACTGTGGAAATCCTTCCACCGTACCCACCAATACCCGGTCATACCCCAGGGTATGTGCAGTATATTCCAACGCCGGGTAAGCGGCATTGGCATAATGGTCTGTTCCATGTCCCATAAATACCAGACCTTCCTCTTCCTCCAATGCTATGGTCTCCATCACCGCGTGAATGGCTGCCTTATAATCTTCCACGCTGCTTAGCAGCGGATTGCCTATCACTATTTTTTTAAAAAGATGACTTTTGGCTTTTATCTGCTCCACCATCTTATCGTTTTCCACTCCATGAATGATATGAGTAGGCTGAATCGACACGGTCTCTATGCCATCCTCATGCATCTTCTCCAGTGCTTCTGATACATTCATCATCGGAAGCTGTTCTTTCTTTTTGAGCTTTGCCAAAATCATCCCACTGGTAAACCCGCGGTAAAGTATCTCCTGAGGGTACTGTTGCTGGATGCGCCTTTCAATGGCTCCTATGGTCTTATCCAGCGTATCCAAATGGCTGGTTCCAAAACTAACCACTAAAATTCCCTTTTTACTGTTTTGTTTCATGATTTTTCCTTTCACAGTATGGTCTCTATTTAATTATATTTTATTGGAAATGTTATGAACATGAATGCCTATACCTGGTTGCCCCCGGACATTCATAAAATCAGAAAGACTTTCAGAATGCATACTCCGGTCATATCCCGTAACCACTCAAATTCTTTTAAAAGAGGGTGTTCTGACTTAGGCCTCATCACAATACTTTACCTTCCCATGATGGAACATCACAGTGGTATCTCAAAATATTGCTCTTCCAATACAGCAACGGGAATTGTGCAAGATTCTCACCTGCTTCCCCTACCTTTTAAACTCTGCCGAATTTGAATTTATCTTTATATTATATCAATTTACAGAAAAAATACAACTTGTTTTTCAGATAAAACACTTAAAACTCAATTCCTTTTCTTGCTATCATTCCTTGATCAAAGGGATGTTTCACTTTTTTGATTTCTGACACATAATCTGCCAGTGCAAGCAACGGTTCTGCCGGATTTCTTCCGGTCATTACTATTTCTAATTCCTTTGGTTTGTGTTGCAGAAAATGGATCACATCCGTTTCCTCTAATACATGATAGGTAAGTGCCGCCATGATTTCATCCAACACCAGCATCTGATAAGCTCCCTGGTCTACTTTACTTTTCACTAATTCCCATAGACTTTGATACATCTGCCTCATTTCTTCTTTTTCTGTCTGGGACAGTGTCTGGTAAAATCCAAAAGATTTGGGAAGATGAAGTACTTCGATTCCTTCCAACCGATCCAGCACGGTTAGTTCTCCGGATGTCTCATTTTTTAAAAATCTAGTAAATAATACTTTCATTCCGGTTCCGGAAGCCCGCAGTGCTAAGCCGGTAGCCGCAGTTGTTTTTCCTTTTCCGTCCCCACAATAGATATGAATACATCCTGTCATTTTCATTTTCCTTTCATTCGTTCTTCCCCTTTATGGATCACACAAATTCCGCAAACCGCTTCGATAAACACATCTGCGCTGGCTGCCAGTGCTTGGTTGAGAAGTCCCATCTGTTGTACATAGCGCTTCGTTTCCTCATCCTCTACTACATCCGAAAACACTTCATTGGTCACAATCACCAGATGCTCTGTCTGTTTTTTTAGATGCAATATCCCATTTCTGATATGCTCTACCACATCCGTTTTCACACCGGTCACATCGTACATTTCATTGGCTACTAAATTAGAGATGCATTCCAGTAACACGCACTGCTGCCGTTTGATTTGGATTTCCTCCAGATGGGTTCCTTTTTCCAGCGTGATATATCCTTTTCCTGCACGATTTAGTCTATGCTGACAAATTCGTTCCTCACATTCCCGGTCACAAGGCAGCATGGTAGCCAGATAGATTTTTTCGCCACCATAAAGTTGCTCTGCAATGGATTCTGCAATTGCGGATTTCCCGCTTCGGCTTCCGCCTGTCACTAATACTAACATGTGTATCTCCTCTTTAAATATGCATATAACTCTTCTTTTGACATCCCGGTTTCTTTGGGTCTTCCAATCACGATCAACGTTGCTCCCGCTTCCTTTGCCGCTTCTAGTTTTTCTTCAAATCCACCGGCGGTCCCCGATTCCTTTGTGACCATGTAAGAAGCCTTTACCTGTTTTAACATCCCCACATTGAGTTCCTTGGAATACGGTCCTTGCATGGCAAATAAATGTGCTCCTTGAAATCCCAGTGCAATGGTCTGTTCTACCGCTTCCTGAGTAGATAACACTCTGGCATAGCAACGTTTCTCATAGTCCGGAAGCTTGGTATATTCTGCCAATTCTTTGCTTCCGGTTGTAATCAGCACGTTTCCAGGTACGTGGTACAAATACTTCACTGCTTCTGCAATAGATTCCACCCAGTGAACACCTGTGACAGTGCGTCCCTCACTTCTTAGTAATCGTAAATAAGCAACCTTTTGATGCTGGGAAGCCACTTTGATATTGTTCGTCACTACTTTTGCAAATGGATGGGTGGCATCAATGGCAATATCGATCTGATATCGTTTGAAAAACTCTTCGATTTCCGCTGTATTCATCCTGCCTGCCAGAATCTGAACTTTGGTATCCCCTTGGGATAAAGACTCAATCCCCTGTAGCACACATTCTTTTCCGTATTCCGTAGCAGTACAAATGGATAACGTAACCGGATAGTTCTGTCTGATGATTTCTTCTGCCGCCTCTCTGCCTTCCGTGGTTCCGGCAAACAACAAAATATGTTCCATCTGTCTGCCAAAATATAAAACTTGCTCTTTACGCACCAAAGAAACCGTCACCTCTTTACCACATGTCTTTGGTTGCAACAAGGTTCCTTTTTCTCCTGCAAGCATGGCTGCACGTTCACACACATTATCCACACCTACCGTTTCTTCCACAAATTTGGAACGTGCACTCACCTGAGTAATCTCTTTTAATTCTTCCGCAGTGTAAGTGACAAATGGTACCTGCCACTTGACCGCCAGATTCACCAGTCCTTCTTCTTCTTTTTTGCAGGCAATACTTGCTAACATACACACCTGCTCCTTTTGAAGATGATTTGTTTCTAAGGTTTCTCTTACCATTTCTTTTATTTGGCCTTCCGGTACGCCTTTTCTACAACCGATTCCAACTACAATATCCGGCAGGGTCAATTGCAACGCCCCTGCCGGAATCTCTTTGTCTAAGCGATACTGTTGACAGATGACTACGCTATGAGCATAGTCAGAAAGTGCTTCTAAAGAATCACATAATTTCACTTCCTTGGGACAAGTCCCTTGTATCTCATATTCGCTGTACATCCCTATGTTTTTTCCATTTACCACATCTGCGGATACTTCTTTTGCAAGCCTGCGGTCCGTCATTTTTAAATGATTCTCTTTTGCGAACACATCTACTGCAAATTTTCCTTGTATATCTGTAGCAGTAGTAATCACCGGCGTTCCGCCACAATACTCTGCGATTCTCTTAGATAGCTCTACGGCTTGCCCTATATGTCCGGATAAAAGAGGAATGACAAACTGTCCCTGTTCATCCATAACAACCACGGCGGAATCCGTGAACTTATCCTTTACCCAAGGAGCCACACAGCGAACTGCAATTCCCGCTGCACTGATAAATACGAAGGAAACTGTTCCCCATTGCGCACCTACCCACTGTGTGAGATTCTCCGGAATCACTTGAAGTTTTCCTTGAAATGATTTCATGGTATACCCAGTGCAATCGTATCCTTGGTTCTGAAATTCTTGGCAGAGTTTTTCATTTTGTTCACTACCGGCTTTGGTAAAACTTAGTATCTTAATCGCTTTCATTTTTTCTTCACTCCAACGGCCTGCATATGCTGTGCCTGATGTCTGCATTCCACAATTTTCTTTTCATATCCGATGACCCCGTTGTTTTCATGAGGATCATTAAAATAATAGTACTCTTCATCGTAACCCACTAGCAACATACAATGTTCATTGGATATCCATGTAAACTCCCCTTTTCCATCTAGAAGTGTCCACACTGGCCCCGTGATGGGTTCTCGCATATTGATACAAGCCCACACAATCACTGGCATTCCCTTGTCGATATAATGTTCTTGCAAATAGGAAAAAGGCTTTCCTGTTTCATCTAAAACAGCATAATCTTCTCCCATTACTTTTCCAAGTGCCCTACAGATTACCGGTGCATAGCAGCCATACGAATCTTCGCTTTCATCATAAGGACTTCCTGCGAAATACTGCTTGGGATCTGGTCCGTATAGTTTCCCTGCTCGCCACTCCATTGCCTGTTTTTCCAGACAAGTTTCAATAAACGTATCCACCGATATCCGATATCCCAAAAATTGGAGCAGCATCACTGCGGATACACTTTCACATCCGGTAGGATACCCTTCGCTTTGATTGATATAGGGTACCTCTATTTTATACATCTGCTGCCTCCCCAGTGACCGGTGCAGCCATGGCTTTTTTATTGACAACATTTCTTATAACAAATAAGGTAATCACCAAAAGGATTGCACTGAATCCTAGTGTAATGACCCAGTTTTTCACTATTCCTGCAATGATATAACCAATGACACAAATCACTGCCACCACGGCTGCATATTGCATCTGGGTAGTCACATGATTGATATGGTTACACTGTGCTCCGGCAGAAGACATGACCGTAGTGTCCGAAATCGGAGAAACATGATCCCCATATACCGCTCCTGCAAGCACTGCCGAAACAGAAATAATCATCATTTCCAAATTCCCACCGCCACTAAACATGGCTACGGCAATCGGAACCAGAATGGCAAAGGTTCCCCAAGATGTTCCCGTAGAGAATCCCAAGAATCCGCCGACCACAAACATTATTACCGGAATAAAGATACTTGCAGATGCATTGGCACCTACCACGCCGCTGACAAATTCAGCAATTCCTAGTGCATCGCCCATTCCCTTTAATGTCCATGCAAAAATCAAAATCATCACTGCCGGAATCATTAAACGGAATCCTTCTACCAGACAATCCATAAATCCTTTAAAGGTAACCACTCTTCTGGGCAGATATAAAATCATCATAAACACTACCGTAGTAAAGGTAGCAAAAATCAAACTGGTTTCTGCATCGCATCCGGAAAAAGCACTGACTACATTCTTGGCTCCTCCTAAAAATCCGGTGTAAATCATGGCTCCTATTGCTGTGGAAATTAGCACTACCACAGGAAGAATCAAATCCATAACCTTTCCCTTGGCAGAAGTTTCTTCCTCTTTTAGCTCTTCAAACTCTTCCTGTCCACTGGTAAATAAATCTCCATGCTTTTCTGCATTGATTTCATGCTTTTTCATCAATCCAAAATCAAATTTCATTAAAATCATAAGAAATACCATTCCAATAGTCAACAATGCGTACAGATTATAGGGAATCGTCCGCAAAAAAAGCTGAAATCCGGTAATCCCCGCATCTTCGGGCACATAAGAATTCACAGCTGCTGCCCAACTGGAAATAGGGGCAATAATACAAACAGGTGCTGCTGTAGCATCAATGATGTACGCAAGTTTTGCTCTGGATACTTTAAATCGATCCGTCACCGGACGCATTACCGAACCTACCGTTAAACAGTTGAAATAATCATCCACAAAAATCATCATTCCCAGACCACCGGTGGCTAATAACGCACCTTTTTTCGACTTGATTTTACCACCCGCCCAGTTCCCATAAGCGGCAGAACCACCTGATTTTGCCAATAAGACAATAATCATGCCTAATAAAATGTCAAATATCAAGATATTGAGATTCATATTCTCTTTCATAATCTCAAATAATGAGGTGAATGCTTTCCAAGGTGCAAACCCAGAGTATAACACCGCTCCCACTGCAATCCCAATAAACAACGAACTATATACTTCCTTCGTTACAAAAGCAAGTATAATTGCCAAAAGTGGTGGTACCAATGACCACGCAGTGCCAATAAACATTGAACTATCCATTTTCTCTCTTCTCCCTCTTTTTATCATTTCAACGTGCTAACACATTAAAATATTTTTTATACCCTATTTTATCATTTTAGAGAAAACTTGTCCAGATGAATGATTCGATATCCGTTTTTATTCTTTCTTTTTACTGCATACAATGCATCATCCGCACACTGAAACAGTTCCCAACTAGGACAATATAGCCAGGAACTGCTTTCCATATTTCTTATATTTTGTTTCCCCCACACCGGATACTTCCAGCATCTCCTCTTTATTCTTTGGTAGGAGCTGGCACATGTGATTGAGTGTTTTATCTGAAAAAATCAGATAAGGTGGCACCTTTTCTTTTTTGGCAATCTGCATCCGAAGTTCCCGTAATTTCTCAAACTGTTGGGCGTCCACATCCTTGTACACCCCACTTTTTTTCTTTGTTTTTGTCATTTTCTTTTCCATCACTGGGTCTTTCGCAATCTTCATCTGAATGACTTCACCAGAGTTCAGCAATACTGCCGATTGTGCAGTGAGTTTCAAAATGGGATATTCATCACTGGTCAAATAAATCTGTTCTTTTAAAATCATTTCATTTAAAATCTGACGCAACCGAAAGATAGAAACTTCTTTAAGTAATCCATAGTAAGGATTTTGGTCCATTCTGCACCGCAATATTTTTGCATTACTGCTGCCGTGAACGGTATCTATAATAGTGACTACTCCATATCGTTGATGACTGGATTCCACACACCGAATCAATGTTTTGACACTCTCTGTAATATCTATTTCTTCAAATTGTGTCAGGCAGTTGGAGCAATTTCCACAGTAATGGGAACCCTGCTCTCCGAAATAGCGCAAAATATACTCCCTCAGACATTCCGTCGTAAAACAATAAAAAGTCATCTTTTTTAACCGCTCCCGTTCCCGCGCTTTGATGATTTCCGCCATCTCCTCATCCATTTCTTCCGACCTCTGCTCCTGATTGATAAAGAACTGGTTCGTCACCACATCCTGCCCTCCATAAAGCAAAATACATTCCGAGGGCAGTCCGTCTCTTCCTGCCCTTCCCGCTTCTTGATAGTAACTTTCGATATTTTTGGGCATATTGTAATGGATGACATAGCGGACATTCGATTTATCAATCCCCATTCCAAATGCATTGGTAGCCACCATAATTTGCTTCCGGTCATATAAAAAATCTTCTTGATTTTGTTTTCGTTCTCCATCACTTAATCCTGCATGGTATCTGGTCACGCTGCAACCACTGCCTGCTAATTTTTCCGTCACCTCTTCTACCAATTTTCTGGTCAGACAATAAATGATTCCACACTGATTCTCATGTTCTGCCACGTATTGGAAGGTAGTCTTATATTTGTCTCCCGGGTGCATTACCGTAAATGTCAGGTTAATCCGATCAAATCCGGTGGTCAACACCGTCGGTTCTTGCATATGGAGTAACCCGATTACATCTTCTAGTACCGTTTTCGTAGCAGTTGCCGTAAATGCACTGATTACAGGGCGCATAGGAAGTTTTTTAACAAATTCAATAATTTTCAGGTAACTGGGACGAAAATCCTGTCCCCACTGGGAGATACAGTGTGCTTCGTCGATACTAATCATGGATATCTCTGCATGTAATGCAAACTCTAAAAAACTATCTGTCTCTAAACGTTCCGGAGCCACATAGATGATTTTATACACTCCTTGCTGGGCATAGGCAAGTGCTTTCCGATACTGCCCAAAGCTTAAGGAACTATTTAGAAACGCTGCATGAATTCCTGCTTCATTTAGCGCTGTAACCTGATCTTTCATCAGTGAAATCAAAGGGGAAATTACAATGGTAATTCCTTGAAACAACAATGCCGGAATCTGAAAACAAATAGATTTTCCTGCTCCGGTAGGCATAATGCCCACCGTATCCCGACCAGCGAGGATACTGTCTATTAAAAGCTCTTGTCCTTCCCGAAATTCATGGTATCCAAAATATTTTCTGAGTAATTCTTCTTTTGTCATCTATCTTCCCTGTTTCTGTGCAAATTGTGAGTGATATAGTTGTTCATAAAATCCATGTTTTTGAAGCAGCCCTTCGTGAGTGCCTTGCTCTATGATATTGCCATCTTGAATTACAAGAATTAAATCCGCGTGCTTGATGGTGGATAACCGATGGGCAATGACGAAACTGGTTCTTCCTTCCATTACCCGATTCATTGCATCTTGCAGCATTTGTTCCAATCTGGTATCTACCGAAGAGGTCGCTTCATCCAGAATCATAATATCCGGGTTTTTTAAAATGGCACGGGCAATGGTCAACAGTTGTTTCTCCCCTTGGGAAATATTGCCACCTTCCTCATCAATCACCATATCGTATCCTCCCGGAAGGGTTCGAATAAAATGATGCACATTGGCTGCTTTCGCCGCAGCAATCACTTCGTCTTTTCTTGCATCCAATCGTCCATAACGAATATTATCATAAATACTTCCACTAAACAGCCACGTATCCTGCAAGACCATTCCAAATGAGGAACGAAGTTCGCCGCGTTTGCGTTCTCGGATATCCACCCCATCAATGAGTATCTTTCCCTGATCTACATCATAAAATCGCATCAACAAATTAATGAGCGTCGTCTTTCCTGCACCGGTTGGTCCTACAATTGCTACTCTTTGACCACTTTGGATTTCGATATTCAAATTCTTAATAATAGCATCTTCTCCATATCCAAAGGTTACATTTTGAAATGCAACATCCCCCTTGGTCTTTAAAAGTGTCACCCCCGGATCTGCTTCCTTCTCTTCCTCTTCCTCTCCCAAAATTTCGAAAACACGCTCCAATGCTGCAAAAGCTGCCTGTATCTGAGACGATAGCTGGGATACTTGGGATAAAGGGTCATTAATCTGCCAGATATACCGAATAAACGCCTGTAGATTTCCAATGGTCATCACACCTTGAAGTGCCAACAGCGCCCCTGCTACCGCAATGGCTCCAATGGTCAAATAGGTGACCAGCGAAATCAGTGGTGACATCAGTGACGAAATAAACTGAGCACGAAATGCGTGTTTTCTCAGTTCCTCATTTAAGGTGTCAAATTCTTCCCGCATTTGATTTTGCTTATTAAATAAAAGGATTTCTCGAAAACCCGTATACATTTCCGTAACCGCACCATTTAATTCTCCAATGGAATTTTGCTGCGCTTCAAACTGACTCTGACTCTTTTTCACAACGCCTGCCGTAATGAGAAGACTCATAGGAATAATCAAAAGCACTACACATGCCATCTTGGGTTGAATGGAAAACATCATGGTTACTGCTAATATCAAGGTCAAAATGCCGCTAATCACCTGACTAAAGCTCTGCTGTAATGCTCCGGAAATGGTATCGACATCATTGGTGACACGGCTTAATACATCCCCAAAGCTATGGGTATCAAAGTATCTTACCGGAAGTCTTCTCACCTTATCCTGCACCGCATTGCGGAGGTCGTGCATCGCATTTTGAATGGAGTTGGTCAGCAACGCAATACTTGCCATCTGCGCAGTAGTCTTAATTAAATAAATCACCATCAGTACTCCCAAAATACCGGCAATTCTCTCAAAATGCACCCCTGCACCATTTACCTGCTTCATCAACTCCATGGCATCTTTTGCAAGTGAAGTAGTAATCATTCCTTCCATTCTCGGTGCGGTTGTCATGGCTGTAACAAACAGAATAATCATCAAAATTGCTCCTAAGAAGCTCCATTTGTAAGGTGCAATAAAAGGTACTAGACGTGTTAAGTTCTTTTTTGTTTTTTCTAATTTTTTACGCATGAGATAATTCCTCCTCACTGAACTGTGAAACGGCAATTTCATGGTAAATGGGACAAACTCGCAGTAATTCCTCATGGGTTCCCATACCCACTACCTGTCCCTCATTAAGCACTACAATCCGGTCTGCATCCATAATCGTTGCAATCCGTTGTGCAACGATCAACACAATGGCTTCCCTGGTTTCCTTTTTCAGTTCTCTTCGAAGTGTAGCATCCGTTTGAAAATCAAGTGCAGAAAAAGAATCGTCAAATATATAGAGCTTCGGCGCTTTTATTAAAGCCCTTGCAATAGCTAACCGCTGCTTTTGTCCTCCGGAAACATTGGTGGCATTTTCTGTAATATTCTCTTCCAAGCCACCTTTTTCCATGATGAATTCGTAGGCCTGTGCCGTTTTTACTACCCGTTTGATTTCTTCTTCTGATACTTCCAGTTTCCCGAAACAGATATTGTCCCGAATGGTTCCTTGAAACAATATTGCCTTTTGAGGAATAAAACCGATTTGTTCCCGTAAGGAGTACAAATCATATTCCTTAATATTGATTCCATTTATTAAAATATTGCCTTCACTGACATCATAGGCTCTCGGAATCAAATTGACCAACGTACTTTTTCCGGAACCAGTACTTCCGATAAATGCCACCGTTTCTCCTTTTTTTGCCTGAAAAGTGACATCTTTTAAAACTGCCTCTTCTCCATCCGGATACACAAAGGTCACTCCCTCAAATGCCAATGTCTCTACCCCCTTATCCAGTTGCACTCCTTGCTCTTTATTATGGATTTCTATAGTGGTGCAGTTGTCAAGACAAAAATCCGACTTTTTTATAATGAACTGAT